>NZ_JBVJIM010000012.1:0-159971 GCF_055586305.1 Nonomuraea sp. NPDC051298
GCGCGACTGCTCGTCCTGGAGGGCACCGGCCACGAGATCTTCCCCCGCCCCACGTGGGACGTGGTGGTCCCGGCGATCCTGGCCCACACGGGGCCCCGCGCCGCCTCAAGTTCCATGTGACGAGGTCGTGGAGGCATACTTCCGCTGGACGCGGCCGCACGGCGGCGAGCGCTCGCGTGGGCGACAGAGGCGTTTGCCGACGTCGCGGAATAACCCGGGCAGCGTAAGGGGAGCCTGTCATCGAAGTCCCCGGTGAGTGCCCTTCTCGGAACTCCCTGACGAAAAGATCGCCGATCGCCAGGTTGCGCCCGTGGGCTGGAACTCAGAGGTAGCGGCAGTCAAGACCGACAAGCTGTTCAGGGCGGTGCCGGACGTCTTCCTGGCGACGGAGACCACGATGGGGTTCGAAGACGCGACCTCCGTCTCGCGTTTTCCCAACCTGTGCGTGGCGCAGGTCGGCGACTGGGTCGCGGTCATCGACTCCGGCCACAGGCTGTCCGCGAGCACCGACTACCTGGAAGAGAGGTCGGCCAGGACCGAGTTGCATCTCGTACGGATCGACGATCAGGCCATCGCCCTGCACTACGCGAACGGTCAACCCGTGACGGAGGAGCGGAACCCTGATGGCAAGGACGGCGAGACGTGGGCGATGGACGTTCTGTTCGACAGGACCGGCATCAGCTTCGGTGACCTGTGGGACGTGAAGTTCACGCTCTTCGAGGTCTGACCATCCGCTTGATGGCCGGCCCGCGGCGGTGTGCACGCTCCTTGTCATCGCATCTCGGGCCTCTCGCCCTGGACCAGTACTCCAGTGACGCGTCGCGACCTTGAGGCGTTGGGGCCACATGGTGACGGCCACCGCGTGATCGTTTGGAGTTTGTGAGGACAGCCAAAGATCGTGCGGTGGCGGCGGGCCACTGCGTAGACCCTGACGGCTGGATGGTCATCTTCAACGAGCTGATGGCCCGGATCGCCGGCCGGTTCGGCCGCGCAGAACCGGCCGCACCGCGACCGCGTACGTGCGCGGGCTGCTGGCCGAATCGACCGCAAGAACTGCTGGAACCTGGCCGAACACGCCGGGCGGCACGGCCCGCAGTCTCTGCGGCGGCTGCTGCGCACCGCCCGCTGGAACGCCGACGCGGTCCGCGATGACGTCCGGGATTTCGTCGTCGACCGGCTCGGCCCGGTGGCGTGCTGATCGCGGACGAGACCGGCTTCGCCACCAAGCCCGCCCTGGCCACCGCGCATGGTGCTGGCCGCCCTCGACGCAGGCGTGCCCGCCCACTGGATGACCGGCGATGAGGTCTACGGCCAAGACCCGCCTGCGCGCCGATCTGGAGGAGCGCCGGATGGGGTACGTGCTGGCGATCGCGGGCAACCGGCGGGTCGACCTGCAGGGCGTCCAGATGAGCGCGGCCGAGGTCGCAGCAAGGGTGGCCGATCGGCACTGGCACCGCTACCGTGCCGGGCAGGGCGCCAAGGCGGGCCGAGAAGGCCGTCGATGACGTCAGCTTCACCGTCCTGCCCGGCCGGGTGACCGGCCTCCTCGGCCCGAGCGGGGCGGGCAGGTCCGCCGATCTACGTCTTCGTCGCCGTGGCCGCTGACGGCTCACCTCCTGCTCAGCCTGGCCGCGTGGCCGCGTACGGGTCCGCGATCATCTCGAGGTCCGCTGTCGCGCCGATCGCGGTGCTGTTCGTCACTCCCGTTCTCATCTCGCCGGCACTCCAGGACGCCCTGCCCGCCATGGTGAAGTGCCCTCCCGCATGAAGCGGCGCTCGCCCTTCTCGACCTGTCATCCGCGCCGTCCGCGGCGCGCCCGTCGCCGAAACAGTTGACGGGACGGCTATGGGTTCGCTAGGGACGGCTGCCGGGCTCAGGGGTTAGCAGTGCTCCAAATCTTCGCTTTTCTGTCGTTATTGGGATCAATTCATGACTTGGGGCTAATTAAGGGCCTCTGAGGTTTTGCGAAAGCTACTTGACTACGGAAGCCGGTCACCGTAAAGATCAATCCGACTTTTCCGTCGACAGTGCAGGAGTATGCGTATGTCCTCGTTCTCACATGCCGGTCGCATCGGCGTCGGCGCCGTTCTCGCCTTCGCCCTCATCGGCTTACCGGGCGGGCCCGCGTTCGCCGACCCCGGCTCGTCCAGCGTCACCTTGGCCGCTCACGAGCAGCCCAAGCCGACTCGCCCCACGCTGGCAGCCATCAAACAGCAGGCCGCGCAGAGCGGAGTCTCCCTGGAGCAGGCCGTCAAGGACTACATCGGCACCACCGCCGCCACCCAGGTCGTCGCGGCCTCCGCCCAGCCCGACGGTCCCGTGGACACCCCCGACGTCATGGTGGACGACCTGCACGCCGCCGAGATCGAGGACCTCGCGCGGATCGCCGCCGCCGAGGGAATCGGGCTGGCCGAAGCGATCGACTCGACCGCCTGGCAGGGGCAGTTCGAGAAGGTCGCCGCGGAACTCGAAGCCGGCTTCCCCGCCGAATTCGCCGGAGCGGTCAAGAACGACGACAGCGCGTGGTTCGGCTTCAAGGCAGACGTCCCGGCCAAGGCGGTCGAACTCGCCAGAACCCTTCCCGTGCGCGTCGATCTGGTCGGCGACCGTGGCTTCTCCGAGCAGGAGTTGTCTGCCGCCGGCGCGACCACCCACGCGACCGTACTGGCGAACCCCGCCGTGGCGGACGCCACCACCTCCTACGACGTGCGCACCGGAACCGTCGTCGTGGAAGCGCAGCCGAGCGCGCCCGTCACCGCCCAGGACCTGCTGCCCCAGCAGGCGCTGGCGGCTGGGATCCAGGTCGAGGTCACCATGGTGGACAAGGCGTCGCAGCCGGAGGACAAGTACATCCGGGGCGGCGGCACGCTCGGTACCTGCACCTCGGGCTTCAACCTGAAGTACATCACGAGCAGCACCAAGCGTCACGGGACCGCCGGCCACTGCGGGCGGAGCGCCATCAGTCGCACCTACTCCAACCACAGCACCCACGGAGGATCCACCAGCGTGAGCCGCGTCTGGTGGCATGTCGGCGCTTGGGGCGACCTCGCCTACTACGGTGTCGGCTCCAAGACCCCGACCCGCACGTTCTATTACGACTGGAACAAGACCAGGTACGCCGACGCCCGTTCGGGCATGCCCTCCGTGGGCACGCGCATCTGCCACTTCGGCAAGACCACCGGCGCGAGCTGTGGCAAGGTCTCCCGCCGCGACGTCTCCAGCGGCACCAAGAGGCACATGGTGGTCATGGACAAGAACATCAGCGAGGGAGGCGACTCCGGCGGACCGTGGTATTACGGCGGGACCGCGTACGGCATCCACTTCGGCAAGATCGGCGGGAAGTCGGCGTTCACGCCCGCCTACCTGTACCAGAACCGAGGCTACGACGTCTGGCAGCGCTGACCGCCACGGCGTGAACCGCTCGGCGGCTCGACGCGTGGTTGTAGACGAAGCTGACAACGCGCAAGGAGAAGCCAGCATGAACCATGCCATTGTCGCGCTGGCCGCGACGCTGCTGATGGCCGCCACCGCCTGCGCCGGCGGTGGCGGCACGGGGGCGACCGCGTCCGGCGAGACCACGCCCCGCCCCGACGGGTTCGCCGTCTCGGGCGATGACCCCTCGATCGTCGTCCACTCCCTCACCGAGGGCGCCGACATGATGGTCGGCGGCACCCTGAGGTACCAGGCGAAGGGCCGATGCCTGACCGTCTCCTCCACCTGGGACGGGCAGGAGGCACTCTTCACGCCGATCTGGCCGGCCGGCACCCGCCCCGTCAACGACGGCGAGCGGCGAGGCGTGGACATCCCCGGCTTCGGCCGGGTCATGGACGGCGACACGATCAACGCCGGAGGCAACCTGTGGCCGGCGGAGGATGACCAGCTGGGCGACGTGAGTCCCTGCCCACCCAGTGACAAGGTCATGGTGTTCAACGCCGGCTCGTTCCGCCGCTGACGGTGACGGGAGCGGTGAGCGTCTTCCTGCAGGGTCTGACCCGCCTCCGAGCGGCCTCAGGTCCTTGCCCGGGATCTGCGGCCCTGCCAGGAGACGCTCACGCACGCGCCGTACGCGGGTGCTGTGAATCCACTGGTCGCAGCCCGTGAGCCGGTCGGCCACCCGGTCGACGTGATCGCACGACGTCCCGGCCCTCCGCGAGGTCGGGGAAGAGCGTCGGGTGCGGGCCGAAACCCGTGACCCGTCCGCCGCCGTACGGGACGGCGCTACTTGAAGGCCGCCACGTTGCGGAGCGCCCATTCGGCGAAGGGGCGGGGTGAGCGGCCGAGGATCCGCTCGACGTCGGGGCTGACCTGCTGTTCCGCGGCCTTCGGGGTGCCCAGGATGCCGAGGGTGGACTCCACGACCGGCTCCGGCATGAACCGCAGCATCTCAGCTCGAGCCTCCGCGCGGCTCTGCTCGACGAACCGGACCGGCTCCCCCAGCGCCTCACCGATCAGCGCCGTCTGCCGGCGAGGGGAGATCGGCGCCGGTCCGGTCAGCACGTACGCCTTGCCGACGTGACCGGCGCCCAGCAACACCCCCGCCGCGACCTCGGCGATGTCGGCCGGATCGACGGTGGGCAGTGCGACGTCGCCGAACGGCGCGGCGACCGTCCGCCGGGTGCGGATCGTTTCCGACCACTGCAACGTGTTGGAGTGGAACCCTCCTGGCCGCAGCAGGGTCCAGTCGAGGTCCGACCGCGTCAGCGGGTCCTCCAGCGTCGAGGGATGGCTCCCCGTGGCCACGCCCTGGGAGGACAGCAGGACGATCCGGCGAACTCCCGCCGCCTTCGCCACCTCAAGGACGCCACCGATGTCGCCACCGGCCGTCACGAAGTCGCCCGAGGTCAGCAGGAACAGCGCCGCGGCGCCGTCGAGCGCGGGCGTGAGGCTCTCAGGACGAGCCAGGTCGGCCCGGTGATGGCGTACTCCGGCCGGTGCCTGCCGCGGTGAGATGTTCCGCGACACGGCGGTCACCTGCGCACCGGCCTCGGCCAGCGCGCGCACGAGTGGCTGTCCGACGTTTCCGGTGGCTCCCGTCACCACGATCATGTTCACTCCCAGTCAGTCGATGTCCGTGGACTCGCTCGAAGGAAGCTACTAGGGCGGTGATAGTAGATACCTAGAGGAAAGTAATGAGATGAAGGGCCTGTTGTGACCAACGACACACTTCCGACGGCTCCCGCCCCGGAGCAGGCGTGCCCGATCGCCCCGGTGGTCGACATCGTGTTCAGCCGCTGGACCACTCCCATCCTGTGGGCGCTCCACCAGTACGGGCGGCACCGCTTCGTGGAGTTGGAGCGCCGCATCACCACCATCACGCCCAAGGTGCTGACCGAACGACTGCGGCAACTGGAACGCGACGGCCTCGTCGTGCGCACCTACCACCCCGAGGTCCCGCCGCGGGTGGAGTACGAGATCAGCGACCTGGGGCGCAGCCTCGCACCGCTGTTCGCGGCGCTCTCCGACTGGTCGGTCAACCTGGGTGAGGTCGAACGGGCCCGGCTGGAATACGACGGCAGGGAGGACGCCAGGCAACCGGCTCGCGGCCGTCGAAGATGAGCCGTCGAAGATGAGCCGTCGAAGATGAGCCGTCAAAAGTGCGCCCCCGAAGGGAGCCCTCCGCAGTGTGCCCTCCGAAGTGCGCGCTTCGCAGTGATGTGCGCAGGCTCTGACAGGGGCGGGCGGGTCAGGCCGAGGGGTGGGCGGACGGCGGCGAGAGGGGGAGGGGCCCGGCGTCGATGACGGCGTCGAGCAGGTCGCGCGAGGCCAGCAGTTCCTCGATGGCGCGGGCGATGCGTTCACGCTGGTGCCGCAGGTCGTCGACGATCTCCGGGCAGAGGGGCACCAGGTCCCCTGCCCTGACACGTACGCAGGGCAGCACCTGGGCGATGGTCTCGGTGTTGAGCCCGGCGGCCAGCAGGCGTCGGATGCGCTGGACGGTGTCGATGTCCGAATCCTGGTAGTAGCGGTAGCCACTGGCCGCCCGCTCCGGCCACAGCAGGCCCTGCTGCTCGTAGTAGCGCAGCAACCGCTCGTGCACCCCGGTACGACGTGACAACTCCCCGATCCGCACGACGTCCCTCCCTTGACTCTGACATGGATGTCAGAGCTTAACGTCCCCCGCATGAAAGGACCATTCGCGGTACTCGCCGCACTGTGCATGAGCATCTTCGTGGTCGGCACCGCCGAGTACCTGGCCGCCGGGCTGCTCCCCCAGATCGGCTCCGACCTGGGGGTCTCGGTCGCCGCCGCCGGGCAGGTGGTGACCGCCTACGCGCTCGGCTCGGTGATCGCCGGGCCGCTGGTGGCGATCGCCACCGTACGACTGCCACGCAAGGGGCTCATGCTCGCCCTGATGGCGCTCTTCGCGGCGGGCAGCATGGTGAGCGCGCTGGCGCCGAACTTCCCGATGCTGCTGGCCGGACGGGTCATCTCGTCGATCGGGCATGCCACGTTCTTCGCGCTGGCGCTGATCGTGGCCACCGGCGTGGCCCGTCCTGGGCGGGCCGGCTCGGCGATCGCCGCCGTGGCCTCCGGGCTGACCGTGGCAGGTCTGCTCGGCGTGCCGCTCGGTTCGGCGCTCGGCCAGGGGGTGGACTGGCGGTTCCCCTTCGCCGCGCTGGCCGTGCTGTCGCTGGCGTGCCTGGCGCTGCTGGCGTTCGTGCTGCCGCGGGTCGCGCCGCGGCCTGCGAGCGCCGCGGCGGAGCTTTCCGTGCTGGCCGGGCGGCCGGTGCTGGTGTGCGTCGCCACCACGGCCGTCGGGTTCGCCGGGGTCGGGGTGGTGTTCACGTACGTGGCGCCGATGCTGATCCAGGTGAGCGGGTTCACCCCGTCCATGGTCTCGTGGCTGCTGCTGGCGTACGGGGCGGGCAGCCTGCTGGGCAACCTCGTCGCCGGGCGGCTCGCCGATCGGTCGGCCGGCGCGACGCTGCGGGGTGTCTTCGCGGGCCTTACGGCGCTGCTCGCCGTGCTGCCACTGGCCGTCGTGCACAAGCCGACGGCGGCGGCAGCGGTGCTGGCGCTCGGGCTGCTGGCCACCGCGACCGTCGCTCCGTTGCAGTCCCTGATCCTGACCCGCGCGGGCGCCGCCCCGACCCTGGCGGTCACGGCCAACGTCGCCGCGTTCATGCTGGCGCACGCGATGGGCTCGGTGATCGGCGCGGGTGTCGTCACCGCCGCGGGACTGCGCTGGACGGGCCTGGCCGGGGCCGTGCTCAGCGCCGCCGGGCTGCTGCTGTCGTACCTGGCCGTGCCCCGGCGCCCCGCCGCCGCGCCACCGGTGGAACGTCCGGCCGCGTCGGTGTCCGGCCCTGGCGGCTGATCTCGCGGGGCCTGGCGCGGGCCACCTGATCCGGGGACGCGGGTGACCGTGTGGGAGGATCGCGGCGATGGGTCCGTTCTCAGTGGTGCGGTGGGTGCGCGCGGCCAGTTTCGCCGCCACGTGCGCGGCCCTGGCCACGCTCGGGCACCTGGCCGGTGGAGGGTCCTTCGACCCGGACGCGGCGCTGGGCGGCTTCCTGCTCCTCCTGCTCCCTGCGCTGGCTCTCACCGGACGCGAACGTACCCTCGCCTCCATCGTCCCCGCGACGGCCGCGTCGCAGGTGATCCTGCACACCCTCCTCACGCTGAGCACCGAGCGGCAGGCGAAGGCGGTGGTAACGGTGGCGGCGCATCATGCGGAAACGGCCGCGATGGCAGGGACGGGCGGCACAGGAGGCATGAGCGGCATGGACGGCATGGTCCATGTGCATGCCGCCGCGTTCCCCGGCTTCGGGATGTTGCTGGTGCACGCGGCGAGCGTGCTGCTCACCTCCGTGTGGCTGCGCTGGCTGGAGGCGGCCCTGTGCGCACTGGTGCGGCAACTGGCGGGATGGGTGCTGCGCCCGCTGCTGGTGCTGTGCTTCCTCGCGACCGGACCGGTCCCCGCCCGGCCGCGGCCGATCACGCGTGCCCGCCGGGACGAGGGTGGGCGCGTCCGACTGTTCCTCAGGTACGTCCTCGTGCTCCGCGGGCCGCCTGTGGCCCGGCCCGCGGTGGCCGCGTGATCCGGTGAATCCGAGCCTGCTCGGCGGGCTCGGCCGTACGTCCGCGCCGATGCCCTGACAAACAACGCTGACAGACGACGCTGATCGTCAGCGCCGCATCGCTGCCCCGGCGTCGTTTCGCCGTGATCATTTTCGCCCTGCGGGTCCTCGCCGCCGCCGCACCGGTCGTCCGGACCGCTCTGCCGGCGTGCGCACGTTCGATCGGATTCGACCCACAGAGAGCGCACACGCATGAACCCTTCCCGTCTCACCGCCGCCATGACCGCCCTCGTGGCCCTGACCGCCGCCGGATGCGGCGCCGGTGTCGGTGCCGGTACCGGCTCCGGCGGCGCCGCTGGCGCGGCCACCGGCCTCGCCACCTCGCCCCCCGCCCGGACCGTCTACCCCCTGACGTTCGACAACTGCGGCCTGCGGGTCACCTTCGCCAGGCCGCCCCAGCGCGTGCTGATCCTCAACGGCACCAGCGTCGGCGAGGTGGAGAGCTTCATCCTGCTGGGCCTGGAGAAGACCGTCCTGGCCAACGTCCAGAGCTACGGCGTCTCCGACGACCCCACCATGATCGGCAGGATCAAGGCGCTGCCGACCGGCGGGCTGACCATGAACAAGAACTTCGACGTCCCCGCCGAGCAGGTGCTCAAGCTCAAGCCCGACCTGGTGGTGTCGACCTGGTCCGGCGGGTTCGACGCCAAGCAGGGCTTCGCCACCCGCGAGCAGCTCGCCGCGGCCGGCATCACCTCGCTGGTCAACCCGGTCAACTGCGCGCTGGGCAAGCCCGAGGCGACGGAGCAGGAGCAGCGCGCCTACCGCAACCAGTCGATCAACAGCTCCCTGGAGTTCCTCGGCCTCCTCGGACGGGTCTTCGACGTGCAGCAGCGCGCGTCCGACCTGATCGGCGAGCTGCGGACCCGGGTCGAGACCGTACGCCGCCGCTCGGCGGACCTGCCCGCCAGGAAGGTCCTCATCGCCTATCCCGGCATGGCCATGATGAACGCCAACGGCCTGCCCGCCGTGATGACCGGCGGCATCTACGACGACGTCATCAAGGCCGCCGGCGGGGTCAACGCCTTCGCCGGCCGGACCTCCGACGCCACCCGCACCCTCAACCGGGAACAGCTCGCCACCGCCCAGGTGGACGTCCTGGTGGTGGGGCTGTTCACGCCGCAGGAGAAGGGCGCGGAGGAGGCGGCCGAGCTGTTCGCCGCCTACCCGCAGTGGGCCGCGTCGAAGTCCAGGACCTACACGGTGGTCTCCGACGGCGTCTACCTGGGCCCGCTCAACGCCCTGGCCGTGGAGAAGCTCTCCAAGGTGATCCACCCCGATGGCTGACACCCTGACATCCGGGACGGCGCGAGACAGGCGCGCGCCGTCCCGCCGCCCGCATCCCGTCTCCGGCCCCGCGACCGGGCTGCTGCTGGCCGCCCTGATCGCCGCACTGATCGCGGCGCTGGTCGTCGCCGTCTCCGTCGGCTCGGTCAACCTCCCTCCGGGCCAGGTCTGGGGCGTGGTCCTGGCGCACGTCACCGGACGCGGCGCGCGTACCGACCCGCTGCTCAGCCAGGTCGTCTGGGAGATCCGCACCCCGCGGGCGCTGCTGGCCGCGCTCGCGGGCGCGGGGCTGTCGGTGGCCGGGGTGGCGTTGCAGGCCCTGGTACGCAATCCGCTCGCCGACCCGTACGTCCTGGGCGTGTCCTCGGCCGCCTCGCTCGGAGCCGTCCTCGTCCCGGCCCTCGGCGGCACCGTGCTGGCGGGGGCGTTCGGCGTGACCGGCGCCGCCTTCGCCGCCGCCCTGCTCTCGGCGCTGCTGGTCTACCTGCTGTCGCAGCGCTCGGGGCGGCTGCTGGACTCCTGGCTGGTGCTGACCGGAGTCGCCGTCGGCTACCTGTGCGCGGCGGCCACCACCTTCGTCCAGCTTCAGCTCAACCCCACCGAGTTGCAGGGCATCATGTTCTGGCTGATGGGCAGCGTGGCCGGGGCGTCCTGGCCCGACCTGGGCGTTCCCGCGCTGCTCATCGTCTTCTGCGTGGCCTGGCTGGCGCTGCGGGCCCGTGCGCTCAACGCGCTGGCGGCGGGCGAGGAGGCGGCCATCGCCATCGGGGTGCCGGTGGCCGTCCTGCGGATCGAGCTGCTGGTCGCCGGGTCGCTGCTGACGGCCACCGTGGTCGGCGTCGTCGGCGGCATCGGGTTCATCGGGCTGATGGTCCCGCACATGGCGCGGTTCGTCGTCGGCGCCGAGCACCGCCGCGTGCTGCCCGTCTCGCTGCTGGCCGGGGCGCTGTTCCTGGTGCTGGTGGATCTGGCGGCCCGCGTCGCCGACCGGCCGAACGAGCTGCCGGTCGGGATCTTCACCACCGGGCTGGGCGTGCCGTTCTTCCTGTGGCTGCTGCGCCGCCGCGCGAGGGGAGGCGGCGATGCGTCTTGACCTCGCGGGTGTCAGCGCCCGCATCGACGAACGTCCCATCGTGGACGACGTCACCCTGACCGCGGGCCCGGGTGAGTTCGTCGCGCTGGTGGGCCCCAACGGCAGCGGCAAGTCCACGCTGCTGCGTACCGTCTACCGGTCGCTGCGGCCGTCGGCGGGCGTCGTCCGGCTCGACGGACAGGACCTGTGGCGGATGCGGCCCCGCCAGGCCGCCCGCCACCGCGCGATCCTTCCCCAGCACGGTCAGGCGCCCGAGGGGTTCTCCGCGGCCGAGATCGTCGCCACTGGCCGCCACAGCCGCAAACGCCCGCTCGACCGCGACACCGCCGCCGACCGGGCGGCGGTCGTCACCGCTCTCCAGCGGGTCGGCATGGAGTGGGCCGCCGACCGGCTGATGACCACCCTGTCCGGCGGCGAACGGCAGCGCGTGCTGCTCGCCCGCGCGCTCGCGCAGGAGGCCCCGCTGCTCATCCTCGACGAGCCCACCAACCATCTGGACGTCGGCTCCCAGCTCCTGCTCCTGGACCTGATCCGCTCGCTCGGGCTCACGCTGCTGGCCGCCCTGCACGACCTCGACCAGGCCGCCGCCTACGCCGACCAGGTCGTCGTGCTCCGCGAGGGCCGTGTCGCCGGGCACGGCCCGCCCCTGGAGGTGCTGACCCCGGCCTTCATCGAGGAGGTCTTCGGCGTACGCGCCCATGTCGGCCCGCACCCCATCACCGGACGCCCGCACATCGCCGTGGCGTCGGCGGCGGCCCGGCCACCGGGCGTGCACCCGGCCGGTACGGCACCCGGGTATCCCCGGTGATCGTGGACGGTTCCTGCCTGATTCCGCCGTCGTTCACCGTTCCGCCCGATCGTGATCTTACGATCCTGTCTGTCAGACGTGGTGGGAACGTTCACCGCAGGAAGAGCCCTGCGAGCGTTCTGTCCGCGTCCGATCGCGTTCGTCATCAGCTTCGACCTGGTTCACGCGGGCCCGCCGTCCGGGCCCGCGTGTCATCGCGGACTCCGCTCCCACGGAGTCCCCTCATACCTCTCGCGTCAGGAGATTTGCCATGCCCGGACTGCGCAGCCTCGTCGTTAAGGCGGCCACGGTCGCCGTCGCCGCCGCGGCCACCATGTCGGCCCTCACCGCGCCCTCGTCCGCCGTCGACTTCGGGACCCACGGCTACCAGCTCAAGAACCAGCAGACCGGCAAGTGCCTGCGGCCGCTGAACAGCAGCACCGGCTACGCCTCGATCGTGCAGGCGACGTGCACCAAGCTCATGACCGACCAGCAGTGGGTGTTCGAGGAGATCCAGCCGGAGTCCGAGCCGAGCAGGTACCGCCTCAAGAACCGCTGGAGCGGCCTGTGCATGGCCGTCGTCGAGGCCAGCGGCGCGGCCGGCGCGCGCATCGTCCAGTCGACGTGCAGCACCTCGTTCAATGCCAACCAGACGTGGACGATCGAGTCGTACCACTTCATCAACCAGAACAGCAGGCTGTGCATCCAGGTGTCGGCGGGCGGGGAGGAGAACAGCGTCGCCGTGCAGCAGCCCGTTAGCTGGGACCAGAGACTGCAGAAGCTCAGCTTCCTCGACGTCGGCTACTGACGGCCGCCACCCAGTAGCCGGACCTCCGCACCCGCGTCCGGCTCCTGGGGAGGCCGGTCGGGCCAGGCTTGCGCCATAGTCAGATAGTCGGTATATATCGACGATATGAATAACAGGTCGATGCAGGAACCGACGTTCCTGATCCTGACGGCCCTGGCGGCCGGGCCGCAGCACGGCTACGGCATCATCACCGACGTCCTGGAGATCTCCGGCGAGCGGGTGCGGCTGCGCGCCGGCACCCTGTACGCCGCGCTCGACCGGCTCCAGGGCGAGCGCCTGATCGAGACCGACCGCGAGGAGGTCGTGGACGGCCGGGCCCGCCGCTACTACCGGCTCACCACCGAGGGCGCGGCCCGGCTGTCCGCCGAGGCCGACCGGCTGCGCAGGAACGCCGACACCGCCGCCGCCCGGCTGCGCCTCGACCCCGCCAGGCGCCTCTCCCTCGGCGGCGCCTCGTGACCGCGCTCGAACGGCGCTACCGCCGGCTGCTGACCTGGTACCCGAAGGACCATCGGGCGCTGCACGAGGAGGAGATGCTGGCCGTGCTGCTGGCGGCCGTGCCTCCCGGCCGGAGCCGCCCGGCCGTGCGGGACGCGTTCGACCTGGTACGCGGCGGCCTGGCGATCCGGCTGCGCCGCATCCCGCCACCCGGCTCGCGGCAGCGCTGGTCGGCCGCCATCGGCCTGGCAGCCCTTCTCGCCCCTCTCACGTTGTTCGGTGCCGGCCTGCTCCGCTCCGCCGGGTACGCCGGCCGGTTCGCCTTCGACCTGGCCCTCCCACAGCTCATCTACGCCCTGCCATACGGGCTGGTCGTGCTGCTGGCGTGGCTGGGGCGACGATGGGCGGCGATCGCCTGCGCGTGGGCCGTGGCGGCGCTGCACGCGGCGGTCGCCGTGACGCGGCTGGCGTCCCTGCCCGCCGGGACCATCGTGGTGGGCGATGTGCTGCTCGTCTCCGGGAAGCCGTGGATCCCCGGATCCATGCTGCTGTCCGCCTTTCCCGAGTTCGTCTGCGCGGCACTGCTGACCCTCGCGCCGTCGTACCGTCCCGGCCCCGCGAGGTCGCGGCGGATCCTGGCCGGGGCGGCCGGGTTGGTGGTCGCGGGCGTCGGGGTTCACCTGCTGCCCGGGGTGGCCGGGCCCGTCCTGATGGCGGCCGCCCTGGGCACGGTGGCGGTGCCGGCCCTGCGTTCCCCTGTGGGCCGCAGGACGGCCGCCCTCCTGGCGCCGTCCATCGCCGTCGCCGTCACTCCGTTCTGGTTCACCGAGGTGGTCAGCCTGACGGCCGTCACCGTGGCGACGGCGGCGCTGCTCGGCGGCGCGGCCTGGCTGGCCCGCACCGCTGAGCCCGCCTGACGCGAGGACGGTTACTCGGGCCAGTCCGAGTTCTTGATCACCTCGACGAAGTCGCCCCGCTGGAAGCCCGGGACGTAGTGGGCCAGCACATCGGCCTTGACGTTGCCGAACGTCGTCTCCGGACGCTCCTTGATGCCCTCGGTGAACGCGGCGAGGATCCGGTTCTTGAAGTCGAACCGCGGGTGGGCCGCGACCACGGCCGCCCGCTGTTCGTCGGAGACCGCGTGATAACCGATGCCCAGGACGTCCAGCTCCACGCCACGGGTGACCAGGGCCACCTCGGGCGCCATGTGCAGCGGGATCTCCGGGGTGGTGTGCAGGGCGATCCCCGCCCAGACCCGGTCGGCGGGCTCGCCGGTGATGCCGTGGGCGTTCAGCAGGCGGCGGGCCTCGTCGGCGCCGTCGATCTCGAAACGCTGGTCGGTACGGCGGAAGCGCTCGATCAGCCCCAGGTCGTGGAACATCGCCCCCACGTACAGCAGTTCGGGGTCGAAGGTCAGCCCCAGCTCCCTGCCGCGCAGCGACCCGAACAGGAACACCCGCCGGGAATGGTCGAACAGCAGCGGCGGAGCGGCCTCGCGGACCAACTCGGTCGCCTCTCGCGCCAGGGCGCTGCCCGGGATCCGCACGCCCGCGATCGTTTCACTCATCATGTCTGCCTCCAGGCTCGCGATCGGTTGACTTCTCCAGGTTCGCCCTGTGTCGTATGCTGGCACCATGTCCATTCCGACACGTAGACCACACATTCGGACATGACGCATCGGGTCGCCTTCCTGGTGTTCGACGGCGTGACCCTGCTCGACGTCAGCGGGCCTCTGGAGGTGCTGCACCAGGCGGGCCGGTTCGGCCACCCCTACGCGCCGGTCCTGGTCTCCCCCCGCGGCGGCGACGTCCCGGCGGCCTCCGGTGCGACGCTGGCCGCGACGACCGCGGCGGCCGACGCCGGGCCCGTCGACACGGTCGTGGTCGCCGGGGCCGACCACCTCGCCGTGCGCGGCCCCGACGACGAACTGCTGACGGCCGCCCGCACCCTCGCCGACCAGGCGGCACGGGTCGCCTCCGTCTGCAGCGGCGCCTTCGTCCTCGCCGCGCTCGGCCTGCTCGACGGCCGCCGGGCGACCACCCATTGGCGGCACGCGCAGACCCTCGCCCGCCGCCACCCCCGCGTACGCGTCGAGCCGGACGCCCTCCACGTCCGGGACGGCCGCTACCTGACCTCGGCCGGGATCAGCGCGGGCATCGATCTGGCACTCGCGCTGGTGGAGCACGACCACGGAGCGGACGTGGCCCGCGACATCGCCCGCGAGCTGGTCGTGTTCATGCAGCGCCCGGGGGGCCAGTCACAGTTCTCGACGGCGCTGGCGACCCCGCCGGCGCGCGGCGACCTGCTCCGTTCGCTGACCGCGTCCGTGCTCGCCGACCCGGCCGCCGACCACAGCCTGCCCGCCATGGCCGCGTACGCCGCCGTCAGCACCCGGCACCTCACCCGGCTGTTCCAGACAGAGCTGAACACCACCCCGGCCCGCTGGGTCGAGCGCGTCCGCCTCGACCACGCCCAGCAGCTCCTCCTCAGCGGGCACAGCATCACCTCCGCGGCGCACCACAGCGGCCTCGGCAGCGACGAAACCCTGCGCCGCGCCTTCGCCCGCCACCTCGGCACCACCCCCACCGAATACCGCAGACGCTTCGCCACCACCCACCGGCAGAGCCCGTCACCGCCTCGCGATCCCGCCGAGCAACGTCAGCACCGATGACGCCGGCCCCGGCTCTGTCGACCAGGCGGGGCTCCCCTCTCCCCGACGCGGCACCCGCATCCGCCGAACCTTTCCGTCATCCGCCGCATCCAATCCGGCATGACCAAGATTCAGAAGCTCGCCGCCCTGTCCGCACTGCCCGTGGCCGCGGCCCTCGTTGCGTTCCCCGCCCAGGCGGCGGAGCGCCCAAGCTGCCCCGTCCCCACCAAGGCGGAGGCGAAGCGGTCGGCCGACTCCAAGATCGACAAGCCCGCGAGGGGCGCCGCCGCCATCGAGGGCGTCCGCGTCAACCACCTCCCGAAGGGCTTCACGTACGGACAGGTCGTCGTCACCAAGCACGACGGCATCACCGAGTACGGCTACCAGTGGTCGGACGACCGCGACGGCACGGACCGCCGGCACCGGTCGCTGTGGGTGCGGGTGGTGTGCTGGCCGAAGGCGAGCACGCTGGCGCAGCTCAAGAACGCGCCGTTCGAGGTCGGCACGTTCTCCGGCGACACGAAGACCGCGAAGATCGGCGGCCGTCAGGTGCTCACCCAGGAGGGCGACGGCGCGCTCGGCCACGGCCGCTACGCGGGCTGGGTCGAGCGCAAGGGTGTCGTCGTCACCGTGATGGCCGCCCAGCCGCTCGTGCCGGAGCTGGCGAAGATCATCAAGGGCATCCGGCTGAGCTGACACTCACCGATCGCGCTCTCTCCCTTGGCCCGGCCGGCGCTCAGCACCAGCCGGGTCAGCGGACCGACCGGGCGCGCGGACCCGTTCGAGAACGTTTCGCCGGAAGAGCCAGCACAAGCACCGCGGCCAGCGACAGAGCGACCGCCTGGATGACGAGCTGGATCCCGTAGTTCACCGCCTGCACGGGGACGGCGGCGCTCACGTAGACGGACGCGTGCACGCCCACCGCCATCCACAGCCTGCCGGTCCACTCGCGGGCCGCTCCGCACAGAAAGGCGAGCGCGGTGGCCTGCACGGCGAACAGCACCTTCTCCACGGCTCCCGACGCCGGGCTGCTCGAGAGAAGGTGCAGGGCGCCGAAGGACACGGAGGTGACGGCCAGGGTCGCGCGCGGGCCGAGCCGGGTCGAGAGAGCGTCCCAGAGGTGGCCGCGGAACATCAGCTCCTCGGGGAACGCGGCCCGCAGCACGATCAAGAGAGTGGCCAGGGGCAGCATGGCGAGTGACGGAGCGTCGTTCTGCGGTGCGGGCGGCCAGGTGGCCGCGCCCAGCCACACCGACACGACGTTCGCGCCGAGCAGGGGAATGAGTCCCGTCACCAGGCCGAGCAGCACCTGTGGCGCCGCCCACCAGGTCCAGCCCACCCCGAGGCCGGACCACCAGGGGCGGGCACGGCTGACGAAGCGGCGGTAGAGGAAGAGCAGCGCCAGGGCCAGCACCGATGGCAGAACCGTAGCCGACAGGCCCTGCGCCGCGCTGGACGGGGGGAAGACGCCGGAGATCGCATTGCCGCCCACCATCATCGCGAAGAACATGGCGATGGTGACGAGAATCGTGCCGAGAATTCGCATGGCGGCACGCTAGGCGTGGCGTGATCATGAACACATCGCGCCCGGGACAGAGACGAGCATGACCGAAGTCATGGTGACCGTGGAGGGAGGTCCTGAAGGCCGGAGCCGCGTAGGGTCCGGAGGGTGAAATTTCGTGATCCGGAGCGATTGGGGCTGCTCACCGTCGCCTTCTGGGTCGTGTACGCGGCGATGCTGGCCGGCGGGGTCGTCTCGGCGGCCGAACGTGGCTGGAGCGGGCTGGGGCCGTTCCTCGGCCTGATGGCGCTGGTGGGCGCTCTGCGGCTGGTCCTGCCCTGGAGCCAGGACGCGAGCGCGCCGCGCAAGCTGGCCGCTCCCGCACTGCTGGTGGTCCTGCCACTGGCCGGCCAGTTCGTGGACGGGCTGCACACGGCCAACGTCCTCGTCGCGATGGTGCACCTGGCCCTGCTGTACGGCATGCGCGTCGCCGTCGCCGCCGTGTCCGCCTACGTCACGGGAATGGGCGCGCTGACAGCGCTGCCGGCCGGTGCGGAGTGGATGGAGGCGCTCGGCCAGGTCGTGCTGCTGGCGTTGTTCGGCATCTTCGCGCTGATCATGGCCGCGGCCCTGCTCGAGGCCCGGCGGCAGCGCGCCGAGGCGCAGCGGCTGATCGGGCGGATCAGGGAGCTGGCCGTCGCGGAGGAACGCGCCCGGATGGCCAGGGACATGCACGACTCGATCGGCCACCAGCTCACCCTGATCAAGATGAACCTGGAGAACGCGGAGAGGTTCCGGCAACGCCGACCGGCGGCGGTCTGGCAGGAGGTGCGGCAGGCCAAGGAGATGACCGTGCGGGCACTGGCCGACGCGCGCCGATGGGTACGCGCCCTGCGACCGCTCGCGCTGGACGGGCGCATGGGCAGTCAGGCGCTGGCCGAGCTGGCCGGCTCGTTCGAGGGCACCGGTGTGGAGGTGCGCTTCGAGGTGGCCGGCGACGAACGCCGCATCGACCCGGATGCCGAGCTGGTGCTCTATCGCGTCCTGCAGGAGAGCCTGACGAACGCCCTGCGGCACGCCGAGGCCAGGCGGATTCTGGCCCGGCTGGACTTCGGCGACCAGCGCGTGTCGCTGGCGGTCGGTGACGACGGCAAGGGCGCAGGAGACGGGACGGACGAGGCGGCGGCGTCCCCGGCCGGGTTCGGGCTCACGTCCCTGGCCGCGCGGGTCCACGGAATCGGCGGGACCTTTCTGGCGGGCAACGCGCCCGGCGGCGGGTTCGAGGTGCGGGCCGAGGTGCCGCTGGCCCGTACCGGTCTGGGGAGCAGGTCGTGATCCGGGTGCTGATCGTCGACGACCAGGCGCTGATGCGGCAAGGGCTGCGGAAGCTGCTGGAGGTCGAGGACGGGATCGAGGTGGTGGGGGAAGCCGGGGACGGGGAGCAGGCACTGGCGGCCCTGCCGCGCTGCGCCCCTGACGTGGTGCTGGTCGATGCGAGAATGCCGCGCATGGACGGGGTCGAGCTGGTCGCCCGGCTGAGCGCCGCGCACCCGGGGGTCGCCGCGCTGGTGCTCAGCACGTTCGAGGAGGACGCGTACGTCTTCGGCACCCTGCGGGCGGGAGCCCGTGGCTACCTGCTCAAGGACTGCTCGCCCGAGGAACTGGTCGCCGGCATCAGGAAGGCGTACGAAGGGGAGACCGTGCTGGACGGGCCCGTGGCGACCCGGCTGGTGACGGAGTTGCGCCGCCGGCCCGAGCCCTTCGGCGAACGGCTTCGCGGGCACGAGCCCCTGTCGCGCAGGGAGCTGGAGGTCGCCAGGCTGATCGCGGTGGGGGCGACGAACCGGGAGATCGCCGCCCGGCTGTTCATCACCGAGGGCACGGTGAAGAATCACGTGTCGAGCATGCTCCGCAAGCTGGGACTGCGTGACCGTACCCGGCTCGCGCTTCATCTACGGGAGCCGACCGGCGGATGACCGGTCGTCGCGTGGGCCGGGGACGCCCGCCGCGTCGAGGAGGCGGGCGCCGAGGGCGCGGACGTGTTCGACGAGTTCGGGCGGCTCGTGCACCTCGAACGGGGCGCCGAGTTGCGCGACCCACGCGGCCAGCACATCGAGGGAGTCGGCGCCGGCGTTGACCACGCACGTGTCGTCCGTGGCCGGTTCGACCGCCGCGACGGTGGGCGGCATCCGGGCGGCGACGACGTCGGCGGGCGCGCGCACGGTGAACCGGCCGCGATAGCGGTACGGATAGGTGGAGATCCGCTCCGACACGTAGCGGGTGAGGTCGCCGCCGGGCGGCTCGCGGGGCGCGAAGCGCGGCCCGTTCGGCGTACGCAGCCGCATCCGGTCGACGCGGAACATCCGCCAGTCGCTCCGGCCGGTGTCCCACGCCACCAGGTACCAGCGGCGTCCCGAGCTGACCAGCCGGTGCGGCTCGGCGGTGCGGCGGCCCTCGGCGCCGTCGCGGGCGCGGTAGTCGAACCGCAGGCTCTCCCGGTCGCGCACGGCCGTGGCGATCGCGGTGAGCACGGCCGGGTCCACCGCGCCGGACGGGGACCGCAGCGGCACCGTGGCCGAGCGCAGGGCGCCGACGCGCTGCCGGAGCCGGGGCGGGAGCACCTGCTCGAGTTTGACCAGCGCGCGGACCGAGGTCTCCTCGATCCCGGCCACGCCGGAGGCCACGGCGGTGCCGAGCCCGACGGCGACCGCGACGGCCTCGTCGTCGTCGAGCAGCAGCGGCGGGACCCCGGTGCCGGCGCCGAGGCGGTATCCGGGCGTCCCGGCGGTGGCGTGCACGGGGTATCCCAGCTCGCGCAGCCGGTCCACGTCACGGCGGATGGTCCTGGCCGAGACGCCCAGCCGCTCGGCCAGCTCGGCCCCCGGCCAGTCCCTGGGCGCCTGCAGCAGTGACAGCAGCCGCAGCAGCCGCGCCGAGGTCTCCAACATGATGGCCCTCCTAGGACCGAACCTGTCCTAACCAACGTCTACGTTAGCCGACATGAACGAGAACCCGCAGATCAACCCGTTCCATATCGACGTCCCGCAGGCGCAGCTCGACGACCTGCGCGACCGGCTCGCCGCCACCCGCTGGCCGGACGAACTGCCCGGGGTCGGCTGGTCCTACGGCGTCCCCGCCGACTACGCGCGCCGGCTGGCCGACTACTGGCGCACCCAATACGACTGGCGCGCCGCCGAAGCCCAGTTGAACGCGTTCCCGCAGTTCACGACGGAAATCGACCGGCAGAACGTGCACTTCCTGCACGTACGCTCGCCCGAGCAGGACGCGCTCCCGCTGATCATCACGCACGGCTGGCCAGGCTCGGTCGCCGAGTTCACGAAGATCATCGGGCCGCTCACCGACCCCGCCGCGCACGGCGGCGACCCGTCCGACGCGTTCCACGTCGTCGCCCCGTCGATCCCCGGATTCGGCTTCTCCGGGCCGACCACCGAGCCCGGCTGGGACATGGGCCGCGTCACCGGGGCGTGGGCCGAGCTGATGCGCCGCCTGGGCTACCAGCGCTACGGCGCGCAGGGCGGCGACACCGGCGCGGTCATCTCACCGATGCTCGGCCGCGCCGACGCCGCGCACGTCGTGGGCGTGCACGTCAACGGCGGGCTCGGCTTCCCGACGGGCGACCCGTCCGAGTTCGAGGGGCTCACCGAGGCCGAGCTGGCCCGGCTCGGCCAGTACCAGGACCAGGACGGCTCGGGCTACGCGATAATCCAGGCGACCCGGCCGCAGACGCTGGCGTTCGGCCTGCACGACTCTCCCGCCGGGCAGATGGCGTGGATCGCCGAGAAGTTCAAGGAGTGGACCGACCCGGCGCGCGAGCTTCCCGAGGACGCAGTCGACATCGACCAGTTGCTCACCGACATCAGCATCTACTGGTTCACCGGGACCGCCGGGTCCTCGGCCCGCCTCTACAAGGAGTCGCAGGCGTCGTGGGGCACCGCCACCGCGTACTCGCCGGTGCCGCACGGTGTCGCCGTCTTCGCCAATGACCCGGGCGTCCGCCGGATCGCCGAACGCGACCACAAGGTCGTGCACTGGTCGGAGTTCGACCGGGGCGGCCACTTCGCCGCCATGGAGGCGCCCGACCTGCTCGTCGAGGACATCAGGGCCTTCTTCCGCACGGTGCGGTGACGCCTCGGGGCGGCGGCCCGCATGCGAGGAGTCACGGCGCCGCGTCGCCCTGGTCCGCCCCGTCGAGCACTTCCCGCGCGGTCCGGGCGAATGCTTCGAGACGAATGTCCGTTTTACGAGTAAGCCAGGCCAACGCCGTCCGCGACGACGGAATTCCCGTGATCGGGACGTAAGTCACCCCCGGGTAACGGTAATGCCGGGCGAATGAGGTGACGGTCAGATGCACCAGTTCCCCGAGAGCGACGAGCGGAAGCAGTTCGCCCATGGAATGCACGGTCAGCCGGGGGATGAGCCGGCCGCTGGGCGTCCGGGGAGGAATGAAGGCGTCCATCAGCTCCCGGGGAATTTTCGGCATGTGCGTCACCTTGACCCCGGCCAGATCTTCCACCGTCACGTCGTCGCGGCCGGCGAACGGGTGATCGACGGCCACGGCCAGCATCCGGGCCTCGTCGCTGATCATCGGCCCGATCGTCAGGTCGGGCGCGGAGTTCGGCAGCCGCACCACGAGAACGTCTCCCCGCCCTGACCGCAGCCACTCCAACTGGTTCTCCATGGAGACGTCCCGCGCCATCACGCGGCAGGCGGGATGGCGACGCTCGAAGGTGCGGATGACGGAGGTCAGGTGAGAGCCGGCGTAGGTCGGCGGGTCGAACAGGCCCAGGTGGACCGTCCCCGCCACGCCGCAGGTCGTGTCACGTGCCGTGCGGAGAGCCGCGACGAGCGACTCGTGCGCGGCTCGCACTGAGCGCGTTCGTCATGGGCACGGCCGAGTTCGTGCTCACCGGGCTGCTGCCCGACGTGGCGTCCGACCTCAAGGTGTCGCTGCCCGCGGCGGGCCTGCTGATCTCCGCCTACGCGCTGACGATCGTCGTCGGCGGCCCGGTCTTCGTGGCGGCCGGCACCCGGCTCCCGCGGCGTTCCCTGCTCCTGGCCGCCGCGGCCGTGTTCGTCGTCGGCAACCTGGTGGGGGCGTTCGCGCCGAACTATCCGGTGCTGATGGCGAGCCGGGTGCTCAGCGCTCTCGGGCAGGGGGCGTTCCTGCCGATCGCGGCGGTGCTCGCCGCCGAACTGGTCGCCCCTCGGCAGCGATCCCGGGCGATCGCCGTCGTGTTCGCCGGCGGGACCATCGCCAACGTGGTGGGCACCCCGCTGGGCACGATCCTGGGCCAGCAGCTCGGCTGGCGGGCGACGTTCTGGGCCATCGCCGCTCTCGCCGCGGGGGCCCTCGTCCTGAGCCGGATCACCCTGCCCGGCACGCCGCCGCCGGACGTCCCGCCCACCCTGCGGCGTGAGCTGCTCACCTTCGGCCGCGCGCAGGTATGGTTCACGCTGGCGATCGGCATGGCGGCCTTCGGCGGCCTGTTCGCCATGCTGACCTACGTCACGCCCCTGCTCACCTCGGTCGGCGGGTTCCCGGGGACCGCGGTCGCGTGGCTGCTGGCGCTGTTCGGGCTCGGGCTCCTGGCCGGGAACACCCTCGGCGGCTGGGCGGGCGGACGCGACCAGGTTCGCGCGCTCGGGGTGGCGCTCGCGGTGATCGTCGCCGGCCTCGCGGTCCTCGCCGTCGGCGCGGCCGAACCCCTGCTGGCGGCCTCGGCACTCACCGTGGTCGGCGCCGCGGCCTTCGCGGTCGTCGCGCCGTTCCTGACCAGGCTCGTCGAGCAGGCCGTCGAGGCGCCGCTGCTGGCCACCGCGGCGGGCGGCTCCGCGCTCAACCTCGGCGCGGCGGTCGGCGCGTACCTGGGCGGCGTGTCGCTGTCCTGGCTGGGCTACGCCGGGCCGCCCGCGACCGGCGCCGTCGTCGCGTCGGCCGGGCTGATCGTCGTGGCCGTCGCCGCGTGGCACGCCCGCCGCGCCCCGGACCGCCCTCCGGCTCCGGTACCGGCCGCCGTCGTGCCCGCGCGCGACTGACCTCGGCCCACACCTGGCTGTTTCCCATCCCGACACGTTTGGAGAAAGGACTGCGCATGGCAATCGAGTTCAACCACACGGTGGTCTCGGCGCGGGACAAGGATCGATCGGCCGCCTTCCTCGCCGAGGTGCTCGGCCTGCCGGAGCCTTCGGCGTTCGGCCCCTTCGCGGTGGTCGAGACGTCCAACGGCGTCAGCCTGGACTTCATCGCCGCGGACGGGCCGGTGGTCTCGCAGCACTACGCGTTCCTGATCTCGGAGGACGAGTTCGACGCCGTCTGGGACCGGCTGCGCGCCCGCGGCATCACGTACTTCGCCGATCCGGGTCACCAGAAGGCGGACACGATCAACACGAACGACGGCGGGCGCGGAATGTACTTCGCCGACCCCGACGGGCACAACCTGGAAGTGATCACTCGCCCCTACGGCAGCGGCCCGGCGTGACCGGCTCACCACGCGCCAGTCGCGCTGGCGGCCCGTGAGGTCCTTGCCGTGAAACCCCGCACGATCAGCCACACTGCCAGGACCAGGCTTTGCAGGGCCGACGGCACGTTCATGGCCAGGTAGAGCGGCGTGACGACCTCCGTCAGCCCGACCAGCACCAGGAGGCTCGCCACCGCGGCCGCCCCGGCCCCGAGCAGCCCCCACGCGGACAACCACCGAGGGACGAGCCCCGACCGATAGAGGACACCGAACAGCAGCAGATCCCCGAGGCTCAGCGAGACGATCAACGCGACATGATTCACCAGGTCGCGCGCCGTCCTCAGCAACTCGCCCAGCGCCTCGACGTGGGACGCGCCCGAGGCGCCGACGCGGGCGAACTCCTGTCCCAGCACCAGAAACAAAGGCAGCAAAATGACGCCGACGAAGTGGAACGCCACCGCGATCAGCCTGAATCCCACGAACCCCAGGCCGAGCGTTTCGTTCTCCCTCCTCAACACCGGATAAAGGCACAGCGCGAACCCCGCGTAGGCGGGGATCATGAGGAACTGAAAAATCGCACCGCCAACCACCTGGCTCTCATTCGCGGAAACGAGAGCCAGGTAGTTCGGCTCTTCGAGCACGGGGACAACACTCAACACCCCGGCGACCATCCCCACGATGATCAGCACCCCGGCAATCGCGGCTGCTCGCCTGTCCACGGCCATGACACCTCTCCCCGCACAGGCCGACGCGAGCCGACCACAACCCCCCCTTACGGTCGTAAGGACCACCTCGAAGCTACCCCTTACACCCGTAAGGCCGCAAGGGCGTCGTTTACCGGGCGCCCCGAACCCTGGTCCGACCGAGGGACGCATTAGGCTGCTCTGTACACCTCTCGCCTCCGCGCTATGACGGCCCACTTCCGACTCCGGGGGGACAAATGGCGATAGAGACGATCTTCTCCACCAATCACCTACCGGCGCGGCAGCGATATGACGGCTGGCGCGAACTGACCGCCAAAACCCACGTCCCCACCCTTTTCACCAGCGAATACGCCTCCGATTTCCGGGCGCGGCTGGGAGTGGTGGACCTGGGTTCCGTGCAGATCACCGCGATGACCCATCCCCCGCTCACCACCCGCCGGCCCTCCCGCCTGATCCGGCGGTCCGACCCGGAGATGTACGTGCTGGGGATGATCCGGCGAGGGAACGCGCGCTTCTCCCAAGCCGACCGGCACTTCGTCGCGGCCGAAGGGGACCTGCTGCTGTACGACACCTCACAGCCGTTCGCCGGAGAAACCCACGCCCAGGACGACACCTGCTCCGAGGTCACCGTCCATGTGCCCAAGGCGTTGCTCCCCCTACGACTGGACCCCGCGGCCAACGGGATCATGCCCGCGCTCCTGCCTGGCACCGCGGGTATCGGGGGCCTGCTCAAAGGGGTCCTCCAACACCTGATCACCGACACGAGCCCCTTACGCCCGGCGGACACCGTCCGGGTCGGCGGCGTCGTGGTGGACCTCCTGACCTCGCTCGTCGCCCACGAACTCGAAGCCGACACCCACCTGCCGCCGGAGACCCGCGAGGCCACGCTGGGCATGCAGATCCACGCCTTCATCGAGCGGCACCTGAGCGACCCGCTGCTGTCGCCGTCCACGATCGCCGCCGCCCACCACGTCTCGGTCCGGTACGTCCAGCGCATCTTCCAACGTCAGGGCCGCACGATCAGCGGCTGGATCAGAGAACGACGCCTGGACCACTGCCGCCGCGACCTCTCCGATCCCGCCCACGCGTCACAACCCGTGCACGCCATCGCCGCCCGCTGGGGACTGCCCCACCCGCAACACTTCAGCCGCGCCTTCAAAAGGGCCTACGGCATGGCGCCCCAGGACTACCGTCGCATGACCTCACACCAGTGACCCCAGCCGCCCTCAACGCCCGCCGCGCATTCGCCTGAGCTGGTGGTCGACGGCCGACACGGCGTCCTCGGTCGTGTAGTGGCCGATCAGGACGGGGTTCACCATCCCTTGGGCGAAGGCGAACAGCATGACCGCCTCCTGGTCGGCGTCGAGGTCGCCCGCCACCTGCCCGGCCGCCTGGGCGGCCCTGATCTGGCCGGCGTAGAAGCCCACGACGTGCGGCAGACCCTCCCGCAGCAGGGCGGCCAGGTCGCCGGCCACGACCGAGCGGGCGAGGAAGGCCAGCCCCACGCGGGCCTCGAAGCGGCGTTCCTCGTCCAGGGGCAGCAGTTCCAGCAGGGCCACGCGCAGGAGGCCCAGCGGGGTGCCGTCATGCGGGGCAGCGGCCACCCGGAGGCTGATCCGGGTGTTGAGGTGCCCCAGGGCCAGCAGGAGCATCTCGTCCTTGCTGGCGAAATAGTGCTGCACCGCGCCCATCGACATGCCGGCCTCGGCCGCGACCTCACGCAGGCTGACGCTGTCCATGCCCTTGGCGTCGATGACGCGGTGTACGGCCTCGGCGATGTGCCGCCGGCGCGCCTCGTGGTCGACGATCTTCGGCATCCGTTCCAACTTTTATCATGCGGTCGCATTGCCATAGGCGTCCGCCGTTAATACCATGCGACTGCATGATAAACGGAGGTGGGGCTCATGCGCGTACTGATCGTCGGGGTGGGCACACGGGGCGACGTCGCGCCGTACGCCGGGCTGGGGGTGCGGCTGCGTGCGGCCGGTCACGAGGTGGCGATCGCCTGCCACCCTCCGCACGCCGCGCTGGTGACCGGCACGGGCCTGGAGCACCGCGCCATACCCGGCGACCCGCTCCCGCTGCTTCCCGTGGGCAAGGGCGGGGCGCGGGTTCCGCCGGCCGCCAAGCTGGCCATGTTCGCCGAGTACAGCGGGCAGGTCACCGACGGCGTCGTCCGGGCCGCGGAGCAGGGGGCGGACGTCCTGCTTCTCAACGTGGCCGGTTCGGCCGGATACCACGTCGCCGAGGCCATGAACGTGCCGAGCGTGGGGGTGCACCTGCAGCCGGTGGAGCCCACCGGGGAGTTTCCGCCCGTCTTGAGCGCTCTCAACCGGTCGCTCGGACGGTGGGGGAACCGCACCGCGGCGCGGCTGGCGTTCGCGATGCCCTCGCCTGCGCACGTCGGATCGGCCAAGGACTTGCGGGCCAGGCTCGGGCTGCCGCCGATGCGCTCGCGGGCCGTCTACCGGCGGCGGGAGGCCAGCCGATGGCCGGTGCTGCACGGGTTCAGCCCGTCGGTGCTGCCCCGGCCCGCGGACTGGCGGGAAGGGCTGGAGGTGACGGGCTACTGGTGGCCCGTCCGCCCGCCGGGGTGGCGGCCGGACGCGCGCCTGCGCGACTTCCTGGCGTCGGGCCCGCCTCCGGTGTACGTCGGCTTCGGCAGCCAGGCGGGCCCGCGCGCCGAGCACTACACCGACCTCGCCCTGCGCGCCCTGCGACTGGCCGGTCTGCGCGGCGTGCTGCAGACCGGCGTGCCAGAGGCGCTGGACGACGACGTGCTCGGTGTCGGGGACGTGCCGCACGACTGGCTCTTCCCGCGCGTGGCCGCCGTTGCCCACCACTGCGGCAGCGGCACCACCGGGGCCGGGGTGCGGGCGGGCGTGCCGGCCGTCGGGCTGCCCGCGCTGGCCGACCAGCCGCTCTGGGCGTCCCGGCTGGTCGCGCTCGGCGTGGCCCCGTCGTCGATCCCGTTCCGCCGCCTGTCCCCCGAACGGCTCGCGGCCTCGCTCCGCACCGTCGTGACCGAGCCCTCCTACCGGCGCCGGGCCGCGGCACTCTCGGAACGGCTCCAGGCCGAGGACGGCGCCGGTGCCGTGGTGGAGGCGCTGGGCAAGCTCACAGGCCCCTGAGCAGCACTCGCGCGGGCGTCGAACATCCTTCACTGCCGCACACCGCCCCGTCGAGCGTCGGCTTGCGAGATTTCGTAAGGCTCCTTACGATATTTACATGATCAACTCGGAGCGGTTGCCGTACGACGAGCTGGCGGCTCGCCTCGGCACCCCCTTCTCCGTCGAAGACGCCCGCGCCACCTGGAGTTCACTCATCGAGGAGGCCAAGAACGGCAACACGGTCCTGATCACCCGGGAGCGCTGGCAGTGGGCCGGGCTGGTGCCGCTGTCGAAGGTGGGCGGGGTCTGGAGCGGCCTGCCCCTCATCCCGGTGTCGACGGCGCGGTCCAAGCTCGGCGACCTCGTCCGCCAGGTCAGCGACCCGTACGGGGAGCCCGTCCTGCTGGGCCGCCACCGCACCCCGGTCGCCGGCCTGATCGCGGCCCACGCCCTGCTGGACCGGGCCCCCTCAGACCTTCCGGCCACCGACGCGCTGCTGGTCGGCGGGCACACCGTCACGCTCTCCTTCGATCCGGTGGAAGGGCTGGCCCTGGCCGTCGCCCGCGACCAGGACGGCGGCGAGATCTCCGCCGGGGCGGGACGCAACGCCCGCGAAGCGCTCCGCGCCCTGTCCAAGCCGCTGCCGTGGCCCCGGCCGGACCAGCTCTCCACCGGCACGTCCGATACGCCTGGCACGTCCGCGCCTGAGTAGGCGGCGGCGCTCACCGCACGGGCGCGCTCATGCCGACGGCCGGGCCGTGGAGCCGGGCAGGAGGTGTTCGAACAGTCTCTCACTGAGGTCGCCGAGCTGGCTGACCTGTTCGGGCGACAGGACGTCGATCAGGTGGACGCGGACGCTCTCGACGTGACGCGGGGCCGCGGCCCGCAGGGCGGTCAGCCCTTCGCCGGTGAGTACGGCGAGCCGGCCGGCCACCTGCCGATGAGCGCGGCGGCCAGGCACGCGACGGCGCCGAGCGCCAGCGCGTAGCGCGAACTGGCCACGTCGGAGAGGGCGCCGATGATCGGCGATCCGATGGGCGTGCTGCCGACGAGCGCCATCGACCAGAGCGCGGTGATCCGGCCGCGGTACTCGGGATCGGATTCGAGCTGGACCGTGGAGTTGCCCGTGGTGAGGAACGTGATGCTGGCCGCGCCGACCAGGACGCAGGCCGCCACCGCGAGCGGCAGGGTGGGAGCCACCGCCACGAGACCGACCGCGATCGCGTAACAGAAGGCGACGTTCGTGAGCCGCCGCACGCCCGTCCTGGCCGACCAGGCCGCGATGAGGCCCCCTGCCACGGCCCCCGCACCGAGGCCGCCGATCAGCCAACTGTAGGCCGTCTCCGGGCCGTGGAACGTCTCGCGGGCCAGGAGCGGCAGGCTGACCTCGAACTCGAAGGTGAAGGTGCCGACCACCGCCATCATCAGCAGCGGGCGACTGATCGCAGGCACGCCCGCGGCGTAGCGCAGTCCAGCGCGCAGTTGGCCGCGGGCGCGCGACACCGTCGGGGTGGGATGCAGGCGGCCGGTGTCGAAGAGGAGCAGGGAGGCGATGACGCAGCAGAAGCTCACCGCGTTCACCACGAAGCACCAGCCGATGCCGACCGTGCCGACCAGGGCCGCCGCGATCGTGGGGCCGATGACGCGGGCGACGTTGACGGAGGTGCTGTTCAGCGTGACCGCGTTGCGGATCAGGGAGCGGCCGACCACCTCGTGGACGAACGCCTGCCGCGCCGGGTTGTCCACGGCGCTCAGGACGCCGAACGCCACCGCCAGGACCACCACCTGCCAGATCCGGATCTCCCCCGTCAGCACGCTCACGCCGAGGACGGCGGAGATGAGGCCCAGCCCCGCCTGGGTGACGAGCAGCAGGCGGCGTTTGTCGCAGCGGTCGATGAGCAGCCCCGCGTACGGCGACAGCAGCAGGATCGGCGCGTACCTGGCGGAGGTGATCAGCCCGAGGACGGTGCCGGAGTCGGTCAGGCGCAGGATGAGCAGCGCCTGGGCGACCGTCTCCACCCAGGTGCCGATGAGGCTGAGCGACTGTCCGGAGACGTAGCGGCGGAAGTTCGGCACCCTCAGGGCGGCCAGCATGGCCTGGCGGTGGTTCCGGGACGCTGCCTGGCCCGGCGTCGGCGGCTCGGCGGCGCTGCCGGGCATGACGGCCTCCTTCGCGAGCCGGGCGGCGGAGTTCGGCGGGCGATCTCGCGCGCCTCACCGGGCCGCGGCGGTGCTGTCCAAGGGCGTTCCAGGACGGCAGGTCAGCACCGCCGACCCCTATCGATCACGCGTGCGCGGCCGTGCCCGTGCGGGCGATCGGGTCAGTGGTCGTCCCAGTGCCCCGCGTGCGCGGCGTGGCGGTGCCCGTCGTGGACGTAGTCGACATGGTCACCGTGCGGGACGGCCACGTGCCCGCAGTCCGGCCCGTGCTGGTGGTCGTGCCCGCCGTGCGCGACGTGCTTGCCGGGGTCGCACTCGTCCACGTGACCGTCATGGAGGCGATGCAGGCAGCCGTCGTGGACGTAGTCGACATGGTCACCGTGCGGGATCGCCACGTGCCCGCAGCCGGGACGATGGGTGTGGGGGTGATTGTCGTGGATGCGGTGCTCGGCGGTCACGGACATGTCGAGGCTCCTGATGGTTCGCGGACGGGCTCCTTGAGGTGGCTTGCCCAGCGGCATCCGATCGATCGCCGTCTTGGCTGGTCGCTGCCTCGAGATTGGCGGAGCCTTTGACACGGCTCCCCGCCCCGGACCTGCCGCCCCCGGACCTGCCGCCCCGGGCCTGCCGCGCAGGACGGCCGGGTCCGGCGACGGCCCGTCCGTCGTCACCTGCCGTGCCGCCGCGCCCGGCGTGTCCGCGCACGGCAGGTGGGACCGAGGCTTCGGCTCAGCCGACGGTGATCAGGCCCCGCTGGTAGGCGCGTACGAGGCGGCGCGGCACGAGCAGCTCGCGCCCGTTCACGGTGATCGGGACGAGGTCGGGCACGGCGGCCTTCCACTGGCTGCGGCGGTGGCGGGTGTTGCTGCGGGAGGTCCTCCGCTTGGGGACGGCCACGGCTACCAGCTCGCCTTCGTCACGCCGGGCAGCTCGCCCCGGTGGGCCATCTCGCGGAAGCGCACCCGGGAGAGCCCGAACCTGGTCAGGTGACCGCGGGGGCGGCCGTCCACGGAGTCGCGGTTGCGTACGCGGGTGGCGCTGGCGTCACGCGGCTGGCGGGCCAGCTCGCGTACGGCGTCGGCACGCTGCTCCGGGGAGCCGGTGCGGATGATCGCCTTCAGCTCGGCGCGTCGTTCGGCATGGCGGGCGACGACCGCTTTGCGCCGCTCGTTGGCGGCGATCTTGCTCTTCTTGGCCATCAGACCTGCTCTCCTCGGGCGCGGATGCGCGCGACCGCCCGCTCGATGCCGATCTTGTCGACGGTCCTGATCGCGCGGGCGCTGAGCGTCAGGCGGACGTGGCGGCCCTCGCCGGGCAGCCAGTAGCGGCGTTGCTGGATGTTGGGGTCCCAGCGGCGGCGGGTGCGCCGGTGGGAGTGGGACACGTTGTTGCCGAAGACCGGTTTGGCGCCGGTGAGCTGGCAGTGGGCGGACATCAGTTCCCTTCGGTGAACGCGACCGGGTGCGGGGGCGGGTGGTGGGGTCGTCTCACCGTTCCTCCCGGAACAGGACGTGCCCGCGGACGGTCGGGTCGTACTTGCGCAGGGTGAGCCTGTCGGGAGTGTTCCTGCGGTTCTTCCTGGTCACGTAGGTGTATCCGGTGCCCGCCGTCGACCGGAGCTTGATCACGGGGCGCACCTCGTTTCTGGCCACAACAGTTCCCTTCCATGTGCGATCGTGTGCCATGATAACGAAAACGATTTTCATCTTAACCATTGGAGGTTACGTGCCCACCCCGGTCGTCCTCGTCGCGGGCCTGCACGCCACGGCCCGCACCGTCACCGTCGATCGGCTGCTCGCCGGGCATCCCGGCGCGGTCGCCGTCCACCACGACCTGAGGGAGGTCGTTGGCGGCCGCGTTCGGCGCAGCGTCCGCGAACGCACGAGGGTGCTCGACACGGCCGAGGTACGGCTCGCGCACGGCTGCGTCACCTGCACCGTGCGCGAGGACCTGCTCCCCCAGCTCGTCACGCTCGCACCCCGCGCCTCGCTGCTGGTCGTGGAGCTGTGGGACTCGGTGGAGCCCCGGTCCGTGGCCGAGGCCCTCGACTGCGAAGAGGCCCGGGAGACCCTGCGGCTCACCGCCGTGCTGACCGCGCTCGACGCGGCGGCCATGCCCCTCGACCTCACCCGCGGCGAACGCCTCCGCGAGGTCGGCAGGTCCGCGGCCGCCGGCGATCAGCGCTACCTGGCCGAGGTGCTGGTCCGCCAGCTCGAATACGCGACCGCCCTGGTGCTGCACGGCGGCGACGAGGACGACCGGAACCTGTCGCGCCGCGTGCTCACCCACCTCACCCCCTTCACCCCGGTCCATCCGGTACGGGCCCTGCCCCCGGTCACCAGCGCCCGGCTCCGCGCCGCCGACCTGGCCGAACGCGTCGATCCGGCCACCGCCCAGTTGCCCGGCGACGCCCGTACCAACGAGATCGTCACCGCCGTCTGGCACAGCCGCCGTCCCCTGCATCCCGCCCGCCTGTTCGAGGCCGTGGACGAGCTGGTCACCGAGTCGGTACGCTCGCGCGGCCGCTTCTGGCTGGCCACCCGGCCCGACCACCTGCTCTCCTGGGACGCCGTCTCCGGCATCGTCTCGATCGAGGACGCCGGCCCCTGGCTGGCCGCGCTCCCCGAGGCCGCCCGGGAGCAGGTCTCCCCCGCCCGCCACCTGGCCGCCGCCCTCGACTGGGGCGACGAGCACGGCGACCGCGTCCAGCGCCTGGCCTTCACCGGCCCCGACCTGGACGCCGACCGCCTCCGCGCCCTGCTCGACTCCTGCCTGCTCACCCCCGGCGAGGAGGCCGCGGGCCCGGACGCCTGGGCGGGCTACGACGACCCGTTCGCCCCCATCCTTACCGTCAAGGAGACCGCGTGAAGACCCGCCGCACCCCGCGCAGAAAGCCCAACCCGCTCCTGAACGTCGACCGCGTCGACTACAAGGACACCGCGCTGCTGCGCAAGTTCATCTCCGACCGGGGCAAGATCCGCAGCCGCCGCGTCACCGGCGTCACGGTGCGGCAGCAGCGCCAGATCGCCAGGGCCGTCAAGAACGCCCGCGAGATGGCCCTGCTCCCCTACGCCTCGCGTCCCGCCCCGTGAACCCGTGAAGCGGGCGCGCGCTCGCCGGGTCAGCCGGGAGCGCGGAGTTCGTCCGGCAGCCGGTCGCCCGTCACGGCGGCGCGGATCATGGCCGTGAACAGCTCGGGCCGCTCACCGTTCCACGCGTGCCCCACGCCGTCGGGGCCCGCCTCTTCGACAAAGATCGCCACATTCGCCATGCTGGCACACTCGTCCTGTCCGTGCGGGTCTGGTCAGCGCTGGTCGGCTCCCGCCGGATCTTCCGGCCCGGCACGCCGTACGCCGCCCTTCGCCGCGAGTCTTAGCGGGGCCTTGGTCGGCGGTAGACCGGGAAAGGGCGAAAGGGTTCATAAGGTGGCGATCAGTGGGTCGCGGACACGTCCGCGGCGCGGCCTCGGATGAGCTGACGGGGGTTCGGGTGGCTGAGAGCGCTGGGCGGCGCGGATGAAGGCCGTCGTCTTCGCCGATACGCGTTCTGTCGAGGTGCGGGACGTCCCCGACGCGGTGATCGAGGAGCCCGACGACGTCGTCGTCCGGATCACTTCGAGCGCGATCTGCGGCACGGACCTGCACATGTACGACGGCCGCACGGGCGCCACGCCCGGCCTGGTGCTGGGGCACGAGCCGCTGGGCGTCGTCGAGCAGGTGGGCCCGTCGGTCGAGACGGTCAGGGCCGGGGACCGAGTGGTGATCCCGACGCATGTGTACTGCGGGGTGTGCGTCAACTGCGCGCGCGGGTTGTCGGCGGCGTGCCTGCGGGTGCGTCCCGGAAGCTTCGGCGCGGCGTACGGCTATGCCGGGATGGGGCCCTACCGCGGTGCCCAGGCCGAGCTGCTGCGGGTTCCGTTCGCCGATGCCAACTGCGTCAAGGTGCCCGGAGAGCCGGGCGACGACCTCGAAGACGACCTGGTGTTGCTGGCCGACGCGTTCGTGACCGGCTGGCACGCGACCGAGCTGGGGCAGGTGAGCGCCGGGGCGACGGTGGCGGTGTTCGGCGCGGGGACCATCGGCCTGCTCGCGGCCTACAGCGCGCTGCTGAAGGGGGCGGCCGAGGTCTACGTCGTCGACCGGGTGACCGAACGGCTGGACAAGGCGGGCGAGATCGGCGCCGTACCCGTCGACCTGCGGCGGGGGGACCCGGTGGAGCAGATCCGCGAGCTGCGCCGGGCCGTGGGGCCCGAGCCGGGCGAGGAGGCGATGCGCGGCGTCCAGGTGGGCATCGACGCGGTGGGGTTCCAGGCCCGCGACCGCCTGGAACCCGACGTGGAGAACCCGACGCAGGTCATCGGCGACCTCGCCCGGCTGATCAACCCGGCCGGGCATCTGGGCGTCGCCGGCGTCTACGCCGAGAAGGACCTGCACCCCGCTCCCCAGGGGCACGCCGACGGCCGCCTGACGGTGCCGTGGGCGACGCTGTTCGCCAAGGGGGTCTCGGTGCGGTTCGGCCGCACGCACGACCGTCGCTACACCGTGCTGCTGCGTGACCTGGTGCTGTCCGGACGGGCCCGGCCCAGCGTCGTGGTCACCCATCACGGCCGGCTGGAGGACGCGCCGGAGCTGTTCGCGGCGTTCGACCGGCGCGCCGACGGGGTCGTCAAGGCCGTCCTGCGGCCATGACGGCAGGCCAGGAGGGGGACGCGTGATGGGGCGGGAGACGGTTCCGCAGGAGGTGCTCAGCCCGCTGACCAGGGCGGCGCTCTTCCTCGTGGCGACGATCGACCAGGGCGGCGAGCCCCGTGTACGGGAGCTGCTGTCCGAACTGTCCGGCCTGCAGCGGGCGGTCGGGTTCCGGTCACCGGGAGGCCGGTTGAGCTGCGTCACCGGGATCGGCTCGCACGCCTGGGACCGGCTGTTCGCCGGACCGCGCCCGGCCGAGCTGCACCCGTTCCGCGAGCTGGCGGGCCCCGTCCACCGCGCCGTGGCCACCCCGGGCGACCTGCTGTTCCACATCCGGGCCCAGCGGCCGGACCTGTGCTTCGCGCTGGGTGCGGAGATCATGGACCGGGTGCGCGACGTGGTCACCGTCCGCGACGAGGTGTCCGGGTTCAAGTATTTCGACGTCCGGGACCTGCTGGGGTTCGTGGACGGGACCGAGAACCCGGTCGGCACGGTCGCCGCGGACAACGTTCTGATCGGCGCGGAGGACCCGGCGTTCATCGGGGGGAGCTACGTGATCGTGCAGAAGTACCTGCACGACCTGGACGCGTGGAACGCCCAGCCGACCGAGGCGCAGGAGCTGGTGATCGGCCGCAGGAAGCTGTCGGACGTCGAGCTGGACGACGCCGTCAAACCGGCCGACTCCCACGTCGCGTTGACCACGATCGTCGACCCCGACGGCACAGAACGCAAGATCCTGCGGGACAACATGCCGTTCGGCTCGGTGGCGCGCGGCGAGTTCGGCACCTACTTCATCGGCTACGCCCGCACCCCGTCCGTCACCGAGCGCATGCTGGAACACATGTTCCTGGGCGATCCCCCGGCCAGGCACGACCGCATCCTGGACTTCTCCACCCCCGTGACCGGCACCCTGTTCTTCGTCCCCACCACCGACTTCCTCGACGACCCGCCCGATCCGCCCACCGCCTCCGCCGCCCCCGCGACCAGGACGGGGGACGACGCCCGCACCGGAACGGGCGGGCCGTCCCCGACGTCCTTGGGGATCGGCGACCTCAAAGGACGCACCGAAGCAAGCCTCAGAGAAAGCAGCGCGTGATGAACAACCTGCATCGCGAACTGGCGCCGATCTCCGCGGCCGCGTGGACCGACCTGGAGAACGAGGCGCGACGCACCTTCCGCCGCCACGTGGCCGGCCGCCGCATCGTCGACGTCGCCGACCCGCGGGGCGAGGAGCTGTCGGGGATCGGCACCGGGCGCCTGGACGCCCTCGAAGCCCCGGCGGAGGGCGTCATCGCCCAGAGCCGCCGCGGCCAGCCGATCATCGAGCTGCGCGTGCCCTTCACCGTGGACCGCGAGGAGGTCGACAGCGTCGAACGCGGCGCCAAGGACGCCGACTGGCAGCCGGTCAAGGACGCCGCCCGGCGGCTCGCGTTCGCCGAGGACCGCGCGATCTTCGACGGGTACGCCCAGGCGGGCATCACCGGCATCCGCGCGGGCTCGTCGAACCCGGCGATCGCCCTGCCCGCGCAGGTGCGCGACTATCCCGGCGCCGTCGACCGGGCGGTGAGCGCGTTGCGGCTGGCCGGGGTCGACGGGCCGTACACGCTGGCGCTCGGCGCTGACGCCTACACCGCCGTCAGCGGCACCTCCGACCAGGGCTATCCGGTCCTCGACCAGATCACCCGGCTCGTGGACGGCGACATCATCTGGGCGCCCGCCCTCGACGGGGCCGTCCTGCTGTCCACCCGCGGCGGCGACTTCGAGCTGCACCTCGGGCAGGACGTCTCGATCGGCTACCTCGATCACGACGCCACGAGCGTCCGGCTCTACTTCCAGGAGACCCTGACCTTCCTCCTCTACACCAGCGAGGCCGCGGTGACGCTGCCCGCGCCGCCCACCCCTGCGGCCGGCCCCGGCGGCGCGGCCTGACAGTCCGGACTGACGGCCCGGGCGTTCGGGTCGGGGGTCCGGCCGTCCGGGGAGGCGAGGTCAGGGGCCGTGCGGGGTCACCAGGCCGGATTCGTAGGCGAGGACCACGAGCTGGGCGCGGTCGCGGGCGTGCAGCTTGGTCATGGCCCGGTTGATGTGGGTCTTCGCGGTCAGCGGGCTGATCAGCATGCGGTCGGCGATCTCGTCGTTGGACAGCCCCCGCGCGACCAGGGCCACGGCCTCGCGTTCGCGGTTGGTCAGCTCTTTCAGGCGGTGGCCGGTGCCGGGGTTGGGCGGCCGGGTGACGTACCTGTCGATGAGCAGGCGGGTGATCGACGGGGCGAGCAGCGCGTCGCCCCGCGCGGCGACCCGTACGGCGTGCAGGAAGTCTTCCGGCACGATGTCCTTGACGAGGAACCCGGCCGCGCCGGCGCGCAGCGCGTTGAAGACGTACTCGTCCAGGCCGTAGTTGGTCAGGATGACGACGTGCACCCCGGCCAGCGTCGGGTCGGCGGCGATGCGCCGGGTCGCCTCGATGCCGTCGGCGACCGGCATCTGGATGTCGACGAGGGCGATGTCGGGCAGGTGCCGCCTGGCCAGAGTCACGCACTCCACCCCGTCGCCGGCCTCGGCCACCACCTCGATGTCGTCCTCGAGGTCGAGCAGGGCGCGGAACCCGCTGCGGATGAGCGGCTGGTCGTCTGCCAGCAGCACCCGGATCACGACGCCCGGTCCACGGGAAGCTCGGCCTGGACGGTGAAGCCTCCTTCTGTGCGCGGTTCGGCCCGCAGGCGGCCGCCGAGGGCGGTGACCCGTTCGCGCATGCCGAGCAGCCCGACGCCGTACACGGGGGCCTTGCCCGGCGTGGCCCTGCCGTCGTCGTCGACGCGGATCGTGAGGGCGTCAGGACGGCAGTCGATCCGGACCGACGCCGTCGCGGCGGCGGCGTGCCGGGCGACGTTGGTGAGCGACTCCTGGACGATCCGGTAGACGGTCCGGCTCACCGCCGCCGGCAGGTCGGGGTGTTGGCCGTCGATCGTCAGCGTCGCGTCCAGGCCGATGGTGCGCGCCTTCTCGACCAGCTCGGGGACGTGGTCGAGGCCGCGGGGCGGGGTCGTGTCGTCGTCGCGCAGCGCCTGCAGGGTGGCGCGCAGCTCCCTGGTCGCCTCGCGTCCGGCCTCCTGGATCGCCAGCAGGGACTCCGACACCTGTTCGCCGCGCCTGCGGGCCACGTGGACGGCGACCTCGGCCTGCACCTTGATGATCGAGATCTGGTGGGTGAGCGAGTCGTGCAGCTCCCGCGCGATGTGCAGCCGTTCCTCGTCGGCGCGGCGCCGCGCGGTCTCCTCCCGGGTGCGCTCGGCCTCCTCGGCGCGCCGCTCGGCCTGCCGCAGCGCCTCGCCCGCGGCTGCCGCCGCGACCAGCCAGGCCAGCTCCAGGACGCCCCTGGCCTGCGCGAACGCCTCAGCCGTGGCATGCCCGGAGGCCAGCGCGGCGAGGGGGAGGGCGGCCAGCATGGCCAGGCTCGCCGCCGCGGTGACCGCACGGTGCCCGGCCCGTACGGCGGCGTACACGGCGAACAGGTACGCCACGGCGGGCACGTCGAACCCGGCCGCGTGGTAACCCACCGCGCACAACCCGCTGACGACCAGCACGGGAACCGGGGCCCTGCGCCGCGCGGCCAGCGCCAGGCCGCCCGCCACCAGCAGGGCGTGGCCGAGCAGGTCGGGGGAGGTGGCGGGGTGCCGCCCGGACAGCCCGGTGATCAGCAGCGCCGCCGCCACGCAGACGGCGATCGCCCAGTCGAAGAGACCGGCCTGGACACCGGACCGCCCTGTGCTCACACGGGCACCTTAACCGGAGGTCCGCGCGAGCGACTCCTGCGTTCGGACGATCGCCGGACTACCACGGCGGCGGTACTTCCAGCCGCCCGCCCCGGGTCCGCCACGGCCGGGCGCTCCGGGGCCGATAACATCGCGATTGTGGCGGATTGGGAGTTTCGATCGGCTTCGGCGGCGGACGTCGAGGCGGTCGCCGAGTTGCGGGCCGTGGTCATGAAGCCGGATCTCACGCGGCTCGGACGGTACGACGAGCAGCGCGTACGGCAGCGGCTGCGCGACGGGTTCACCCCGTCCCACACCTGGATCATCGAGGTCGAGCGCGCCTTCGCCGGTTGCGTGGCGCTGCGGCCCACCCAGGACGCCTACTGGCTGGAGCACTTCTACCTCGCACCCGGCCTGCAGGGCAGGGGCATCGGCTCCGCCGTGCTGGCCACGCTGCTGGAACGGTGCGACCAGGAGGCGGCCCTGGTCCGGCTGAACGTGTTGCGGGGCAGTTCGGCCCACCGGCTGTACGAGCGGCACGGGTTCACGGTCGAGACCGAGGACGAGGTGGACGTCTTCATGGTGCGCACCCCCGTCGCCGCCCGGGGTCAGCCGACCCGGGCGATCACGCCGGCGGAAGGGGCAGGTCGCGGAGCCTGAGCTTCTGGATCTTCCCGGAGCCGGTCTTCGGCAGGTCCGCCACGAAGGTGACGTACCGGGGGATCTTGTACTTGGCCAGCCGGGCCCGCAGGAAGTCGCGGACCTCCTCCGCCGCGACCGCGTGCCCGGGGCGGGCCACCACGAACGCGCGGCCGCTCTCTCCCCACCTCTCGTCCGCCACGCCGACCACCGCCGCCTCCGCCACCGCGGGGTGCTCGAAGAGCGCCGCCTCCACCTCCGCCGGATAGACGTTCTCGCCGCCGGAGATGTACATGTCCTTGACCCGGTCGAGGATGTACAGGTGCCCCTCCGCGTCGCGGTAGGCGATGTCGCCGGAGCGGAACCAGCCCCCTCCGGCGAAGGCCGACGCGGTGGCTCCGGCGTCGTCCCAGTAGCCGGGGGTGACGTTCGGGCCCTGGATGAGGACCTCGCCGGGCTCGCCGGGCGCCGCGTCGCTCTGGTCGGCCCGGACGACCCGTACGTCGGCGAAGAAGACGGGCACGCCGACCGATCCGATCTTGCGCGTGCTCTGGTCCGCCTCCAGGAACGTCGCTCCCGGCGCGGTCTCGGTCAGCCCGTATCCCTGGCAGAACACCAGCCCGCGCTCCTGGTAGGTGCGGATCAGGGCGGGCGGGATCGCGGCCCCTCCGGACATCAGCGAGCGGAGCGAGGACAGGTCCGCATCGGCCCAGCGCGGCGAGCCGGCGAACGCGGCGAACATCGTGGGCACCCCGAACATCCACGTGACGTCGAACTCCTCGACCAGGTCGTAGCACGTGTCCACGTCCCACGACGGCATGATCACCGAGCGGCCGCCCTTGGCGAAGGTCGGCAGCAACGTCTGGTTCAGCGCCCCGACGTGGAACAGCGCGGCGCTGATCAGCGTCGTCTCGTCGGCGGCCACGTCCACCCCGATGAGGACGTTGCAGGTGTTCCAGATCAGGTTGGCGTGGGTGAGGGTGGCGCCCTTGGGCCGCCCGGTGGTGCCCGAGGTGTAGAGGATGAGCGCGAGGTCGTCCTGCCCCACCGGCACGTCGATAGGCGTGGGGTCCCCCTGCGCGAGCCAGTCTTCGTAGGCTTCGAGCGGGACGATCTCCTCCAGGTCCGGCGTGCCGGTCAGCTTCCCCACGACGCCGGCGCACTGCGGCGCGTGGATGAGCGCCTTCGCGCCGCAGTGACCCAGAATGTAGTCGATCTCCGGTGCCGCCAGCCTGAAGTTCAGCGGGACGAAGATCCCGCCGAGCACGTGCGTCGCGAACATGGTCTCGGCGAGGGCGACGTGGTTCGGGCCGAGGTAGGCGACCCGGTCCCCGGCCCGTACGCCGCTGTCCCGCAGCCGCGCGGCCAGCCTCGTCACCCGCTCATGGATCTGGGCGTAGGTCAGGCGGCGGCCCTCGAAGACGAAGGCGGTGCGGTCCGGCGTCATCATGGCCCGCCGCGCCGGCCAGCCGCCAACCCCTGAGTTCTGCATGAGCGTGCCTCTCCCGTCAGGACGTGATGGTCTTGGCGACCCGGCCGGCGTCCGGCTCCGCGGTCAGATCGCCGCGGCTGGTCTCCTTCAGCGCCAGTGTGCACGCCACGGACAGCAGGCAGGTGGCGGCGATGACCACGGCGATCACGAGGGTTCCGCCGCCGGTGGAGGACTGGATCTGGGCGAACACCAGGGGGGCGAGCCCGGCGCCGAGCCCGGCCATCTGGTATCCGAGCGACGCGCCGGTGTAGCGGGTGCGGGTGCTGAACAACTCGGTGTAGAGCGCGGCCAGCGGGCCGTACATCATCGGGTGCACGACGCCCTGGCCGAGGACGAGCGTGACGGTCAGCAGGACGGCGCTCCCGGTGTCCACCAGCGGGAACAGGGCGAACGCGAGCGCCGCCATGATGAGCGCCCCGGTCACGACGACCGGTCGCCGCCCGATCCGGTCGGACAGGGCCGACCAGCCGAGGATGCCGAGCACGGCCACCGCCGAGGAGAGCGTCAGCCCGTTCAGCACGGTCTGCCGCTCGAAGCCGGCCCCCACGCCGTACGCGACGAGGAACGTGATGAGCGTGCCCTGCGCCACGAACGCGCCCAGCCCCACGCCGATCCCGAGCGACAGCGTCCTGGGCTGCTCGCGCAGCACGTCCAGCAGCGGGGCCCGGGAGGGCCTCTCCTTGACGGCGGCGCTGAACACCGGAGTCTCCTCGACCCGCGTCCTGACGAACAGCCCGACCGCGAGCAGGAGGAGGCTGATGAGGAACGGCACCCGCCACCCCCACGCCAGGAAGGCGTCGTCGCCGAGAACGGCCGCGGTGCCGCTCAGCGCGCCGGTGGACAGCACCATGCCGAACGGCGCGCCGGCGTTGGTGAAGCTCGCCCACAGACCGCGGCGGGTGGTGGCGTGCTCGGCGGACATGAGCACCGCGCCGCCCCACTCGCCGCCGACCGCGATCCCCTGCACGAGCCTCAGCACGACGAGCGCGACCGGCGCGAGCACCCCCGCCTGCGCGTACGTGGGCAGCAGCCCGATGAGGAAGCTGGCCACGCCCATCAGCACCATCGTGAGCACCAGCATGCGCTTGCGGCCCAGCCGGTCGCCGAAGTGCCCGAACACGACGCCGCCGATGGGCCTGGCCAGGTAGCCGGTGGCGAACGTGCCCAGGCTGGCCACCGTGGCGACCAGCGGGTCGAGGTTGGAGAAGAAGACCTTGTCGAACACGACGGCGGAAGCCGTGGCGTACAGGAGGAAGTCGTAGTACTCGATGACGCTGCCGAGGAAGCTCGAAGCCACCGCGCGGCGCAACTGGACGGGGTTCGGCACGAGGGGGGATCTCCTCACATCTGGGCAAGGGGCGGGGAGGGGTCAGGCGTAGTGCCGGTACACCGCGCGGGCGACGCACGCGGGCTTGGCCGCCCCGTCGATCTCCACGGTGAAGTCGAGCGACATCTGGACGCCGTCGCCGGGGACGTCCTCGACCTCGGCGACGGCGGCGGCGAGGCGGATCTTGCCGCCGACCCTGAGCGGGGCGGGGAAGCGAACCTTGTCCAGGCCGTAGTTGATGCTCATCCGCACGCCCCGGATGTCGAGCAGTTCGGTGAACAGCGGGATGAGCAGAGACAGGGTCAGGTAGCCGTGCGCGATGGTGCCGCCGAACGGGCCGTGCTTCGCCCGCTCCGGGTCCACGTGGATCCACTGGTGGTCGTCGGCGGCGTCGGCGAAGAGGTTCACCCGGTCCTGGGTGATCTCCAGCCAGCCGCTGTGGCCGAGGTCCCGCCCGGCCAGCGCCTTGAGTTCGGTGAGCCCGTTCGCGACGGTGGTCATGGCCGTGTCTCCTTGAGGGCGAGCGTCTCCTCGGGGGCGAGGCCCAGCAGGCGCGCGGCGTTGTCTTTGAGGATCTTGGGACGGACCTCCGGCTTGATGTCGAGCTGGGCGAAGTCCGCCAGCCACCGATCGGGGGTGATCATCGGGTAGTCGGAGCCGAACAGCACCTTGTCCTTCAGCAGCGTGTTGGCGTAGCGGACGAGCTGCGGCGGGAAGTACTTCGGCGACCAGCCGGACAGGTCGATGTGGACCGACGGCTTGTGCGTGGCGACCGCGAGCGCCTCCTCCTGCCAGGGAAACGACGGGTGCGCCAGGACGATCTTCAGGTGCGGGAAGTCGACGGCGACGTCGTCGACCAGCATGGGGTTGGAGTACTTCAGCCGGATGCCCGCCCCGCCGGGCAGGCCCGCGCCGATGCCGGTCTGGCCCGTGTGGAACAACGCGACCGCGCCGAGTTCCTCGATCACCTCGTACAGGGGGTAGGCCATCCGGTCGTCCGGGGCGCAGCCCTGGATGCTGGGGTGGAACTTGAACCCGCGCACGCCGTAACCGGTGACCAGGCGGCGCGCCTCGCGGGCGCCCGCCCGGCCCTTCCACGGGTCGACGCTGGCGAACGGGATGAGCACGTCGGAGTGCTCGGCGCAGCTCTCGGCGATCTCCTCGTTGGAGATGCGGGGGTGGCCGGTGGCGTGCTCGGCGTCCACGGTGAACACCACGGCCGCCATCCGCCGCTCCCGGTAGTAGGCGGCCAGTTGGGGGATGGCCGGCCGCTCGTGCGCGCCGAAGTAACCCGCCGACGCCTCGGACAGCGCCGGGCTGAGCGAGCTGTGCCCGTCCTTGGAGACCTCGGCGTGGGTGTGGACGTCGATCGCGACCAGTTCGTCGAGGTTCATGACGCGGGCGCCTTCGGGGCGGGGATGCCGTACGTCTCCGGCTCGGCGCCGACGCCGCTCTCCCAGGAGGCGGCGATGGCCTCGGCCGACCAGCCGCCGTCGGCGTGCGCGACGGCCTTCTCCTGAGGGTGCGACCAGAGCGCCAGCCGGTCGCCGCCGATGCCGACGGCCTGCCCGGTGACGCCGGCGGAGGCGTCCGAGGCCCGGTAGACGATGAGCCCGGCCACGTCCTCGGCCGTGCCGAAACCCTCGTCCCTGCGCAGCCAGCCCGGCAGCGGGCCGCCGGTGCGTCCGGCCTCCTCCAGGATCGGGGCGAAGGCCGGGATCGTCCTGGTCATCTCGGTGGCCGCGACCGGGACGACCGCGTTGACGGTGATGCCGGACCGGCCCAGCTCCATGGCCCAGGTGCGGGCCATGGCCACGATGCCGGCCTTGGCCGCGGCGTAGCTGGTCTGGCCGAAGTTGCCGCGCTGGCCGGCGGGAGAGGAGATCAGGATCAGCCGGCCGCCCCTGCCCTGCTCGCGCATGCGCGCCACGGCCGCGCGGGCGCAGGTGAACGTGCCGCGCAGGTGCACCTCGACGACCGCGTCGAAGTCCTCGTCCGACATCTTCCACAGGACTCGGTCCCGCAGGATGCCGACGTTGGTCACCATGACGTCGAGCCGGCCGAACTCCTCCACCGCGGTGTCCACCAGCCGCTGCGCGACCTCGGTTCCGCCCACCGCACCGGCCGCCGCGACGGCCTTGCCGCCCGCGGCGACGATGTCCCCGGCCACCCGTGCCGCAGCCCGCGCGTCCACGTCGTTGACGACCACCGCCGCCCGGGCGGCGGAGAGCGCCTCCGCGTACGCCCGCCCGAGGCCGCGACCGGCCCCAGTGACCACGGCCACCTTGCCCGACAAGTACATCTATTTCACCCCAAACGGCGCAGGAGTCCACCGGAGCGATGTGGGCATTCCTGCGACTTGGCTCGGCTCCCTGCCCGGCATCGGCCACCCCGGCTCGACGCGCTCTACATTGGGCAAATTTTCGACCCCCGTCAAGAGTTTGCCCGTCATCGGCGCTCCGTCTACGCTCATGCCTGTGACGCACGAGGACGAACCGGACCCGCCACCTCAGTTGCCTTCGGCACGCCCGCAGTCGCTGATGTTCAGCTTTCTCGGCATCTACGTGCTGGGGCGCGACACCGCGGTCTACTCGGGCAGTGTGATCGACGTCTTCGCCCGTCTCGGCGTATCGGAGGAGGCGGTGCGCTCGACGCTCACCCGCATGGCCAAGCGCAACCTGCTGACCAGGCACCGCCGGGGGAAAAAGGTCTATTTCGGGCTGACCCCGCACGCCACGGAGGTGCTCGACGACGGGCGCAGGCACATCTGGGAGACCGGCGCGGTCAACCGCGACTGGGACGGCACCTGGACGCTGGTCGGCTTCTCCCTGCCGGGCAGCGAGCGCAGCACCCGCCACGACCTCCGCTCCCGGCTCATCTGGGTCGGGTTCGGGCTGTTGCAGAGCGGGCTGTGGATCGCTCCCGGCACGAAGGACGTGGAGTCGATGCTGACCCCGCTCGGCCTCGGCGACAACGTCACCGTGCTGCAGGCGCGGGCGTTCAAGCCGACGGAGTCGGCCGATCTGGTCCACAAGGCGTTCGACACCGACCAGATCGCCGAACGCTACCGGGCCTTCCTCGACCGCTGGGACACGCCGCACCCCCTGCCGTCCGCCACCGACGACCTGGCCAGGCAGTTGTTCCTGCACACCGACTGGCTGCAACTCGTCCGCCAGGACCCGCGCCTGCCCGCCGAGCACCTGTCCGCCGACTGGCCGGCGATCCGCGCGGAGACGCTGTTCCACACCCTGGCCCGCCGCTACGACCCCAGCGCCGCGAAGCTCGCCGAGTCCGTCCTCGACGAGGTTTCCCTGCGCCCGTAGCGACCGCGCGAAGGCTCGTAGTTCGCCAGGAAGGTCGGGTCCGGCCGGCCGGACGCGCTCGACCTCGGTGACCGGCGCCGCACCTGGCCGCCGGAAATCGGACCGGGGGCCACCGTCGCATCTCCCCGGTCTGGGCCGGAGATGCGACGGTGGTCCCCCGGTCCAGGCCGGGCACAGTCACTCATGAGAGGTCGCGGCAGACCGTGCCCGCCGGTCATCTACCCGTACGACTTGGCGACGCCGTCCAGCAGGTTCTCGAGGGTGTCGTAGGAGGGGATGTCGACCACGTCGATGAGGTCGGTCGCGACCTTCACGTCGTTGTCGGCGGCGACCTTGGCGAACTCAGCGGTGTCGTTCGAGCGGAACCCGTGCTCGGCCGCGAGCCGCTGCAGTTGCGGATCGGTGCTGAGCAACTGCCCGACGCGGTCGCCGGACGCGTTCAGCGGCACCAGCGTGTGCTTGGACAGCACGGTCGGCGACGGGTACATCAGCACCATCCCCGGCTTGATCTGCCCCTTCGCGGCGGCTTCGACGAACTGCGCCTCGTAGATCCAGACCATCGGCGACGGGCCCATGCCCACCGTGAGGTACTCGTTGAACGGGCCCTCCGAGGTGTTGTCCGTGTAACCCTGGCCGGTGAAGAGCGGGGTCACCAGGGGTAGCACGCTCTTCTCCTGGGCGGCGCCGTGCACGACCTTGCCGCCGTTCGCGACGTAGCTGATGATCGCCAGGTACATGGCCGCCGAGTTCGACGTGCGGGGGTCGGTCGTGGAGATCAGGATGTTCTTGTCGACGGGGTAGGCCGTGTTGCCGGAGAGCTGGTCCCACTTCGTGCCCTCGGTGACCATCTCCAGATGGCGGCTGACGTTGAGGGTCGGGAGCGGGCTCTGCTTCACGACGTTCGCCTTGGTGAGCAGGTCCGCGATCGGCTGGAACGTCGCGATCGCCATCGGCGAGGAGAACGGCGTGTACTTCGCGCTGACCTTGCGCTTGCGCTGGATGTACTCGCCCGCCGGAGCACTCGACGGGAACGCGAAGTCGTAGGCGTCGAGGTCCACCGAGGTGGCGATCTGCCGTGAGCCGGCCGATTCCACCTCCACCTTCACGCCCTTGTCGGCGAGGGCCTGCACCACCTTCGGGTCCTCGAAGAACGCCATCTTCTCCGAGCCGACCACGCCGCGTACAACCGCGAGCGGGGGCGCGGCCGGAGGCGGGGCGGGCGGGGCCTCCTCCTGCCCGAGGTTCACCACGACCACGGCGGCGACGACGGCGACCACCACAGCCGCCCCGATCGGCAACAGCACCTTACGGCGAGGCACCCGCGCCGCCGCCACGGCCAACCCTGCGGCAGGCTGCGCCACCGGCTGAGCGGCCGGCTGAGCGGCCGGTTGAGCGGCCGACGAGGAGGTCGGTTGAGCCGATGCCGGGGTGGCCGGTTGCGCCACCGGCTGGGCAGCGGGCTGGGTCGCCTGATGGGCCACCGGCTGGGGCGCAGGTTGGGCCGTCGCCTGGTCGGACGGTTGCGTCGCCTCTTGCGCGACCGACTGGGCGGCCGGAGCGGCCTCAGGCCGGGCCTCGGCGGACCGCTCGGACGGCACGTCCGCAGGTGCCTCGGCGGACCGCTCGGACGCCACGTCCGCAGGCGCCTCGGCGGAGGCCGCGACTTCGGCCAGCGCTGCGGCTTCGGCCGACGCAGCGGCCTCGATCGGCGCCGCGGCCTCGATCGGCGCAGCGGCCTCGGCGAGCGCGGGGCTCACCACAGGCGCGGGGCTTTCCACGAGCGCTGGGCTCACCGCCGGTAGCGAGCTTTCGGCCTGTGCGGGGGCCTCGGCCGGTGCGGGACTCACGGTTGCCGCGTCGGCCTGGGTGGGTACAGCGGCCTGAGTGGAGACACCCACAGCGGGCTCGCCCATCCCGGCAGCGGCCTGAGTGGGGACACCCGCAGCGGCGGGCTCGCCTGTCCCGGCAGCGGCAATGCCCCCGGCAAGCGCGGCGGCCTCGGCGGAGGCGCTCGCAGTGGCGGGCGCGCTCGTCGCGGCAGCGGCGACGGCCCCGGCAGGCGCAGCGGCCTGGGCGGGGGTGACGGCCTGGGCTAGGGTAACGATCTCGGTGGCCGAGGTGGCCGGGGCCGGGGGTGCCGTCAGCTCGCGGCGGGCCATGCGTTCGGCCAGGACAGGGACGAAGTCCCGGACGGGAAGGCCGTCGAAGCGGCGGTGGGCCGCCTGCATCACACTCTCGACGTACTCGGCGGAGTGTGTGTCTGCGAAGACCTGAACCAGGTGATCGGTGGTCCGCCGGATCGCCTGTTCTTCGCGGAGGGTATCGACACTCACCAATATCTCCCCGACGTCGCAATTGTCGTATTTCTCAGCAGGCCACTATGCCTGCCCGAGCGCCGGGACCTAACCATATAGGGGTTTTCGGGCACGTTGATAACCGTGTCAGGTTTTATTGCAAATCCGCAGGCAATGACACCGCGATCCAGCACTTGTAAATCGTACGTTCATTTACTGATTCTTTTCGTTCAGCAAATGACGCGGATATTTTATCCTCGTTCACCATCGGACGCCTTTTCGAAGCGCGCCGCCGCCCCGACCCTACAGCCGCCATGCCCGACGCCGCAGGGCCTGTCGGCGAAAGGGCTGGAACCCTCGCCGCGCCGGGTTCGTTGTGCAGGACAGGCAGAACACCGAGTTGCGGGGAGTTCAGGGTGGCTATCACCGGCATCATTTCCGGCCTCATCATCGGCATCGTGATCGGTGCGCTCGGGCGGCTGGTCATCCCGGGGCGCCAGCGCATTCCCATCTGGCTGACGATCGTCATCGGCGTGGTCGCGGCGCTGATCGGCACCGCGATCGCCACCGTCCTGGGGGTCGCCGACACGAGCGGGCCCGACTGGATCGAACTCGGCCTCCAGGTCGTCCTGGCGGCGGTGGGCGTCTCGCTGTCGGTCGGCATGTACGGCAAGCGGCGCGGATAACGGCGCGAACCTCGGCGGTCCCCCCTCGGACCGACCCGTCCCCCGCCCGGGCGGGTTACGCGGTCGCGCGCAAGCAGGGGACCGCCGACGCCGTACGGCTCACCTCAGGTCGCACAGTGCCAGCTCATCTCCGGTCGCGCAGCGCCTGCAGACCGTCGGGCGTGACGCACGGGCGAAAGCCCGACTCCAGGAGGCAGCCCCTGGACCAGCGCCAGCTCACCTCCGGTCAAACAGCGCCAGCAGACCGTCGGGCGGAGCGCACGGGCGAAAGCCCGACTCCAGGAGGCGGCCCCCGGACTGCAGGAAGCCGAGGAAGTTCGCCGTCAGGGAGGCGGGCGCGGGCGTGGCCTTGGGGTGGACGTACTCGACGGCCCAGGAGGGATAGCCCGACTCGACGGCAGTGGCGGCGTCGAAGGCGCGTCCGTCCAGGTGGGCGGGGTGACGCTGCCCGCGCGGCGCGTTTCGATCAGCGAGTGCGCGTCCGCGTGGCCGATGGCGCCCTCGATGGTGCCGACCTCCCGGATGACCTCGGCGTTGTCGCGGCTCGCAGCGGATGACGTTCGCGCGGCGGATGCGGTCGTCGGTCCGGCACTCGCTGGAGGACGTGACGTTCTCGCCGGTGCCAAGCACCCGCTCCTCGTACACGTGACGTTCTCGCCGGTGCCGAGCACCCGCTCCTCGTACAACTGCCTGGTTCCCGAGCGGTGTCGCGGCTGACGATCCTGATCGGCAGGGAGTCGCCGCCCTGGACCTGCCGCCAGTCGGTCAGCTCGCCGCGGTTGATCCTGCGCAGGTCTTCGATCCTCGCCTCGCCGCACAGCTCCATGTACGCGTCGGCGATCGACCTGACCGTCTCCATGGACACGCCCGAACCCTCGACCCGCAGCGTCCCCGCCGAGCAGGCGACGGCGCGGTCCCGGGGCTGGGCGATTTGGCTGAGCACCAGCAGGGCGCTGAGCACGACGACGAGCGCGCCGCTCACCCGGGACAGCGTGACCCGGCGCGTCCGGCCCTCGCCCTTGATGGTGCCGGTGTCCTTGAGCTTGCCGGCGTGCTCGACCACCTTGGCGATCCCGGCCTCGTCCGCGTCCGCCTCGCGCAGGACGACGACGATCACGGCGCGCTCGCGCCGCCTGAGCGCGAGCGCCTCCATCCGGACGCCGTGCCAGGTCGGCTCGGCGGCGTCCTGCTGGGCCTGGCCGCCGAGCGGCCAGCGCGCCATCCGCTCCCCCAGCCGCCCGCGTACGGTCTGCAGGCTGCCGGGCGAGGGCTTGCCTGCGGTGGTGAAGAAGCGCAGCCGGGTGCGCAGGGGGTGCCCCAGGCCGACCTTGGGGTTGTACGGCACGCGGAAGCTGATCCGCTTGCGCCGTGCGAGCAGCCGGTCGACGTACGGCGTGACCAGCGGGAGAACGATACCGAAAAGGACCGGGCCGACTCCCCCGAGAAAATCGACCAGCTCCCCCAGAAGTCACACAGCCACCCTTCAATTCTCCCCATATCCTGATATATCCGCCGAAACGGGTGAGCCGTTCACGGGGAGTTCACTGCTCGGCCATTCCCCCACTTTGCACACCCCGCCGTTTTGTCTGCTCTGTCCGTTCTGTCCATGCGACCGGCGACGCGGGGTTTCTCCCGCGCCGAACGGGGCCCGGCTCACGAGCGCGATCTGCGGGCGCGGCGCGGGTGCCGGGGGGCGGGTTCGCGGCCGGGCGGCTGGTGGATCTCCTCTTCCGGCTCCGGCCGCGGCGGGTTGGGCCGGGTGACCGTTCCTGCCACGGCGACCTGGTCCCCGTGGTGGGTCACGGTGATCGGCGGGCCCTCCAGCAGCTCGTACGTGGTCGCCTCCGCCGTGGTGGTGACGCACAGCAGGCTGCCGCGATAGCGCAGCCGGAAGGCGAGCCTGGTCAGCTCGGACGGCAGCCTCGGGGCGAAGGCGATCCGCCCCCGCCCGGCGCGCATCCCGCCGAACCCCGCGACGAGGGCGATCCACGCCCCGGCCAGCGCCGCCATGTGGACGCCGTCGACGGTGTTCTTCTCCAGGTCGGCCAGGTCCATCATGGCCGCCTCGCCGAGATAGCGATACGCCAGCTCCAGGTGGCCCACCTCGGCGGCGATCACCGCCTGGGTGCATGCCGACAGGGACGAGTCGCGGACCGTCAGCGCCTCGTAGTAGGCGAAGTTGCGGGCCTTCTGCTCGGGGGTGAAGGCGTCTCCGCACAGGTGCATCGCGAGCACGAGGTCGGCCTGCTTGACCACCTGCCGCCGGTAGAGGTCGAAGTAGGGGAAATGCAGCAGCAGCGGGTATTGCCGGGGTTTGGTGGCGGCGAAGTCCCAGACCGCGTGCTGGGTGAACGCCTCGCACTGAGCGTGCACGCCCAGCCGCTCGTCATAGGGGACGCACATCGCGGCGGCCGCGTCGCGCCAGCCGCCGGTCTCCTCCTCGGTGACCTTGAGCTGCGCCGCCCGGCCGGGGTGGCGGGCGGCGGCATCGGCCGCGGCGAGCAGGTTGTGACGGGCCATCAGGTTGGTGTACACGTTGTTGTCGACGACGGCGGTGTACTCGTCGGGCCCGGTCACGCCGTCGATGCGGAAGCGCCCGGCCGGGTCGCGGTGGCCGAGTGAGCACCACAGCCGGGCCGTCCCGACCAGCAGGGGCAGGCCGGTGTCGCGCTCGAACGACGTGTCGTCGGTCGCGTCGACGTATTGGGTGACCGCGTGGGCGATGGCGGCGTTGACGTGGAAGGCCCCGGTGCCGGCCGGCCAGTAGCCGGAGCACTCCTCGCCGTGGATGGTCCGCCAGGGGAAGGCGGTGCCGCGCAGCCTGAGCTGCTTGGCCCGGTCGCGGGCCAGAGGAATGGTGGACCTGCGCCACGACAGCGCGTCCGCGACCGCCTTCGGGTAGGTGTAGGTGAGCACCGGCAGGACGAAGATCTCGGTGTCCCAGAAGGCATGCCCGTCGTAGCCGGAGCCGGTCAGGCCCTTGGCGGGGATCGGGCGGTCCTCCAGGCGGGCGGACGACTGCAGCAGGTGGAACAGCCCGAAGCGGACGGCCTGCTGCACCTCGGGGTCGCCCGTCACCTCGACGTCCGCGCTGCGCCAGAACTCGTCGAGGGCGCGCCGCTGGCCCGCGCACAGGCCCTCCCAGCCGGTCAGTCTGGCCCCTGCCAGTGCCGCGACGACCTGGTCGTGCATGGCGGGCCGCGAACGCTTGACCGACCAGCCGTACGAGAAGTATTTGACCAGCCGCAGCGGCCGTCCGGGCGACAGGCGCGTGGTGACGGTCACCCGGCTGACGTCACCGGCGCCCTGCGCGTCGATCAGGGTGGCGTCGGGCCCGTCGACGTCGTGGCACATGGCCGCGGCCACCCGTATCCCGCTCGACCGGGTGTGGTGCACCATGATCGCCACACCGTCGGTGCCCGGCACGTTCTCCTCCAGGACCAGCGGCGACTCCAGGGGGGTGGCCGCGCGCGGGTCGCCCGCCTTGTACTCCTGGGTCTCGTTGGCGATCAGCTCCGACTGTACGACGACGCGCCGCGGCCGGTCGACGGCCTGGATCTCGTAGTGGATGGCGGCGACCGCGCGGTGGGTGAAGGACACCAGCCGGGTGGAGGTGACCCGCACCTGGGCCCCGGTCGGTGAGCTCCAGAGCACCCTGCGGGTCAGGGTGCCGGCGCGCAGGTCGAGGACCCGCTCGTGCTCGTGCAGCGTCCCGTAGCGGACGTCGAACGGCTCGTCGTCGACCAGCAGCCGGATCACCTTGCCGTTGGTGACGTTGACCACGGTCTGGCCCGACTCGGGATAGCCGTAGCCCGCCTCGGCGTACGGCAGCGGCCGCAGCTCGTAGAACCCGTCGAGGTAGGTGCCCGGCTCCCCGTACGGCTCGCCCTCGTCCAGGTTCCCGCGCAGTCCGATGTGCCCGTTGGACAGCGCGAACACCGACTCGGTCTGCGCCAGCACGTCCAGGTCGAGCCGGGACTCGCGGATCGACCACGGCTCGACCGTGAACGCGGGATGCCGGATCATCGGGCGCCTCCGCCGTGCGTGCCCCGCTCCAGCAGCTCGGCCAGGTCGGTGACCACGAGGTCGGCGCCGTGCTCGCGCAGCGCGGCCGCCTGCCCGGCCCGGTCGACGCCGACGACGAACGCGAAACCTCCCCGGTGACCGGCCTCCACCCCCGCCAGCGCGTCCTCGAACACCGCCGCCTCCGACGCCTTCAGCCCCAGCGCCTCCGCCCCGGCGAGATACATGTCGGGGGCCGGTTTGCCCGCCAGGTGGCGTTGCCTGGCCACCACGCCGTCGAGCCGCGCCTCGAAGTACCCGGTGAGCCCGGCGGCCTCCAGCACCCGCGCGGTGTTGGCGCTCGACGACACGACGGCGGTGCGCAGCCCCGCGTCGCGCACGGCCCGCACGTAGCGGACGGAGCCGGGGAACACCTCCACGCCGTCGCGGTCGATGATGGCCTGGACGAGGGCGTTCTTGCGGTTGCTCAGCCCGTGGACGGTCAGCGCGTCCGGCGGGTCGCCGGGCGAGCCCTCGGGCAGGGTGATGCCCCGCGCCCGCAGGAAGCTCCTGGTCCCGTCGAGCCGTTCCTTGCCGTCCACGTAGCGGTCGTAGTCGGCGACCGCGTCGAACGGCACGTACGGGTCCCCCGTGCGGTCGGCCCGCTTCCGCAGGAAGTCGTCGAACATGGTCTTCCACGCGGCGGCGTGCACGGTGGCGGTGCGGGTCAGCACGCCGTCCATGTCGAACAGGCACCCACGGACTCCGTCAGGCATTCCCAGCATCGATCCCCCGATCACGCGGACGCGGCCTCACCTGCGACTACCCCGCCTCCCCCGGCTTCTCACCACCCCGGCCCCCATGGGCGGGCTGCGGCACGCCCGGCGCCGGGGCGGCGGCGGGCTCCTGGCCGGTGGCCGGGCGCAGGCCGCGGAGCATGACCGCGGCCACGGCGGCGAACGCGGCCATGATGACGATGCTGACGACGGAGATGACGTGCAGCCCGTGGACGAAGGCGTCGTGGGCCGCGGTCACCAGGCCGTCGCCGAGCTGGGCGGGCAGGCGCCCTGCCGTCTCCAACGCGCCGGCGAGGGTGTCGAGCGCCGTGCCCGCCGCCTCGGGCGCGAGCCCGGCGGGGATCGTGTCGGTCAGCCGGTTGTGGTAGGCGGCGGTGGCGATGCTGCCGAGAACCGCGATGCCGAGGGCTCCGCCCAGCTCGCTGCTGGTCTCGGAGACGGCCGAGGCCGCGCCGGCGCGCTCGACGGGGGCGGACCCGACGATCAGGTCGGTGCCGAGGACGCTGGCCGGCGCGATGCCGAGGGACAGCACCGCGGATCCGGTGATGAGCAGGGCGAGGCCGGCGGTGCCGACCTGGGTGAGCAGCGCCAGGCCGAGGATCGCGACGAAGAGCCCACCGGCGATCACGAGGGCGGGCCGGAGCCGGCTCACCAGCGCCGGGGCCACCATGGTCCCGACGATCCCCGCGGCGGTGCTGGGCAGCGTCCACAGCCCCGCCTGCAGCGCGGACAGCCCTTCCACCAACTGCAGGTACTGGACGGTCAGGAAATAGACGCCCATCATCACCATGATGCTGACCAGCAGGCTGCCCACCGAGGTGGAGAAGACGCGGTCGCGGAACAGCCGTACGTCGATGAGGGGATGCTCCAGCCCCAGTTGGCGCCGGACGAACACGACGCCCGCGACCAGACCCACGGCGAGGGACAGCGCGGGCTGCCAGGTGAGGCCGTCTGCCGCGATCTGCTTGAGGCAGTAGACCAGGGCCAGCACCGAGACGATGGACAGCAGCGCGCTGGGCAGGTCGACCCGCCCGGGCGCGGGGTCGCGGTGCTCGGGCAGCAGCAGCGGCCCCACGACCAGCAGGAGCACCATCACCGGCACGGCCGGCAGGAACACCGACCCCCACCAGAACGTCTCCAGCATGGCCCCCGCGACCAGCGGGCCGATCGCGCCGCCGGTCATGAAGCTCATCATCCACACCGAGATGGCGACGGTGCGCTGCTTGTCGTCGCGGAACATCGTGCGGATCAACGACATGGTCGAGGGCATCAGGGTCGCGCCGCCGATGCCGAGCAGCGCGCGGGCGGCGATGAGCAGCTCGGCGCTGCCGGCGTAGGCCGCCACAGCGGAGGCGACCCCGAACGCGGCGGCGCCGCCGAGCAGGAGCCGCCGGCGCCCGATCCGGTCGCCGAGGGTGCCCATCGTGATCAGGAGCCCGGCGACCAGGAAGGCGTAGATGTCCACGATCCACAGCAGTTGGGTGCCGGACGGCTCGAGGTCGGCGGTCAGGTGTGGCACCGCCAGGTGCAGCACGGTCAGGTCCATGGAGACCAGCAGGGTCGGCAGGGCGAGCACGGCGAGCCCCGTCCACTCCCGCCACCCCGCCCGGTCGACGGTGACGTCGCTCACGCCACCCTCCTTCGAATTGAGCTGACAACTGTTGACGCGTCAATCCTTAGGCGAAAGCATTGTTGTGTCAACTGTGCGCACGTCAACAGTTGTCGGCTAGGATGAGTGGAGACGAAAGGGGGCGGGGCCCGGGTGCCCCGACTGCCGATGGATGGCGACGCGTGGGAGAAGCTCGGCGTCTGGGCCCGGCTCCAGCACATGGACGGGCAGGTCAAGGCGGAGATCGGCAGGCGGCTCGAGTCCGCGCACGGCACCTCCCTGCTGGAGCACGAGCTGCTGGCCGCGCTCCTGCCGCACCTTGACGGGCTGCGCATGCACGAGCTGGCCGACGCGCTGCTCGTCACCCGCAGCGGCGTGACGCGGCTGGTCGACCGCCTGGCCGACAAGGGCCTGGTCGACCGCCACCCCGACGCGGGCAACCGGCGGGTCATCCTCGCCGTGCTGACCGAGAAGGGGCGGCGGCAGACGGCCGAGGCGAAAGACCTCCAGTGCGCCGTCTACGACGAGCTCATCGGCTCCCGCCTCGACGGCCAGGACATCTCGGCGCTGCGCCGCATCCTCGGCAAGACCGGCCGCCCCGACCTCCAGCGAGCCGACCCGGCCGAGGGCCCCTGAGGCCGGGCGACGGCAGGCCGCACCGACGGCAGGCCATGGCGGGCGGCACGACCACGCCGACAGCGGGCCCACCGCGACAGCCACCACGACGGCCACGGCGACGGCCACGGCGACGCGGCCGCTGCGGCGCGGCGAGGAGGGCGCTGCGGCGCGGTGAGGAGGGCGCTGCTCGGGCGGGGTGAATCGTGGCTGCGGCTTGCGTGTGGCTTTCCGGCCCAACGAGCAGGTTTCTAGACCTGTGGTCGGGGGGAGGCCGACGTGGACGTGTGGCGGGACTGGACCGTCCGAACACGCATGACGGCGCTGTCGACGGCGGTGATGGCCCTGACCTGCGTGGGGCTGGTCGTGCTCGGCCTGGGTCTGCTGCGGGCCCACGACATGAGTCATCGCGTCTACTCGGCGTACCACAGGCTCGGCGAGGTGGTGTTCGAACACGCGCACCGGTCGGTGCCCCCGGTGATCGAGCGGGCGCCGGGGCTGTCGGCCGTTCAGGTGGTCGACTCGTCCGGACGAGTGGTGGCGGCGAGCCCGTCGCTGGTCGGCAGGCCGCGGCTGGCCTCGTTCCACCCGCCGGAGCGCTCCCGGGGCGGCGCGGACAGGGTCCTGTGCCAGGTGCCGGGTCTGGACGGATGCGTGATCGTCAACGCCCTGTGGTTGCCCGACGGCGGCCATCAGGAGCTGCTCATCTACGGGTTCACCCCCGCGACCCCCTGGTACGTGAACCCCTTCACCCTGCTCGTGCTCCTGGGCTCGGCCGGGACGATCGTGGCCCTCGTGGGGTTCGGCATCTCCCATGTGGTCGGCCGTACCCTGCGACCGGTCCAGGCCATCCGCACGGCGCTGGCCGAGATCACCACGACCGACCCGGAGCAGCGGGTGCCCGTGCCCGCCCGCCACGACGAGATCTGGCATCTCGCGGTGACCGTCAACCAGACCCTGGCGCTGCTGGAGGCCGCGTTCCAGCGCGAGCGGCAGTTCACCTCCGACGCCTCCCACGACCTGCGCACCCCCATCGCCGCGATGCGGCTGCGGGTGGAGGAGGCGATGCTGAGCCGCGAACCGGCCGACTGGTCCCGCGTGGGAGAGTCCCTGCTGGCCGGCCTGGAACGGCTGCAGGCCATCGTGACCGACCTGCTCGTCATCAGCAGGCTCGACGCCGCCGCCGTCAAGCCCACCGAGGTCGTGAACCTGAGCGAGCTGGTGACCGACGAGGTGTCGAGCCGGGCCGCGCGACAGCGGCTCATCTCCGTGATCGAGCCGGGCATCATGATCGCCGCGGACGCCGTGGAGTGCCGGCGCCTGCTGGCCAACCTCCTCGACAACGCCGAACGCCACGCCGCCTCCGCCGTCACCGTCCGGGTCACCCGCGACAACCGCGACGCCGTGCTCGAGGTCGCCGACGACGGCCCCGGCGTCCCGCCGGACCAGAGGGAGAAGATCTTCCGTCGGTTCGTCCGCCTGGCGGACTCCCGCGCCAAGGACGCCGGCGGCACCGGGCTCGGCCTGGCCATCGCCCGCCAGATCGCCGAGAGCCATCACGGCGCCCTCACCCTCGCCGACTCCGACGAGGGGGCGCGCTTCGTGGCGGCCTTTCCCCTGTACCGGGCCGCCGAGGAGGACGAGCGGGAAGGCGATCCCGCCGCCCCGGACGCCTCCCACCCGCGCCGGACGGCCCACGACGTCTCGTGAGCCGTCTCGAGACCTGGGCATGACGAAGCCGCCGCGGACGTGGTGGGAGTCGGCGACGGTTGCGGAAGAGGCGACACGTACGAGGTTCGGTGCCGGTGTGTTCCTGACCTGGGCCGCCTGCCGGGCATGTCTTCACGTTCGCGCCTGTCCCCGGTGGGCGACAGAGGCGAGTTCTTGCCTGGGAAGGAACCTGCCCTCTCACCTCCGTACGGGGCGGCGGGAGAATGAGGGCATGAGTTCGGAATCTCTCCCCAGCGAGTTCGGGGCCTTCCTGAGGGCCCGCCGGGCGCAACTGGCGCCCGAGGACTTCGGCCTGGCCGGGTCCGACTCCCCGCGCAAGGTGGCCGGGTTGCGGCGCGAGGAGGTCGCCCAGCTCGCGGCGATCAGCGTCGACTACTACACCCGGCTGGAACAGGGCCGGGTCCAGGCGTCCGCCACGGTGCTCGCCACCCTGGCCCGCGCCCTGCGGCTCGACGACGACCAGCAGAGCTACCTGTACGAGCTGGCCGGAAAGACCGACGCGCGGCCCCGCCGCCGACGGCCCGCGCAACGCGTACGGCCCGCCATGCGCCGCCTGCTCAACCAGCTCACCGAGACGCCCGCGCTCGTCCTGGGCAAGCGGCTGGACATCCTGCAGTGGAACCCGGCCGCGACCGCCCTCTACATCGACTTCTCCGAGATCCCGGCGGCGCGGCGCAACTACGTCCGCCTGCTGTTCACCCATCCGGTCATCCGCGGCATGCACCGGAACTGGGCGCACGACGCCCGTGACGCCGTCGCCGCCCTGCGCATGGAGGCCGGGCCGGACGCCGACGACCCCGAGCTGGCCCGGCTCGTCGGCGAGCTGTCGGTGCAGGACGCCGACTTCCGCACCTGGTGGGCCGAGCACCGCGTGACCAGCGCCGGTTACGGCACCAAGCAGTACCGCCACCGGCTGGTCGGTGACCTCACGCTCGACTGCGACACCTGGAGCAGCCCCGACGGATCGGGGCAGCGCCTGATGGTGCTCACCGCCGACCCCGGCACCCCCTCGTACGACGGGCTGCGCATCCTCACCTCGTGGACGAGCGACCAGTCGAGCGAGGGCGGCGTGGAGCGCGGGGCCACGCGGCGGTAGCGTCGATGTCCGGCGCGTACGAGGCGGCGTTTGGGTACGGGCCGGGCGGGCAGAAGACCGCGGTGCGCCACCGCCGATCCGACCCGGCGGCGCGCCTGCCGACCGCGCCGGGTGGGAGCCACGAAAGGTACCGCCATGGCATCGCCCAGCGTCTACGAGCAGATCCTCGACCCCGCGAGCCGGGCCGACCCGTACCCGCTGTACGCGGAGCTGCGCAGGACCCCGGTGGCACGGCAGGCGGACGGCACCTACGTGGTCAGCACGTACGACGAGGTCGTCGCGCTGCTGCACGATCCCCGGATCAGCTCCGACCCCCGCAGCCACCCCGGCATGGCGGGGGCCGCGCCCGAGGAGCCGGGGCTGCCGCTCGACTTCATCCGGCGTGACCCGCCCGAGCACGACCGGCTGCGGGAGCTGGCCAACCGGCCGTTCGGGCCGCCCCACAGCCCAGGCCGGGTCGAGGGGATGCGTCCCTGGCTGGCCGAGGTCACCGACGCGCTGATCGACGACCTGGAGGGCGGGCACCGGGCCGATCTCGTGGACGACTTCGCGTACCCGCTGCCCGTGACGGCGATCTGCCGCCTGCTGGGCGTGCCGCGCGAGGACGAGCCGCGCTTCCACCACTGGGCCGACGCGATCATCGAGACCGGTGACCCGACCACCGGCCCGTTCGCGGAACGCCAGCGCAGGCGCCGCCGGATCGGCGCCGAGGTCGGCGGGTATCTCGGCCGCCTCGCCGACGCCCACGCCCGGCGGCCTGGCGACGACCTGATGTCCGCGTTGCTCACCGGCACGGGCCCCGGCGCGCCGATGTCCCGCGCCGACGTGCTGAGCACCGGGGTGCTGCTGCTGGTCGCCGGGCACGAGACGACCGTCAACCTCATCGCCAACGGCATGCTGACCCTCCTGCGCCACCCCGACGTGCTCGACCGGCTGCGCCACGAACCCGGCCTGATCACCCCGCTGGTCGAGGAACTGCTGCGCTACGAGCCACCCGTGCAGATGCTGACCAGCCGGAGCACCCTGGCCGACATCGACCTCGCGGGGACCGTCATCCCCAAGGGCTCGCCGGTGACGCTCGCCCTCGCCGCCGCCGACCGCGACCCCGGCCGTTTCCCCGACCCCGACCGTTTCGATCCCGACCGCGCCGACAACCGGCACCTCGGGTTCGGCAGCGGCGTCCACTACTGCTACGGCGCCCCGCTCGCCCGGGTCGAGGCCCAGATCGCCCTGTCGGCGCTGGCCCGCCGGCTGGTGAACCCCCGGCTGGTCACCGACCCGCCGCCGTACCGGCCCAGCCCGACCCTGCGCGGCCCCCGCCACCTCCTCGTCGACTACGACGCCGTCGTCCCCGCCGCAGGGGCGGCCTCCGGAACGACGCGGCGTTGGGCCTAGAGGGGCCTAGAGTCCGTACGCTTCGAGCAGGCGCAACCAGACCTCGCTGACCGTGGGGAACGGCGGCACCGCCTGCCACAGGGTGGCGAGCGGCAGTTCGCCGACGATCGCGATGGTGGCCGAGTGCAGCAGCTCCTGCATGCCGGGCCCGACGAAGGTGGCGCCCACCAGCACCTTGCGGTCGTCGTCGACGACGAGCTTGCACGTGCCGGTGATCCCCACGCCCAGCACGTGAGCCCCGTCGACGTCGCCGGTGCCGGTGGTCACGGTCCGCACCGGCAGGCCGCGCTCGCGGGCCTGCCGCTCGGTCAGCCCGACCGCGCAGACCTGGGGGTCGGTGAAGGTCACGCGCGGCACGACGGTGGTCGACTCGGGCACGTCCTTGCCCATGATCACGTCGGCGGCGAGCCTGCCCTGGTACTTGCCCATGTGGGTGAGCAGCGCGCGGCCGTTGCAGTCGCCGACCGCGTACAGCCAGCCGCCCGGCACGCCGGTGGCCCGCATCCAGCCGTCCACCTCGACGAACCCGCCGGGCGTCAGGCCGATGGCCTCCAGGCCGAGTCCCTCGGTCTCGGCCCGTCGGCCGACCGCGACGAGGATCTCGTCGGCGGTGACCCGGCGGCCGTCGCCGAGGGTCGCGGTCAGGGGCCCGTCGGTGTCCTGCTGTTCGACGGCGGTCACGCGGACGCCCGTCACGACGTCGACGCCCTCCGCCTCGAACGCCTCCCGCACCTGCTCACCAGCGAACGGCTCCTCCGCCACCAGCAACCGCTCGGCCTCCTCCACCACGGTCACCTGGGTGCAGCCCAGCCGCCGGAACGCCTGCGTCATCTCCGCGCCGATGAACCCGCCGCCGATCACCAGCAGGCGCTCGGGCAGCTCCTTGACCGCGGTGGCGTCCTGGTTGTCCCACACCTGGCCGCGGCGCAGTCCGTCGATGGGCGGGATGGCCGGGCTCGTGCCCGTGGCCAGCACCACCGCCCGGCGCGCGGTCAGCCGCCGCGTCCCTCCGCCGGAGGTGGAGACGTCGACCACCCGGTCATCGGCGATCCTGCCCGGCCCGCGGACGAACAGGACGCCCTTCTCCTCGAAGGCGGGGAGCTGCGCCGCGTCGTCCCACGCGCCGACCAGCTCGTCACGGCGGGCGAACGCCTCCCGGGCGTCCAGCCTGCCCGTGAGCGCCTGCGCCGCGCCCGGCACCCGGCGGGCGGCGGCCAGGACGTCCCCCGGCCGGATCAGCGCCTTGCTCGGAATGCACCCGTAGTACAGGCACTCGCCCCCCACCAGCCGCTGCTCCACCAGCGCCACCGACAGCCCGCCGTCGGCGCACCTGGCGGCGGCCGACTCCCCCGCGGGCCCCGCGCCGATCACGATCACATCGATCTCGTCCAATGACCACACCCCTCGCGGGACCTACCCGCCGGCCAAGGGACGACACCCGGCCCCCACGCGCGCGGGGAGGGCGCGGCCGTCGTGTCCTCAGGCGGCCTCGACCAGGCTCTTCGTGAAGAACTCGGCCAGCTTCTCGACCGCGGGGCCCACGTACTGGGGCTTGTCGTAGAGGTCGTTGTGGCTGGCGCCCTCGATCCACACGAACTCCTTGGGCCCGACGGCGCGCTGGAAGGCGTCGACGGTCATCCACCTGGTGACGGCGCGGGTCCCGGCGATCATCAGCAGCGGTCGCCGCCCGATCAGCGGGATGGGGGCGAACGCGTCGAACATCGCGATCTTGTCGACGCTGGTCCAGTCGAAGAACCGGGCGCACCTCGGGTGCTCGGCCCGGGGGGTGCGGTAGTACTCGAACCCCTCGGCGGCGTACTCGCCACCGATCGCGCGGGCCTGCTCCAGCGTGTCGGGGATGATCTGCAGGCCCGGGGTCCGCTCGCCGTGCGCCGAGGCCGTACGGGCCTGCGCGGCCCGCTCCAGCAGCGCCTCGAACGCGGCCGGGTCATGCGTGCCGTCGGCGCCCAGCCGGAAGTGCCGGGAGATGTCGACCGCGCACACCGTGCCCAGGGCCTTCACCCGGTGGTCGGTGGCCGTGGCCGGCAGCGAGTAGCCGCCCGAGGCGCAGATGCCGAGAATGCCGATCCGGTCGGGGTCGACCTCCTCGCGCGTGGTGAGGAAGGACACGGCGGCCTTGAAGTCCTCGACCCGTTGCGCGGGGTCTTCGAGGCCGCGCGGCTCGCCGCCGCTCTCGCCCTGGTGAGCCGCGTCGTAGGCGAGCGCGACGAGGCCCTTCTCGGCCAGGAGCCGCGCGTACAGGCCGGACGCCTGTTCCTTGACCGCGCCGCCCTGGTGACCGACCACGATCGCCGGGCGCGGACCCGGGACGGCGTCGTCGGGGACGTAGAGGTGGCCGGCGAGCGTGATGCCGGCGCTGTCGAAGGTGACGTTGATCATGGGCATGGGGATTCTCCATCTGCGGGATCTGTCTGTGGGGCCCGCCGCTGTGGCGGGCCCCGGGGCCCGGCCCGGTTCCGGGCACACCTCCACGATCTCCGTGATCAAGGACGCGCATAAGAGTCAGGTTCCTGGCTGGGAAAGAACCTGCCCCCTCCACGTCTCCCCCGCCCCCGCGGAACCCGGCTGACCGGTCCTCGGGATCAGAGCTGCCCGGTGGCGGGGGCGAGGTCGTCGTACTCGATCAGGAGGTGGCGGGGGCCGCGCAGCTCCGGGTTGGGCCGGTACGGCGGCGGGTCGGCGACCAGCCGGGGGTTCACCAGCCGGCGGGCCAGCGCCGACAGGGCGATCTGGGCCTCGACCCGGGCGAGCGGGGCGCCCAGGCAGTAGTGGATGCCGCTGTTGAAGCTGAGGTGCGCGTTGCCGGTGCGGTCGGGGTCGAAGCGGTCGGGGTCGGGGAAGCGGCGGGGGTCACGGTTGGCGGCGGCCAGCATCAGGGCCAGCGGCGCGCCCCTCGGAATGATGGTGCCGGCGAGGTCGATGTCGGCGACGGTGCTGCGGTTCGTCCGCATCTGCACTGGTGGCTCGTAGCGCAGCAGTTCCTCGACCAGAGGGGTGATCAGGCCGGGTTCGTGGCGCAGCCGTTCCAGCACGTCGGGGTGGCGCAGGAGGGTGAGCACGCCGTTGGCGATGAGGTTGACGGTCGTCTCGTGCCCGGCGACCAGCAGCAGCACCCCGGTGCTCAGCACGTCGGCGCGCGACATCAGCCCGTACGGGCCCGGATCGGTGAGCAGCCCGGAGATCAGGTCGTCCCCCGGCCGGGCGGCGTGGGCGTCGGCGAGCGTGCCGAGGTACTCGCTCGTCTCGGCGAAGATCTGGTCTCTGCGCCGCCTGCGCTCCGCGAACGTTCCGGTGTTCGGGTCGATGGTCTCGACGACGCCGTCGGCCCACTGGTGGAAGCGCGGCTCGTCCTCGCGCGGCACGCCGAGCACGTGGCAGATCGCGGTCACCGGCAGCGGGTAGCTGAACTCGTCGACGAGGTCGACCCGGTTCCTGCCGGAGAAGCCGTCGATCAGGCCGTTGGCGACCCCGGTCAGCCAGGGGCGCAGGCCCTCGACGCGGCCGGGGGCGTGCGGCGGGCCGAAGCACCACATGGCCTGCTCGCGCAGCCGGTCGTGGTCGGGCGGGTCGAGGTTGAGGAAGGACACGGGCGCTTCTGGGCAGGCTTCCGAGGGCGGGGTGGCGCTGGGGGTCGGAGCTGACCCGCGGGTCGTGCAGCAGAGCGACGACCTCGTGGTACGTGCTGACCACGTAGGTGCCGTCGGCCTCCCGCGTCACCGGTGTCCTGCGCAGCTCGGCGTAGAGCGGGTAGGGGTCGGCGCGGTTGGCCGGGTCGAGGATCTGCTGGTAGATGCTGGCCGGTGCCATGAGCCTGCCTTTCGCCTTTCGTGGCCGCCGCGGGCGGATCAGTGGTGGTGGATCAGCTCGGCGCGGCGTTCGCTCGGGTCGTGGCCGGTCACCCGGACGGTGGCGTGCAGGTTGAGCAGGCGCTGTTCGGGGAACCGCGCCGGCCTGGGCCGCCGGTCGGCCGGCTGGTCGACGCCGTTCAGCTCGGGTGGGAACGGCGCGGCGGCCTCGATCAGACGCTGGTAGAGCTCCAGCCACTTGCCCTGGTCGAAGGCGACGGCGGCGGTGATGCGGCCGTCGCGGCCGTAGGCGGCCACGAAGCGGCGCTCGGCGAGCGAGCCCTGGGCGATGACGATCTCGTCGGCGAAGGTGGGCACGCCCACCGACTTGATGTTGACGCCGAACTGCGCCGACCAGAAGACCGGGCTGGACAGGTGCGGCCGGCGGTCGATCGGATCGCTGATCATGTTGTGCGCGGCGACCTGGGCCTGGGTGACGGCGTTGCCCCAGTGCTCCAGCGACAGGAACTGGTAGCCGTACAGCGGGTGGGGGAAGCGGGCCACGTCACCTGCGACGAAGACGTCGTCGGTGACCACCCCGTTGCTGTCGAACGCCCGGCAACCGGCGTCGCAGCCGACCCCGAACGCTCCGGCGGCCAGGCCCGAGCCCTTCAGCCATTCGGTGTTGCGGACCGCGCCCAGCGCCACCACGGCCACCTCGGCCTCGACCACGTCGCCGTCGGACAGGTGGGCGCGGCGCAGCCGTCCGGAGGCGTCGCCCTCCAGGCGGGTCACGGTGGTGCCGCAGCGCAGGTCGACGCCGTACTCGCGCTGCAGGTCGGCGGCCACCTCACCGATCACGCCGCCGAGGGCGCCGACCAGGGGCGCCTGGCCGCGTTCGACGACGGTCACCGCGAGGCCCCTCTGGCGGCAGGCCCAGGCCACCTCCGAGCCGGTGAACCCGCTACCGATGATCAATACCCGCCCTGGCCGGTCGACGAGCAGGCGCAGCAGTTCGGCGGCGTCGTCGCGGGTACGCAGCCCGACCACCCCCTCGAGGGCGGCCTCCTCCTCGTCGAACCAGGCGCGGGCGCGGGTTCCGGTCGCGATCAGCAGCCGGTCGTACTCCACCACGCCGCCGTCGCCGAGCAGGACCCGCTTGTTGACCGGGTCCAGGCCGGTCGCCGGGACGCCGAGCAGCCACCGCGCGTCGATCTCCTCGGTGTACGGCAGTCCCGTGCGGTCGGCGGGGATCCACCCGTCGAGCACCTGCTTGGACAGCGGCGGCCGGTCGTACGCCCGGTACGGCTCGTCCCCGATCATCGTCAGCGAGCCGGTGAAACCCTCCATGCGCAAGGTCGCCCCGGCGGCCAGCCCCGCCAGCGACGCGCCCACGACCACGATGCGCCCCTCGCACCGCAGCCGCTCCACCACCGCGTCCGCCTCGCCCGCCGCGCCCGCCCGACGGGACCTCTCCCGCGCCTGGACGGGCCGCTGGGTGGCCATCAATCCCGAGGGCGCGTCGGCGGGGTCGCGGGTCTCGATCCGGTCCACCCGGATGGCCTGCACCGGGCAGGCCGCCGCGGCCCGCAGCACGTGGTCGCGTTGCGCCTCGTCGGGGTCGGGGTCGTACAGCAGCGCCTCCGCGCCGTGCATCCGGAACACCTCGGGGGCGAGGAAGGCGCACTGCGCGTACGCCTGGCAGCGCGTCAGGTCCACCACAACTCTCATGACCTGCGACTTCCCGGCCCTGGTCGGCTTACGCGTCCCGCCGCCCGTCGCGGCGGTCCGGGGGCGGGGCCGCGACGGCGGCCCCGCCCCGCGGTGTTCAGGACCCGGAGTTCTGGGCGTTCAGCTCGGCCTGCCGCTGGACCTGCCGGATCTGCTCCTCCGTGACGCGGAGGTCGCCGAACTGGCGGACCGCCTGGTAGTACGTCCAGGCGAGGCCGTCACAGGTGGACTTGGGGATCCCCGAGTATCCGGCGCAGACCTGCCGCATGTCGAAGTAGAAGGCGTCGTCGATGCGGTCCTTGTTCGCCGGGAACTGGCTCACGGCCTTGTAGTTCCGGTAGCCGAAGTCGTGCCGGCGGCAGGACGTACGGAAATCGAAGCCGAGCGGTTGGTCGGGGCTGCTCGAGCACAGGTCGGTGGACCAGTCAAAGGCGTAGTCGGCCCAGGACGCCTGGTTCTGCCAGGCGCTGCGCCAGGCGGCGGCGCTCGGGGCGGTGGGCTGGGAGAAGGTGGAGAGCGCGGCGAGTTTCTGCTCCAGGGTCACCGCGTAGGCCGGTAAGGCGAACGCGATGACGCCGAGGACGACGGGGATCAGCACCGCCAGGGATCGTCTGACCATGAGAACCTGCCTCTGTTGCCCGGGAACGGGAAAACCTGTCGCGGCAAGGTTCCCCCGATTTCCTGACGCCGAAGCGAAATCTCGGGAAACAGGAATGCAGCTCTCGCTCAATCTCGCCGGTAATTGACGAAGCGTGGATTTTACCTGAGTCAGCTATTCTGTCAATGGTGTTGTCATGGCGTCGGCGGGCCGGTCCGTCCGTCGCGGGGCGTCGTGCCCGGCTGCTCGGCGGCCGCGTCGGCGAACGTGGTCAGCGCCGCCACTGCCGCGCTCCGCTGCTCAGGGGTGAGTTCGGCCAGGATGCGGGCCAGGTGCGCGTTGCGCCGCTCCGTCACGCCGTCCACCAGCGCCCGCGCTTCGGGGGTGAGGGCGATGCGCACCGTACGCCGGTCGGCGGACAGGCGGGTCCGGCGCAGGAGGCCCTTGGCCACCAGGCGGTCACACATGCGGGTCGCCGTCGACCTGTTCACGTCGAGGACCTGCGCCAGGTCGACGAGCCGCTGCGGGCCCCGGGCGCCGATCAGGACGAGTGCGCGATACTGCGACAGGGTCACGTCGGCGCCGGTCGCGTTGATGGAGCGGACCGCGACCCCCACGAGCGCCCTGCTGGCCGATTGCACCGCCTCCGCCAGCGGTTCGGCCTCCGGACGCGCACCCATCGGCAACTCGTTCACGCTGCGCCGCTTCCTCCCGTCGCGAATGGCCCCTGCGGAGGTTAGACGTACGGACCGGTCTCGACCGATGTGTGGTTCCGCTATGGCAACCTTCAGCACCAGGTAAACCCGCCAAAGGAGGAACAGCCGAGAAAGCTGAAATATGCGGATATTTCGACAAGGCGCGGAGACGCCGGAAGCCGTACCTCGCTGTTCGACGGGTACGGCCCCCGGCGGTCGTCGTGGGATACGCCCGACGGTCAGAGGACCAGCAGGTCGAAGCCACTGTCTGCGAGGCGTCCTGTCTGGATCTCGTAGACGGCGATCGTGAGGGTGTTCTGCCGCGAGCAGGTCTCCGACGGATTGCGGTACGCGATGTACGGCACGCGCCGCGCGACCCGCGGCGTGACCTGGATCAGCGACCTGGTGGCGTCCACGCGGGGAGCGAGCTGGACGCAGTACCGGCCGACGCCCGCCCGCCAGGAGGTGATGACGTTCCTGCCGGTGTTCAGCTTGCCGTCGAAGTCGACGATCGCCGCGGCGGCGTCGTCGTAGTCCGACGCGGCGCGGAAGTGCACAGAGGCGTCCGCGACGGGCGTCGCCGCCGTGACGAGACCGGCGACCGCCACCGCGAACGCACCTGAAAGAGCACGACGGAGCATTTGACTCCCTTTCGGTCGTGTCCAGAAAAGAACCACGATCGAAAGTAATTCCGCCAGGGCCGCCCAGCTCGTACGCCACCCCGGCACGGACACTCAAGAAAGGTTCATCGATCGCACTCGAAATCGTCACCATAAAGAGTGCGCGACCGCGGCCGGACAACCGGGCCGCCGTATTGGGCAAATGTACAAGCCATTCGCCCAGTTCAATGAAAAGGCCGGGCCGGGCGCCTCCGGAATGCATTGTCGGCGGTCGGCCCGGCAGTGCGGAAAGCGGGGCTCACCCCTTTCGCAGCATTCTCCGTATCGGTCCGGCCAGCGCGGCGACGTCCAGACCGCGGTCGAGGTGGCGGTGCAGGATGAGGCCGTCGATCGCGGCCCCGAGCAGCGCGGCCACCGCCTCGGCGTCGGAGCAGCCGCGCTCGGCCAGCCAGGCGGCCAGGCTCCGGCGGAAGCCGAGGACGAGCGCGGCCAGTTCGTCGTGCAGGCGCGGGATCCGGGTCGCGGCCAGGTACGTCTCCACCATGAGCAGCGACGCGGAGTCGTCGTCCGGGTAGGCCGCCACCTCCCGCAGCAGCCAGTCGACGCCGGTGTCGAGATCGGACTGCCCGGCCAGCCGCTCCAACAGCCGGCCCATCAGGTCACGGATCGACTCCAGAGAGGCGGCGATCAGCAGGTCGGTCACCGAACTGAAGTGGTAGTGCACCACGCCCGGCGCCACCCGCGCCCGCTCGGCGGCCATCCGCGTGGTCACCCGGTTCCAGCCGACCTCCCCGATCAGCGACACGGCGGCCCCCAGCAGCCGCTCCCTGGTCGCCCGGCCTCGGACGAGGGCCGTCTCCGCCATCCAGATCTCCTCGTACGTCCGCCCTGGGCAACGGCCCACAGGAAGCCGCGCTTCGTCGCGCGCAGCAGTTGCGCACGGCAAATGTTGCCATCGGCGCACGCGGCCGGCGTGCGTACCGCGTGCGGGCACGGCGCGTCGCCCGGCGCTGCCCAGATGACGAGGTCCGTGCGGCCCGGTTTCCCTCGGGCCGCACAGACCTCGGTCAGGCGGAACGGTGTCAGTCGCGCAGGCCGGGCACGTCGATGACGATCACCTCGGTGTCGTCGGCCCGCCCCGGGATGCGCCCGTCGTTGCCCGGGAAGTTGTTGTCGTTGGCCACCACGACCCGGTCACCGCTCAACGGCAGCACCGACTCCACCGACTGCAGCGGGAACGAGAACAGCGGCCCGACCCCGTACTCGCCCGGCCGGGCCGGGGTGGAGACGCCCTTCGGGTCGGCCAGCCGCATCAGGTCCACGGCCGTGCGGCGGGGCAGCACGCCGTCCGGGCCCGCCTCGTCCAGGTCGGTCACCACCAGGCGCTTGACCTGGGACGACGGTCCCATCGCGCTGTCCCGCTCGATCAGCAGCAACCGGCGGTCGTCGAGCACCGCCGCGTCGCCGACCAGCAGCCCCGGATCGTCGACCAGGAACGACCAGGTGCGCCCGGTGTAGGCGTTCGCGCGCACGTCGAACTCGTAGACCACGCGCCGGCGCTGGTCGGCGTCGCCGGTCCTGGCGCCCTCCAGGATCGGGTACAGGGTCCAGCCGTCCTCGCTCACCGCCATGGCCTCGAACCCGCGGCTGGCCGGCAGCGTCGGGCTCTCCCCCGGGACCAGGTCGGGCGACTGCGGCGACTTCGTGCCGTCCGGGAGCGGGATCGGCGCCTGCAGCACCTTGCCGGTCCCGTCGGTACGCACCAGGTACGGCCCGAACTCCTCACCGATCCACAGGTCGCCGCGGGCGTCCCTGGCCAGCGACTCGACGTCGAAGTCGGCCCCGGTCAGCAGCCGGTCGCGAGTGTCCTGGTTGACGATCGGGAACGGCACCCTGCGGTCAGGGTCGCGGAAGTCGAGGTGGTCGCGTACCCGGATCCGGTGGTCGCGGTAGTCGGGCTCGATGAAGTAGGCCCGCAGCAGGAAGTCGGGCGAGTTGTCCTTCGAGCCGAACCCGTTGTCCGGCATGGCGAGCAGCCGGTCGGCGGAGCGGGAGCGCGCGCCGGCCGTGATGACGGCCGAGAAGCCGGGGATGGGCTGTCCGGCGAACGGCGGGGTGACGCCGTTGACGGTGTCAGGCGGCAGCTTCGTGCCCGACGTGGGGCCCGGCTGGTAGGCGGTCGCGGACAGCAGGGCGCGGGCGGTCAGCCGGGCCTCGTCGGGGAGCCGGACGCTCAGCGCGTACAGGCGGGTGGTCTGCGTGGCGTTGTTGTTGTCGTCGGACAGCAGGTAGAGGGCGTGCCGGTCGCCGGACAGCCGGCCGCCGAGCGCCATGCCCTCGATGTTGTCCAGCAGCGGGTTCGGCTGGGGCTGCTTGCTGGTGGCACCGGACGGCGGGCAGTCGGCGACGTCGGCCAGCAGTCGCTTGCCGAGCCAGGCGCGCTGATCGGTGAGGGTGGCCAGCGAGCCGACGCCGGAGACGTCGGTCGCGCCGGTGGCCGAGACCCGGTAGACGCGTACGGTGTTGCCCACCCCCGGGGTGAAGCCGCGTTCCAGGGAGAGGAACTGGTCGTCACCGAGTGCCACCAGCTCGACCAGGCCGAGGCCGGGGTCGGTGCGGTAGGCGTACTGGGCGGCGGGCCGGTAGGCGCCGCCGGGCCTGCCGTCGTAGCGCAGGATCCGCTGCAGGCCACGGCCCTCGGCGTCACGGCCGTCGGCCGACAGCGGCCCCTCCATGCCCGCGTACAGGGCGCGGCCGTCGGGGGTGGCGGCCAGCGCCTCGAACGTCTGGTTGGCCGTCGCCTGCCCGGCCGGGGCGACCCGGAAGCGCTGCGGCACCTCGAGGTCGGCGACCTGGCGGCCGTCGGAGAGCCGGAAGCGCCGGATCGACGGCTCGCTCTCGGAACCGGCCAGCACGCTGCCTCCGCCGCGCTCGGCGACGAGTCCCTCGCCGTCGAAGTCGGCGCCCGTGTACGGGACGCCGTCCGGCCGCCGCAGCGTCGTCATGCCGCGTACCTCGGCGGACAGGTGTTTGTTCCGGCCGTCGATGACGGCCAGGTCGTAGAGGCGGGCGGGGGTGGTCCCGACGTTGTCCACGAGCGCGAGGGCCCGCGAGTTCCCGGTGAACGCCAGCGCGGACAGGCCGGCCGCGGGCGTGTCCTCGAAGGTGGTTTTGTCCAGGGCGTCGGTGAAGCCCAGCAGGGACGCGTCCGGCGAGCAGCGCCCGCCGGACTCGCGGGCACCGGCCGCACCGGCCGCGCCGGCCGCCGGGACGGCGACGCCGAACATGACGACGGGCATGGCGCCTGACATGACGATGGCGGCCGCGGCGGCGAGGGCCGGGATGGACCGCCTGGTGCTGCGCACGAGGACCTCCTGAAGAACGATGGGAGCGGAGCGCCTGCCCCACGGGGGTGATCGAAGTCCGCACGGCCCGCCGGGGGCGAACGGGACGTGGAACACCCCGTGAAGAGCAGCCGTATGACTGGCGACGCCCGGCCGCACGAACCACCGCGGCCAACCCACGGGGACGCGCCCCGGCGCGCTCTCCAGCATGCTCTCCGGACGGCCGCGGCGCCGCCCGTCCGGGCAGGTCCGGGCGGCGGAGGGTCAAGATTCCTTGAACGTCGTGGTGCGGGGTGGTTCATGGCGTCGGCGCCTCCCCTGACTTACTTTTTCCGCTGCAGATCACTTCTGCGGGTAAACCGAAGGGGGTTTCCATGCTGCGTCACATCCTGGCCGGCGCGCTCGTCCTGGCCGCCGCCGGCGGCGTCATGGCCGCTGGGTCCACCGCGCACGCCGAGATCTACGCGCCCTACGCGCGGGCGGGCGCCATCGTCGACTCCGACGGCCGGCTGAACCTGTTCAAGAACGTCATCTCCTCCCAACGGGTCTCCACCGGCCGGTACTGCGTCCGCGTCGCGGACTTCGTGGACGTGACGAAGGCGCTCATCCAGATCACCCCGCGCCGCGAGCTGCGTCTCCCGTACATCGCTTTCCGGAACCCGTCGTCCACCTGTCATGAGCGCAACACGCTCGCCGTCCACGTCACCAACCCCCACACGGGGGAACTGGCCGACGGCGGCTTCGACCTGACCATCGCCTGAGTCGGACCGAGAGAGGACACGCCATGAACACCATCAAGCACCTGACGGCCGCCACGCTCACCGCGGCCGCCGTCCTGGCCCCGGCCGCCGTCGCGCAGGCCGACACCCCGTACGCCCAGGCGTCGGTCGTGGTGCAGGAGAACGGTTCGGCCCACGGCATCAGCAAGAACGTCGAGCGGACGTGGCGGGTCAAGGAGGGGCTCTACTGCATCACCCTCAACGACAACGTCAACCTGGAGGGGCCCGTGGGGGCCCACGTGACGCCGGTGGGCCATTACCGGCACCCGCGGTGGGTGTCGATCTCCCGGAACGTGTGGGACTGCGGCCACTCCGACCACGCGGCCACCATCGCCGTCCGCAGCATCGACACCGACGGCCAGCCGCGCAACGTGGCCTTCATCCTGACCGTTTCCTGAACGATCCCAGCACACCCTCTGCAGCCGCCATTCACGGCTGCAGGGGTTCCCTCCGTGACCTCGCCTCCGTGACCTCACCGCCGTGACCTCATGCGTGCCGCCGTACCGCCAGCAGGGCCAGGGCGGCAAGAGCGAGGGCCAGGACCAGGTAGAGGGCCGTCTCGGCCCGCTGGACGACCCAGTACGACGCGTCCGCCCGCTCCCTCAGCATCCGCCCGCCGAGCTGGACGACCCCGGTGAGCAGCATCGACAGCGGCACGGCGATCCGGGTGTGACCGCTCACCGCGCCCACCGCGACGCCGAGCATCAGCGCGAACACCACCCGGGCGTACGGGACCAGCCCGTGGCTCTCGTAGTACGCCCAGGCCATCGGGTCACCCCGGTACGCCGGGAGCGCCCAGGCCAGCAGCACCCCCAGCGCGCCGGTCGCGGCCAGGGCGCCGGTCGCCGCGACCGCCACGGCGGCGGCCAGCCACCGGCCCCGTGACAGGCTCTGGGTCCAGGCCAGCCGGTGGGTGCCGGTCTCGAACTCGCGGGCGACCAGCGGAGCGCCCCACAGCAGGCAGACCGCCCCGGGCAGGAACCCGGCGAGCTGGACGGTCAGCCCGCTCAGCCCTGGGTCGAGTCGTTCGGCCGCGGCGCAGGCGGCGTACAGCGGGATCAGGGCGGCGACGGCGGCGGCCTGCGCGCGCTGCCCGCGCCACGCCGCCCACAGCGCGCCCCTCGTGATGGACAGTGCCCCGCTCATGAGACGGGCTCGGGGCCGCGCAGGTGGTCGAGCACGAGGTCCTCCAGGGTGGCGGCGGAGTGGGCGCCCAGCAGCGCGGCGAAGCCGCCGCACAGCCGGACGCGGCCCGCGCGCAGCAGGATCAGGTGATCGCACACCCCCACCAGGTCGGCCAGGATGTGGGACGACAGCAGCACGGTCGCCTCCAGCTCGCGCACCACCCCCATCACCTGCACCCGGGCCAGCGGGTCCAGCTCGGCCAGCGGCTCGTCCAGCACCACCAGGTCGGCGCGCTTGCCGACCGCCAGCGCGAGCGCGAGCAGCGTACGCTGGCCGCCCGACAACCGCCCGGCCCGCTCGCCGGGGTCGATGTCGTACGCCGCCAGCAGCGACCTGGCCCGGCCGCCGTCCCAGCGCGGGTTGGTGGCCGCGCCGAAACGCAGCAGGTCGGCCACGCTCCAGCGGCGATAGAGCGGTTTGTCCTGGGCCACGAAGGCGACCCCGGCCAGCTCCAGTGGCCGCCCGAAGACGCGTACCGTGCCGGTGGTCGGCCGCAGCAGCCCGGTCACGACGCTCAGCAAGGTCGACTTGCCCGCCCCGTTCGGGCCGACGAGCGCCGCCCGCGCCCCGGCGGGCACCTCGACGGCGGCCTCGCGCAGCGCCCAGCGGCGCCGGTAGCGTTTGCCGAGCGCCTCGGTCTCCAGCGCGTTCACTCCTCCTCCCCGCCCATCAGCTCCCGCTTGCGGCGCAGGAGCGCGGCCCGGCGGTGGTGCGCCCGTACGGTCAGGGCCAGCGCCGCCGCCACGAACAGCCCGCCGACCGCCAGCGCGGGGCCCACACCCGCGCCCCGCTGGACGGTGACGACGGCCACCAGGCCGGTCGTGACCGCCGAGGCCACCAGCGCGATCCAGGCGGCGATCACCCGGTCGGTCGCGAACAACGGCACCCGGCGGGTCAGCAGCCATCCGCCGTACCCGGCCCAGGCCAGGCAGAACACGGTGAACATCCCGAACGCCAGATGCGTACGGAGGGGCAGCGGCCCCGGCTCGCCACCCCACAGCGCGGTCACGAACACCGTGCCCGCCAGCCCGGCCACCAGCGCCGCCAGCGCCCGCACCCGCCTGCGCGGCGACAGCTCGGGCTCCAGTCGTTCGATCAGCTCGCGCGCCGACAGGCGCGGCTCGTCCTCGGTCATGGCCGGTACCCCTTCTCCTCCAGGTGCTGACGCAGCAGGCGACGGGCCCGGTCGAGTCGCGACTTGACCGTGCCCTCGGGGATGCCGCAGATCTGCGCGCAGTCCTCCACCGGCAGGTCCTCCAGGTAGTACAGGACGATGATCTCCCGCTCCCGCACCGGCAGGCGCGACAGGGCGGCGGCCAGCTCGGCGCGGTCCATTGCGGCCTCGACCGGGTCGTCCGCCGCCGGGCCGCCCTGGTCGAGCGCGTCCTCCTCGCGGGCGTACTCCTCGCGGGCGTACTCGGTGCGCAGGCGGTCGGTCACCGACCGGCGGGCGATCGTGAACAGCCAGGGCGCGAACCGGGCGGGCTCCCGCAACCTGGGCAGGCCGCGTACGACGGCCAGCCACACCTCCTGGCTCACGTCGTCGGCCCGCTCGGCGTCCAGCATGCGCCGCACGTACGTCCACACCGGCGCCCGCCAGCGGGTCACGAGCTCGGCCAGGGCGGCCCGCTCACCCAGTTGCGCGCGGACCACCAGCAGCTCATCGGTCATCTCGTCCTCCCGTCACCCAGCACAGTCGGACGAGAAGCCGCTCAGGTTCACGCCTTCCCGCCTTCGCCCCTTCCAGGATCGCCGGACCACCTATGGAACGGGCGGTCTCCGGGACGGACGGTCATGGGGACGGGTGGTCTATGGGGACGGCGGGCAGACGGGGGTGAGGGCCAGCTCCAGGGCGTGGCGGTGCAGCCGGTCGAGGCGGGTGCGGGACTCGGCGGCCTGCCGGGCCGTGGTGAGGTCCGCCTGGCAGCGGGCGGGCGTCGCGCGCAGCGGCTCGGCCTGCTTGAGCAGGCGCAGGAGCTGCGGGGTGAGCCGGTCGAGTCGCGGGCGCACCTCGGTGGCCAGGTCGGGCTGTCGGCTGGGGCGCAGGTCCGGGCGTATCCGCCAGCGGGCGTGCAACCCGCGTTGCACGAGCTTGCCCGCCGCGATCTGGACCCGGAAGAAGCGCACGCCGGTCTGCGGGAGCAGGCCGGCCTCGGACGACTGGGTGGCCACGGAGTCGAGCAGGGCGCGTTCGCGTTCGAGGTCGGTGATGGGGCTGCCGTCGGCGTACTTGGCCGCCGCCACCTCGTCGGCCAGCAGCAGCCGCCGCGCCGCCAGCTCGGCCAGCTCGGACATCGCCTGCCGGGCGGCCGGTGACGCCACGCTCGCGGAGGGGCGGGCGGGCACGGCCGCCAGGGCGGACGTTCCGGCGAGGACGGGCAGGGTACAGGTAGACACGCCACAGGTGGGCAGGGTGACGGCGAGCAGGAGTGCGGCGGCCGTGGTGGCGCGGCGGGCCAAGGACATGAGGACGACTCCGGTGTGTGACGATGAAATGACCATCCGTACGTGCCCGTTCCGGCCGGTGGGTAGCCGTGCGCGAAGAGTTCACCGTTCTTTTGACCCCGTTTGCCTTCCTTTGACGGGAAATCAGCGGCGATCATGACAACGTCGGTCACATCCCCCGCAAGGAGGCTTCGTGCACGCTCTGCCGCACTCCCGGCCGTCGTGGGCCGTACGGCTCGCCGCGGTCCTCGCCGCCGCCATCTCCCTCGTCGCGCTGACCGGCGTCGTCCCCGCCGACGCCGCGGTCTACAACTCCTGCACCATCTCCCGGTGCGCCGACGCCCGCAACGCCCGCTCGGTCTGGGCCGGCAAGGGCTTCCCCACCTCCGCCGGCTGGTACACCTGGCCCGACGGCCGCTACAACTACACCGGCGGTCGCCACTACAACCGCGAGGGCCAGTTGCCCACCAACGCCACCTACTACGAGTACGACGTCTACTCCCGCACACAGGGCGCCGCCCGCGACGCGTACCGGATCGTGGTCAACCGCAGCACCGGCGTGACCTGGTTCTCGCCCAACCACTACACCGACTTCTACCGGCTCTAGGGGCTTCCATGACCGCCGCCGCGCGTCCGCTGCCGCACTGGCTGACCGTGTCCACCGGCCCGGCGCCGGCGGTGGTGGACGGCCGGGCCGGCCGGACCCGTGCCGCCTTCTTCGAGGAGGTGGCGCGGGCCCTGCGCCTGCCCGGATACTTCGGCCGCAACTGGGACGCGCTCACCGACTGCCTGCGCGACCTCGACCCCCCGCCGCCCCTCTTCTTCGAGCACGCCGAGGAGTTGCTGGTCGACGAGCCCGACCGGCAGTTCGCCATCCTGCTGGAGGTGCTCGGCGACGCCGCCGCGGCCGGGATGACCGTGACGCTGTGCACCGACCCCGCCCACGAGGCCGAACTCCGCGCCCGGCTGCCTTGAGCCCTGCCGCCTTCCACCAGGCCGCCTTCGACCCGCCGCCGACGCCCGCCGTCTTGGGTCCGGCATGACCCGGCCGTGACCCCGCCATGGCGTTGACGACAAGGTTAGCCTAACCTTAGTGCCATGACCGAGGAGATCTCTCTCCGCGGCGCGGAGCTTTGCCTCAGCTACCACGGCACCACCGTGGTCGAGGACGGTCGCATCACCCTGCGGCCGGGCCACGTGACCGCCCTGGTGGGCCCGAACGGCAGCGGCAAGTCCACGCTGCTGCGCGCCCTGGCCAGGCTGCACCGCCCCGACCGCGGTGCCGTGACCCTGGGAGACGGCGCCGACGCGCTGAGCCTGTCGGCCCGTGACTTCGCCCGCCGGGTGACGCTGCTGGCCCAGAGCCGTCCCACCCCCGGCGGCGTACAGGTGCGCGACGTCGTCGGCTACGGCCGCCACCCCTACCGGCGGCGCTGGAAGTCCGGCGACCCCGAGGGCGCCGCCGCCGTCGCCAGGGCGATGGAGCTGACCGGCGTGAGCGACATGGCCGAGCGGCCGGTGGACGAGCTGTCCGGCGGCGAACTGCAGCGCGTCTGGCTGGCCACCTGCCTGGCCCAGGACACCGGCGTCCTGCTGCTGGACGAGCCCACCACGTTCCTCGACCTGCGCTACCAGGTCGAGCTGCTGGAGCTGATCCGCGATCTGGCCGACGAGCACGACGTGGCGATCGGCGTGGTCCTGCACGACCTCAACCAGGCCGCCGAGATCGCCGACCACGTCGTGCTGCTGCACCGGGGCCGGGTACGCGCCGACGGCCCGCCCGCCCAGGTGCTCACCGAGAGCCTGCTCTGCGACACCTACGGTCTCCGCATCGAGGTCGGCCACGACCCCCGTACGGGAATCGTGACCACCCGCCCGATCGGCCGCCACACCCGACGCGACACCAGCGTCACCGTAACGACATGACAGGAACCACCATGCGCAGTGCCCTGACGGCCATCGCCGCCCTCGTCGTCCTCGCCGCCTGCGGCACGACCGAGGCGCCCGTACCCGAGGCCGCCTCCGGCAGCGCCGCGCCGCCCTCCGCCGCGCCCGTGACCGTCACCGACAGCCGCGGCAAGCAGATCACGCTCGACCGCCCGGCCACCCGGGTCGTCAGCCTGGAGTGGGGCGAGACCGAGATGCTGGCCGGACTCGGCGTCATGCCGGTGGGCGCGGCCGACGTCAAGGGGTACGCCACCTGGGTCACCGCCGCCAAGCTCGACCCCTCGGTCAAGGACGTCGGCACCCGGCAGGAGCCCAGCGTCGACTCCATCAGCGCCCTGCAGCCCGACCTGGTCGTCATGGAGACCGGGCGGGACGCGGCGCTGGTGGCGCAACTGGAGAAGTTCGTGCCGGTGCTGGTGGCCAAGGGCAGCGACGCGGCCGACAACCTCAAGCGCATGCGCGACGACCTCAACATGATCGCCGCGGCGGTGGGCAAGACCGACGCGGCCACCAAGCAGCTCGCCGACTTCGACGCGGCCCTCGCCGCCGGCAAGCAGAAGATCGCCGACGCGGGCGCGGCCGGCCGGCCGTTCGTGATGGCCGACGGGTGGAAGCAGGGCAGCACGATCTCGGTCCGCCTGTTCGGCAAGGGCTCGCTGGTCTCGGAGGTCGCCGGGCAGCTCGGCCTGGAGAACGCCTGGACCGGCGAGGTCGACCCCGAGTGGGGTCTGGGCAACACCGACGTCGAGGGCTTGACCGCGCTGAAGGACCCCGACCTCCGCTTCTTCTACAACGCCTCGGACGGCGACGACGTCTTCGCCGAAGGGCTGGCCGGCAACGCCATCTGGAAGTCGCTGCCGTTCGTCGAGAAGCAGCAGGTGACCAAGCTGCCCGACGGCATCTGGACGTTCGGCGGGCCGCTGTCGTCCCTGCAGTACGCCGACGCGCTGGTCAAGGCGTACACGGGTTGAGCACGGACGTCCTGGCCCCGGCCCCGCCCGCGACGCCGCTGCGGCGGCTGGGCACCGCCGGGGTCCTCCTCCTCGCGCTGGCGGCCACCGTCCTGGTGGCCGCGGTGCACGTGACGCAGGGCACGTCGTCGGTCGGCGCGTTCGACCTGCTGGCGCTGCCGTTCGGCGGCAGCGACGAGGCGGCCCGCGTGCTGCTGGCCTCCCGCCTGCCCCGGCTGCTGGCCGGGGCCTGCGTGGGCGTCGCGCTGGGCGTGGCGGGCGCGCTGCTGCAGGCGGTGGCCCGCAACGCGATGGCCTCGCCGGACACGCTGGCCGTGAGCGCGGGCGCGTACCTGGCGGTCGCGGCGGCGGCGGCCTTCGGGCTGGTGCTGCCGGTGCCGGTGACGGGCGGGCTGGCGCTGTTCGGCGGGCTGGCCGCGGCCGCACTGGTGCTGGCGCTGTCGGCGGGCGGGCGCAGCGGCACCACCCGGCTGATCCTGGCCGGGTCGGCCACGGCCCTGGCGCTCAGCTCGCTGACCAACCTGTTCATGATCCTCTTCGAGCAGGAGACGACCGGGCTGTTCGCCTGGGGCAGCGGCTCGCTCGTGCAGAGCGACCTGGACGCCGTCGCCAGGTTCGGCCCGGTGATCGCGCTGGCCCTGGGCGCGGCGGTGCTGGCCGGGCCCCGGCTGGACATCCTCGGCCTGGGCGACGACACCGCGACCGTGCTCGGCGTGAACGTGCGGCGGCTGCGCCTGTGGCTGACGCTGCTGGCGGTGCTGCTGTCGGCCGCGGCGGTGACGATCGCGGGGCCCATCGGGTTCGTCGGGCTGTGCGCGCCGGTGATCGTACGGCTGCTCCCCCGGTCGATTCCCGGCCTGCACCGGCACCGCGTGCTGCTGCCCCTGACGGGGCTGGCCGGGGTGCTGGTCGTGCTGGGCTCCGACATCGCGCTGCGGGCCGTGCTGGGCGGGGGCGCGGGCGTCGAGGTGCCGCCCGGCGTGGTGACGACGGTGCTCGGCGCCGCGGTCATGGTGTGGCTGGCCCGCCGTTACCGCGACGCGGGCCCGACCCGGCAGCCGCCGGCCGTGCGCACGGGCGCGACCCGTTCGCGGGCCGCCTTCCTGGCCGTCGTCGCCGTCTGCGCGGCCCTGCTGGCGGGCGCGCTGGTGCTGGGCATGCTCGGCGGTGACCGGTGGCTGATGACCGGCGACGTGGCCAACTGGCTCCAGGGCCGCAGCGGGCGGGCGCTGACGTTCGTGCTCGACCAGCGCTGGCCGCGCGTGCTGGCCGCCGCGCTGGCGGGTACGGCGCTGGCCGTGGCTGGCGCGGCGGTGCAGGCCGTGTGCCGCAACCCGCTCGCGGAGCCTGGCGTGCTGGGCGTCACGGCCGGGGCGGGGGTCGGCGCGGTCGGGCTGCTCACGCTGGCGCCGCTGGCGGGCGTCTGGCCGATGTCCGCGGCGGCGGGGCTGGGTGCGCTGGTCGCGTTCGCGCTGGTCTATGGGCTGTCGTGGCGCGGCGGGCTCAGTTCCGACCGGCTGGTCCTCATCGGGGTCGCCGTACAGGCCGCCTGTACGGCCGTCACCGTCCTGATCATCGTGCTGTCCGACCCGTGGAACACCGCCAAGGCCCTGACCTGGCTGTCCGGCTCCACGTACGGCCGTGTCCCTGCGCAGCTCGTCCCGGTCACGCTGGCGCTGCTGGCCGTCGTCCCGCTGCTGGCCTGGCTGCGCCGCGACCTCGACCTGCTCTCCCTGGACGAGGACACCCCGCGCGTCCTCGGCGTCCCCCTGGAGCCGGTACGCCTGGGCGCGCTGGCCGGGGCCGTCCTCCTGACCTCCACGGCGGTGTCGGCGGTCGGGGTCGTCGGCTTCGTCGGCCTGGTGGCCCCGCACGCCGCCCGCGCGCTGGTCGGCGCCCACCACACGCGGGTGCTGCCGGTGGCCGCGCTGCTCGGCGCGCTGCTGGTCAGCCTGGCTGACACGCTGGGGCGTACGGTGATCGCGCCCGCGCAGGTGCCGGCCGGGCTGGTGACGGCGCTGCTCGGCACGCCGTACTTCGTCTACCTGCTGTGGCGGGCCCGCGCCCGCGGCGAGTCGGGCTGACGCTACGGCTGCCCAGCGGCGTCGGGGCCGGGCCGCGACTGGAAGACGGTGACCGAGAAGGGGCGGTGCGCGTCTTCGTCGACGTGGTGCAGCAACCGGGTCATGGGGTCGCCGAGGTAGGTGTAGAGGCGGTCGGCCTCCGGCCACGGGTGCACGAGGAGCAGCAGGCCGCCGGGCCGGACGAGCTCGACGAGGCGGGCAGAGGCCAGGCGGAGGCGGTCGTCGCGGCCCAGGTAGTAGAGGGTCTCGGCGCACACGACCAGGTCGAACTCGCCAGGCTGCCCGTAGGCGATCAGGTCGGCGCGGGTGAAGTTCAGCAGCGGCGGCCCCGGGCGGGCGCGGGCCCGGTTGAGCGCGCGTTCGGAGATGTCCACGCCGGTGACCTGCGCCTCGGGGTACTGGGCGGCGATCAGGTGGGTGAAGGCGCCCTCGGCGCAGCCCACGTCGAGGATGCGGCGGTAGGGACGGTCGGGCAGCATCTGCAGCGTGGTGGCGTATTTGCGCTGCTCGTACGCGTCGGTCTGCAGCCGCCACGGGTCGGGCGAGCGGTGCCACCAGTCGAAGTAGCGGCGCAGCACCACCGCCTGCCCGCCGGGCGGGAGCAGGGAGACCCCCTTGAACAGGGCTCGGTGGAGCAGCTCGGGGATGGGCTGCGGGCCGGTTTCTCGACGAGGCTGGCGGAGCATGATCACAATCTACGCAGTGCGCGGCACATCCGTCATGGGTCTCAAGACGTAAAGACGCGCTCATACTCAGGTAGTAGTGAGCGGGGACAGGGCCGTTCGTCAGCACCTCCACCTCGCGCTCGCTCAGCTCCCCGACGTGCCTGGCGGCCGGGACGGGCGCCCTGAGCCGGGCGAACTCGTCGATCAGCCGGCGCGTCACCGACGGCGCGAGCAGCGCCTCGCCGGCCGCCACGACCCGCACCGCGTCGCCCAGCTCGCGGGCGCCGGCCTTCTTCAGCAGGAAGCCGCTGGCGCCCGCGTGCAGCGCCTGGTAGACGTACTCGTCCAGGTCGAACGTGGTGAGCACGACGACCTTGGTCCGCCCGGCGACCTGCCGGGTGGCCTCCAGCCCGTCGAGCACCGGCATGCGCACGTCCATCAGCACGACGTCGGGCCTCAGCTCGTCGACCATGGCCACGGCCTCGCCGCCGTCGGCCGCCTGCCCCACCACCTCGATGTCGGGCTGCGCGTTGAGCAGCACCACGAGGCCCTCGCGGACCATGGCCTGATCGTCGGCGATCAGCACCCGGATCGTCATCCCTCTTCCCTCCCCGCCAGCGGCAGCCGGGCCAGGACCCGGTAGGTGGTCGGTTCAGGCGCGAGACGGGCCCTGCCGCCCGTCTACCAGCGAGCCTGCCGTATGGGGATACCAGCGAGCCTGCCGCATACGGACGCCGAACGCGCCCGTCCGCCGCGGCCTAAGCTGGTCCACGGGCACTTCGGACGTCTTGCATCAAATGGGAGGAATGACCCTTATGGGGTTGGAAGTCGAGAGCCGGCCGTCCGACTCTCCGTACATCGAGCGGGTGTGGCGCAGCCGCAGCGACGGCGTCGGCCGGATGACGGCGGTCGCGGCCTCCCGCTGGGACCTGGTCTTCTGGCAGCACCGCGGGCAGGTGAGCGCAGCCGTGGCCGGGCCGGAGACGAAGGCGAGCCAGGCTCCGGTGCCCGAAGACGCCACGTTCTTCGGCATCACCTTCGTCCACGGCGCGCTGATGCCTCACCTGCCGGTCGAGCAGGTCGTCGACAGGCAGGTGGAGCTCCCGGGCGCGACCAGCCGATCGTTCCGGCTGCACGGCTCGTCCTGGCACCTGCCGGGCTACGAGGACGCGGAGGCATTCGTCGCGCGGCTGGTGCGCGAGGAGATCCTGGTCCGCGACCCGATCGTGCCGGCGGTGCTGGACGGGGCGGCGCCGGAGGTGTCCGTACGCACGCTCCAGCGGCGTTTCCTGGCGGCGACCGGGCTGACCAGGGCCGCCATCCGGCAGATCGACCGCGTCAGGAGCGCGGCGGTGCTGCTCCAGGAGGGCGTGCCGGCCCACGACGTGATCCACCGGCTCGGCTACTACGACCAGCCGCATCTGGCGCGGTCGCTGACCCGCTACGTCGGGCGCACCGCCACGCAGCTCACCGACCCCGGCCCGGCGGAGCCGCTGTCGCTGCTGTACCAACCCTGAGCCACCGGCTTCCGCGACCCGAGCCGTCTCCCGGCCTCGGGCGTTCGTACGAGACTTGAGCCGTCCCGTTCCCCCGGCGGCGGCGGTGGACCGGGCGGGAGCTGTCGCACCGGCCCGGTGCTGTTCACCTGGCTGCTCCGCGCACAGCGCCCGCCGTTCGGCCCGACGCCATCCGCAGGTCCTTGACTGCCGGGGCACACAATTCGCTGGCGAATCAAGGATGTACATGCACCGCAACACCCTCTCCGCCGTCGCGGCGGCCGCGATCCTGCTGGCCGGGAGCGCGCCCGCGGTGGCGGCCACCCCGCAGGACTCGTTCTTCGGCGGACGGCTGCCGCTGAGCGCCCCGCCGGTGACCTCGACCGTGGCGCCGGGCGTGACGCTGACCACCATGTCGCTCGGGGCCAAGGACGACGGCGACTACTGGACCGTACACGTCTACCTGCCCGGCACGCCCGACGGGCCGCTCAACACGGCCGGCACCGCGCTGGGGGCCAGGGAGATCGCCGACCGGGTGGCCAGAGCGGCCCGGGAGAAGGGCTTCGAGCCGCGGATCGAGGAGGTCACCGCGCCCGCGTACGCCGACCGTCCGGCGGGCACGCTCGGCTGGACCGTCAGGGTCGGCCGGTACGCCACCTCCGCCGAGGCGTCCGCCGCGCTCTCCAAGCTCAGGGCGGCGGGTTTCGCCGGCGGCACCCGCTACACCGCGCAGGACGGCACCGACCCCAGTGCCCCGCAGAAGGTGCACGTGCTGCGGGTGGACTTCCGCGAGTTCGGCGGCACGGTCGGCACCGACTTCGGCGCGACGCTGAACGGCACGGAGAAGCTGACCGACCTCGCCGCCGCGGCCGGTGCGGTCGCCGGGATCAACGCGCAGTGGTTCTACAACAGCGCCCCCGGCGGCATGTACGTCAAGGACGGCAAGCTGATCGGCTCGGCCACCCAGGGCAGGGGCGGCATCAAGATCACCAAGGGCGGGCGCTCCGTCGACGTGGACGCCTACACCGCCCACGTCACCCTGCGCGCCGGCCGGGAGAACGTGGAGATCGACGGCGTCAACCGGGTGCCGGGCGAGATCTACAACTGCGGCGGCGTGGGCGGCGACCAGCCCACCGAGAAGCCGCAGCACGACCTGAAGTGCACCGACGACAGTGAGCTGGTGCTGTTCACCCCCGAATGGGGCACCCCGCCGTCCGGCGCGGGCGCCGAGGCGGTGCTGGACGCGCGCGGCACGGTGACGGCGGTCAACGCCTCGCGCGGCGCGGCGGTGCCCGCCGGCGGGTCCACGATCCAGGCCATCGGCGACAGCGCCGCCTGGCTGCTCGAACACGCCAAGGCGGGCGAGCGGCTGCGGGTCGGCGAGCGGGTCGAGGACAGCAGGGGCCGGCGGGTCGCGCTGACCAAGGACACCACGATCCTCCAGGTCGGGCCCACGCTCGTACGGGACGGCCGGGTGTCGGTGAACGCGGCGGCCGACGGCCTCGTCCGCGAGGGCACCGACCAGACGTTCACCTACAACTGGACCCTGCGCGCCAACCCCCGGTCGATGATCGGCATGGACGACCGCGGCCGCCTCATGCTGGTGGTCGTCGACGGGCGGCAGGACGGCTACAGCGAGGGCCTGGGGATCGCCCAGACGGCCGAGCTGATGAAGCTGCTCGGGGCGCGCGAGGCGATGAACCTCGACGGCGGCGGCTCCAGCGTCATGGTCACCTCGGGGACCGGCATCGTGAACCGGCCCTCGGACGCGACCGGCCAGCGCTCGCTCGGCAACGTCTTCCTGGTCCGCCCGTAGCGAAGGCACTCCTCACCGCTCTCCTCGCCAGGGCCCGGCCCGCGACCACCACCGCGCGCCGGGCCCTGGCGCGTGCGCCGGGCCCGTCGGGTGGGCCAGGCGCTGGCGTCGGCGGGACCGCCGGATGACAACGCTGTCTTGACAGCGCGCCCCCGGCTTGAAACTTTCGTAGCAAATCGGGGTGACAACGTTGTCAAATCATCGGCCACCGACGTACGAAAGGCACCCCCCGAGTGAAACGCCCTATCCTGACGGCGGTCTTATGCCCCGTCGTCGCGCTCCTGCTCGCCACCCCCGCCGCCTACGCCCTCACCTCCAGCTCCGGATCGGATCCCGTGCAAAATCCCGGCCCGTCGGGCACCCCCGCCCCCGGCCCCTCCTCCAGCCCGCCACCCGACCCCGGCCCGGCCGAGCCCGCCCCCTCGACCGAGGAGCTGCGGCGGGCCGCCCTCGACGGCCAGTCGCTGGCCAAGTCGGAGGGGGCGGCCTTCGCCACCTCCTTCGAGCCCGGCGATCCCCAGCCGACCTGGCTCAACACCGCCGAGAGGTCCCGTGACACCACCGGCACGCTGCCCGGCGGCATCGAGGGCGGCATCTCCGACCAGGTCGCCCGGGTCTCCGCCAGCGGCGAGTACGCCTCCGCGGGCGAGGTGAAGGAGAACCTGGCCGACGGCGACGCCAACACCAAGTGGCTGGTCTTCACCGCCACGGGCTGGGCCCAGTACACCCTGCACGCCCCCGTCGCGGTCGTCCACTACGCGCTGACCTCCGCCGACGACTCCCCCGAACGCGACCCCCGCGACTGGCAGCTCCAGGGCTCGCAGGACGGGCAGACCTGGACCACCCTGGACACCCGCACCGGCGAGACGTTCACCGCGCGCCACCAGCGCAAGGAGTACCGCTTCCCCGGCACCACCGCCTACGCCCACTACCGGCTGAACGTCACCCGCATCGGCGGCGGCTCCACCCTGCAACTGGCCGAGTGGGAGCTGTCGGACGGCCGGAGCGGCCCCCGTCCGCCCAGCGACATGCGCAGCCAGGTGGGCACGGGACCGACCGGCGGCTTCGTCTCCAAGCCCCGCGCCGGCTTCACGGGACTGCGCGCGCTCCAGTACGCCGGCAGCACCACCGGCCAGAACGGCGGCCACTCCTGGAACAAGGTGTTCGAGGTGGACCTCCCCGTCACGTCCGCCACGGAGCTGTCCTACGTGGTCTTCCCCGAGTTCACCGCGGCCGACCCGCGCTATCCCAGCACGTACGTCTCGGTGGACCTGGCCTTCGCGGACGGCACCTACCTGAGCGACCTGAAGGCGGTCGACCAGCACGGAGTGCGGCTGTCCCCGCGCGCGCAGGGCGAGTCCAAGACCCTCTACGCCGACCAGTGGAACTACAAGCACGCCAGGATCGGCGAGGTGGCCAAGGGCAAGCGGATCACCCGCGTCCTGGTGGCCTACGACAGCCCCGCCGGGCAGGCCGGGTTCCGCGGCTGGGTGGACGACATCAAGATCGTCTCGGAGCGGAGGCGGGAGCCGTACGAGGGCCGCGAGGAGCGGCGGGCCGGGCTGACGCAGTACGTGTCGACGACCCGCGGCACGCACTCCACGGGCGGCTTCTCGCGCGGGAACAACTTCCCCGCCACGGCCGTGCCGCACGGGTTCAACTTCTGGACGCCGATGACCAACGCCGGCTCGACGAGCTGGCTGTACGAGTACCACCGGGCCAACAACGCGGCCAACCAGCCTGAGATCCAGGCGTTCACGGCGAGCCACGAGCCCAGCCCGTGGATGGGCGACCGGCAGACGTTCCAGTTCATGCCCTCGGCCGCCGAGGGGACGCCGGACCCGTCGCGCACGGCGCGGGCGCTGGCCTTCCGCCACGAGCGGGAGATCGCCCGGCCGCACCTGTACGCCGTCACCTTCGACAACGGGCTCACCACCGAGATCGCGCCCACGGACCACGCGGCGCTGGCCCGCTTCACCTTCCCCGGTGACGCGGCCAAGCTGGTCTTCGACAACGTCGACAACAACGGCGGCCTCACGCTCGACATCGCGAACGGCGTGGTCACCGGCTACTCCGACGTCCGCAGCGACCTGTCCACCGGGGCCACGCGGATGTTCTACCACGCCGTCTTCGACCGCCCGGTCACCGGCGGCGGCAGGCTCACCGGCCAGGGCCGCGACAACGTGCTGGGCTACCTGTCCTTCGACGCCGGCCAGAGCCGCACGGTGAGCATGCGCATCGCGTCCTCGCTGATCAGCGTGGAGCAGGCCAGGCGGAACCTGGAGCTGGAGATCGCCGCCTCCGACACGCTGGAGACGGTCGGCGAGCGGGCCCGCCGGGCGTGGGAGGCCAAGCTGGGCGTCATCGAGGTCGAGGGCGCCACCCGCGACCAGCTCGTCACCCTCTACTCCAACCTCTACCGGCTGTTCCTCTATCCCAACTCCGGCTTCGAGAACACCGGCACCGCCGCCGCCCCCGTCTTCCGGCACGCCGTGCAGTCGTCCACGACCACCCCGCCCAGCACGCCCACCCACACGGGGGCGCCGGTGGCCGACGGGAAGGTGTACGTCAACAACGGCTTCTGGGACACCTATCGCACCACGTGGCCCGCGTACGCGCTGCTCACGCCGGAGGCGGCCGGTGAGATGGCGGACGGGTTCGTCCGGCAGTACGAGGACGGCGGCTGGATCGCCCGCTGGTCCTCTCCCGGCTACGCCGACCTGATGGTCGGCACCAGCTCCGACGTAGCCTTCGCCGACGCCTACCTGAAGGGCGTGGGCGGCTTCGACGCCGAGAAGGCGTACGAGGCCGCGGTCAAGAACGCCACCGTCGCCGCGCCCACCCGCCACGTGGGCCGCAAGGGCCTGCCGACCTCGGTCTTCCTCGGCTACACCAGCGTCGAGTCGACCGGCGAGGCCATGTCGTGGGCGCTGGACGGCTACATCAACGACTTCGGCATCGCGAACATGGCCAAGGCCCTGGCCGAACGCGCCACGGGCGCCGAGCGGGCCCGTTACCTGGAGGAGCACGAATACTTCAGGAACCGGGCGCTCAACTACGTGCACCTGTTCGACCCGGCGGCCGGCTTCTTCCAGGGCCGCGCCGCCGACGGCTCCTTCCGCCGCACGCCCGGCGCGTACGACCCGCGTACGTGGGGCTTCGACTACACCGAGACCAACGGCTGGAACATGGCCTTCCACGTCCCGCAGGACGGCCGCGGCCTGGCCAACCTCTACGGCGGCGCGGACGCGCTGGCGGCCAAGCTGGACGCGTTCTTCGCCACGCGGGAGACGGCGCTGTTCCCCGGCTCGTACGGCGGGATCATCCACGAGATGCGCGAGGCCCGCGACGTCCGGATGGGCCAGTACGGGCACAGCAACCAGCCCTCGCACCACATCCCCTACATGTACGACTACGCGGGGCAGCCGTGGAAGACCCAGGCCAAGGTGCGCGAGGCGCTCTCCCGGCTGTACCTGGGCAGCGAGATCGGCCAGGGCTACGCGGGCGACGAGGACAACGGGGAGATGTCGGCCTGGCAGATCTTCGGCGCGCTGGGCTTCTACCCGCTGCAGATGGGCAGCCCGGCCTACGCGATCGGCTCGCCGCTGTTCGACAAGGCGACGGTGCGGCTGGAGAACGGGAAGAAACTCGTGATCAGGGCGCGGGACAACAGCGCGCGCAACGTGTACGTCCAAGGGCTGAAGGTCAACGGCAAGGCGTACGGGAAGACGTACCTGCCGCACGAGCTGATCGCCAAGGGCGGCGAGCTGGAGTTCGAGATGGGGCCGCGGCCGTCGCGCTGGGGCACCGGCAAGGACGCCGCGCCGCCCTCGATCACCCGTGACGACCGCGTGCCCGCGCCGCTGCACGACCTCACCGGGCCGGGGCGCGGCACGGCGACGGGGGCGGGCGGCGCCGACGTGAGCGCGTTGTTCGACGACGACTCGGCCACCCGGGCGGCGCTGCCCTCCTGGGTCGGGTACTCGTTCCCCGGCGAGCGGGAGGCGCGCTTCTACACGCTCACGTCCGGCGCGGGGCAGCCGGGCGAGGATCCGACCGGCTGGGTCCTGGAGGGCTCCGCCGACGGCGCCTCGTGGACGGCGCTGGACGAGCGGTCGGGGCAGGGCTTCGCGTGGCGGTCGCAGACCCGGCCGTTCAAGATCGCCACGCCGGGTGCGTACGCCCACTACCGGATCCGGTTCACCGGCGGGACGTCGCTGGCGGAGATCGAGCTGCTCGCGCCCGCGCCGCCGGAGACCTCGCCGCTGGTCGTCGAGGCCGCCCCGGCTCTCGCGGGGGCGGGCGAGACCGTGCCGATCCCGGTGAAGGTGTCCAACCACGGCGCCCGTCCGGCCGACGGGCGGCTGACCGCCACCGGGCCCGAGGGCTGGACGGTCCGGCCCGCCGCCGCGGACTTCGGGCCCGTCGCGCCGGGCGCGTCGCAGACGGTGACGTTCGAGGTGGCGGTGCCGGGCACGGCCGCTCCCGGCGCCTACCCCGTACGGTTCTCGGCGGCCTCCGGCCAGGGCCCGGCCACCGAGCAGGCGACGGTCACCGTGCTCGGCGACACCGTGCAGTTCACCCCGGGCACCGCCGCCGAGGAGCCCTGGCTGCTGGAGGAGGGCGGGTCCCAGCTCGACGGCGAGGTGTTCGACGGGCGGGCCCGCTTCACCGACGGCGACCGCCACGCCGTCTACCGGTTCGCGCTGCCGGGGCAGGTGAGCGGGGGCTCGCTGACCCTGGACCTCGGCAACCAGTTCCTCGTCCAGGTCTCGGCCGACAACCAGACCTGGCGGACGGTGCTGGAGGAGACCGAGAACGTCCGCGACCTGTCCAACCGGGGGCCGCGCACGCTCGACCTGGCCGACCTGCGGGGTCAGGGAGGCACGTTCTACCTGCGCCTCGGCGACAGCCGGCCGGCGGACGGCTGGGGGGCCTGGCTGGCCAGGGTCCGCCTCGACCTGCGCCGCGCCCCGGCCTAGCTGTGGCGACCGGCGGAGGCGCCCGGGGCCGCGCTCGCCCCGGGCACCTCCGCAGGTGCTGGAGTGCGGGGGTTCATCGAGACCACCGTCCATGGACGGGACCGCCCAGCCTCTTGATCGTGATCTCCCGAGAAGAGGACGCGATGAACATGCGGAGCGATCACGACCTGCCGCCGGGCGTGCCGTGCGCGATGAGCCCGAGTGCCCCGTACCACCTCGGCTACGTGGTGCCGGACATCGAGCGTCGGGTCCTGGGCCGACGGGATCGACGCCTGCGCACGGCGTCTCGCCGAGGACGGCTACCCGCTGGACTTCGACGCCCGGCCGTACGGCCGCCCCTGGGCCGCTGATCGTCCCTCGGACGAAGGCCGGTGGCCCGCACCGCGTCCCGGCCGAAAGCCCGTCCCGCCTAGTCTGTTCACATCCCGATCGCACAGGGCACCGGAGGGACGATGAGCCTGGCCAGCCTGGGGCTGACCGCCACGCAGGAGCGGCTGTACCGCTACCTGCTGCGCACCGCGCGCGCCGACCTCGACACCGCCGCCGCCGAGCTGCCCATGCCCGGCGTCCGGGAGGTGGCCGGCGAACTGCGCGCGCTCGGCCTGGTGGACCACGCGCTCACCGCGGTCACCCCCGCGGCGGCCGTGGACCTCCTGGTACGGCGGCGCATCGAGCACACACAGCGCCAGCTCACCGAGCTGACCCTCGCCTGGGACGTGCTCACCGAGCTGTCCGAGGAGCACCGCAGCGGCCGTCCCGTCCAGATGGTCGAGCACATGCCCGACGGCCCGTCCGTGACCCGCCGCATGGCGGGGCTCCTGGCCGACGACCCGGGTGAGCTGATGCACCTGAAGGCGAAGGCCCTGTTCAGCGGGAGGGGGTACCAGGTCAACCGGTTCAAGGGGTTGCTGGCTCGCGGGTTGCGCAGCCGTACCCTGTTCTCCGCGCACGCCCTGGACGACCCCGAGCAGGAGCCGTACGCGCGGTCCCTGAACGAGCTGGGCGACCTGCACCGGGTGACGACCGAACCGGTCCGGCACCTGGCCGTCGTCAACCGGTCGATCGCCTTCGTCCAGGCCGATCCCGCCGACGCGACGGCGGGCGCGCTGCAGATCCGCCAGCCGGGGGCGGTCGCGATGCTGGCGGACGTGTTCGACGGCATGTGGGCCCGCGCCCGAGACCTGGACGACCTGCCCCTGTCCCCCATCGAGCAGCAGGTGCTGCACGCCCTCACCTCTCACGACACCGACGAGGCCGCCGCCCGCTCGCTGAACGTCTCCGTACGCAAGTTCCGCACCCACGTCGCCGACCTGATGTCCCGGCTCGGCGCCGGCACCCGTTTCCAGGCCGCCCTGCGCGCCAAGGAACGCGGCTGGCTCTGACCCGGCTCACCACGGGCCGGGTGCGCGCCGATCCCGGCGGCGCGTGGCGGCTGCCACGGCCACGGGGATCGTCCTGGCCTCCGGGTCGTGGGCGAGCACCGTACGGCCGCCGTCGACCGGGAGGGTCGCGCCGGTGACGAAGCCGGCCTCGGGCGACAGCAGGTAGGTGATGGCCGAGGCGACCTCGTGGGCGTCCGCGACGCGGCCCAGCGGGTGCACGGCGGCCATCTGCTCCTCGATCCGGGCGGCGGCCTCCTGGCCCTGGGCGGCCAGGTAGGCGGCGTAGCGCTCGGTGTGCACCGAGCCGGGCGCGACCGCGTTCACGCGGATGCCGCGCGGGCCGTACTCGACGGCCAGCGCCCTGGTCATCCCCTCGATGGCCGCCTTGGCGGTCACGTACGGCAACGAGCCGGGGACCGCCTGCCGCGCCTGATGTGAGGAGACGTTGACGATCGCCCCAGGGGATCGGGCGGCGAGGAACCGGCGGACCGCGGTCGCGCAGCCGGTCAGTGCCAGGTCCAGGTGCACCGCGATCAACTCGGACACCTGCCGGGCGGCGGACGAGTGCACCGAGGCGTCGCGGAACACGGCGGCGTTGTTGACCCAGCCCGCCAGGGGCGCCGCGGCCTCGGCCGCGTCGGCGGCCAGCTCGGCGACGCGGGGGTCCGCGGCATCGCCCGCCAGCCCGATCAGCCGCCCTTCCCCGGCCTGCCCTTTCGTCCAGGCCAGGCCCGCCGGATCCCGGTCGATGGCCACCACCGTGCCGCCCGCGGCGACCAGTCGCTCGGCCACGGCCCGGCCGATGCCCCGGCCACCACCCGTGACCACGTAGGAGCCGTTCATACTGCGCCTCGCTCTCTGGGCCTGATCTGTGCCGGCTGTCTGGCGTCGTACCAGGAGACGTGACGATCGCCCGGACTGTCAAGTGCTTGCATGGAAGCACTTTCCAGGTAAGGTTCCGTTCGCCGGCATCGAGTGAGGGAGCGCGTTCGTGACCAGCCCGCCGACCATCTACGACGTGGCCAGCAGGGCGGGCGTCAGCATCTCCACGGTCTCGCGGGCGCTCAACTCGCCCGGCAGGGTCAGCGAGCAGACCCGTCGCAAGGTGCTCGCCGCCGTGGACGCGCTCGGGTTCACCCCCAAGCCGGACGCCGTGGCCAAGGCCCGCCGCGGTGTCGGCCGCATCGGCGTGATCGCGCCCCACACCTCCTACCCCTCGGTGGCCCGCCGCCTCAACGGCATCCTGAGCGCCATCGGGCCGCGGCCGATGGAAGTCGTCCTGTTCGATCAGGAGTCGGCGGCGGAGAGCGCGTCTCCCCTGCTGGCCAGCCTGCCGGTCACCGGCAGGCTCGACGGGCTCATCGTGGTCAGCCTCCCCCTCGACGAGAGCGTCGCCGACCGGCTCACCGGCCTGGGGCTCGCGACCGTCCTGCTCGACGTACGCCACCCCGGCTTCGACGCCGTGCACACCGACGACACCGCCGGAGGCCGCCTGGCCGCCGGTCACCTGCTGGAACGCGGCCATCGCCGCCTCGGTTTCCTCGGCGAGGCCCAGCTCTCCGACCGCTACGTCTCGCCGTCGCGGCGCAGGCTCGAGGGATACCGCGCCGCGCTCGCCGACGCCGGCCACCCCCTCCGCGACGAGGACGTCCGGCTGGTCCGCCATCGCGCGCGCGAGGCCCTGGCGGCCGCCCACGAGTTGCTGTCCCGGCCGGAGCGCCCGACCGCCGTCTTCGCCGCGGACGACACGCTCGCCGCCGGGGTCCTGCGGGCGGCCCGCGACCTCGGCCTCACCGTGCCCCGCGACGTCGCCGTGGTGGGCTTCGACGACGGCGAACTCGCCGAGGTCATCGGCCTCACCACGATCCGCCAGCCGCTGGAAGACTCCGGCCGCGCCGCCGCGGAACGCCTCATCCAGCAGCTCGACCACCGCACCACCGCCCGTGACCTGGCCCTGGAGCTGGAGCTGGTCGTTCGCGGAACGACCTGACCGACGATCCCTCGTAGGCCATCGGTCGGCCTGGCGGGAAAGCTCCTCCGCGGCCCGCGAAGTACACGGCGTCGAGGTCCGGCACTCAACCTCCGGGCGGGTTCGCGCGTTGGGAGGAGCGAAAGGAGGCCCTCATCGATGACGGACGATGACGAAGCGAACTTCGACGTGTTTCTCGCCACCAGGAGCACCGCTTTACTGCGTACCGCGATCCTGATCTGCGGGATGGCCAGACATGACGCCGAGGACCTGGTCCAGCACGCGCTGGAGAAGGTCTACCGGAACTGGCGCCGCATCAGGCACGACAATCCCGAGGCGTACGCGAAGAGGGTCGTCGTGAACGCGGCGATCAGCAAGGCCCGGCGGCGCAAGGTCGTCCAGGAGGTCATGTTCGCCCGGCCGCCCGAGACCGCGGCCCACTCCCCCGACCTCGACCTGCGCGACACGCTCATCGGCGAGTTGCGCAGGCTGCCGCCCCGGATGCGGGCGGTGCTCGTGCTGCGCTACTGGGAGGACCAGTCGGAGCAGGCCACCGCGGCCCTGCTCGGCTGCTCGGTCGGAACGGTCAAGAGCCAGGCGGCGCGGGGGCTCGCCAGGATCCGCGAAAACCTGCAAGTCGCAGAGGAAGTGAACAGATGACCATCGAGGACGACCTCGCGAACGCCATGGCGGAGCACGTCCGCGACGTCCGGGCCGCGCCGGACCTGGGCAGCGCCATCCGCCGCGGGCATCGCGCCCACGTGATCAGGTTCCGCGCGGCGGGGGCGGCGCTCGTCACGGCGGCGGTCATGGTGGCCGTGCCGGTGACGCTGAACTCCGGCGGCCCGGCCGGCAGCCCCGACGCCGCCGCCGGCCAGGACCGTGCCGAAGTGCGCAACGACGTGACCGTGCCCGACATCACCGGTCGGCCGACCACCGAGGCGGTGCAGGCGCTCCACGCAGCCGGGCTGAAGGCAGCGCTGACCGGAACGCAGGTACGCGGAGGTCAGGTGACGGCGCAGGAGCCCGCCGCCGGCACGGTCGTCCCGTGGGGCAGCCTGATCACGCTCGACGTACAGCTCCCGGCCGCGCCGACGCCACAGGCCCTGGGAGATCTCGGCGACGGGCGGCAGTTCGGCGGCATCCGGCTCACCTACCTGCCCGAGGGGCTCGAATGGGGCCGGTGGTCGGACAACGACGTGATCGGCGACGGCAAGAGCTACACCACCAGCTACCGGAAGCCGGGCCTCCCCCAGGGCGAGTACTCCGTCCAGGTGATCGTGGCCCACGACGCGTCCGCGGACGCCCTGTACGCCTTCGCGCCCGAGCACCGGGACGAGAGCGTGGACATCGGCGGCAGGCCGGCGCGGCTTTCCCTGGGCGGCGACTCCGCCGTCGACGGCGGGCCGAGCACGCCCACGATCACCTGGAAGATCCGTGACGACCTGGCCGTGAAGGTGTTCATCAGCCCCGCGTACGCCGGGGAGGTCGACGGCCCCGGCGAGCTGAAGAAGATCGCGAAGGGCGTCCGCGCGATCAAGTGAACGCACCGGCGTGCCGCCCGGACCCCGACCGGGCGGCACGCGATCGCGGACGGCGCGTGACGGCGACCTTTCCAGGTCCCGCCACTATCTGAATGCCGAATAGTGTCATCGAAAAGACGCGCTTAACATGGGTCGCGCCACTACCTACCGTTTGGTCAGGCCGATAAGACATGGACTGGCTGGGGGTCACGTGGCCGTTGATGCTGTCTCTCGACGTAACATCCTGCGACTCGGCGCCGGCATGGGCGGCGCGCTGGCGCTGGGCCCGATGTTGGCCGGCCCCGCGGCGGCGGCCGTGGCCGCCGCCGCGACGGCGACCGCACCCCTCGGCACCTTGGACCAGGCCAAGGACGTCTACCGGGCGATCGGCGTGCGACCGCTGATCAACGCGCGCGGCACGTTCACGATCCTCAGCGGCTCTCTCATGCTGCCCGAGGTCCGCGCCGCGATCGACGCGGCGGCCAGGCAGTACGTGCACCTGGACGAACTGGCGGATGCCGTCGGCAAGCGCCTGGGCGAGCTGACCCGTACTGAGTTCGGCCTGGTCAGCTCGGGCTGCGCCGCCGCGCTCACGCACGCCACGGCGGCCTGCGTGGCCGGCGGCAACCCCGACCTGCACGTACGCATCCCCGACCTGACCGGGTTCAGGAAGACAGAGGTGATCATCCCCAGGCACTCGCGCAACGTCTACGAGGCGGCGGTCAGCGCGGTCGGGCTGAAGGTCGTCGAGGTGTCGACCCGCGCCGAGCTGGAGGCGGCGATGGGCCCGCAGACCGCGCTGGTCTACATCATGGCGGGGCCCAGGGTGGACGACAGCGAGATCAGCACCAGGGTCATCGCCGAGGTCGCGAAGCCCAAGGGGGTGCCCGTCCTGGTGGACGCCGCCGCCGAGATCCTCACCATCCCCAACGTGCACCTCGGCCACGGCGCTGACCTGGTGGCCTACAGCGGCGGCAAGGCCATCCGCGGCCCCCAGTCGGCGGGCCTGCTGCTCGGCCGGGAGGACCTGGTCAGGGCGGCGTGGGTGCAGAGCGCCCCGCACCACGGGTTCGCCCGCGGTTTCAAGGTCGGCAAGGAAGAGGCCATGGGGATGCTCATGGCGGTCGAGATGTGGGTGCGCCGCGACCACGACGCGGAGTACCGGCGGTGGACCGGGTGGCTGCGGGACATCGCCGGCAAGGTGTCCGGCATCCCCACCGTGACCACCTCGATCGTGCAGCCCGAGGGGCTGTCCAACCGGACCCCGTCGCTGACCGTGCTCTGGGACGGTGAGCGGCTCGGCGTGTCGGGCCAGACCGTGACGGACACCCTCTACCAGGGCGAGCCGCGCATCGCCCTGAACGCCACGAGCCGCGACGGCAGGACCGGCGTGTCGATCACGCCCTACATGCTGACGCCCGGCGACGAGAAGGTCATCGCCCGGGAACTCGTCGAACTCCTGAAGGACCCCCCGGAGCCGCCGGAGCCGGCCGAGCCGCCCACGGTGGACGTCAGGCGCGACTGGTCGCTGAAGATCAAGTATCTGGCCGGCGCCTCGGACGCGCACCGGCTGCGGCTCTCGCAGGACGGCGCCACCGTCACCGGCTCGCACACCGGCGACTTCGTCACCCGGGACCTCACGGGCACGGTCAGCGGTGACACCGTACGCGTCCGCAGCACCTACGGCGAGGAGCACGGCGACTCGCTCTCCTTCACCTTCACCGGGACCGTCCAGGGCGATGCGATCAGCGGCGAACTCGACATGGGCGAGTACCTCAAGGCGACCTGGACGGCCGCGCGCGGCGGCTGACCCCGGCCGCACCGACGTCGTTTCCCCAGCAACCCCACCCCCAAGGAGAACCTGTTGTCCGAAAACCGCCGGGACTTCATCCGCAAGGCCGCCCCCGCCGTCGCCGCCGCAGCCGCGGTACCGGTCATCGCCGCCGCCACCCCGGCCGCCGCGAGCGACCACGACCCGGGCGGCCGCAGGCCGAAGAAGAAGGTCCACTACCCGGGTTCGGAGCCGCCGGAGAACCCCCTGTTCAGCCCCGTCGTCACCTACGGGAACCTGGTCTTCCTGTCCGGCATCGGCGCGCACTTCGAGGGCGACATCCGCGCCCACACCGACCACGTGCTGACCGAGCTGGAGCGGAACCTGGAGGCCGTCGGCTCGTCCATGGCGAAGGTTCTCAAGGTGAACGTCTACCTGAACGATCTCGCCGACTACGACGGCATGAACGCGGTCTTCCTGGGCCGGTTCGGCCCCGAGCCGGGGGTGCGTACCACGATCGCCGCGGCCGGGGGCATCCCCGGCGACTCCCTCGTCGAGATCGACTGCATCGCCGTCATCTGAAAGGACGGACATGAATCTTCGAGCGCGGGCCGGTTGGGCCGTCGTTCCCACGGTTCTCTCTCTGCTGGTCGGCGTCTCCGCCGCCGCGGCGGGCACCACGCCGGCCGCGCGGGAGCCCCAGTACGACCTTCTGATCCGCCGAGGCCACGTCATCGACCCGAAGAACGGCACCGACGCGGTCAGGGACGTCGCCGTCAAGGACGGCAGGATCGCCAAGGTCGCGGAGCGCATCGACGCCCGCGAGGCCGGGCGGACGGTCGACGTCGCGGGCAAGTACGTCACCCCGGGCCTCATCGACCTGCACGCCCATCTGTTCACCGGCCCTGAGGGCGCCTACGCCGACGGCTTCCAGAGCGTCGCGCCGGACGGGTTCACCTTCCGCTCGGGCGTGACCACCGCCGTCGACACCGGCTCGTCCGGCGCGTCGAACTTCGCCCAGTTCAAGAAGAACGTCATCGACCGTTCGAAGACCAGGGTGCTGGCCTTCCTCAACATCGTCGGCAAGGGCATGGCCGGGGGCGACTTCGAACAGGACCTGAACGACATGCGGGCGGGCCCGGCGGCGGAGGTCGCGCTGCGCTACCCCGAGGTCGTCGTCGGCATCAAGACCGCTCACTACGAGGGCCCTGAGTGGGACGCGGTGGAGAGGTCCGTCGAGGCCGGGGAGAAGGCCGGCATCCCGGTGATGGTGGACTTCGGCGCCAACCGCCCCGAGCGGCCGCTCGCCCAACTGCTGACCGAGAAGCTGCGGCCGGGTGACATCTACTCGCACGCGTACTCGGGCAACCGCGGCGAGCTGGGCGCGGACGGCAAGCTCAACCCCGGCCTGCACGCGGGCCGCGAGCGGGGCGTGCTGTTCGACGTCGGCCACGGCGGCGGCAGCTTCGCGTGGGAGGTCGCCGTACCGGCCATGAAGGAGCGGTTCCAGCCCGACACCATCTCCACCGACCTGCACGTCACCAGCATGAACGGCGGCATGAAGGACATGGCGAACGTCATGTCGAAGTTCCTCGCCCTCGGCATGCCGCTCAAGGACGTGGTGGCGGCGTCGACCTGGCGGCCCGCCCAGGCGATCGGGCACGAGGAGCTGGGGCACCTGTCGGTGGGCGCGCCGGCCGACCTGTCGGTGTTCACGCTGGAGAAGGGCAGGTTCGGGTTCGTCGACAGCTTCGGTTTCAGGATCGACGGCAAGCAGAAGCTGCTCTGCGAGCTGACCGTGCGCGGCGGCGAGGTGGTCTGGGACCTCAACGGCAGAGCCGCGCAGGTCTGGAAGCCGGGCTCGGGCCAGGGCGACGGCGAGCACTGACGGCCCTCGCCCCGCACGAACGGGCTCCCGTCCGCACCGCACCTGGACGGGAGCCCTTCCGCGTGCTCGGACCTGCCGTGGTTTCTCAGAGCGGCTGCTCGTCCCAGGGCCAGCGGGGTGCGGGCAGGGTCGTGAGGGTCCGGCGGACGGCCTCCACCGCCGGGGACACCACCGCGTTCGAGCGCCACCAGACCGCCACGACCCGCTCGCAGTACGGCTCGGCGACCGGGACCAGGACGACCCCCTCGGTGTTGGCCGTGGTCATGGCCAGGCTGTTGGTGACCCCCGTGCCCATGCCGTGGCGTACGAGGGAGATGAGGGTCTGCGGCTGGTTGGTCTGGGCGATGATGACCGGGTTGAGGCCGGCCATGGCGAAGGCGAGGTTGGCCTCGTACTGGCGGCCGTGCCCCTCGCCGCTCTCGCCGATCGTCACCACCGGGAGGGAGGCGATCTGCGCGAGCCGTACGCTGCGGGAGCGCGCGAGCGGGTGGTTGTCGCGGAAGACCGCCACCAGCGGCTCGCGCCAGAGCACCCGGCTGACCACCTCGTCGGAGTTGACCAACGGCTGGAGCGGCCGGATCGCCAGGTCGACGCCGCCTTCGACGAGGTCGTCGCCGAGCGCCACGCTCGGCCCCTCGCGCAGCACGAGCCGCACGTGCGGGTGCGTCGCGCGCAGTGCCCGCACGGCGGGCGGGTAGAGGTAGGAGGCGGCGCTGGGGTAGGCGCCCAGCCGCACCTCCCCGCGTACGACGCCGCCGGTCAGCTCGGCGAGCAGGCTGAGCCTGCGCAGGACCTCCTCGGCGTGCGGCAGCAGCGCGCGGCCCTCCGGCGTGAGCGCCGCGGGCTGCAGGGAACGGTCGAGCAGCCGCGCGCCGAGCAGGCGTTCCAGCTCGGCGACGTGGCTGCTGATCCGGGGCTGCGAGCGGTAGAGGGCCTTGGCCGCGGCCGAGAAGCCGCCGTGGTGGGCGACGGCCACGAAGCTGACGATCCAGTCGATCCGGTAGGGAAGCACGTTTCGGATGTCCATCAGCCCCGCTCTCTCGTCGCGGCTCCGGGGATCGCCGCGAGGTTCACGTTCGGGGCATACCCTGATCGGACGGTCCACCCGGCCGCCACGAGAAGCGGCCCGTCCAGGCCATGGCTCGACCGATGGCCTCGACGGGCGGGCTGAGGGGCGGGATCAGCGGATGAACTGGTCGACGTAGCCGGCTCCGAGCCCGACCTTCTCGTAGTGCCTGCGACACATGTCGATCTTGGTGAAGGTGTCCTCGTAGCCGATCAGCGCGCCGTTCTCGTCCACGTACGCCATCGCACCCGTGATGTTGAAGTACGTGATCATCTCGGAGCAGTCGTCGGGCACCGCGAGCGTGTGGATCTCGCCCGGTGGCTCGTAGACGAAGTGGCCGGCCTCGGCGACCCACTCGTGCTCGTGGTAGTGCCACCTGCCCTTGATCACGTATCCGAAGACCACGCCGGGATGGCGGTGCCTGGAGACGATGCCCGCGGCGGTGACCTTGAGCAGGTTGCACCACTGCCCGGTGACCGTGTTGAACATCAGTGGCCGGAACCACACGTCGGGCGCCTGCGGCACCCACACCCGCTCGTCCTCGGGGACGGCGGCGACGGCGATCTCCGGCGGCACCGCGGAGGAGATCGGGATCGTTGGGGCCTGCGTACCGGTCATGAGCCGCTCCTTCTGTGTCGGTCTGAACGTCAGGCGGCCAGGTAGCCGCCGTCCACGGGGAGCACCACGCCCGTGATGAACCGGGCGTCGGGGCCGCACAGGAACACGACCGCCCCCGCCACGTCCGCGGGCTCGCCCCAGCGGCCCATCGGGGTACGGTCCACGATCCGTCGCGCCGCCGTGCCGTCCTCGTGCAGGGCCGCCGTCAGCGCGGTACGGATCCAGCCCGGGGCCACCGCGTTCACCCGGATGCCCTCCCCCGCCCACGCCACCGCCAGCGCCTTGGTGAGCTGCATGACCCCGCCCTTGCTCGCCGTGTACGCGGGCGACTTGGGACCGCCGACGAAGCTGAGCATGGACGCGACGTTCACCACGCAGCCCCGGGAGCGGCGCAGCAGGTCGCGGGCCGCCACGCAGGCCCGCATGGTGCCGGTCAGGTTGACCTCCACCACGCGGGCGAACACCTCCGGGTCGTACTCCTCGTTCCTGGCGATCACCCCGGCGGCGTTCACCAGCACGTCGAGCCTGGGGAGCCCGCCCAGGAACCCCTCCAGCGCCCCGGCCTCGGTCAGGTCCAGCTCGACCGGCCGCACGGCCCCCGGGCGGGGCGAGGACGGCGGGGCCGGGTCCGCGCCCAGCCCGGCGGCGATCACCTCGGCCCCCGCCGCGGCGAAGCGCTGGGCCACGGCCGCGCCGATGCCGCTGGTGCCGCCGATGACGACCACGGTGCGGCCGTCCTCGGTGCCGCCCGGATGTACTTCGTTCACAGTGATCCTCTCCGCTGATCCTCGCCACCGAGGTGTCGGCAACTGCGATTCAACCGCCGACCCGCCGCTCCGCCATCGATCATGCGGGACGAGGATGAGGGCCATTCGAAGTAGGACGGGTGGCCTTTTCCGCCGCATCAGGGCGTGGCCGAAGGCGGCGGCGTCCGCCGGCGGGCCCTGGGTCGCGGCGTTGAACTCCAGCAGCGGCTCACCGAGGGCGAGGATCCGCGGATGGGGCATCGGCTCAGATCCGGTTGTACTCGGCCAGACCGCTGCGCAGCGAGCCCGAGTCGAGGATGAGCCGGGTCTGCTCCTTCTCCCGTCGCTCGATCTCCTCGGCGGAGCGCAGCACGTCCGCGACGAGCGCCCGCGGGACGCGAACCACGCCGTCGCGGTCGGCCACGATGAGGTCGCCCGGGTGCACGGTCACCTCGCCCAGCACGACCGGTTCGTTGAGTGAGACCGTGCTGTAGCGGCCGACGGTGGTGGCGGGCACGCTGTGGCGGGCGTACACGGGGAAGCCGGGGAAGTCGCGCAGGATCTCGGTGACGTCGCGTACGCCGCCGTCGAGCACGCAGCCCGCGATCCCGCGGGCGACCGCGCCCGCCGTCATCAGCCCGCCCCACACGGCCACGTCGGCGCCGCCCGCGTCAATGCACACCACGCTGCCCTCGGGGGACTCGTCGATGGCGGTCAGCGCGTGGGTCGGCGGCTCCGTCTCCGACGACGGGACCTCCCGTACGGTCACCGCGGGCCCCGCCAGCGTGCGTGCCCCGGGTGTGACCTGCCCGACCGCGCCGGCGAGATGGCCGCGCGCGCCGTGCTGCTCGACGGCGTCGGCGACCGACGCGGTGGAGATGCGGCGGAACGCCTCGAGGACGTCCTCGGAATACATGCGTGAGGTCTCCTTCAGGTGGTGGGGGTGGGGGTTTCGCTGCCGAGCGGCACGATCCTGCGGATGACCAGGCCGTACACGAGCGCGCCCAGGAGGGACACGCCGCCCGCGACGGCCAGCGGGACGATGTACGAGCCGCCGGAGGCGTCCAGCAGGATGCCGACGACGAGCGGGCTGACGAATCCGGCCACGTTGGACGCGAATCCTTGGATGCCGGCCAGCGATCCGACGTTCGCCGTGGTGGGGGCGACGTCGGCGGGCAGCGCCCACAGGCTGGAGGCGGCGAAGCAGAGCGCGCTCTGCGACAGGGCGAGCAGCCCCAGCGCCAGCCAGGCGTGCTCCACGATCCCGGCGAACACGATCACGGACGACAGGACCAGCCCGATGACCAGCGGGAACTTGCGGGCGTAGGTGACGCTGCGGCCCTGGCTGATCAGCCGCGTCTGCACCCAGCCGCCGAGCCACTGCGCGGGCATCGCCAGCAGCGCCGGGATCATGCCGAAGAAGCCCAGCGTGAGCAGATCGAAGCCGCGCGCGTTCACCAGGTAGGAGGGGAACCAGGTGATGAAGAAGTAGAGCACGAACGACAGGCAGAAGAAGCCCAGGACCATGCCCCACACCGTGCGGTGGCGGAACAGGTGCGCCCACGGCATGGGTGGCACGGCCTCGCCGACCTCCTTGCCGCCGCCGTCACGGATGTAGGCGCGCTCGCCGGGCGTGAGCTTGGGGTGCTCGCCGGGGTCGCGGTAGAACTTCAGCCAGATCGCGCAGTAGATCAGCCCGACCACGCCGGCCGCGACGAACGAGCCGCGCCAGCCGAGGAACGCCACGATCGCGGTGGTGATCGGCAGCGCGAACGCCGTGCCGGCCCGGCCGCCGCTGTCGAAGATCGAGGCCGCGAGGCCGCGCTCCCTGGTGGGGAACCAGCGGGCGACGATCTGCGAGCTGGACGGGTACGCGGGTGACTCGACGGCCCCGAGCAGCAGCCGTACGAGCAGCAGCACGACGAACCCGGTCGCCGCGCCGACCAGCATCGTGGCGATCGACCAGGCGGCCAGGGCGAGCGCCATCATCCTGCGCGGCCCGAACCGGTCGACCAGCCACCCCGCACCGGGCAGGAAGGCGGCGTACGTCCAGAAGAAGGCCCCGAGCAGCAGCCCGGTGGCGGTGTTGGACAGGTCGAGGTCCTCGGTCATGTACGGCAGCGCCACCCCGAGGTTGGCGCGGTCCAGATAGTTGATCGTGATGGAGCCGAAGGCGAGCCAGATCATCGTCCATCTGACCCGTCCCGCGGGTGTCGTGTTCGCGGCGGAGGATGCGGCCATGCGGGCTCCTCGGGGGGTTGTGCACCGTCCACGGGAATCCGGAGGGACGGCAGGGGGGCTTGGGTTTCCGGAGGGAGCGGATGTCAGCGAGCCTATGAGGGCCCACGTTTTGTGTTAAGCGCACGTTACGTATACGGCTATTCGGAAAACGGATCCTGACGTATTCGCTTCCGCGGCCGGGCCTTGTCGCCGTTCCCGGGGTGGGTTAGAGCAAGGGCATGTTGCGACCGGAAGTCCGTCTTGAGTGGTTCGTCTCGTTCCTTGGCGTCATCGACACCGGTAGTTTCAGCGCGGCCGCCGAGGCCGTGCACCGTTCACAACCACGGGTGAGCACCCACGTGGCCGCGCTGGAGCGGGAGGCCGGCGTGTCCCTGTTCAACCGCAGCAAGCGGCCGGTGGAGCTGACCGAGGCGGGCGCGGTGCTGGCCGAGCACGCCCGCGCCATCCTGCACCAGCTCGGCGACGCGGAGGCGGCCATGGCCGCGCGGCGCGGATCCGCCCGCAGGGTGGTGACGCTGGGCAGCCATCCGAGCGCCGGCGCGGCGTTCGTGCCGAGGCTGCTCGAACACCTGGCGCGCACCCGGCCCGCCATCAGGGTCGTGCTCGTCGAACGGGCGACGCTGGAGCTGGACGCGGCCCTGACCGCGGGCGAGATCGACGTCTGCCTGCGCCCGATGGCGCCACCCGCCGGGCCCTCCGTACGCTGGCGGCCTCTGTGGCACGAGACGCTCGCGGTCGTCCACCCTCCCGATCACCCGCTGGCGGCGTTACCCGACCCGCTGCCGGTGGCGGCCGTGGCCGCGTACCCGCTGATCACGATCGGCCGCCTCGGCTCCTCGGCGGCGCTCGGCTTCGAGACCTACCAGGCGTTCAGGGAGCAGGGTTTCGAGCCCGAGGCCGTACAGGCCACCAACCAGCCGCAGACGCTGATCTCCCTGGTACGCGCCAACCTCGGGATCGGCGTGACCAACCGGCTGGCGGTGTCCACGGCCGACACCCGCGGCGTGCGCGTACGCCGCCTCGACGCACCCGGCGGCCGGCGCGTCGCCGTGCACTGGGACGCCACCCGCCCCCTCACCCCGGCCGCCCGCACCCTCCTGCGCGAGATCCTCGCCACGCCGGTGCCGCCGGACACAGAACCGCTCGTACCCGACTGACGCCGGCGAGGTGGCGGAATCTGAGTGATCCGTCGCGCCGGCCCTGTACGGCATCGCGTACCTGGGCGGCGGGCTCGGCTCGTCGGCGCGGGGGTGTGGCTCAGGCGGTCTTCCTGACGTGCGTCGCCTCGGTGGAGAGCGGCGCGCCGTCCTGGCCGAGCGGGTGGAGCCGGGGAAGCTCGCGGCCCTGGTCGTCGAGGAGGACGGAGTGCGGCTCGTCCGGGGCGAAGGCGTGGCGCTCGCCCCATTGCCGCAGGGCGACGACGGCCGTGAAGAGGTCCCGCCCGGCCTCGGTGAGCCGGTAGGTGTGTCGTCTGCCGTCGGCGGCGCCGCCCTTGTCGAGGATGCCGTGCTCGACGAGCTTGCGGAGCCGGTCGGTGAGGATGTTGCGGGCGATCCCCAGCCGCTGATGGAACTCGGTGAAGGCGGTCGCCCCGTCCATCGCGTCACGGATGATCAACAGGCTCCACCGGTCGCCGATCAGGTCGACGGTCCGTGCGACCGGGCAGGCCGGGTCGGTCCAGGCGCCTCCCCCGGCGAGTGTGACGTCCACTGGCCCCCTCCATGATGAGTTGCAATCTGAAACCATTATGCCCTAACCTCCGATAAGTTGCATTTTGAAACCTATTGGAGGGTGTATGTCGTCAGGACTGAAGGGGAGGCAGCGGGTCGTGCTCGCGCTGGTGTGCGCGGTGGCGGTGTCGACCGTCTACGGCATCCAGCCGGTCCTCGAGGCCGCGGGCGAGGACCTCGGGCTGGGGGAAAGAGCGCTGGGGTGGCTGGTCGCCGCCGGGCAGATCGGCTATCTCGCCGGGCTGGTGCTGCTGGTCCCGCTCGGCGACCTGTTCGACCGGCGCCGGCTCATCACAGTGCACCTGCTGCTCACGGCGGTGGGCGCGGGGGTGGCCGCCGCCGCGCCCGGCGGCGGCGTCGCGATCGCGGGGCTGGCCCTGGCCGGGCTGTTCGCCGTGGTTGTCCAGATCACGGTGGCGTACGTCGCCGCCGTCTCACCGGCCGGCGAGCGTGGCCGCAACATCGGAGCGGTCACCTCGGGCGTGGTCATCGGGATCCTCGGAGTACGGGTGGTCGCGGGCGCGCTGGGCGAGCTGGCCGGCTGGCGTCTGGTCTACGTCGTCATCGCCGGGCTCTGCGCGATGCTGGCGCTCGCCGCCCGGTTCACTCTCGACGCCGACCTCCGCCGCCCCCGGGCCCGGTACGGGAATCCGCTGTCCTCGCTGGGCCGTCTGGTCGCCGGTGACCGGCTGCTCCTCAGCCGGGGACTGGTCGCGTTCTTCCTGTTCGCCTCCTTCGGCACGCTGTGGAGCGGGCTGGCGCTGCCGCTCGGCGACGCGCCGTGGCACTTCGGCACCACCGAGATCGGATTGTTCGGACTCGCCGGTCTCACCGGGGCGCTGGGCGCGGCCAGGGCCGGCCGCTGGGCCGACCGGGGCCTGGCCCACTCGGTCACCGTCTGGGCGCTGGCCCTGCTCGCAGGCTCGTGGCTGCTGATCGCCCAAGCGGGGGCATCGCTGTGGCTGTTGATCGTCGGTGTCGTCGTCCTGGACTTCGCCGTGCAGGCCGTACACGTCAGCAGCCAGCACCTGCTCACCGCCGCCCGACCCGATCGGAGCAGCAGCGTCATCGGCGCCTACATGACCTTCTACTCGCTCGGCTCCGCGCTCGGCGCGATCACCACCACTTGGGCCTACAGCATCGCGGGATGGCCGGCCGCCAGCCTGCTCGGCGCGGTTTACGCCGCACTCGGACTCCTCGTCGCCGCCAGGTCCCGCCCCCGCTCGGCCACGACCCCAGGTCACCGCGGCCAGAAGGGCAAAACCACTGAAACCAGCTCAACGACGCCGCTGATCCACTAGACATCAGGTCATGACGACGATCGAACCGCATCGCCCGATGCCGAACGACCTGAGCAGACGGCGTTTCCTGACAGTGGGCGCCGCCACGGTGCCCGCCCTCACGCTGGGAACGTCCCGGCCGGCGCTCGCCGCGACGGTCCAGACCGCGGGAGTGGCGCCGGCCGCGCTCGCCGGCTTCGACAACGTGCTGAAAACCTACATCGTGGAGCGCCGGATCTCCTGCGCGCAGCTCGCCATCACCAAGAACGGCAAGCTCGTGCTGGCCAGGGCCTACCGCTACAGTGACGACCCCTCCGTGCCGAAGTTCACGCCCACCTCACTGTTCCGCATCGCGAGCCTCAGCAAGCACATCACCGCCGTGGCGATCATGAGGCTGGCGCAGGACGGCAAGCTGAACCTGGGAACGTCCGTGGCCGCGCTGCTCGGGCTGTCGACCACGGCCGACCCCCGGCTGGCGAACGTGACGGTGTGGCGGCTCCTGCAGCACACCGGCGGATGGGACCGCGACCTCGCGGGCGACTACCTGTACATGGACCACACCATCTCCCGGTCGCTCGACCTCTCCCTGCCGATCACGCGCGAGCACATCATCCAGTACGCCGGCGACCGTCCACTCGACTTCGCCCCCGGCAGCAGGTACGCCTACAGCAACTACGGCTACCTGCTGCTCGGCCTGATCGTGGAGAAGGCGTCGGGCCTGGCCTACGAGTCGTACGTGAAGCAGAAGATCCTGACGCCCGCCGGCATCAGCAGGCTGCGGCTCGGGCGTACCCTCAAGGCGCACGCCGCGCCCGGCGAGATCGTCTACGAGTCGGCGCAGACGAGCAGGACGGTCACGGACGCCTCCGGTACGACGGTCCCGGCTCCGTACGGCGGCTTCAGCATGGAGAACCGCGGGCCCGGCGGCGGCTGGCTGGCCTCGGCGGTGGACCTGGTGCGGTTCGCGAAGATCCTGGACGCTCCCGGCGCGGTGCTGAACGCGACCTCCATCGGCAGGATGCTGGCCAAGCCGGAGACCGGCGTCACGGAGAACGGCTCGTGGTACGGGGCCGGCCTGTGGGTCCGCCAGGTGACGGGACACCTCAACACCTGGCACAGCGGCGGACTGCCCGGGACCTACACCTACACCGCCAGGCTCCAGAACGGCTTCACCTACGCCGCCCTGTTCAACCGGAACGAGGAGAGCGGGTCGCCGGACTTCGACGTGCTCAGCCCGCGCATCAACGCCGAGATCGGCAAGGTGACGACCTGGCCGACGACGGACCTGTTCCCGCGCTATCTCTGATCGGGCGCCCGGGGCAGGAGGCGGTGCGCCGGGCGGACGGGGACGGCCTCGCCGGTGGCGGCGGGAAGGCTTGGCGGGGAAATGGCCCCCGGGTGTCACAAGGGGCGGTCACGCGGTGTCTTGATGCCGAGCGGGCAGCCTAGCCGGGCCTTCGTGGGGAAGCTGTCCCTGGTCGGGGCCGGGACCCCGCTCGAAGAGCCCGGAGCCAGCACTGGGAGGTCATTCATGACGAAGATCGTCGCCGCCGAACGCGCCGACGTGGAGATGCCGGTCGAACGCGGCTGCCCGTTCGCCCCGCCCGCCGAGTACGAGCGACTGCGCAGGCAGGCGTCGATCAGCAGGGTCCGCCTGGTCAGCGGAGCCGAGGTGTGGTGGGTCTCCGGGCACGAGGAAGGCCGTGCCGTGCTCGCCGACCGCCGCTTCTCCTCCGACCGGCGCAGGGACGGTTTCCCGTTCTTCCTGGCCGACGCGGCGGCCGTGGAGCAGTTCCGCGGCCAGCCGCCGTTGATGGTCGGCATGGACGGCGAGGAGCACGCCGCGGCCCGGCGTCCGCTGATCGGCGAGTTCACCGTGAAGCGGCTGGCCGCGCTGCGCCCGCGGATCCAGGAGATCGTCGACCGGGCCGTCGACGACCTGCTCGCCGCCGACCGGCGTCCGGCCGACCTGGTGCGGGCGGTGTCCCTGCCGGTGCCCTCCCTGGTGATCTGCGAACTGCTCGGCGTCCCGTACGCCGACCACGACTTCTTCCAGCACCGCACGACGGTGGTGGTGCGCAGGAGCACGTCGCCGGAGGAGCGCGGGCGAGCCCTGACCGAACTCCGCGGCTACCTCGGCGACCTGGTCACCCGCAAGGAGTCCGAACCAGGTGACGACCTGATCAGCCGGCAGATCGCCAGGCGACGCCAGGAGGGCGACCTCGACCACGCGAGCCTGGTGAGCATGGCCTTCCTGCTGCTCACCGCCGGGCACGAGACCACCGCGAACATGATCTCGCTCGGCGTGCTCGCGCTGCTCACCCACCCGGAGCAACTGGCCCTGGTCACGGCCGACCCGGACAGGACGCCCATGGCCGTGGAGGAGCTGCTGCGCTACTTCGCCATCGCCGACGGGGTCACCTCCCGGGTGGCCACCGAGGACGTGCGGATCGGCGGGGTGCGCATCAGGGCCGGCGAGGGCGTCATCGTCTCCGGCCTGTCGGCCAACTGGGACCCCTCGGTGTTCGAGAACCCGGACGTCCTGGACGTCGGGCGCGGGGCCCGCCACCACCTCGCCTTCGGCTTCGGCCCGCACCAGTGCCTCGGCCAGAACCTGGCCAGGACGGAACTGGAGATCGTCTTCGACACGCTGTTCCGCCGCGTCCCCACCCTGCGGCTCCCCGTACCGATCGAGGACCTGCCGCTGAAGACGGACTCCGTCATCTACGGCGCCTACGAACTCCCGGTCACCTGGTGACCACGACGTTAACCCGCGGACAGAAGCATCCTGACAAAGATCTTCGTGGCCGATCCTGATCGGCCGCCGCACCGACCGAGTCTTCCCCCCGACCCGCGAGGACCGCATGCCCGTGCCATCCGTGGAATCGCCGCGCCCGCACGACGGCGGACGGCGCGAGTTCGGGGTACGGGTGGCCCTCGCCGACGTGTACGCGACCGTGACCGGCTTGGCCCGGTCGCTCGCCCGGTCGCTCGATGACGCCGACCCCGCGCCGCGACCGGACGCGACGGCGGACGAAGCCGACGCGCGGACCGATCCTGAGCCTGCCCGCGACGCCGCGCGCGGGCTCCCGCTCACCGCGTTCCAGCGGGACGCCTGGCTGGCCGAGCAGTTCCGGCCGGGCACGCCGCTCGACACCCTGGGCGTGCGCCACCGGATCACCGGCGCGGTCACGGAGGCGGACGTCGCCGCGGCGCTGCGGCGGGTGATCGCCCGGCACGACGCCCTCCGGGCGCGACACCGAGCAGCGCCGCGCCGACGAACGGCTGACCAGCAGCGGGGTCTGAGTGCGCGGGCTACGACCAGGCGCCGGTGGCCGCCACCCGGGTCGCGTAGTCCCCGAAATCGATCGGGTCCCGGCCCAGCACCTGCCGCACCCCGTCGGCGGGCTCGGCCAGGTGCCCCTCACGGTGCAGAGCGAAGAGGGCGTTCAGCGAGTCGGCGACGACCTCGGGGTAGCCCTCGGCGAGCAGTTCCTCCCGGTAGCGCTCCGGAGTCAGCTCCTCGTAGACGATGGGGCGGTCGGCGGCGCGCGCGATGATCTCGACGGCCTCGCCGAAGGTCAGCCCGCGGGGTCCCGACAGGTCGTACACCCGGCCCGCGTGCCCGTCACCCGTCAGCGCGGCGACGGCGACCTCGGCCACGTCCTCGAGGTCCACGAACGGCTCGGGCGTCGCCCCGATCGGCAGGGCCAGCCGTCCGGCGCGCAGCGGTGCGTGCCACAGGTCCTCGTCGAAGTTCTGGTTGAAGTTGTTGGCCCGCAGGATCGTCCACTCCGCTCCCGATTCGCGCGCGGCCCGCTCGGCGGCGATCATGCCCTCGCCGAAACCGGGGCCCGCCTGGTCGATGCCCCGGCCCGACAACACCACGAACCGCTGCACGCCGCCGGCCTTCGCGACGAACTCCTGGATGGGGGCCGGGTCGTCGGGCGCGACGAGGTAGACCGCCCGTACGCCGTGAGCCGCGTCGGCCCACGTGCCGGGCTCCGTCCAGTCGAACCGGACGCGGCTGGAACGGGAGGCGGGACGTACCGGCGCGCCCTGGGCCTCCAGCAGGCGCACCACGCGGCGGCCGGTCTTGCCGCTCGCTCCCAAGACAAGGATCTCGTTCATGCCGTCCAGCCAACCGGCCCGGCGGGCGGGCGGCCATGGGCGAGCGTACGCGGGACCTGTCCGATCGTCCGGACGTCGCCGCGCCCGTCTGATCGTGCGGAACCGATCGTCCAGGCGTCGCCGGACCCGGCCGGACGTCCGGACATCGACGGACCTGTCCGATCGTCCGGATATCGTGGCGGCGTGGATCCCTATGACGACCTGCTGAGAGGTGTTCGCGGCGAAGGGTCGGTGCTCGGCGTCTCGTCGCTGTCGCCGCCGTGGGCACTCAGGTTCGCCTCCGGTGCGCCCCTGACCCTGTGCATCCCCATGCGGGGCGACGGCTGGATCGTCCAAGGGGACGTCGCCCGCCCCGTGAAGGTCGGCGAGACCGCGATCGTGCGCGGGCCCGAGCCGTTCGTGTTCGCCGACACCGACTCGCCCCGGTCGGCGATGGACGTCCGGCCCGAGGGCGCCGACGGGGACATGAGCGCGCACACCGTCCTGCTGACCGGCACGTACGAGCTGGGCGGCGAGGTGACGCGCCGCCTGGTCCAGGTGCTGCCGCCGGTGATCGTGGTGGCCGACGACCACGACTGCTCCTCGATGCGCGACTACCTGGAGATCCAGCTCCTGCGGCGTCGGCCCGGCTACCAGATCGTGCTCGACCGGCTGCTCGACTGGATGCTGGTCTGCACGCTGCGCGACTGGTTCGACCGGCCGGAGGCGCAGGCGCCGCGCTGGTACCGTGCGCTGGCCGACGACGTGGTGGGCCCGGCCCTGCGCGCCATCCACGACGCCCCGGCCGACCCCTGGACGCTCGCCTCGCTGGCCACCCTGGCGGGGGCCTCCCGTACCACGCTGGCCAAGCGGTTCACGGAGCTGGTGGGTGAGCCGCCGCTGGCGTACCTGACGGGGTGGCGCATGGCGCTCGCCGCCGACCTGCTGTCCGAGCGCGACGCCACCGTCGCGTCGGTGGCCCGCCGGGTCGGGTATTCGGACGGGTTCGGCTTCAGCGCGGCGTTCAAGCGGGTCAAGGGGGTCAGCCCGAGCGCCTTCCGCAGCGGCCGATGATCCGGCCGGGCGGACGAACCGCCACGCTCAGGCCGTCATCGCTGGAGGTGGACCTTGATGGCGACGCTGGTCAGGGCGAAAAGTAATTGGAGGTCCGATTCGCTGTCGAGGCGCAGGAGGAGCCAGACCCGGTCGGGGCAGACGCTGACCTGCGCATAGGGCCGTAGGTGTGGTTCGAGTCGGTCGATGACCGGTCCGGTCAGGCGCAGCATCGCCCGGTCGACGCCGCTCAGCCGGAGGATCTCGACACCGCCGACGGAGAAGGACGTGCCCGTGTCGCTCTCTTTTGCCGACAAAGCGGGCCAGGGATGCAATTCAGTGGCGGCCCAGGCCGCGTAAGATCGCTGTCGCGACGCGGGCGGGCGCATGACGAAAGTCCCTGCCACAGTCTTCAGATTGATGCATGCATCACCGTGGCGTCACCGTCCGTTCCCCAACTGTTATATCTGTCCAGCGCCCGGTCACCGGTGTGCGGATCATGGTCAGCACCGCAGCCCTGGACTCGCAGGGGGGCGGCATCGGCGCCTCATCACCACCTGCTACTCTCTGTAGTGGATTGATGACATTTCGTGTGGTGAGGAGCTCTTGTGAAGGTCGCCTGCGTCGGCGGCGGACCCGCCAGCCTGTACTTCTCGATCCTGATGAAACGGGTCGACCCCTCCCACGACATCACCGTCTACGAGCGCAACCCGGCCGGTTCCACCTACGGCTGGGGCGTGACCTACTGGGAGGAGCTGCTCGGCTACCTGCACGACGTCGACCCCGACTCCGCCCGTGCCATCAGCGAGGCGTCGCTGCGCTGGGACACCTGGACCGTGCACGTCCAGGACCGCGCCACGGTGGCGATCGAGAACGGCGACGAGGGCTTCGGCGTCGGCCGCAGGAGGATGCTCGCCGCCCTCACCGAACGGGCCTGCTCCCTCGGCGTGAACATCGAGTACGACCGGGAGATCACCAGCGAGCACGAGCTGACCGAGTTCGACCTCATCGTGGCCGGCGACGGCGTCAACAGCGTGCTGCGCGACCGGCACGCCGAGCACTTCGGCACCGAGATCGCGGTCGGCCGCAACCCGTACATGTGGCTGGGCACCACCAAGGTGCTCGACTCCTTCACCTTCGCCTTCACCGAGACCTCGCACGGCTGGACGTGGTGCTACGGCTACCCGTACAGCCAGAGCCACAGCACGTTCATCGTCGAGTGCGCGCCCGAGACCTGGCGCGGGCTGGGGCTGGACGAGTCGAGCGAGGCCGACGCCCTGGCCCTGCTGGAGAAGCTCTTCGCCGACGTGCTGGACGGGCACGAGCTGATCGGCCGCACCCAGTCCGACGGCAGCGCCCACTGGCTGAACTTCCGGACGATCACCAACAGGACGTGGTACCGGGACAACGTCGTCCTGGTCGGGGACGCCGCCCACACGACGCACTACTCCATCGGCGCGGGCACCGCCCTGGCGCTGGGCGACGCCGCGTTCCTGGTGACGGCTCTGCACGGGGACGTACCGCTGGAGACGGCGCTGGCCCGCTACGAGCGTGCGCGCAGGTCCGCGATCCGGGTCTCGCAGAAGGCGGCCCGCCGCAGCGCCCAGTGGTACGAGAACCTCCCGCGCTACATCGACCTGCCGCCACGGCAGTTCGAATCGGTGCTCAACCAGCGGCATTCGGCGCTGCTCGCGCACATCCCGCCGCGGCTGTACCACCGGCTCGGGCAGGGGATCGAGCAGTTTTGGACGCTGGTCTCCAAGGTGACGCGGTTCGGGCGGGGCTGAGCCGGGCATGGTCATCCGGCCCTGACGACGCGAGCTTGTAGAACGGAATCCTACGTTCCCTTACACTGGGTCATATGAGCAGCGCACCCATGAACGGCCGCAAGGCGCAGGCCGCGCGTAACGACGAGTTGATCCTGCGGGCGGCGCGGGCGGTGTTCACCGGCGATCCCGGCGCCCCCGTCGCGGCCGTGGCCGAGCGGGCGGGCGTCGGGATCAGCGCGCTCTACCGCCGCTACCCCAGCAAGGAGGCCCTGCTGCAGAAGCTGTGCGGCGACGGGCTCAAGCTCTACATCGAGGTCGCCGAGCGGGCGCTGGCCGACGACGGCGACCCGTGGGAGGCGTTCGCGGGCTACCTGCGCGGCATCGTCGACGCCGACGTGCACTCGCTGACGATCAAGCTGGCGGGCTCCTTCACCCCCACCGAGGAACTGTTCCGCGACTCGACCAGGGCCTCGGAGCTGGCCGTCGCGGCGCACCACCGGGCGGTGGCAGCGGGGGTGCTGCGTCCTGACGTGACGGTGGCCGACGTCGCCCTGCTGTTCGAGCTGATGGCCTCGATCAGGCTGGGCGACGAGGAGCGTACGGCGCAACTGCGCCACCGCTACCTGACGCTGACGATGGACGCGCTGCGCGTGCCCCCCGCCCACGGCAACCTGCCGGGCCCACCCCCACAGGACGCCGAACTGACGGCCCGCTGGACCCCCTCGCCCTGACAAACCCCGCCCCAGCCGTCCCCGGCCGCCCATCTGGTGGCCGCGTGAAATGCTGTTCGCCATGTCTGAAATCGACGAACAGAAAGCCGACGTGCCGCGTCCTGCCACAATTGGGCACATCGGGAGTGCCGCTATCGTTGCCGGCGTCGCCCTCGCGCTGATCCAGGTCAATATCGGCGGTGCCAGGGGCGCTTCCCCTTTATGGGTTGCCATCTTCATCGGAGTTTCCCTGGTCGGAGTCGGCCTCAGGATCGAGGCGGCGATCCGAGATCATTCACGTAACCAGAGGTGAGATCACGTGGCGACCTGACTACATGTTTCGCACTCATCGAAGTCTCTTGTCGGTCGTTCGCTGAGGAAAGCGGGATGGTGATCCTGGATCAAAGGGTTTCGCGTTGCTCTTCAGCATTTCCCGACCGCGGGACCGGCGCCCGTACCTGGCGCTCACGCGGATGAGTCCGGGCCGCTGGAGCTGGGTGGGTCGGTGAGGTGGTGGGCGAGGGCCAGGGTGCGGCGGGCTCTGGCGACGACGGGGGCGTCCACGAAGCGGCCGTCGGGCAGTGCCACCGCGCCGACGCCCGTCCGTTCGGCCTCCTGCGCCGCCGCCACGATCTCGGCGGCGCGTGCGGCCTCCTCCTCGGTCGGCCGGAAGGCCCGCCTGATCACGGGGATCTGGCGCGGATGGATCGCGGTACGGCCGAACAGGCCGAGCGCCCGCCCCGCCCGGCAGGAGGCCAGCAGCCCGGCCTCGTCCTTGACGTCGGGGTAGACCGACATGGGCACGGGCGGCAGCGCGGCCGCGGCGGCGGCCAGCACGACCTGGAGCCGGAGGTGGTTCATCGCCTGCTCGCCGGTGATGCCCAGCTCGGCGGCGAGGTCCTGCTCGCCGAGCGCCACGCCCGCCACGTTCGGGTGGGCGGCGATGCGCCCGGCCGCGACGACGCCGGCCGCCGATTCCAGCAGCGCGTACGCGGGCACCCCGTCGAGCCCGTCGAGCACGGCGGCCGACTCGACCTTCGGCAGCCGTACGGCGTCGGCGACCTGCGCGACCGCGGCCAGGTCGGCGCGCCCGCGGGCGGTGGCCGGGTCGTTGACCCGTACGTGCACCTGGACCCCGGGCTCTCGGGGGCCGCTCAGGTAGGCGACGGCGTTCCGCCTGGCCGCGTCCTTCGCGGCGGGGGCGACCGCGTCCTCCAGGTCGATGATGACGACGTCGGCGCCGGAGGCCACGGCCTTGCCGAAGCGCTCAGGACGGTCCCCGGGCACGTACAGCCAGGTGACGGGGGCGTTCACGCGATCACCCCGTCCTCGCGCAGCGCGGCGATGCGGTCGGCGGGGTAGTCCAGCTCGCCGAGCACCTCGTCGGTGTCCCGCCCGAGCGGGCGGCCGGGCCAGCGGATTTCGCCGGGCGTGTCCGAGAGGCGGAACAGCACGTTCTGCATGGTGAGCGAGCCCAGCTCCTCGTCCGGCACCTCCACGAACGTGCCCAGCGCCGCGTACTGCGGGTCCTCGGCCAGGTCGGTGACGTCGTAGATGGGCGCGACCGCGGCCTGCGCCTCCTCGAACCGGGCGATGACCTCCGCGGCGTCGCGCTCGGCGATCCAGGAGGCGACGGCCTCGTCCAGCTCGTCCACGTGCTGCACGCGGCCGTGCCCGCTGCCGAACCAGGGCTGCTCGACCAGGTCGGGACGGCCCACGAGGGTGACGACGCGCTCGGCGATGGCCTGGGCGCTGGTGGAGATCGCGAGCCAGCGTCCGTCGCGCGTGCGGTAGGTGTTGCGCGGCGCGTTGCTGCTGGAGCGGTTGCCGGTGCGCCGGGGCACGACCCCCAGCGCCTTGTACGCGCTCATCTGCGGCCCGAGCAGCCCGAGGATCGGCTCGATGATGGCCAGGTCGATGACCTGTCCACGCCCGGTCCGCTCGCGGGCGTGCAGGGCGACCATGACGGCGTACGACATGGCCAGGCCCGCGATGCCGTCGGCCAGGGCCAGCGGGGGCAGCGTGGGCGGCCCGTCGGGCTGGCCGGTCATGGCCGCGAAGCCGCTCATGGCCTCGGCCAGCGTCCCGAACCCGGGCTGCCCGGACATCGGCCCGAACTGCCCGAACCCGGTCATCCGCGCCACGATCAGCCGGGGGTTGAGCTCCAGGAGGTCGTCCGGGGCGAGGTTCCAGCGTTCGAGGGTGCCGGGGCGGAAGTTCTCGATCAGCACGTCGGACCGCTCGGCCAGGCGGCGCAGGATCTCCTGCCCCTCGGCCCGCGACAGGTCCACGGCCGCCGTGCGCTTGTTGCGCGACAGCGTCTTCCACCACAGGCCCACCCCGTCCACGGAGGCGCCGTGCCCGCGCGAGGGGTCGCCCCGCCGCGGGTGCTCGATCTTGATCACGTCGGCGCCGAAGTCGCCCAGCATCATGGCGGCGGAGGGACCGGCGAACAGCGTCGCCGCGTCGATGACTCGCAGGTCGTCGAGGCTCGTCATGAAGATATAACTTATAAGAAATATGTCATAGGTCAACAGATGTACCAATTTTTGCGAGACTTGGTGATATGTCATCCAGCGACCCGCGGCCGCCCCTGAGCAAGGCCGACTACGTCTACAACGTCCTCCTCGAGGAGATCCGTACGGCGCGGATCCCCGGCGGGACGGCGTTGCGGGCCGGAGAGGTGGCCAAGCGCCTCGGCGTCTCGGTCACCCCGGTGCGCGAGGCGCTGCGCAGGCTGGAGAAGGACCGGCTGATCAGCTACGAGGCGCACCACGGCGCCACCGTGGTGGATCTCGGGGACGAGGCGCTGGCCGAGTACTACGGGCTGCGCTCGGTCGTCGAAGGGCTGGGAGCGCGCCTGGCGGCGGAGCGGATCACCGCGGAGGAGCTGGCCGGGCTGCGCGAACTGCACGCCGCGATGGCGGCGGACGCCTCACAGGGCAGGACGGAACGGCTGGGCGACCAGAGCAGGCGGTTCCACCTGCGCATCGTCGACATCGGCGGGCCCGCCTTCCTGGGCGCGCACGCCAGGTCGGTGCGCAACAGCTTCCCCGTGCCCGCCGAGGCGTCGCTGTGGCTGGACGAGACGCAGGTCAAGGCCCAGTTGGACGCGCACGAGAGCATCCTGGCGGCGCTGGAGTCCGGCGACGGGGAGAGCGCGGAACGCATCATGATCGAGCACGTACGCCGCGCCGGCGAGTTCCGCCGGCACCACTGAGCCGCGCCCCCACGGATCACGGATCGACGCGAACCCCGTCCAGCACGTCGGGTGTGGCGTCCACGGGCAGCGCCGACAGCGACAGCCGCGCGAACGCCTGCTGGTGCTCCTCCACCCGCCGCCGGTCCTCGATGACGACCGGGGCGTGCAGCAGGTGCAGCACCAGCACGTCGGCGCGGTCACGCTCGCCGAAGCGCAGCAGCGTGAACGGCGGCCCCTGGTAGAGATAGCCGCACTCGGCGGCGGGCCGGGCGATCTGCACGGCGACGTGCTCCTGTTTGGCGGCCATGACGAGCGCGTCGATCTGGTCGCGCCGGTCCTCGGCCCGGCACAGCGGCGGGTCGAGCAGCGCCGTCCGGTCGAGGACCGCCCACAGGCGCGGCCCCCCGTGCCGGTCGAGGACCCGCTGCCGGGCCGCGACCAGCCCCGCGGCGCTCGCGGCCCCCTCGTACGTGGCCCGCTCCTCGTACGGGACGCCGACGGGCAGCGTGGCCAGCGCGACGGCCAGCGCGTACGCGGGCGTCTGGAGCAGCGGCGGCACCTGCCGCGGGCAGTAGGTGTAGACGATCTGGGCCCGGTCCTCCAGCTCCAGGAACGCCGAGTGGCCCAGCGGCACGCCGGGCGCGTCGTACCAGCCGGGCACCCGCTCCTCGCGCAGCAACGACAGCAGGCGCGGCGCGTGCTCGCCCTCCCCGTACAGCTCCAGGAGGATGCGCACGGTCGCCTCGCGCGGCGCCACGAGACCGTGCTCGATGCGGAAGATGGTGGAGGTGTTGAGCCCGGCGGCCTGGGCCGCGGACTTCATCGACAGACGGCTCCCGGCCCGCAGCGCGGACAGCCGGGCCGCCACGACGCTCAACTGCATACGTCTGTCACAGCCGCCGATGACAATAATCAGCGTTTGCAACCGGTCTATTGCAACGGAGTGACGGCTGATGCACGATGGCCACTCTAGTGGCCTGACACGCTGCGCATACGCGGATCGGAAAGGCAGGGACCGTGCCGGACACGTGGAGCCTCCATCCCGACTACCGGACCCCGCCGATCCCTCCGGGAACAGCCCTCGATCCCGGCCCGTGGCGCCACCCCGACGACGGCCAGGTCATGAACGGCACCTACGAGCGTCCCCTCCCCCGCCGCCGGGTCGAGGTCGTGACCGTCTGGTACGGCCACGCGCTCAGCCACTGGCGCGGCCCGCTCATGCCGCGGTTCAGCAGCCCCATGGTGTCGGCCTGGAACCCGGTGCTGGCACAGGGCCTGACCGTCGACCGCCGGGCGCCGACGCCGTACCTCGACGGGTGGTGGTGCGACCGGTGGATCGCCGAGGCCCTGCTGTACGGGCGCAAGCCGTACGGGGCCTTCACCCTGCCGGTCGACGAGGCGATGCACTGGTTCGCCAAGAGCGGCGGCACGAACCTCGTCTACCGCGCGCAGCAGACGGAGGACGACCTGGTGCGGGTGGTGGCGGGCACGTCGGAGCGGTACGCGCAGCTCTTCGACCTCGACGCGCTGATCTCCGACTACCGTGAGGCGCTGCCGCGCGAGCCGGCCGAGCGGGAGGCGCAGGCGCTGGAGGCGCACCGGTCCTGCTCGCCCGCGCTGTCGTACGTGCTGAGCGAGCACGCCGAGGCCCTCTTCGCGCAGGCCGCGCTGTCGGTGCGCGGCCTCACCCTCGGCTACCCGCCCCGCGAGACGGCGACCCGGATAGCCGCGGGAGCCGCCCGGTGACCGGCCGCCGCTCCCCCGTCAAGGGCGTCCTGTTCGACCTCGACGGCACGCTGCTCGACCATCGCGGCGCGGCCGACGCCGGGATCGTGGCCTGGCTGGAGGCGCGGGCGCCAGGACATCCGCGCCTGCCGGAGGTGCCCGCGCTGTGGACCGCTCTGGAGGAGCCGTACCTGGCGATGTGGCAGGAGGGCCGCTGTTCGGTGCAGGAGCAGCGGCACCTGCGCCTGGCCGCCCTGTGCACGGAACTGGACATCGCCGTGCCGGCCGACCTCGACGCGGCCTTCGCCGACTTCGTCGGTCACTACCGGCGGCACTGGACGGCCTACCCCGACGTGGCGAAGACGGTGGCGGAGCTGGGCGGGTACGCGCTCGGGGTGCTCACCAACGGCGTGCAGCAGATGCAGGAGGACAAGGTCCGCGCGATCGGGCTGGAGGGCCTGGTCGGGCCGGTGCTGACGCGCGAGGTCCTGGAAGGCCACGCCAAGCCCGCGCCCGCGGCCTACACGGGGGCCGCCGCGGCGCTGGGGCTGGAGCCGTACGAGGTCGTGCTGGTGGGCGACGACGTGGACAACGACGTGACGGGCCCGGCGGTGACCGGGATGCGCTCGGTCTGGCTCGACCGCCTCGGCGCCGAACCCGCGCCCGCGGGCTTCCCCCGCATCACGTCCCTGACCGAGCTGACCGACCTCCTGGCCCCGGCCGCCTGAACCCCGGGACTGTTGACCGCGGTGCGGACGGTCAGGCCAGGTCGAGGCGCGACAGTTCGCGGCGGGAGCGGATGCCGAGCTTGCGGAAGGCGCGGTAGAGGTGGTGCTCGACGGTGCGCGGGCTGAGGAAGAGCTGGGCGGCGATCTCCCTGCTGGTGCCGCCGTCCGCGGCCAGCCGGACCACCTGGTGCTCCTGGGAGGTGAGCCGGTCCAGCGGGTTGGCGGCGGTCGGCTCGGCCGGGACGAGAGTCTCCCCGGTCGCCTTCAGCTCGGTACGCGCCCGCTCCAGCCAGGGGGCCGCGCCGAGCCGTTCGAACGTCTTCAGCGCGTCGCGCAGGGACGCCCGCGCGTCGCCACGTCGGCGGGCGCGGCGCAGCCACTCGCCGTAGAGCAACTGGGTGCGCGCCTGTTCGAACGGCCTGCCCGCGTTCTCGTGGAAGCCGAGGGCGCGCAGGTAGTCGTCCTCGTCGTCGGTCAGCAGGGCCTGGACGCGAGCGGTGAGCGCGTGCGCCCACGGCTGCCGGCCGGCCCGCGCCCACGCCTCCAACCGGCGCAGCGGCTCCTCGGCCCGGTCCTGCGCGCCCAGCCGTACGGCGGCCTCGGCCTGGTCGGCGCCCGCGGCCACCAGGGCGGAGGCGTGCCGCAGCGGCCCCCGCGTGGCCGTCTCCAGCCGCTCCAGCGCCGCCTCGTACCGGCCCAGCCCGAGGTCGAGCAGGCTGAGGGCGACGAGGCCGCTGATGCCGCCGGTGTCGGGCTCACCGCCCGCGAGGCGTACGCAGCGCTCCTCGTCCCCTTCGATGGCGGCGACCCTGGCCAGGACCGAGTTCAGCCGCGGTACGCGCTGCCGCAGGCCCGCGGCGTGGACGATCCTGATGGCCTCGGCCACGGAGTCCTCGGCGTCGCGGTGCCGTCCTGCCTGCACCTGCGCGCCGGCCAGGTCCTGGAGCACCTGCGGCAGCGCGCCCACGAGCCCGTGACGGCGGCAGTGCGCGGCCTGGGCCTCGGCCAGGTCGCGGGCGGAGGCGTCGTCGCCGAGGATCATGGCGCAGAAGGTGGCCCAGGTCATGGTGGTGTCGGCGGGCGGCGCCGTCGCCCCGTCGAACGACAGGGAGCGGGACGCGTTCGCCATGAACTCCGCCAGCAGCGGCAGCCCGCGCGCGTAGTCCTCCTCCATCAGCCGCGCCATCCCCAGCACCATCGGGTCGGGCCGGTTCAACGCGTGGAGCCGTCCCGCGGCGTCCCTGAGGGCGTCCCTGTCGCCGCTGAACCAGGCGTATCCGGCGCCGGTGCGCAGCATGGTGACGGCCGAGTCGGCGTCGGCGTCGGCGTGCGCGGAGCGTTCGACCAGCACCCGGGCGGCGCGGCGGCGCTCGCCCAGCTCGAACTCCACGGCCGCCCGCACGGGCGCCAGCCTGACCAGCGACGCGGGATCGTCCACCAGGCCCTCGGCCTGGGCTGCCAGGTGCGCCGCCTGCGCGGCGTGCCCGGCCGACAGCGCGAGCGCGGCCGCCTCGCCCAGCCGGGAGGCGCGGTCGCGCAGGCCGGGAGAGAGGTTCGCGGCCTGCTCGTACAGGCCCGCCGCGGTCGCGTGCGCGGTGCGGGCGCGGGCGCGCTCGGCGGCGCGGACGACCTCCGCGGCGACCCCTTCGTCGGCGGAGGTGCTGGCGGCGGCGAGGTGACGGGCCCGGCAGTCCGCGTCGGTCGCCGCGTCCGCGAGCGCCTGGTGCACGGCGACCCGCCGCGCGAGCGGCGCGCCGTGGTAGGCGGCGGTGCTGATGAGCGGATGGCTGAAGGCGACCACGTTCGCGCTGACCTCGACGAGCCCGGCCTTCTCGGCCTCCGCCAGGTGCTCCAAGCCCACGCCCAGCGCCTCGGCGGCCCCCAGCAGCGTCGGCAGGTGGCCGCGCGCCTCGGCGGCGGCCGTCAGCATCATCAGGCGGGTCTGCTCCGGCAGCCGCCCGATCCGCGCCCGGAAGGACGCGAGCACCCGGTCGGTCACCGGCAGGGGCCCCGCGACGGTGTGGTGGCGGCGCTGTGCCGCGGCGAACTCGATCAGCGCCAGCGGGTTGCCCGCCGACTCCTCGATCACCTGCTCACGCGAGGGGGGCGTGAGCCCCCGATCCTCCAGCAGCCGCGCGGCGTCCTCGGACGGCAGCCGCGCGGGCCGCAGCTCCGGCAGCCCCGTCGCGGGCAGGCCCTCCTCCCGGGTCGCGAACACCATCGCCACCCCTTCCGCGGCCAGCCGGCGCGCGGCGAACAGCAGCGCGTCGGCGCTCGCCCGGTCCAGCCACTGCGCGTCGTCCACCAGGCACAGCACCGGGCCGTCATCGGCCACCTCCGCCAGCAGCGTCAGCACCGCCAGCCCCGACAGGAACCGGTCGCCTCCCGCCGGGTCCCCGGCACCGAGCAGCGCGCGCAGCGTCCGCGCCTGCGGATCCGGCAGCGCGTCGAGCCGGTCGCGCACCGGCCAGACCAACTGGACCAGGCCCGCGAACGCCAGGTCGGCCTCCGCCTCGACGCCGGTGACGCGGAGCGTCGTCAGCCCCGCGCCGCGGGCGTACTCGGCGGCCCAGGTCAGCAGCGTCGACTTGCCGATCCCCGGCTCGCCGCGCACGACGAGGCCACCGCTCCGGCCGGCGCGCGTCGCATCGACCAGGTCCCTGATCGCCGCCTGCTCGCCCGCCCTGCCGTAGAGCACCGGCCCTCCCCTGTCCTTAGGTACGTACGTACGGCACACCTTCCGTAGCCAGATACGGAAACTGTACCGATTCGGCGAGTAATTCCCCGTCCATAGCGTCGGACCGGCACGAACACCCGTACGCACATGGGAGACAGACGTGAACGAACTCCTCCAGCCGGTGACCGTGGGGGACCTGACCCTGCCCAACCGCCTCGTCATGGCGCCGATGACCCGCAGCCGTGCCCGCGGCGGCCTGGTCCACGAGCTGACCGCCGAGTACTACGGCCAGCGCGCCGGCGCGGGCCTGATCATCACCGAGGGCACGCAGCCGTGCGTGATCGGGCAGGGCTACATCGACACCCCCGGCCTGCACGCGCCGGAACAGGCGGCGGCCTGGCGGCGCGTCACCGGCGAGGTGCACCGGGGCGGCGGGCGCGTCTTCGTCCAGCTCATGCACTCAGGGCGGATCGGCCACCCCGTGCTCTACCCCGGCGGCGAACTGCCGGTGGCGCCGTCGCCGATCCCCTCGGGCGAGCGGCTGTACACCCCGGAAGGGCTGCTGGAGCACCCCACGCCGCGCGAGATGACCATGCCGGACATCGACCGCGCCGTCGAGGACTTCGCCACCGCCGCCCGGTACGCCCTGAGCGCCGGGTTCGACGGGGTCGAGCTGCACGGCGCCAGCGGGTACCTGATCCACCAGTTCCTGTCGGACCACACCAACCGGCGCGCCGACGCCTACGGCGGTTCGGTGGCGGGACGCGTCAGGTTCGCCGTGGAGGTGGCCCGGGCGGTCGCGGATGCGATCGGGGGCGCGCGTACCGGGATCCGGATCTCGCCGGGGATCACCTACAACGGCATGGACGAGAGCGACCCCGAGACCCTCTACGCCGAGCTGGCCCGCGCGCTCGCGCCGCTGGGCCTGGCGTACCTGCACGTCTCCGAGAACGACACGCGCGCCGTCACCAAGCGGCTGCGCGCCGAGTGGCCGGGCACGCTGATCCTCAACCCGCATCCCCGGAGCGACGACTCCCCCGCGCGGGCCGAGGAGGGCGCCGAGGCGGTGCGCTCCGGGCTCGCGGACGCGATCGCCTTCGGGCGGCTGTGGCTGGCCAACCCCGACCTGCCCGCGCGGATCGCGGCAGGCGGCCCGTACGCCGAGGCCGACCCCGCCACCTTCTACGGCGGCGACCACCGCGGCTACACCGACTACCCGGCCCTGGCGGAAGGGACTCCCCGATGACCGGCGACCCGGCGCCCCGGCTGGAGGACCGCACGAGCCCGGCGGGCGAGCCGGGCGGCGGCGCGGGCGCTCCCGGCGGCGGTCCGGCGGGCAGGCCGGACGGCGACACCCTGGACGGGCCGGGCGGTGGTCCGGCGGGCGGGGCGGGGTCCGGGGTTCCCGCCGGGTGGCTGGCGGTGCTGGCCGGGCCGTTGTCGTTCGGCATCGCCGGGCCCGCCCTGATCCTCCAGGACGTCGCCCGCGACCTCGTCCTCACGCCCGCCACGGTGACGTGGATCGTCACCGCGTTCGGCTGGGCCATCGCGGTCGGCACCCCGCTCATGGCGGGCCTGCAGAGCCGCCGCGGCACCCGTACGGCGCTGGTCGTCTGCGCCGCGCTGGTGCTGCTGGGCGGGGTCCTGGTCCTGGCCGCGCCGGTGCTGCCGGTCCTCGTCACCGGCAGCGCCCTCCAGGGGCTCGGCACGGCCGGGTTCACCACCATCGCGATGAGTCTCGCGCGCTCGGCTCGCGCGATGGGGCTGGTCGCGGCGTCGCTGGCGACGGTCGGCTCGGCCGCGCCGCTGGCGGGCGACGTGGTCGCGGACCTGCTGGGCTGGCCCGCCGCGCTGGCGCTGCCCGTGCTCAGCCTGCTCGCCGTGGCTCCCGTGCTGCGCCGCCGGCCGGTCACGGCGCTGTCCGCCGCCCGGTTCGACGCGCCCGGCGCGGCGCTGCTGACCGCGCTGGTCACGGCGCTGGTGTTCGTGCCGCATGCCTGGCAGGTGGCCGTCCCCGTCGCGGTGGCCGCCGGGGTGGCGTGCGCCGGGTGGCTGCGGCGGCGGCCGGACGGGTTCGTACCGGCGGCGGTGGTGCGCTCTCCGGTGTTCCTGGTGGCGGCGGGGACGGCGTTCCTGCTGGCGGTGGTCAACTTCGGCACGATGTACGCCCTGCCGCCGCTGCTGACCGAGCGGGCCGGTTGGAGCGGCCAGCAGGTCGGCCTGGCCATCACCTGGCCGCTGCTGTTCGGCGGGATCTCGTCGTACGTCGTGATCGCGGTCACGGCGAGGACGCCGTTCAGGTTCGTCGCCCTGCTCTTTCCCGTGACGGCCGGGGCGGGGATCGTCCTGGCCGGGCTGTCGACGGCGCCCTTCGCGCTGCTCGGCGCCCAGGCCCTCACCTCGATCGCGGCGGCCTCCGGCCAGGGGGCGCTGGCCACGCGTGCCGGGGCCGCCGTGCCGGAGCCGTCACGGCCGGCCGCGATGGGCCTGTTCAATCTGGCCTATCTGCTCGGCGCCGCGTTCGGCCCGGCGATCGCCACGCTGTTCCTGGCCTGACCCGCGACCGCCGCGCTCCTGCCAGTAGCGCGGCGGTCGGAGCGCTGCCGTCGCCGGGTAACGATCTTGTCACCGGACGGGTACCTAGCGTGCTTCGCCGAATGCGTAAGGTGAGGTCCGGAAATCGCACCACCGGCGAAGGGACGGCGTATGGCCACTGATCTGCAGGTGCTCAAGATAGACCGGTCGTTCGGCCACATCGACGTCGACGGCAACGGCGTCATCACCCGTGACGACCTGCAGGGCCTGGGCGCCCGGCTGCTCGTGGGCTTCGGCGCCTCACCCGCCGGGGCCCAGGGCCGCCGGGTGGCCGACTCCTTCGACGACCTGTGGGACACCCTCGCCGCCGCCGTCGACCTCGACCGCGACGGCAGCATCACCCCCGACGAGTACCGCACTTCGGTGATCGCGTCGTTCATCGACGGCGACCGCTTCGAGCCGATCTTCCGCCCGGCGATCGAGGCGGTGCTCGCGCTGGCCGACACCGACGACGACGGCCTCATCCAGCCGCAGGAGCTGCAGTTGGTGCACGAGGCGTTCGGCCGTTCCGAGCAGGACACCGAGCACGCCTTCGCGGCGCTCGACCACGACGCCGACGGCGCGCTCGACCGCGGCGAGCTGCTGCACGCCGTGCGCGACTACTACACCTCCGCCGATCCCGGCGCGGTCGGCAACCTCTTCTTCGGCAGGCTCCCCGCCGCATGACGACGACCCCGGTCGATGCCCGGCCTCATCTGGCATCCCTGCTTCAGCGCGTCCCCGCCCTGGCCGGCCGGTGCCGTATGCATCCGCGCACCGAGGCGGCCGGCCGGGAGGTGCTGCGCTGGGCCGAGGAGTCCGGGCTGACCGACACGCCCGCGGAGGTCCGGCGGCTGCACGCCTTGTGCGGCCACCGCATGGCCGGGAGGGTGTTCACCGACTCCAGCGACGACAAGCTGGTGCTGTTCACACGCTGGCTCACCTGGGTCGTGCTGCTCGACGACCACTGGGACGAACGGTCCTGCCCCGCCCCCGGGCAGATCGACCACACCTACGACCGGCTGCTCCAGGTGGTCGACCACGATCGCGAGCCCGTGCGCGCCGACCCCATGGAAGCCGCCTTCACCCAGCTCTGGCTGGTCACGGCGGCGCGGATGGGCCCCGCCTGGCGCGCACGGTTCCGCGCCCACCTGGAGCTCAACCGGCACAGCACCCACTGGGAGGCCCGCGCCAGGCGGACCGGACGGTTCAGCCCGCTGGCCGAATATCCGCGCCACCGCCGGGTCGCCTCCGCCTCGTTCATCTTCGACGCCGGCGAGGCCGTCCTCGGCACCGAGCTGTCCCCGGCGCTGATGGCGCTGCCGGCCTGGAGCGCCCTCGCCGACGCCGCCAACGACGTCTCCACCTGGATGAACGACGTGCTCACCCTGGACAAGGACCAGCGCGAGGCGGATCTGTCCAACTACGTCCTGGCCGCCCGATACCATCGCGGGCTGTCCCTTCCGATGGCCGTCTCCTGGGTGATCGACCGCATCGCCGTCCGCGAACGCGACCTGACCCTGGCCGCCCGCGCGCTGCCCGCCGCCTACCGCGACCTCGGCCTGTCCCACGGCGCCGCCCGCGCGGCCAGCAAGGTCGCCTGCGCCTACCTCGCGCTCCCGCACGCCAACCTGGAGTGGATCTGCGAAGCGCCCCGCTACCGGTTGTCGCCCGGCGGCCCGCCAGGAACCTGGCCACGACACTGGCCCCGACCCTGACCACTGCCCTGACGGCTGCCCACCTCACGGGTACGGATGCGGTTCGCGATCGAGGTCCTCGGGCCCTCGGGGGCAGGCGCAGGGCGCGTCGGGGTGTTCGGCGTAGACCCGGTGGCCGCCGAGCATGGGCAGGCTCTCGTCCGCGTACAGCGGTTGCAGGCCGGGGACCATGACCTTCACCACGTGGAACCAGAGTGAGCCTGAGAGCTAGTAGAAGATGGTCCTCCTGTCCAGGACCTTGCCCTTCGCGTCGTACGCGACGAAAACGGCCGCGAACGGGTCGACTCCCTCGGCGACGGCGAACCACCTTCGCCCGCCAGGCACCGATGGCGGCCCGAGCACCACGGTGGACGCTCGCCTACCGGGTGGGCCCTCGATCTCCAGACGCGCGACATCGCTCCGGACGGCCCCGACCGGGACGTGCCGGTCGAGAGTGATGCCGATGCCGCTCACGATCTCGATCGCGCCCCGCAGGTCGTCGGGGTTGACGTCACCGTCGCTGTCAAGACTGTGATCGCCGCCCACGGAGCGTAAGCTCACCTGCACGCGGTCGTCGCGCTCCTTGACGCCCACCGCCCATACGCCCGTCGCGGTGCGGCCGGAGGCGGCCATCCGCAGACCTGCGTCGAGCAGCTTCCGCGCCGGATAGGCGGTCACCGTGGCGCGGATCCGGTCGAGGTCGCGTGCGTCCACCTCCCGCAGCCCTTCCACCAAGGCATCGACGTCCTCCTCCGGAACCCCCTCGGCGCGCAGGACGGCCAGCGTGTCCTTCTCCCGCCAGACGCGGGCCGTGGGGGTCCGGTCGTACGACTCGGCGAACGGCGGCGGCCCGGCCGCGCCCGTCACACCCCGCATCGGTCGTGGCCTGCCAGGAGACAGGGCGCCCATCAGCGCCTCCGCGAGCGGGGTGTGGCGGACCAGGGTCAGCTCCAGCCGGGCGCCCGACCGGCGGTCGCTCCACGTGAGCGTCGTTCCGGCCCCCGGGGACATCTCCCAGAACTGGCCCAGGCTTATCCCGCCGGACGCGAGCGGGCCCAGGTCGCTCGGCACGCCCTCGGTACCGATGGTCGGCCGCGAACCGTTCTGGACGAGCGCCTTCGCGGCCCGGATGAGCTCGCCGTCCGACAGGCCGCGCCCGAGCACCCCGTAGAAGACGGACTCCATGGCGCCGAACGGCCGGACCGGCCAGGTGATCCACCGATGCGGGCCCGTCCCGCCGATCTCGGCGTCCGCAGGTCCGCCGGGCAGCGGGCGGCCCCCGCGCGGCTGCGCGCCCGCCCAGTCGGCACTGGCGTGATAGAGGGCCGTCAGCAGCCGTCCGTGCAGCACCTCGCCGGGACGGCCGTAGACGGCGAGGTCGTCGCCTCCGATGAGCGAGTGGGTGGAGACGGACTCCAGGTGGAGGCCGGGCGGCGGCGCGGCAGGGGCCAGGGCTGACAGCGGAGCCCGCACCTCGGTGTGCGGCACGGGGAGGTCGCCCGGCGCCGCCGACCCGACAGCCAGCAGCAGCACCGTGACCGCGACGACGGCGCGGACCACTTCAGTCCTTCTGCAGCTTGGGCAGGATCGTGGTCAGCGCGTCAAGTGCGCCCGCGCGTACCGCGTAGCGCGTGATGCCCCAGCGCCTTTCGTGCTCCCGTACGGCGGCCAGGATCTCGTCCTCCGTGCCGACGAGCACGAACGGCGCGGCCAGCGCCTCCGACTCGGTCATCCCGAGGCTCCGGGCGAGGTCCGCGACCGCGGCGCCGGCGTCGTCGGTCACCTGGAAGCGCTGGACGAGAGCCTCGAGGGCCGGAGCCGCCGCCCGCCCTGCCGCTCCCGCGGCGACGTGGTCGAGTTGCGCCTCCAGCTCGTGGGCCCGCCAGCGCACCTCGTGGTTGTGGCCGTCGCCGAGTGTGCGCCCGAAGCCGGTGAGGCCGACCGTGTCGGCATGCTCGCCGGCCCAGCGCAGCAGCCGTGCGTTGCTGCCGCCGATGGTCAAGGGGATCTTCGCCTGCACGGGTCTCGGCCGCTCCAGCCGGGCAGAGCGGGCCACCAGCTCCGGCGTGTCGACGTCGACCTCCTGGCCGTCCAGCAGCGCGCGAACCGCCTCGGCCACGGCCACACACCGCCGCACCCGGCCCCCGACGTCCGGGCGGCTGCGACCGACCGCCTCCCACTCGGCGGGCGTGTGGCCCGCCCCCAGCCCGAGGCGGGCCCGGCCGCCGGACAGCACGTCAAGAGTGGCGAGGTCGGTGGCGAGCAGGATGGGCTCGCGGATCCCCGCGTTCGACACGTAGGAGCCCAGGCCGATCTCCGAGGTGACCGAGGCCGCCGCGGCCAGCGCGACGAACGGCGAGGCCGCGACGCCGGGGTGGTCGGGGGCGAGCAACGCGTCAACTCCGATGGCCTCGCATCGTCGCGCCAGGTCGGTCCAGGAATCGACGACGGCAGGGTCGGCTTGAACGGAGAACTTCGTCATTCACCCAGCTTGCCGTCACCTCAGAGGTGGTTTCGGGGGTTTCCGCTGTCGGCAGATCGCAGGCTCGATCACGGCGGGGACACGGCGGAGGCGCGGCGGAGGCGCGGCGGGGGCACGGCCCGCGGGTGCGCGGCCGGGGCTGCCGTCAGACGGCTCTATGTCTGAGGGAGCACGCCTTCGATGCCGTCGAGCACCAGGTTGAGGCCGCGTTCGAAGTTGTCGTCCGCGCCGCGTACCCCCTCCTCGATCATCGGCGCGAGCCGCGGGAACTCCCCGCCCGCGACCAGCTCCCCGATGTACGGCTCCGCCAGCGCGGCCCGCTCCTCGTCGTTGATCCCCTCGGACCTGGGCGCTCCCCGTTCGAGCGCCTCCCTGATCACGAACCCGGTCATGTAGTCGTTGAACACCGCCAGGAACCGCCAGCACGTCAGCCGGTCGAGGCCGAGCCCGTCGAAGGCGGACAGCTTCTGCTCCACGTGCCGCAGCCCGTTCGGCCCCACCGCCACCCGCTGGGAGATCAGCTCCACCCGCCACGGGTGGCGCCGCACCAGCTCGCGCTCCCGCCGGGCCATCAGCAGCAACGCCTCCCGCCACGAGGACGGCAGCGGCTCCTCGACCAGCACCTCCGCGCTCACCTCGTCGAGCATCAGCGCGAGCAGGTCCTCCTTGCGCTCGATGTAGGAATAGAGCGTCATCGCCCGCGCGTCCAGCTCGGCGGCCACGCGCCGGATCGAGACCGCGGCCAGCCCTTCCGCGTCGGCGACCGCGACGGCCGCGGACACGATCGCCTCCCTGGTCAGCGCCGGGCGGCGGGGTGGCGAGGGACGCGACCAGATCGAGCTCACCCGCCCGATTCTAGACACCGTACGGAAGTGCTACGGTGTACGACATGCGATACAGCGTACGAACCCCGCTCTGGGCCACCGGCCTGGTCGTCCTCCTCGGCGTCGTCATGACGATGCTCGACACCACGATCGTCAACGTCGCGCTCGGCGTCCTGACCAGCGAGTTCCGCGCCACGTTCGCCACCATGCAGTGGGCGGTCACCGGCTACCTGCTGGCCCTGTCGATGACGGTGCCGGTCACGGGGTGGGCGGTGGGCAGGTTCGGCGGCAGGAGGGTGTGGCTGGTCTCGCTCGTGCTGTTCGTCGCGGGGTCCGCGCTGAGCGCCGCCGCCTGGTCGGTCGGGAGCCTGGTCGCCTTCCGCGCGGTGCAGGGGCTGGGCGGCGGGCTGCTGCTGCCGGTGGGCCAGATGATGCTGGCCCAGGCGGCGGGCAAGGAGCGCATGGGGCGCGCGATGGCCGCGATCTCGGTGCCCGCCATGCTGGCGCCGGTGCTCGGGCCGCCGCTGGGCGGGGTGATCGTGGAGGGGCCGGGCTGGCGGTGGCTGTTCCTGGTCAACGTGCCGGTGTGCGCGGTGGCGCTGGTGGCGGCGTACGTGCTGCTGCCGCGTACGCCGGCCGCGAGCCCGCGGCGGCTCGACGTGCCGGGGCTGGCGGTGTTGTCGCCGGGGCTGGCGGCGGTGGTCTACGGCCTGGCCGAGATCGGCAACGGGGCCTCGCCCCTGCATCCCGCGCTGTGGGCCGGGGTGGCGCTGCTCGCCGCGTTCGCGGTGCGGGCCCTGCGGAGCACGGAGACGCTGCTGGACCTGCGGCTCTTCGGGAACAGGGCGTTCGCCACGGCGGTGACGGCGCTCGTGTGCTATTCGGCGGCGATGTTCGGCTTCACCGTGCTCGTCCCCCTCTACAGCCAGCTCACCCAGGGCGGGACCGCGCTGGAGGCCGGCCTGCTGATGGCCCCGATGGGCATCGGGGCGGCGATCACGACCCCGCTCGCGGGCAAACTCGCCGACGCCAGGGGAGCGCGCGGCGTCGGCGCGGCGGGCGTGGTCGTGGCGGTCGCGGGCATCGCGGGATTCGCCGCCTTCGCGGGCCCCGTGCCGATGTTCGTCCTGGGCCTCGGGCACGGGCTGGTGTCGACCTCGCTGATGGCGGCCGCGTTCAGGACGCTGGAGCCGGTGACCATACCGGCCGCGACCACGTTGAGCACGATCGCGGTACGCCTCGCCGCCCCGCTCGGGGTCGCCGTGCTCGCGGTGCTGCTGCAGGTCTTCACCAGGACGGGCGTCGAGCACCCCTTCTGGTACGCGTTCGGCGTCACGATCGTGCTCGCGGCCGCCTCGCTGGCCCCGATCGCGCTCATGGGGCCGAAGGCGTGGCGATGCTCCGCGTCGGCGTCCGCCTGACGGACCGCCCGCGCCCCGGCCGTCCCGCTTCGGGGGGCGCGGGTCAGCCCCCGCTCGCCGTGGAGTGACGCGCCCGTGGTCAGGCGGGGGTCAGTTCGGCCAGTGCCGAGCCCTTCAGGTCGAACCCGCCCACGTGCGCCAGGTAGTCCCCCTTGGTCAGCGGGTCCCCGACGTACACCCCGCCCGCCTGCCGCACCAGCAGCGCGCCCGCGGCCACGTCCCATGGGTTGGCGCGCGTCCCGTAGGCGGCGTCCGACCAGCCGGCGGCGACGTGCGCGAGCTTCAGCGCGGCGCTGCCGACCCTGCGTACGGCGGCGAACGAGTGCACCAGCCGCCCGTAGCGCCGCAGCGCGTCGTCACCGTCGGTGTCGAGGTCGAGCGGCGTCGGGTAGCCGGACAGCAGCATGGCCTCCCGGTCGCCGCGCGCCCCCTTGCTGCGCAGGGGCGTGCCGTTGTGCCAGGCGCCCTCGGTGGTGGCGGTGAACTCGTCCTCGCGTACGGGGTCGTACACGATGCCCGCCACGAGTTCCCCGCGCACGGCGGCGGCGACGGAGACGCAGAAGAACGGCAGCCCGGCGGCGAAGTTGGCGGTGCCGTCGATGGGGTCGACGTACCAGACGAGGTCGCCGGAGCCGGTCGTGCCGCCCTCCTCGCCCACGACCGCGCTGCCGGGGGTGCGGGCGTCGATGACGGACCGGATGGTGTCCTCGGCGGCCCGGTCGTGTTCGGTGACGGGGTCGTGGAAGTCGCGCTTGGTGGCCACGCCCGGCCGGGACCTGAAGGCGGCGCGCAGCCGGGGACCGACGGCCCTGGCCGCCTCGGTGGCCGTGTCGAGCAGATAAGTGACGTCCATGCCCTTTCCCCTACCTCACGTACGCCCGCGGCACGCGCCCCCAACCCCAGCACGACGCATTTGTCTGGACATTATGACCTCGGTTAAGCTGATCAGCATGACCGCCAACCTCGCCATCGACCTGGACCGATCCAGCCCTGTGCCGCTCTACTTCCAGGTGGCCGAGCAGATCGCCGAGGCGATCCGGCGAGGTGACCTGGCCCCGGGCTCGCGGCTGGACAACGAGATCCTGCTGGCCGACAAGCTGGGCCTGTCGCGGCCCACGATCCGGCAGGCCATCCAATACCTCGTGGACAAGGGCCTGCTGGTGCGCAAGCGCGGGGTGGGCACGCAGGTGGTGCACGGGCAGGTCAAGCGTTCGGTGGAGCTGACCAGCCTCTACGACGACCTGCGGCGGGCGGGGCAGGAGCCGGCCACGCAGGTGCTGGCGCTGGAGCCGCGCCCGGTGGAGGAGGACGTCGCCCAGATCCTGGGCGTGGAGCCGGGCGCGCAGATCCTCTACCTCGAACGGCTGCGCTTCGCGGCGGGCGAGCCGCTGGCCGTGCTGCACAACTGGCTGCCGCTGGGCCTGGCCCAGCTCACCGCCGCCGACCTCGAGGGCCGCGGCCTGTACGAGCTGCTGCGCGGCGCGGGCGTACGGATGCGGGTGGCCAACCAGCGCATCGGCGCGCGGGCGGCGACCCAGGCGGAGGCCCGGCTGCTGGAGGAGCGCCGCGGGGCGCCGCTGCTGACGATGATCCGCACGACGTACGACGACCAGGGCAGGGCCGTCGAGCACGGCTCGCACATCTACCGGGCCTCGCACTACTCCCTCGAGGTCACGCTCATCGAGCGCTGACGGGGGCGAGGAGGGCCACCGGCGCTCGCCACCGAGGAGGGCCCTCCGCCCGCCGTGAACGGCGCATGAATTCTGACGTACGGTCTCCTTTCGGACCGCGCGGGCCCGTGATCACCCTTCCATAATTTCCTCATGGGGGTCATTTCACGAAAAGGGGCTCGATGAAGCGGTGGGTCGGTGTCATTCTGGCGGTGGTTCTGGCCGGGGTGGCGGCGGTCGCCATCATCGTCGGGAACCAGAGTGACGACCCGCCCGAGCTGGTCGCCGTGCGCGGCGTGATCGGCTCGGAGAAGAAGCCGTTCTTCGACGACCCGCGCGTGCGGGCGGCCTTCGCCAGGCACGGGCTGCGCGTCGAGGTGGACACCGCCGGCTCACGGCAGATCGTCTCCGGCGTGGACCTGGGCGGGTACGCCTTCGCCTTTCCCTCCAGCGTTCCGGCCGCCGAGAAGATCAAGCGTGACCGCGGGGCGACGACCACGTACTCGCCGTTCTACTCGCCGATGGCGGTGGCCACGTTCGAGCCGATCGCCGAGCTGATGACGAAGGCCGGCGTGATTCGCGACTCCGGCAGAGGCTATCAAATCCTCGACATTAAAAAATATCTGGACTTAGTAGCTAAAGGCACCCGATGGGATGAAATTCCGGATAATTCGGCTTATCCGGCGCGCAAGCGGGTGCTGCTCACCACCACCGACATCCGTACCTCCAACTCCGCCGCGATGTACCTGTCGGTGATCGGTTACGTGGCCAACGGCGAGGACGTCATCAGCTCCGACGCCCAGATCGACAAGATCGCCCCCGTCGTCGCCCCCGCCGTGCTCGACCAGGGCTTCTCCGAGTCGACCAGCGAGGCGTCGTTCGACGACTATCTCGCGCTGGGCGCGGGCAAGACCCCGATGCTGGTCGCCTACGAGGCGCAGTACCTGGCCCACGTCTTCGCCGGCGACGGCGCCATCAAACCCGACATGCGCCTGGTCTACCCGTCGCCGACCGTCCTCAGCAAACACACGCTCGTCCCCCTGTCCGCCGACGGCGGCCGGGTCGGCGAGCTGCTCACCAAGGACCGCGAGCTGCAGTCCCTGGCCGCCCGGTACGGCTTCCGCACCACCGACCCGCAGGCGTTCGCCGGCCTGGTCGCCCAGACCAGGGCGCCGGCCGCCGCCGACCTGGTGGACGTCGTCGAGCCGCCTGCCTACGAACGGCTCGACCGGCTCATCACCACCATCGACAGAACCAGGCCCTAGCAAGGAGATCCCGCAACGTGTCCGATCTGGTGCTCACGCCGCCCGAGCCGGTCACCCCGGTCCCCGCCGAGACGGCGGCCACGATGCTGCCGATGGCCGAGGAACGCGCGGCCGAGCTGACCGCCAAGGCGCGCGAGTTCACCGGGGAGCTGGACGGCATCGACCCGCGCTCACCGGAGTTCTCCCGCAAGGTGCACGACATCTCCTCGATGGGCGACACCGAGATCAAAGCCGCCTCCCAGGTGGCCAACCGCATGCTCAAGCGGCCGGTCGCGGCCCTGGACGCGGCCCGCGGCGAGGGCGCCGACGCACAGTCCAGGGTCGCCGACGGCCTGGTGGCGCTGCGCCGCACGGTCGTGGACCTCGACCCGAAGCAGGCGTCCGGCGGAACGCGCAAGCTGCTGGGGCTCATCCCGTTCGGCGACCGGCTGCGCGACTACTTCGCCAAGTTCCACTCCGCGCAGAAGCACCTCGACGACATCATCCGCGCGCTCAAGTCCGGCCAGGACGAGCTGCTGCGCGACAACGCCGCCATCGAGGGCGAGAAGGCGAACCTGTGGGAGGCCATGACGCGGCTCCAGGAGTACGCGATCATGGCCAAGGCGATGGACGCGGCCCTGGAGGAGCGCATCGCCGTCGCGAGCGAGGAGCAGGCCACCGCGCTGCGCTCCGACGCGCTGTTCGCCGTCCGCCAGAAGCACCAGGACCTGCTCACCCAGCTCGCCGTCTCGGCGCAGGGCTACCTGGCCCTCGACCTCGTACGCAGGAACAACCTGGAGCTCAGCAAGGGCGTCGACCGCGCCACCACCACGACGGTCTCGGCGCTGCGCACGGCCGTCACGGTGGCGCAGGCGCTGGCCAACCAGAAGCTCGTGCTCGACCAGATCACCGCGCTGAACGCGACGACCAGCGACCTCATCCTGGCCACCAGCGAGATGCTGCGCACGCAGGCCGGCGCGATCCAGAACCAGGCGGCCTCGACGACCGTGGACCTGGACACCCTGCGGCGGGCGTTCGACAACGTGTACGCCACCATGGACCTGATCGACGACTTCCGCGCCAAGGCCGTGGACAACATGGCGGTCACCGTCGACAGCCTGTCGTCGGAGCTGGAGCACGCCAGGACGTACGTGGAGCGGGCCAGGGAGTCCGGTCAATGACGAGCCGACGAGTCCGGCCGATCGGCGGGAGACGGCCCGCCCTGCTCCCCGTCCTGCTGCTGACCGCCACGTTGGCCGCCGCCTGCGGCACCGGCCAGGAGGAACCCGCCGACGGCCCCGGCGTGCTGCGCATCCTGGCCGGCAGCGAGATCAAGGACCTCGAACCCCTGCTCCAGCGCGCGGAACGCGAGGCCGGTGTCCAGGTCAAGCTCACCTACACCGGCACGCTCGACGGCGCCGAGCAGGTCGCCGCCGGTCGCGCCGACGGCTCGCTCGACGCCACCTGGTTCTCCTCCAACCGCTACCTGTCCCTCATCGACGGCGCCCAGGCCAAGTTGTCCACCCAGACCAAGATCATGGTCTCGCCCGTCGTCCTGGGCCTGAACCCGGCCAAGGCCATCGAACTCGGCTGGAAGGACAAGCCGGTCACGTGGGCCGACATCGCGACGGCGGCCAAGGACGGCAGGTTCAGCTTCGGCATGACCAACCCCGCCTCCTCCAACTCGGGGTTCTCCGCCCTGGTCGGCGTGGCCGCCGCGCTGGCGGACGCCGACGGGGCGCTCAGCGCCGAGCAGGTCGCCGCCGTGACACCCCGGCTCAAGGAGTTCTTCTCCGCGCAGCGGCTGACCGCCGGCTCCTCGGGCTGGCTGGCCGACGCCTTCGCCCGCGACTCCCGCGTGGACGGCATGGTCAACTACGAGTCGGTGCTGCTCAGCGGCGGGCGTCCGCTCACGCTCGTCTACCCGGGCGACGGCGTGGTCAGCGCCGACTACCCGCTCACGCTGCTCGCCTCCGCCCCGGAGGCCAAGAAGACCCTGTACGGCAAGCTCACCGCCTGGCTGCGCACCCCCGCCGTGCAGAAGGAGATCATGACCGGCACCAACCGCCGGCCGATCGCCGGCGGCGTCCCGCTGGACCAGCGCTTCGGCGCCGCCCAGCTCATCGAGCTGCCCTTCCCCAACCGGCGCAGCACGGCCGACGAGCTGATCGCCACCTACCTCAACCAGGTGCGTGTGCCGCCGGAGACCAGGTTCGTGCTGGACACGTCGGGCTCGATGAAGGGCGAGCGGATCGAGGCCCTGCGGCAGGCGCTGGTGGCGCTGACCGGCGCCGACACCTCCGCCTCCGGCGCCTTCACCCGCTTCAGCAACCGCGAGTCGGTGACGATGATCCCCTTCAGCGGCTCGCCGCGCAGCCCCGTGCCGTTCACCGTCCCGGCGGGCGACCCCGCGCCCGTGCTCGCCGACATCAGGAGCTTCGCCGAAGGGCTCGAGGCGGCGGGCGGCACCGCCATCTTCGACAGCCTCAAGGCCGCCTACGACCAGCCGGTCACGCCGGGCCACTACAGCTCGAACGTCCTCATGACCGACGGCGAGAACACGGACGGCGCCATTTACGCCGACTTCGAGGCGTACTACCGGTCCCTGCCGGAGGAGCGGCGGCACACGCCGACGTTCGTGGTGCTGTTCGGCGAGAGCGACGTCGACGAGATGCGCCGGGTGGCCGAGCTGACCGGCGGCGCCGTGTTCGACGCCCGCAGCACCTCGCTGACCAGCGTGTTCAAGGAGATCCGTGGCTACCAGTGAGCGGATCCTGCGCTACCTGGGCTCCACCAGGAACATCGTCGGCTCCTGCCTGGCGCTGCTCGGCCTGCTGGGCCACTTCCTGGGGCTGACCGGCGCGCTCTGGCCGGTCGTCGTGGTCGCGCTGTACGGGGCCGGCGCGCTGCTGGCCCCGCCCGACCGGGTACGGCTGACGATCTCGCACGCCGAGGTCGAGACGCGCGCCCTGCGCGAGGACCTGGACGGCCTGCTGCGCCGCGTCGAGGGCCGCTTCCCCGACGACGTACGGGCCGCCGTGCACGCGCTGGCCGACGTCATCGGCGGCGTGCTGGCCAGGGCCGAGCAACTGACCGCCTCCCCCGACCAGTTGCACGTGGTCTCCCAGACGATCCGCCGCTACCTGCCCGCCAGCCTGGAGGCGTACGCGAACCTGCCCCGCCGCTACGCCCTCACCCGGCGGGCCGGGCGGGAACGCAGCGCGCACGAGGAACTGCTGGCCCAGCTCGCCCTGCTCGACGCCCAGATGGGCAAGGTCGCCGAGGCGATCCACCGGGGCGACGAGCAGGCGCTGCGCGATCAGGGCCGCTTCCTGCGCGACCGCTTCGGCGGCTCCGACCTCGACCTGAACTGACCCGCGCCCCGGCCCACGCCCCGGCCCGCGCCCCGGCCCGCGAGCGCGCGGGTCAGACCCGTTCCGCCTCCAGCAGCAGCACCGACGCCGGCCGCAGGGCCGGGGCGGGCAGCCCCAGCTCGGCCAGCACCGAGCCCGGCACCCGGACCGGGGCGGCGGCCCACTCCGGCATCGCCGCGCCGCCGGGGACCGGCCCGGACGGGCGGACCTCGTACCGGGCGGCGGGGTCGAGACCGGGCAGCCGCAGCGGGGCGGGCGCCGACTCCACCCGCGAGGTGAGCTGCGCGTAGGCGAACACCGCCCGCTCGGGCAGCACCACGCCGTGCAGCAGCGCCGACGGGTCGGGGTGGTCGGCGCGCACCACGCGTCCCGCGTGCAGCAGCGGACGCAGCCGCTTGTGCAACGCGATCCAGACGGCCAGCCCCTCCAGCTCCTCCCGGCTCGCCGAGGTCAGGTCCCACTCCACACCCATGTGCCCGAACAGCGCGGTCGCGGCGCGGAAGTCCAGCGGCAGCGACCGGCCGGTGACGTGGTCGTGCGGCGCGCCCACGTGGCAGCCCATCCGCTCCGGCGGCACCAGCAGCCCGGTCCAGCGCTGGATCGCCTGCCGGTCGAGCGCGTCGTTGCTGTCGGAGGTCCACACCCGGTCGGTGCGCGCCAGGATGCCGAGGTCGACGCGCGCGCCGCCGGACGAGCACGACTCGATCTCCAGGCGGGGGTGGCGGCCACGCAGCTCGTCCAGCAGCCGGTAGGTGGCCAGGGTCTGCGCGTGCACGCCGGGCACACCGCCGTGCACGGGTTCGGCGATGTCGCGGTTGTGGTCCCACTTGATGTAGTCGAGCGCGTACTCGCCGACCAGGGCGTCGAGGCGCTCCAGCAGGTACGCGTACGCCTCGGGCCTGGCCAGGTCGAGCACCTGCTGGTGGCGCTGCGGCGGCGGCAGGCGCTCGGCCCGGCCCAGGATCCAGTCAGGATGCTCGCGGGCCAGGTCGGAGTCCGGGTTGACCATCTCGGGCTCGAACCACAGGCCGAACTGCATGCCCAGCTCGCGTACCCGGTCGGCCAGCGGGTGCAGGCCCCGCGGCCAGACGTCCGCGTCCACGTACCAGTCGCCCAGCCCGGCCCGGTCGTGGCGGCGGTGGCGGAACCAGCCGTCGTCGAGCACGAACCGTTCGATCCCGGCCGCCGCGGCCCTGCTCGCCAGCTCCAGCAGCCGGTCGAGGCCGTGGTCGAAGTAGGTGGCCTCCCAGTTGTTCAGCGTGACCGGGCGCACCGGCAGCGGACGGGCCGCCCGCTGGTGGTCGTGCAGCCGGGCGCTCGCGTCGTCCAGCCCGCCGCCCGACCAGGTGAAGTACACCCACGGCGTACGGTAGCTCGCGCCCTGGGCCAGCACGACCTCGCCGGGTTCGAGCAGCTCGCCCGCCGCCAGCAGCGACACACCCCCGGGCAACCGCTCGGCGTAGTGGACGTGGTCGCCGCTCCAACCCGCGTGCACCCCCCACACCTCGCCCGTACGGAACCCGAACCCCCTCGTGCCCGCCACCAGCAGCCCGGTGCCGTCGTGCCCGGTACGGCCCCGCCGGTTCTCCCTCGACCACACCCCGTGCGCGAACGCCCTGCGCTGCGGCACCTTCTCCAGCGCCCATCGCCCGGTGAAGTCCAGCAGCTCATCGGCCCGCGCGGGCACGGGCAGCGCGCACACCAGCCCCGCCACCCGGAACGGCGTCCCGGCCGCCGCGCCACCCGGCGTGTTCGTCAGGGTGTGGCGCATCCGGACCAGGCCGCCGCCGTCCATCAGCAGTTCGGTGACCAGCCCGAGACCGGCCCGCTCGTCGGCGGCCACGACGGTCACCGTGCCGCCCGAGCCGGGCTCGGCGTCGACGTCCAGGCTCCGCACGGTCCACCGGACCGGCCAGTGCTCGCCGTCCCGTCCGCCGGACAGGCCCGGCCGCCCGTACCAGGAGTCCCCTTGGGCGGGCAGCAGCGGCACGGCCGGGACCGCCAGGACTGGCACGAGATCGGCCCCGGCCACGCCGTCGGACGTGCCGCCGTGAGCGCTAACGTGAGCGCTGCCGGGATCGGCGCCGAAGTGCACCACGCGCGGCAGTCCTGGGCCGGAGTCGTCGAGCACCAGTGCGGCGCCCGCCGCTGAGAGGATCACGGGAGACAAGTGGGGCTCCTTACTCGGGGGGCAGGCGTGGGGGCCTGTCTCTGTTTCCAGCGCTATGACGCTACCGCGCGCCCCCCGGGCGCTCGAAGGGCGAGTGGCCGAAACCCGCGCCATCGTTTAGGTTAGGCTCACCTAAATAGAGAACGGAGATTTCGGGGATGACCGAGCCTTTTCGCATGTTCGACGTACGGGTGGACCGGCTCGAACGGCTCAGCCCGACGTTCCTGCGGGTGACCTTCACCGGTGACGACCTGCACCTGTTCGCCGACAACGGATTCGACCAGCGGATCAAGCTCATCCTCCCGATCCCCGAGCACGGCTTGGCCCACCTGCCGACCGGCCCCGACTGGTTCACGCGGTGGCGCGGCCTCGACTCCGCCCGGCGCAACCCGATGCGCACGTACACCGCCAGGCTCGTCCGCCCGCGATCCGCCGAGGTGGACGTGGACGTCGTCATGCACCCCGACGGCGGCCCGGCCGCCCGCTGGGCCGAAGGCGTGCGGCCCGGCGACGTGGCCGTCCTCTTCGGCCCCGACAACCGTTACGAGGCCCGTCACGGCGGCCTGGAGTTCCACCCGCCCGCAGGCACCGGCTGCGTGCTCATCGCCGGCGACGAGACCGCCGTGCCCGCCATCTGCGCCATCCTCGAACGGCTGCCCGCCCACCTGAGCGGCGAGGTGCTCATGGAGGTGCCCTGCGACGACGACGTCCTGCCGGTCGACTCCCCCGCCCCGGTCAAGGTGACCTGGCTGGCCAGGAACGGCGGCGAGCGCGGCGCCGCCCTGATCCCCGCCGTCAGGGCCGCCGCCGCCCGCCTCCTCCCGCCGCCGCCCGCCTCCGCTCCCGCCCCCTTCGACGACGTGGACGTCGACGCCGAGGAACTGTGGGAGGTGCCACCGGAGGAGCCCGCCGATCACGGGCCGCTGTACGCGTGGCTGGCGGGCGAGGCGGGCGTCATCAAGACCCTGCGGCGGCACCTGGTGGCCGAACGCGGCATGGACCGGCGGTCGGTGGCCTTCATGGGCTACTGGCGTCTGGGCCGCTCCGAACAGAACGAGTGACACCTCACAGAACGAGTGACGCCCGACAGAACAAGTGACACCCGACAGAACGAGTGACACCCGGCGGGCGGGACCAGGGCCCGGCGCCGCGTGCCCGGCTCAGGTCAGGCGCGGTTCCGCCGAGCCGCCCAGCACCGCTCGCAGTTCCGCAGGGGTGGGCGGCTTCGCCCAGGTCACGCCCGGCCCTCCGGCGGTGATCAACTCGGGCACGATCTCGCGCAGCAGCGTCCCGGCCGTGGCGTCCGGCCGGGCTTGGCGGGCCGCGCGGTACAGGTCGAGCACGCGGGCCAGGTCCAGCATCATCGTGTTGCCCTCACCCGCCGGGGCGGGGCCGGCCGGGGCGCCGTCAGGCGCCGTGGGGACGGGCACGCGCACCATCAGCGACCCGGACTCGGCCGCGCCCGCCCCGGACGCGGCGGCCCCCGGCCCGGGGACACCCACGGCTGCGGCTGGCCTGGGGACCCCTGCGGCCGCGCCCGGCCCGGGGACGCTCAGGGCCGCGCCCACCTCGGCGGCGAACCCGGGGGCGTCCAAGCCGTCGACCTCGCCCTCCAGCCAGCCGGGCCGCAGGTGCAGCACCCCCGGCCGCTCGGCCCCCGCGACGTGCTCCATCAGCGCGGCGACCGTCCCCTGCGGGTCGTGCATCGCGGCGTCCCCCCGGGCCGCGAAGGCGTCGGCGAACAGGTGCAGGGAGATCAGGCGCGGCGGATCGTACGTGGTGAGCACGCCCAGCTCCCTTTCCAGCCGTACCTGGTCGCCGCCCTCGTGGCAGGCCCGCAGCCCCTCCAGGAACGCCGCCTCCGCCTCCGGGGTCAGCAGGAACTCCCAGTCCCACGTACGCTCGGGCTCGAACCCGCCCTCGGCCTCACCGCCCACCCGGTCCCGGCGGAGCCACCACACCACCACGCCCACGACGGCGGCGCTCAACAATATGACGGCGAATGCGAATAACACGGTGTTCGTCCCCCTAAATGCATGTCCCCGCGTACAAATCAGGGCTAGCAGCGTAGTGTGATCAATCCCATCAAGCTCGGAAATTTCCCCAAAATACGATCAGCCGTACCGGCCCGGCCACGAACCAGCCGGGAATTCCCTCGTCCCGGATTCAAGAGCCGCCCTCACAATGTACGGAGTCCGGCATGTACACTCCATTCCGGAAGCACACGGTCGCTCTAAGTGACACAACGCAAGACATCTGGTGCCTACGACAAGGGCGGGTCAGCGCCACCGGCACGGTGATCCCGGCCCTGGGAGAGCGCGGAGCCGGAGATGGATCCACTGCACCTGACCACCAGCCGCCACGACGGCACCCTGACCGTGAACGTGTCCGGCGAGCTGGACATCGCCACCACCGAGATCCTGCGCAGCCACCTGCTCGGGCTGCTGCGGGAGGCCGGGCAGTCCCGGCGCGGTGACATGGCGCTGGTCGTCGAGGTGAGCGGCCTGACCTTCATCGACGCCGCCGGGCTCGGCATCTTCGTCTGCGCCCGCAACCAGGCACTCGACCAGCGCACCCCCTTGCGTATCGAGGGGGTGCCGCCCGGCATGCGCCGACTCCTACGCATCACGGGCCTCGACCAGCACCTCACCTGACCGCCCCACCCCCTACCGGCCAGTCCCCTCCCGCCCGCACCCCTACCGGCCAGTCCCCTCCCGCCCGTACCCCTCGCTCCCAGCCCCGCCCCGCCAGTCCTGTCCCGCCTTCGCCCCTGTGTCTCGTCCTGTCCCACCCGCCGTCCAGTTCTGTCCCACCTCCGCCCCTGCGTCCGGTCCTGTCCCCGCCTCTGCCGTCCGCGCCTGCCCTGCCCGCGCCTGCCGCGTGCCTCGGGTCACCCCGCCCCACCCCTCGCCCCGCCTTCAGCGGCGGCCGGTAAGTTATCACGCGTGCCAACGATTCAGGTTCCCGATGAGATACCCCCCAGGCTCGAAGACGGGTTCGACCGGATCAGGCGGGAGCTGAGGCTGCCCGGCGGTTTCCCCCGCGCCGTGCTCGACGAGGCGGCCTGGGTGGCCAAGGTGCCGAGGATGGACGCCAAGGACCTGTCCGACCTGCCGTTCGTGACCATCGACCCGCCCGGCTCGATGGACCTCGACCAGGCCCTGCACCTGGAGCGGCTGCGCGCCGGATACCGCGTCTGGTACGCCATCGCCGACGTCGGCGCCTTCGTACGCCCCGGCGGCGTCATCGACACCGAGGCCCGTACCCGGGGCGAGACCGTCTACCTGCCCACCGGCAAGGTGCCGCTGCACCCGCCGGTCCTGTCGGAGGACGCCGCCAGCCTGCTCCCCGGCGCCCTGCGCCCGGCCGTGGTGTGGTGCGTCGACCTCGACTCCGACGGCCGCACCGTGGGCACCGACGTGCGGCGCGGCCTCGTACGCAGCCGTGAGCGCTACGACTACGGCTACGTCCAGGCAGTACACGACACCGGCACCGCGGACGGCGTCCTGGAGCTGCTGGCCGAGATCGGCGAGCTGCGGCTGGCCCTCGAACGCGAGCGCGGCGGCGTCACCCTGCCCACCCCCGACCAGGAGGTGGTGCACGACGACGGCGGCTACCGGCTGGAGTTCCGTCCGCCGCTGCCCGCCGAGGCGTGGAACGCGCAGATCTCGCTGCTGGCGGGCATGGCCGCGGCCGCCATGATGCTGGACGCCGAGATCGGCATCCTGCGGGTGCTGCCCCCGCCGCAGCCCGGCGACCTCGGCAAGGTCCGCCGGGTGGCGCGGGCGCTGGACGTGCCGTGGCCGGAGGGCGCGGGATACGGCGCCGTGGTGCACGACCTGGATCCGAGTCAAGGGCGGCACGCGGCGTTCCTGCACGAGTCGAAGGTGCTGCTGCGCGGCGCCGGTTACGTGGCCTTCGACGGCGCGCCACCCCGGATGGCCGGGCACGCGGCGGTGGCGGCACCGTACGCGCACGTCACGGCCCCGCTGCGGCGTCTGGCCGACCGCTACGCCACGGAGGTGTGCCTGGCGATCGCGGCGGGCGAGCCGGTGCCGTCCGACGTGCGGGCGGCGCTGCCGGTCCTGCCGGAGCTGATGTCCACCTCCGGGCGGCGGGCCGGGTCGGTGGAGCGCGCGTGCGTGGACCTGGTGGAGGCGTTCCTGCTGCGGGACCGGATCGGGCAGGCGTTCGAGGCGGTGGTTATCGACGTGGACGAACGGCGCGGCGGCGGACAGGTGCAGCTCGTCGACCCGGCCGTGATCGCCCGCTGCGACGGGCAGCTCCCCTTGGGCGAGCAGGTCACGGTACGCCTGACCCAGGCCGACCCGGCCACCCGCGAGGTCCGCTTCGCCCTGAGCCCCTGAGCCACTGACCGCCCCGAGGTGGCCGACGAGCCGCCCGGCCCGTTCAGCCGGTACCGGCCGGTGGCCGCATGCCTTCGCAGACCACCTCCGCCAGCCGTACCGCCCCGCCCCTGGCCCGCGCTCTCCGTTCGGCGGCCAGGCAGCCCCGCAGCAGGTCGTGCACGTCCTGCGCGGTCAGGTCGGCGCGCACCGCGCCCACCCGCTGCGCCCGCGACAGCAGCCTCGCCAACGCGGCGCCGAAGTCGGCCGCCAGCGTGGAACCGGGCCGCAGCGTCATCCCTGAACCGCTCTCCAGCATGTCGCAGAGCGCCTGGTTCGAGGCGGCCTGATCGACCACCTCCGCGAACCAGCCGAAGAACGCCCGGCCCGCGTCCTCGGCGGTGGCCCGCGCCCGCGCGTCGGCCACGAACCGCTCGACGCGCCCCACCAACACCGCCTCGACCAGCGCCTCCTTCGTCGGGAAGTGCCGGTAGACGGTGCCGACCCCGACCCCGGCCTGCCGCGCGATCTCGTCGAAGGAGGTGGTGAGGCCGTCGCTGGCCAGCGCCTCCTGCGCGATCTGCAGGACGCGTTCGCGGTTGCGCCGGGCGTCGGCGCGCAGCGGCCTGGCGGCGCTGTGATCGTCGCCCATGACCTCGACCTGCTTTCGACCTGCGGCGCGGCAAACGGAGCGAACTCTCCGATTCTATCCGGAGATTCCCGGACATACAGCCGTAAAGTGGCCGCCAGACGTGACGGCACCCGCCCCGTGGATCGGGACGGGTGCCGCTCCGCGACCACACCTCAGGGCGACGCGCCCGGACGGCTGCGGCCGTACGACCACGCATCCGAACGAACCCCAGCCGGAGCCACCTCGGAACCGGTCCCCGCCGGAGAAACCGCCGGAGACCCAGCCGGGGACCCAGCCGGAGACTCAGCCGGACCAGGTGGCGGCGCACCCGTCCCCGGCTCGGGCGAAGACCCACCGGACCCGGACTCGGGCGGACGTGCCCCCGAGCCGCCGCCCGGCGCGGACGTGCCAGGACGTCCGGCGCGGGAGTGCGCGCCGACCCGCCTGAGCCGGATGCGCTCCTCGCGCGGCACCGGCTCCAGCTCCAGCACGCGCGCCCCCTTCGGCGCGTACCGCAGGTCGTGCGTGATGAGCAGCGTGGCACGTCCGGCCATGAGCCGCCGCATCGGCCGCATCACATGGCCGGCGGTGGCCACGTCGAGCCCGGTCATGGGCTCGTCGAGCACCAGCACGGGCGTGTCACGCAGGATGGCCCTGGCGATCGCGATCCGCTGCCGCTGCCCGCCGGACAGGAGCCGTCCCCGCTGCCCCACCGGCGTGTCGTAGCCCTGGGGCAGCATCTTGACGAAGTCGTGCACCCCGGCGGCCTCGGCCGCCCTGATCACCTCGTCGAGCGAGGCGCCGGGCCGGCCGTAGGCGATGTTGTCGCGTACCGACCCGGAGAACAGCAGGGTCTCCTGGTGCAGGACCGTGACGTTCTCGCGCAGCGACTCCCGCGTCAGGCCCCGGACGTCGGCGCCGTCCAGCAGGATGCGGCCGGAGTCCGGGTCGTAGAAGCGCAGCAGCAGCTTGGTCAGCGTGGACTTGCCGGCCCCGCTGGGCCCGGTGACGACCACGACCTCGCCGGGCTCGATGGTGAACGACACGTCCCGCAGCGCGGGACGTCCCCGGCCCGGGTAGGTGAAGCCGACCCCCTCGAACGCGATCCGGCCCGCGCTCCTGCCCGCCGCCACCGCGTCCTCGGCGTCGGCGACCGCGGGCCTGGCCCGCAGGACCTCGATGACGCGATCGGACCCCGCCGCCGCCTCCGACACCGTCAGGGCCAGCTCGCCCAGCCCTTGCACGGCCGGGTAGAGCAGGGCCAGGTACGCCGCGAAGGACAGCAGCCCGCCGAGCGTCAGCCGGCCCGCCGCGATCTCCCACGCGCCGAACCCGAGGATGACGATCAGGCAGACGGTCTCGATGACCTGCACCGCCGGGTTGTAGAGCCCCGACAGCCAGGCTTGGGACATGTTGGCCCGCAGCCAGCCGCGGCCCTCCACGTGCAGCCGCCGCGACTCGGCGCCCTGCCGGTTGTACGCCTGCACGAGCGGCTGGTTGGACAACCCCTCCTCCAGGACGCTGTTCATGGCCCCGTTGCTGGCGCGTTCGCGGGCCGCGGCCGTCCTGAACCGGCCCGCGAACGCCTTGGAGACCACCAGGAAGAGCGGGATCAGCGCCATCGTCAGCAGCGCGAGGTCCCACCGGATGAAGAAGGCGGCACCGGCGAAGAAGACGACGCTGGCGAGCGTGGTGATGACCTTGACGAGTCCGGACCCGACGAGTTCCTCGATGGCCTCGACGTCGTCCGTCATGCGCGCCATCAGGTCGCCCAGCCGCCGCTTCTCGGAGAAGTCGGGCGTGAGCGTCTGCAGGTGCGCGTACACCCGGTCGCGCAGGGCCAGCAGGAACCGTTCGCCGCCCAGCGCGGTCGCGTACGCTCCCGCGAAGGACGTCACCCCGGCGATCGCCGCGAGCCCGAGCCAGATGAACGCGGGACCCCAGAAGGCGGTCAGGTCCCGGGTCGTCAGCACTTCGTCGGTGATGTGGCCGAACAGGCGGATCGCGGCGACTTCGCAGAGCGCTGCCAGGATGGCGAACAGCACCCCGGCCACGAATAGCCGGCGCAACCCGTGGGTGTCCGGCCAGAACTCGCGAAATGTACGGCGAACGGAAATCGCCGGCGCGAGTTCACGGCCGGAGACGTTCAATGAGAGCCGGCGGCTCAGCCGCCGGCTCTCAACGGGGCGTTCTAGCACCCCCACCACCTACGCGGGGCGCAGCAGCACCACCGCCGCCAGCGACGCCGACGGCGACAGCCCCATCCTTGCTGGAAGCCGACCTGAGTCAGGTGGGTGTTCGCCATGATTCCTCCCCCGTTGGCGGAACACTGACAAATCGGACGTTAGCACCCCAAATGCGATAAATCAGCAGATATTCTCTGATTTCAGGAAGGCTTGACCGGTAAAACCCGACCGGAAAGGCGATGTCGACAAACGCGTAAAGCCGCCCACCAAGAGGTAAAAGCACAGAACGAGGTCACCCCACAGCAAAAGATGCTCTTGAGAACAACCACCCAAGAGCATCCCGGCCCAGCCCTCCGAACCCGCCCGCCAACCGCCGACGACACCACCCCAAAAGCAACCTCAGGCCAGGACGACATCAGGCGAATGGCGGCGTGCGGCCCGAACGCCGTCAGGCGATAAACGACGCCAGGCCGGAACCACCTCCGGCCACGACGGCGTCCGACCGGAATGCGCCCCCACCGAAACGACGTCAGGGCGGAAACCGACCTCCGCCCGGAACGACGTCAGGCCGGAACGACGTCAGGCCGGAACGACGTCAGGCCGGAACGACGTCAGGCCGGAAAACGACCTCAGGCCAGCGACGAGTAGGCCACCACACCCCGCCGCATCGCGTCCATCGCCTTCACCGACGTCTGCCTGATCTTGCTCCCCGGCGGCGCCGCGTTCCCGAGCTGCCCGAGCAGGTCCATCAACTGCTTGATCCAGCGCACGAAGTCACCGGCCGCCAGCTCGTTGCCGTTGACCCCCTCCATCAGCACCGCGTCGAGAGTGTGCCCCTTCGTCCACCGGAACGCCGCCCACGCGAACCCCAGATCCGGCTCCCTGATCGTGGACAGCCCGTGGTCGGACTCGATCCCCTCCAGCTCTCCCCACAGCCGGATCATCGCCGACAGCGCGTCCTGAGCCCGCCCCGCCGGGATCTTCGGCCGCCGGGTGTCGTCGGACGCCCGCGACTCGAACACCAGCGCCGACACACACGCCGCCAGCTCCGCCGGCTCGAGCTCCTCCCACAGCCCCTTGCGCAGGCACTCCGCCGTCAGCAGGTCCAGCTCGGTGTAGAGGCGGCCCAGCCGCCGCCCCTCGTCGGTGACCGTCTCGCCGTCGAGGTAGCCGAGCTGCTCCAGCACCGTGCAGATACGGTCGAACGTACGCGAGATGACGTGCGAACGCCCCTCCACCCGACGCCGCAGCCCCTCGGTCTCGCGCAGCAGCTTGTAATAGCGCTCAGCCCACCGCGCGTGGTCCTCCCGCTCGTCACACCCGTGGCACGCGTGCTGGCGGATGCGCCGGCGCAGCTCGTTGACCTCGTCGTCCTCGACCGTGTGATCACGCGCCCTGGCCGGCTTGCCCAGGTCACGGTCACCGAGCTTGGCCAGCAGCGTCGAGACCAGGTTGGCGCGCTCCTTCGGCGAGCGGCCGTTGAAGTTCTTCGGGATGCGCAGCCTCTCCAGCGGCTCCACCGGAACCGGGAAGTCCGCCGGATCGAGCTTCTTGACCTGCTTGCCGATCGTCAGCACCAACGGGCTCGGCCCCTGCCCGCGCGGGTTGCGCCCCGGATCCAGCACGATCGCCAGCCCCGCCCGCCGCCCGCCCGGCACCCGGATCACGTCACCCGGCTGCAACGCCTCCAGCGACCGCACCGCCGCCGCCCGCCGCGCCGCGCCGCGCTGCCGCGACAGCTCCGCCTCGCGGTCGGACAGCCGCCGCCGCATCGCCGCGTATTCAGTGAAGTCGCCCAGGTGGCACGTCATGGCCTCCTGGTAGCCCTCCAGGGCCTCCTCGTGCTTGCGCAACTGCTTGGCCAGCCCCACGACCGCCCGGTCGGCCTGGAACTGCGCGAACGACTCCTCCAGCAGCGCCCTGGCCCGCTCCCGCCCGAACTGCCCGACGAGGTTGACCGCCATGTTGTACGAGGGCTGGAAGCTCGACCGCAGCGGATACGTACGCGTGCCCGCCAGCCCCGCCACCGACAGCGGATCCATGCCCGGCTGCCACAGCACCACCGCGTGGCCCTCGACGTCGATGCCGCGCCGCCCCGCCCGCCCGGTGAGCTGGGTGTACTCCCCCGGCGTCAGGTCGGCGTGCGTCTCGCCGTTCCACTTGTCCAGCTTCTCGATCACCACGCTCCTCGCCGGCATGTTGATGCCCAGCGCCAGCGTCTCGGTGGCGAACACCGCCTTGACCAGCCCACGCGTGAACAGCTCTTCGACGACCTCCTTGAACGCCGGCAGCATGCCCGCGTGGTGTGCCGCCAGGCCCCGCTCCAGGCAGTCGCGCCACTCCAGGTAACCCAGCACCGCCAGGTCCTCGTCGGGCAGGTGCGCGGTGCGCTCGTCCACGAGCTGCCTGATCTCGTGGCGCTCCCGATCGTTCGTCAGCCGGATGCCCGCGTAGAGGCACTGCTGCACGGCCGCGCCACACCCGGCCCGCGAGAAGATGAACGTGATCGCGGGCAGCAGCCCCTCGGAGTCGAGCTTCTCGATCACCTGCACCCGGTCGGGCGGGCGCGAGCGCTGCGGCCGGCCATAACCCCGCCGCCCCCGCCCGGCGGTCAGCCGCTCGGCGTCGCGCGTCACCCGCATCAGCGTGGGGTTGATGCGCGGCGTCAGGTCGTCGGTCATGAACAGGTCGTAGACCAGGTTGCCGACCATCATGTGCTGCCACAGCGGCACCGGCCGGTGCTCGTCGACGATCACCGTCGTGTCGCCGCGCACCTCGCCGAGCCACTCGCCGAACTCCTCGGCGTTGCTCACCGTCGCCGACAACGCCACCAGCCTGACCGAGTCGGGCAGGTGGATGATGACCTCTTCCCACACCGCGCCCCGGAACCGGTCGGCCAGGTAGTGGACCTCGTCCATCACCGCGAACCCGAGCCCCGCCAGCGTCGCCGACCCCGCGTACAGCATGTTGCGCAGCACCTCGGTGGTCATCACCACGATCGGTGCCTCGCCGTTGACGCTGTTGTCGCCGGTCAGCAGGCCGACCTTGGCCGTGCCGTAGCGTTTGACCAGGTCGTTGTACTTCTGGTTGGACAGCGCCTTGATGGGGGTGGTGTAGAAGCACTTACGGCCCTGCTCCAAGGCCAGGTGCACGGCGAACTCGCCGACCACCGTCTTGCCCGACCCCGTGGGCGCCGCCACCAGGACCCCGTCACCCGCTTCCAGGGCTCGGCAGGCGTCGAGCTGGAAGTCGTCCAGCTCGAAGTCGTAGAGCCCTCGGAACGATGTGAGAGCGCCCCCGTCGTCCCCGTGTTTCTGACGGAAGGCCGCGTAGCGTTCCGCTGGCGTTGTCATACCCGTCAGCCTACCGAAATCGCCATTCCGGTCCGTCCCGCCCATTCCGGCGCGGGCAGCCGCTTCGCCCCATCCGTCACGGCCTGACGTACTTTGTCGTTCCTGCCCATGGCGGCCCGTCCCGCCTCTCCGTCTCGTGCCCGGCTCCGTCGCCGCGAAGTGGCCTGCGGGGAGGGCGAGTGCCCGTCCCCTGGTCAGCACGGCGCTCCGGCCCGACGCCTTTACATTGTAGATTTCAAACGATGACCCGCAGCGCACCCGGGCGGACCTCGCACCGCATCGGCACCTCCCCCACCCGTTCGCCATCGGCGTAGGCCACCACGCCCGCTCCCCCGGCCTCCGCCACCTCCACCAGCACGCCGCGCACCCGCCAGACTGACACAGCCCGGTGTCCGACATGCGTCCCCCGGTAGACCTTGGGGAACACCCGCAGGAACTCCGCCGTGGACACGGCCCCCACCATGACCACGTCCAGCAGCCCGTCGTCCGGCCGGGCGCCGGGCGAGACCCGCATCCCCGCACCGTACGAGCGCGTGTTCGCCACCGCCACCAGCATGGCCTCCCGCTCGACCACCTCGCCCCCGTCGAGGGTCACCCGGAACGGGATCGGCCGGAACGACCGCAGCTCCTGCGCGGTCGCCACCACGTACCGCGCCATGCCCGGCGGCCAGGTGAGGCGGTTGGCCCGTTCGTTGACCCGCGAGTCGAACCCGCAGCACACCACCCCCGCGAACAACGCCTCCACCGGGCCGCCCCCGCCCGCCGAAGCGCCCGCCTTGACGCCCGTCTCGATGTGCGCGGCGTCCACCAGCCGCGTCTTCATGCGCAGCACGGTCCTGGCCGCAGCCATGACGTCCCTGCGGGGCAGGCCCAGCGCGGTCGCGATGTCGTTGCCGGTCCCGGCCGGGATGATGCCGAGCGGCACGTCGGTGCCGGCCACCGCCTGCACGGCCAGGTGCACCAGCCCGTCGCCGCCGAACGCCACCAGCGCGTCGGGGCGCTCCGAGACGGCGGTGCAGGCACGGGCGAGCGCGTCGGCGGCGTCATCGCCGACGATCACCGACAGCTCGGCCCCTCCGGCGCGCAACCGGCGCGCCACGGGCTCGAGCAGGCGCAGCGTACGCCCGCCGCGGGCGGCGGGGTTGACGAGCAGCACGATATGTGGGGACACGCCCGGAACTTATCGCCATTCACGCGAATCCGGAACGGCCTCCCGCCCTCCGTCAAGACCGCGGGCCCAGACTCGGCCCAGGGTCAGGACTGCGGCTTGTCGTCGGCAGGCTTTTCGTCGGCGGGCTTGTCGGTGCCAGGCTTGTCTGTGCCGGGCTTGTCGGTGCCGGGCTTGTCGGTGCCGGGCGGCTCCTCGTCGAGGGGCGTGGGGTCGTCGTCGAGGGGTGTGGGAGCGTCGTCGAGCGGCGAGACGTCCTCGGCCAGCGGGGATGCCTCGTCGTCGGACAGATGGGAGAAGTCCTCGCCGGCGGGCCTGCGCCTCTCGCGCAGGAACATGAACAGCTCGGCCAGGAAGTAGAGCAGGATCATGGGCGCGGCCAGCGCCATCATGGTGAGCGGATCGCCGCCGGGCGTGATCACGGCGCCGAAGACGAACATGACGAAGATGACCGTGCGGCGGTGCTTCTTCACGGTCCCGTGGGGGAGCACCCCGATGATGTTGAGGAAGACCAGCAGCAGCGGCAGCTCGAAGGAGACGCCGAAGATCAGCAGCATGATCAGGACGTAGTCGAGGTAGTCGTCGATGCCGATGGTGGCGACGGTGCCCTCGAGCGAGAACCCCAGCAGGATGCCCAGGCTGGTGTCCATGATGAGGTAGGCCAGCGCCGCGCCGAGCACGAACAGCGGGACGGCCAGCCCCATGAACGCGATCGAGTAGCGCTTCTCGTTGCGATAGAGCGCGGGCGTGACGAACGCCCAGACCTGGTAGAGCCAGACAGGCGACGCCGCCACCAGGCCGATCATCAACGAGACCTTCAGCGTGATGAAGAAGGACTGGAAGATGCCGCTGTAGGTGAGGCTGCAGGCTCCGGTGAGCTGTTTCGCCTGGTCGGTCTCGCAGTAGGGCGCCTTGAGAATCTCCCAGACCGGATTGAAGAAGATCCATCCGATGACGATGCCGACGATCACGGCGGCCAGCGCGATGAGCAGCCGGTTGCGCAACTCACGCAGGTGCTCCATGAGGGGCATGCGGCCCTCGGGATCAGACGCGGGCTGACTTGACCGTTTGAGCAGCGCCATCTAGCAGTCCAGGTGACGAGGAGGGACAGGGGAGGTGTCAGGCGTGCTTGTCGGCCTGCGCGGCGTTGGCACGCAGCCTGGCGGCCTGCTCCTCGAGCTGGCGGGCCTGCTCCTCGGCCGACACACCCGGAGCGGGCGCGGGCGCCGGACCCGAAGCGGACGGGATCTGCTGCGGCTGCGGGGGCTGCGGCTGCGCGTAGGGCTGCGGCTGCACGGGCTGGGCCTGGGCCTGGACCGTGTGGCGCTGGTCGTCGTCCTCCTCGCGGAGCTTGGAGGTCTCCGACTTGAAGATGCGCAGCGACCGGCCGACCCCGCGGGCCATCTCGGGCAGCTTCTTCGCACCGAACAGCAGCACGAGCACCAGTGCGATGATCAGAAGTTCTGGAACTCCGAGTTGCGACATGAAACGCCCTTTTCTAGCGAGTGCCTGTTTCAGCCACGATCGTACGCTGCCCGGGGCGTGGTCTCATCCCCCCGGTCCGCCGATCCGGCCGGTCGCGGCTCCAGTCTGGCTTTCGCCGCGACGATTTCCCCCCTCAGCGTACGTGCCGCGGAGACGACCCGGACGCCCGCGAACGCGAGCACGACCAGCCCGGCCACGCCCAGGCCCGACGACAACAGGATCCATGTCATGACCGGTGAGCGTACAGGGCCAGGGTGCGCTCGGCCTCGGCGCGCACGGTCTCGGCCATGTCGGGCGGCGAGACCACCCGGCCGGTGTCGCCCAGGCGCAGCGCCAGCCTGAGTATCCAGTCCTCGTCGCGGGCCCGCAGCGACACCCGCAGGCGTCCCTCGCCCAGCTCGGTGACCTCCTCGCACGGGTAGTACTCGGCCACCCACCGCCCGGCGGCGCTCAGCTCCAGCTCCACCAGTTCGTCGGTCGGGGAGGGACGGAAAACGCCGCGGGTGACGTCGATGGGCTCGGCCTCCTCCGGCGGGTCGGCGAGCACGTCGAGCACCTCGACGCCGAGCATCCGGTCGAGCCGGAACATCCGCATGTCCTCGGCCCGGTAGCACCAGCCCTCCAGGTAGGCGCGGCCGTCCACGACCACGACCCGCATGGGGTCCACCTCGCGCGGGGTCACCTCGTCGCGGCCGGGCACGTAGTAGCGCAGCGACAGGCGGCGGCCCTTGGTGAGGCCCTCGCGCACGCGCGGCAGGGCGTCGGGGGCGGCGTCCACGTCGACGGCGAACTGGCTGCTGACGGTGGCGGCGCCCTCTCCCGCGGCCCGCTCCAGCTTGGCCATGACGCGGGGCAGCGCGTCGCCGGGCACCTCGGCCAGCTCGGGGGTGGCGGCCAGCATGCGCAGCGCGATCAGCAGGGCGCTGGCCTCGTCGATGCCCAGCCGCAGGGGCCTGGCGATGGTGTCGGCGTTGTCGATGATGATCTCGCCGCCGTCCCAGGACACGTCGATCAGGTCGCCGGGGGTGTGGCCGGGCAGCCCGCACATCCACACGAGCTGGAGGTCGTCGATGAGCTGCTTCTCGCTCAGCCCGAAGACCGCGGCCACCTCGTCGACCTGCGCCCCCGGATGGGACATCAGGTACGGCACCAGCGCCAGCAACCTCGGCAGCCGATCGGCCGACCCGCTCACGCGCCCTCCCCCGCCCGCCGCCCGAGCGGCCCGCCGCCACACCCGTTGACGTGCCCGCAGCGTTCCCTCATGCCATTGCCCCCTTCAGTCTGCGGATGACGACCTCGCGGACGTCCGGCGGCTCGACGACCTCGACGTCGGCGCCCAGGCTGGCCATCCATCCGGCCAGCCGTTCCGGGTCGGTGAAGGCCAGCTCGGCCTCGTCCCACCCGTCGGTGCCGGGGCGCACGGCCCTGGCCAGGCCGCGCAGCCCCTCGCACGCCCCCTGGCGTACGCGGACGACGGCGACCCGCTCGTCCGTCGGCTCGTCGGGGAAGCCCACCATGGCCCGCAGGTCGACGCCCTCGGGCACCTCGACCACGCCCGGCCTGCCGACCGGGACGACCTGCCCGGAGATGCGGCTGAGCCGGAAGGCGCGCGGGGCGTCCCTGTCGCGGTCGAACCCGGCGAGGTACCACCGGCCGCGGCGGCTGACCACGCCCCACGGCTCGACGGTGCGGCTGCGTACGGTCTCGCTGCCCGAGGCGCGGTAGTCGAAGCGGACCACGCGCCGGTCGCGCACCGCGTCCCACAGCGCGGGGAAGGCCGGGTCGCGGGTGTCGACGCGCAGCTCCAGCGCGCCCCCGCCCATCGGCCCCGCGACGGGCTGGTCGGTGGCCACGCCCCCGGCCCGCAGCTTCAGCAGCGCCCCCGAGGCGGCCTCGGCCAGGCTGGCCCGCTGCCACACCTGCGCGGCCAGGCCCAGCACGGCGGCCTCGTCGGGCTCCAGGGTGATCTCGGGCAGCTCGTACGACTCCCGCTCGATCCGGTAGCCCGGCTCGTCCTCCCACGGGTCGCGGACGACGTCGATCGGGATGCCGATCTCGCGCAGCTCGTTCTTGTCGCGCTCGAACATGCGCTGGAACGCCTCGTCGCCATCGCGGTCGTATCCGGGGACGGCCTGGCGGATCTGCTCGGCCGACAGCGGGCGCCGGGTGGCGAGCAGGCAGATCACGAGATTGAGCAACCGTTCTGTCTTCCGGCGCGACATCTGCCTCACTCCTCCTTCATCGACGCTACCCTGCCCCCGTGATCAGATGGCGCAAGGGCGAGGTCGTACGGATCCGACGCGAGTGGCCGGGAGCGGTGGAGCTGGACGTCGCCGTCCCCGAGGGCGAGTGCCGGGCGCTGGCGTACCCGCCACTGGTGGGGCGCCCGGAACCCGGCGACGAGGTGCTGCTCAACACGACCGCGCTCGCGATGGGTCTCGGTACGGGAGGTTACGCCATGGTGGTGGCCGTCCCGAACCGTTTGCCGCAAGACCCCTCGGGACCGGGGCACCTGGTGAAGGCGAGGTACACGCCGCTGCAGGCCACGGTGCACGGAGCCGACGAGCAGGATTCCCCCTACCACGACAGATTGCGCGAGGCCGACTCCCTCGACGGCATGCCGGTGGTGGTGGCCGACCTGCACTCGGCGCTGGCCCCGATCCTGTGCGGCCTGTACGCGGCCAGGCCGGGCGTGCGGGTGGCGTACGTGATGCAGGACGGCGGGGCGCTGCCCGTCTGGTTCTCGATGGCGGCGGCCAGGCTGCGCGAAACCGGCTGGCTGGCGGGCGTGGTGACGGCGGGGCAGTCGTTCGGCGGCGATCTGGAGGCGGTGACCGTCCACACCGGGCTGCTGGCGGCCCGGCACGTGCTGGAGGCCGACGTGGCGATCGTCGCGCAGGGGCCGGGCAACCTGGGCACCGGCACGCGGTGGGGGTTCTCGGGCGTGTCGGCGGGCGAGGCGGTGAACGCGGCCGGCGTGCTGCTGGGGCGGCCGGTGGCGGCGCTGCGGGTCAGCGAGGGCGACCGGCGCGAGCGCCACTACGGCGTCTCCCACCACTCGCTGACCGCCTACGGCCGGGTCGCGCTGTCGCCGGCGGAGGTGCCGGTGCCGGTGCTGCCCGGCGAGTTCGGGGAGCGGGTCAGGGACCAGGCCGAGCTGCTGGCCGTACGGCACCGGCTCGTCCCGGTCCCGGTGGAGGGCCTGCACGAGGCGCTGCGGGAGTCGCCGGTCAGGCTCTCCACGATGGGCCGGGGACTGGAGGAGGACCTGGCCTACTTCCTGGCCTCGGCGGCGGCCGGCCGGCTGGCGGCCTCGCTGCTCACGTAGCCGCCACCGGAGTCGTAGCGGTCCTTGAACGTGAACGCCTCGGGGCCCGGCCCCTCGCTCCTGAGACGCTCCAGCCGCCGCATGCCCTCCGCCAGGGAGGGGACGTGACCTTCCTGGATCCACCACATCACCGAGTACGGCTCGGCCACGCGCAGGAACCACTCCCTGCGCCGGCGCAGCACGCCCAGGTGGACGCTGCGGTAGGCGTAGTCCCACAGCGTCTCCAGTGACTCCCAGACCGAGAAGTTGACCAGCAGGAGGTCGCCGTAGTCGTGCTGGACGGTCGCGGTGGGGTCGCTCTCGCTCTCCTTGAGCCGCCAGACGAACCCCGGGGCCTGGTCGGCGACGGCGTTGACGGGTTCGAGCAGGGCGACGAACTCGGCGAGCTGAGGGCTGTCGATGGGCGCGCGCAGGTGGGCGACGTTGAGCTGGGCGAGATGCATGCGGCTCAGCACACCATCAGCCATCTTCTATGTCAATATCCGTTTGTTTTAGAGTGGGCTCCGTGAGGGACACACAGCACTCCCCCGGCCGCGGATCCAGCCTCGCCCTGTCCGGATCGTCGCCGAGCCCTTCGAGCAGGCCCTGGCACAGGGCCAGGTTCATGGAGCACACCAGCAGCGGCTGCTCCCCGGCCAGCGCGTGGAAGGGACAGTTGCGCAGCCGCAGCGCCCCGCCCTCGGCGTACGGCTCGTACCCGCGCCCGCGCAGCACCCGCTCCACCGGCTCGCCCCGGTGCCGCCGGGCGATCCTGGCGCCCGCCTCGCGCGCCGCCCGTTCGGCCCGTTCCTCGGCGCCGAGCCCGTCCACGACCTCGGCCAGGACCGAGGCGAGGGTGACGTAGTCGCGCGGCGGCAGGCTCACCGACCGCTCGCGCCCGGCCCTGCGGTAGACCTTCGCGGGCCGGCCGCTGCCCGGCCCCTTCCGCTCCTGCCGCCGGAAACCGCTCTCCAGCAGCCCGGCCTCGACCAGCTTGTCGAGGTGGTGACCGGCCAGTGTCCTGGACACGCCCGCGGCCTCGGCGGCCTCGCCGCGGCCCACGTCGCCGCCCCGGGACGCGACGGCGTCGTACAGGCTGCGGCGGACGGGGTCGTGCAACAGGGCCAGCGCCTCCAGGTCGTCGCTACTCACAGCGGGAGTCTATGGCGGCGTCGCGCGCAGGGCGGCCGGCGGTCAGTACGCGGCGATGAGGTCCACGACGAAAACGAGCGTGTCGGAGCCCTTGATCCCGTACGCCGCGTGACCGGCCGGGCCGTACCCGTAGGCGGGCGGGACGATCATCGCGACCCGGCTGCCCACCGGCACGCCGACCAGCGCCTTGTCCCAGCCCTTGATCACGCTGCCGTCGCCGAGCCTGAACGCCTTGGGCCCGCCGGTGCTCCAGGTGGCCTCGAAGACGCGGCGGCGGCTCCAGACGGCGCCCTCGTACTGGGTGACCACGAGCTGGCCCGCCCGTGCCCTGTGCCCGTCGCCCATGGACAGCACCTTGGCGGTGAACCGGGCGGGCGGCGCGGCCTCGGGCACGGACAGCGCGGGCTCGGCGCCGCCCTCGATCCGCACCCCGGCCAGCGTGCCGGCGCCCGCCTCGACCGAGACGCCCTTGTGGTGGGTGCCGAGGATGTCGACGACGTAGAACAGCTCGTCCTCCACGCCGACGCCCTTCGGCGGGTTGGCCCCGAACCCGTCGGCGGGCGGGATCGCGGCGATGACCCTGCTGCCCACCCTGCGGCCCGTGAGCGCCCGTTCCAGGCCCGGCAGCAGCTCCCCGACCGGGAACGCGGCCGGGGCGCCCCGGTTGAAGCTGGAGTCGACCAGGCGGTTGTCACGGCCGTCCCAGACGTGGGCGGTGTACTGGACGATGGCCACGTCGCCGACGCCGAGCCGCTCGCCCTGGCCCGCGGCCAGCTCGTCCACCCGCAGGCCGCCGACGGGCCTGCCGTCGGGGAAGACGATCGTCGGACGGGCCCCGAACGCGCCGCCCACCGTCAGGTCCAGCTCTCCCGCGGCCGGCCCGCCCGTGCAGCCGGACACCAGCGGGGCCGCCAGCAGTGCGGCCAGTAGTGGGAGCCGCGGCAGCGAGGCACGGCGGCGCATCGGTCCTCCCAGTCGTCCCAGCCCCTCCGAGCCCTTCCGAGCCCTTCCCGGCCCTTCCCGGCACAGAGCGGCCCGGCGGCAACCGAGCCGCCGGGCCTCGCGATGCTACCGCGTGGTAGGACCGTCCGTCAGCACGCCGCGGAAACCCCTCGGGGTCCCGGCCTGCGGCTCAGTAGGCGCCCAGCACGTCCACCACGAACACGAGCGTGCTGTTGGCGGGGATGCCCTGCTGCTCCTGGCTGCCGTAGCCCAGGTCCGGCGGGATGCTCAGCACGACCCGGCTGCCGATCGGCACCCCGGCCAGGCCCTTCTGCCAGCCCTGGATCACCTGGGCCAGCGGGAACTCGGCCGGCTGCCCCCGCTCCCAGCTCGAGTCGAACTGCTTGTCGGTGCCCCAGATCTTGCCCGTGTAGTGGACGACGAGCGTCTGGTCGGCCTCGGTCTTCTTGCCGGTGCCCTCGATGACGGTCTTGACGACGAGGTCCTTCGGCGCCTTCTCGTCGGTCTTGGTGGTCAGCGTGGGCGCCTTCTCACCGCCCGGGTTGTCGACCTTGACGCCCTCGATGGACTCGTTCTTCTCCTTGCCCGTGGCGGCCTTCAGCGGCGGCGGCTGGGTGCCGACCACGTCGAACACGAACACCTTGGTCGGCTCGGCCGGCGTGGTGGCCTGCTGCTCCGCCGGGACGGTGTCGTTCGCCAGCACGGCCAGCAGTCGGCCGCCGTGCTTGATCTTGGTGAAGCCCTCCTGGAGGACCTGCGGGAGCTGCTCGTTCACCGCGATCGTCTCCGGCGCCTTGGTGTCGTACGAGGAGCCCTGGACCGCGTTGCCCTGGCCGTCCCAGTTGTAGACGGTCAGGTTGACGATGACCCGATCGCCGGATTTGACGCCGGTGCCGCCGCCGGGCTGGATCACCTCGTACGACGACGTGGTGGCGGGCTTGCCGGAGGGGAAGGTCACCGTGGGCTTGGCCCCCACGTTCCCGGCGACCTTGACCCCGGACGACCCGCCGGAGGGGGCGGCGGCGGTCGTGGCACCGTTTTCGGAGCCGCACGCGGCGGCGAACAAGATCAATGGCACGGCGGCCAGAACGGCCAGAGCGCGGCGCATGAGTTTCCCTCGGAAAGACGTCAGGTTCGCGTCACCTTACCCGACTTCCCGGTAGGGCCGAGGTAAACGGCCTGCCAGTTCCCGGTATGCCCACATGCGGCGGCACCGGGGTGGCGAGACCCGCCAGGCCCGAATTGTCGCCGCCCGCCGCAAGACCGCTCCCCGTCGCGCGGGGCCGGTCGGCCGCGTCCCGCCCCTGGCGTCCGGCCGGGACGGGACGGGACGTCCGCGCGTGGGCTCACATTCCGGCGATCAGCTTGTCCACCCGCTCGTCCACGCTCCTGAACGGGTCTTTGCACAGCACCGTGCGCTGCGCCTGGTCGTTGAGCTTCAGGTGCACCCAGTCGACGGTGAAGTCGCGCCGCTTCTCCTGTGCCTTGCGGATGAACTCGCCGCGCAGCCGCGCCCTGGTCGTCTGCGGCGGCACCGACTTGGCCTCGAAGATCTTCAGGTCGGACGCCACCCGCTCCACCGAGCCGCGCTTCTGCAGCAGGTAGAACAGGCCGCGCTTGCGGTGCACGTCGTGGTAGGCCAGGTCGAGCTGGGCCACTCGCGGCGAGGAGAGCGGCAGGTCGTACTTGCGCCGGTAGCGCTCGATGAGCTGGTATTTCGTCACCCAGTCGATCTCGCGGGCGACGAGGTCGAGGTTGCCGGTGTCGACCGCGTGCAGCGTGCGCTCCCACAGCTCCAGCACCCGGTGGGCGATGGCGTCGCCGCCGCGGCGGTCGACGAAGTCCTTCGCCTTGGACAGGTATTCCTGCTGGATCTCCAGGCTGGACGCCTCACGCCCGTTGGCCAGGCGCACCCTGCGCCGCCCGGTCATGTCGTGGGAGACCTCACGGATGGCCCTGATCGGGTTTTCCAGCGACAGGTCGCGCATCACGGTGCCCGACTCGATCATGCGCAGCACCAGGTCGGTGGCGCCGACCTTGAGCAGCATGGTGGTCTCGCTCATGTTGGAGTCGCCCACGATGACGTGCAGCCGGCGGAAGCGCTCGGCGTCGGAGTGGGGCTCGTCACGGGTGTTGATGATCGGCCGGGAACGGGTGGTGGCGCTGGAGACGCCCTCCCAGATGTGCTCGGCCCGCTGCGAGACGCAGTAGACGGCGCCGCGCGGCGTCTGCAGCACCTTCCCGGCCCCGCACACGATCTGCCGGGTCACCAGGAACGGGATCAGCACGTCGGCCAGCCGCCCGAACTCCCCGTGCCGGCCGACGAGGTAGTTTTCGTGGCAGCCGTAGGAGTTACCGGCCGAGTCGGTGTTGTTCTTGAACAGATAGATGTCACCGGCGATGCCCTCTTCGCGCAGCCGCTTCTCGGCGTCCACGAGCAGGCCCTCGAGGATGCGCTCGCCCGCCTTGTCGTGGGTGACGAGCTCGATGACGTTGTCACACTCGGGAGTTGCGTATTCAGGATGGCTGCCCACGTCGAGATAGAGACGCGCGCCGTTGCGGAGGAAGACGTTGCTCGATCGGCCCCAGGACACGACCCGCCGGAACAAGTAGCGCGCGACCTCGTCGGGGGACAGCCTGCGCTGGCCCCTGAACGTGCAGGTCACGCCGTACTCGTTCTCCAGCCCGAAGATGCGACGATCCATCACCTCACACTATGCTCTCGGATCGGCGAGCGGGAGAGATCTTTCCCAGGTGTTTCCCATCGGGCCCCGCACGGCCCTGGTATGACCCCGTTCGTCCCCTACGTTTCTCCCCCGCCGCCGCGTCCTTTCGCGCCCCCGCCCTCACGTACGCATCCGCCCCCGCGTACGCGCTCGCGGGCGCCCCTCCACGCACTCTCGTCGCCCGCGCCCGCCCCCACGGGGCACGGATCCCGCGGCGCGCGTCAGGGGGTGTAGATCTCCTGGACCTGGACGATCTGCCCGTTGTGAACAGTGATGAGCGCGGGCTGCCGACTGCGGTCGTGCCGCTCGAGCAGCGTGGCCCTGGAGCAGCGCTTGGCGCCGAGGCCGGTGTCGCGGTCGACGGTGAGGTCGGTCGCCGAGGCCGCGCACCCGTACGCGGACAGGAAGATCACGTTCTTGGCGACGGGCGAGGAGTAGGCCGTGACGTCGCCCTCGGGCGGGCCCTCGAAGTGGCCCTCGGTCTTGGTGCCCTTCCGCCACCGGATCGGCTCGTACTCGGCGACGCCGCCGTTCACGTAGGTGATCCAGCCGCGCAGGATGCCGTTGCGGCGAGAGCTGATGTGCTTGGTGAAGTCGTGCCCCGGGTCGGCCTGGAAGGTGGTCCCGAACACCTTCGGCGCCTTGTACTTCGGGAACGCCGTCGACGTGCCGGACGCCGCGGACAGACGGGACACGGCCGACCCGGCTGACGTGGCTGACGTGGCTGACGTGGCTGAAGTCGTGGACGCGGCTGACGCGGTGGCGGCCTGTGCGGTCGCACCGGAGCTGAGCATCACGGCCGCCGCGGCACCCGCCGCGAGCAGGCCAGGCAAGTAGGTCTTCACGGATGTTGAGATCCTCGGCCACCCGAACGGGTTCAGGTGTCGGAGAGTGATTCAGCTCACACCGTCAGCCACCCTCACCCCCACCTCCAGCACGCCCACCTCCCCCACCAACAGCACCCCCACGGTGACGGTCCGTCGACTGCCCAAGGCTGGGCGTGTTGGCTGCCCACGGGGAGGGCCGGGCCGGTCGGCAAGGCGCGGGTTCGCTGCCTGCGAGAAGGGCCGGGCGGTCGGCGGGGCGCGGGTTCGCTGTCTTCAGGGAGGGCTGGGGCGGCGAGTCGGGGGTGCTCGCTGCGCGCAGGGAGGACCGGGACGGCCGTGCAGGGGCGCGGGCGGCGTGTCGAAGGCGCGAAGACGCGGAGGCGCGAAGACGCGGAGGCGCGAAGACGCGAAGACGCGGAGGCGCGGAGGCGCGAAGACGCGGAGGCGCGAAGACGCGGAGGCGCGGAGGCGCGA
>NZ_JBVJIM010000012.1:160070-346302 GCF_055586305.1 Nonomuraea sp. NPDC051298
AAGACGCGAAGACGCGAAGACGCGAAGACGCGAAGACGCGAAGACGCGAAGACGCGAAGACGCGAAGACGCGAAGACGCGAAGACGCGAAGACGCGAAGACGCGAAGACGCGAAGACGCGAAGACGCGAAGACGCGGAGGCGCGAAGACGCGGAGGCGCGGAGATGCGGGTGGGATCTGGGCGTGTGGGGGTCTGGTGAACCCCGGGTGTGGGCGGGGGTTCGGGTGCGTGGGGTGCCGGTGAACCGGGTTTCGGCGTGTCGTCGTGCTCAGACGCGGACGCCGGAGGCCATCGCATGGCGGCCCCCGGCGTGAGCGTTACGCGTTCTAGAGCGGCGACGACCCGTCGTCGAGCGGGCCCTCAGGGGCCGTGGGCGGCGGACCGGAGGGGGACTCCCCCGTGGAGCCGCCCGTGGAGCCGCCCGAGGACTCACCCTTGGACTCACCCTTGGAGTCGTTCTTGGAGTCGTTCTTGGAGCCGCCGGCCGAGCCGCCGCCGGAGCCCTCGGCGGACTCCCCGGACGGCGGTGGGCTGGGCGCGGGCGGCGGGGTGGAGGTCTGGGCGAGCAGCCGCTCCAGCCGGGCCCCGGTCAGCCGCAGGAACTTGCGGTGCTCGCGGTTGCGGTCGAGCACCGCCACCTCGAGCTGCCCCACCGGGGGACGCTCCCCACCCGGCTCGGTCAGCGCCGTCAGCGCCACCTCCAGCGCGTCGGCCAGCGACATCGACTCGCGGTAGCGCTCCTTCAGCCGGGTCGCCACCGCCTCGGCCTGACCGCCCATGGCCGCGAAACCGTGCTCGTCGAACACCGACCCGTCGAACGTGAGGCGGTAGATGGCGTCGCCGTCCTTGGTCTCGCCGACCTCGGCGACGACGACCTCCACCTCCAGCGACTTGATCGACTCGGTGAAGATGCGGCCCAGGTTGGAGGCGTAGAGGTTGGCCAGGCCGCGGCCGGTCACGTCGGAGCGGTCGTAGGTGTAGCCGTTGATGTCGGCGTAGCGGATGCCGCCGAGCCGCAGCTCCTCGAACTCGTTGTAGCGGCCCACCGCGGCGAACCCGATGCGGTCGTAGATCTCGCTGATCTTGTGCAGCGCCCGCGACGGGTTGGGCGCGACGAACAGGATGCCGTCGACATATTGGAGCACGACCACGGAACGGCCCCGCGCGATGCCCTTGCGCGCGTAGTCGGCCTTGTCCCGCATGATCTGTTCAGGGGACGCATATCCGAAAGGCATGGACACGTGTGGTGGTCCTTTCTAGCGCAGCGGGGCGATGGGGCCGTCGGGCGAGATCACGCGGGCGTCGAGCATCTGCTGCACGTGGCCGGCGACGTCGTCGTCGGACAGGCGGCGGAAGCCGTCGGCGTCGATCACGGACACGATGGGCCAGATCTTCCTGTTGACGTCGGGCCCGCCGGTCGCCGAGTCGTCGTCGGCGGCGTCGTAGAGCGCCTGGATCAGCGTCATCACGATGTCGTCGGCCGACGCGCCGTCGCGGTAGAGCTTCTTCAGCGACCCGCGCGCGAAGATCGAGCCCGACCCGATCGCGTCGAATCTCTCCCGCTCGTACGGCCCCCCGGCCACGTCGTAGCTGAAGATGCGCCCCTCGTCCCTGACCGGGTCGTAGGCGGCGAACAGCGGGACCACCACGAGCCCCTGCATCGCCATGGCGAGGTTGCCCCTGATCATGGTGGCCAGCCGGTTGGCCTTGCCCTGGACCGACATCGTGCGGCCCTCGAGCTTTTCGTAGTGCTCCAGCTCGACCCGGTAGAGGCGGGCGAACTCGATGCCGGTGCTGGCCGTGCCCGCGATGCCCATGCACGAGTAGTCGTCGGCCCGGAACACCTTCTCCACGTCACGCTGCGAGATGACGTTGCCGGACGTGGCCCTCCGGTCGCCCGCCATGATCACCCCACCGGCGAAGGTGGCGGCCACGATCGTGGTCGCGTGCGGAACCTGGTCGCCGATCGGGGTGGCCAGCACCTCTCCCCGCCGGGGCAGCAACTCAGGCGCATACGAGCTGACGAACTCCGTGAACGAGGAACTTCCGTTGTTCTGGAAAAGCTGGTTCACCAAGCCGACGGGCAGATCCCTGTGCGATGCCACGCGACTCCCTCCAAACGTTCAGTGTTCCTAGGGCGACCCTACTCATGTTGGGTTGCTGTCTGCACTTCCCACGATCAGCTCACGGCGAACCACCCAAATGTGCCGCCCGAAAGGCCCTGTTGGCGCGGAAGGTCGTGCTCGGCTCGTTCTTTACGGCCGCCACGGCCCGTGCGATTGTCGGTATGTCTGCACGTCCTGAACGGGAGGCCGACATGTCACTCCCCAGCCGACCTGCGCTGATCGGGGCCATCGCGGTACTCGCCCTCACCTCCTGCGGCACCGGCACGGGCACGGGCACGGACACCGGCGGCGTCACCCTCACCATCGCCGCCAACTCCATCGAGGGCGGGAAGAACTCGGAGACCGCCCAATGGATCAAGCAGTGGGTGATCCCCGAGTTCGAGCGGACCCACCCCGACGTCAAGGTGCTGTTCCAGCCCAGCGGGGTCGACGACGAGCAGTACAAGACCAAGCTCGCGCTCGACCTCAAGGCGAAGGCCGGCGCCGACGTCATCGACCTCGACGGCATCTGGGTCGGCGAGTTCGCCCAGGCCGGGTACATCAGGCCGCTGGCCGAGGTCGGCGGCGCCACCGTCGAGCAGTGGGAAGGCTGGGCCCAGATCCCGCAGGCGGTGCAGGGCCTCGGCATCTTCGACGGCAAGAAGTACGGCCTGCCCCAGGGCACCGACGGCCGCGTCCTGTTCTACAACAGGACCCTGTTCAGGAAGGCCGGGCTGCCCGAGACCTGGCAGCCCAGGAGCTGGCAGGAGATCATCGACGCCGGCGCCAGGCTCAAGGCCGCCGGCGTGCCCGTCCCCATCCAGATCAACGCCGGCTCCGCCATGGGCGAGGCCACCACCATGCAGGGCGTGCTCCCCCTGCTGGCCGGCGCCGGAGCCGAGGTCTACGCCGGCGGCAAGTGGGCCGGGGCCTCCCAGTCCATGAAGGACGTGCTCGGCTTCTACCGGCAGATCTACGGCGGCAGCGGCCTCGGCGACCCCAAGCTCCAGCAGGAGGCCAAGGGCCGCGACAAGTCCTTCACCCAGTTCGCCGAGGGCGGGATAGGCATACTCGCCGAGAGCGACTACTTCTGGCGCTCCGTCATCGAACCGCAGGCCGGCGTCGCGCCCATGAAGGACCGCGACCAGGCCGTCGGCTACGCCAAGATCCCCGCCAGGCAGCCCGGCGCCGGGATCCGCGGCCAGGACTTCGTCAGCATGTCGGGCGGGGCCGTAAGAGTGCTCAACCCGTTCTCGAAGAACCCCCGGGCGGCCTGGAACCTGCTGGCCTTCATGCACTCGGCCGCCGCCACCAAGTCGCAGCTCGCCGGACAGGTGCGGATCAGCTCACGCGCCGACGTCAACGACGAGGTGCTCACCGCCGACCCGATGCTCAAGTACATCGCCGACGAGATCCTCCCCCTGACCGCCTACCGGCCGGGGCTGGCCGTCTACCCGCAGGTGTCCGCGGCCCTGCAGGAGGCCACCGCCGCCGTCGTCAGCGGTACGGGCGCCGACGAGGCGGCCACCGCCTACCAGGGCGAGCTCGAGGAACTGGTCGGCGGCGCGGCCAACGTCGCAGGCTGACCCCCCACCGGGCTCGGGCCCGGACACCACCTCCCCGCAGGACATACTGGGAGCCATGGGCACCACGTCCGCCAGGCGCTGGATCCTGCACCTCGACCTCGACCAGTTCATCGCGGCCGTCGAGCTCCTGCGGCATCCCGAGCTGCGCGGCAGGCCCGTCGTCGTCGGCGGCTCAGGCGACCCCACCCAGCCCCGTACGGTCGCCGCCACCGCCACCTACGAGGCCCGCGAGCACGGTGTGCACTCCGGCATGCCGCTGCGCACCGCCCTGCGGCGCTGCCCGGAGGCCGTCTTCCTGCCCAGCGACCCGCCCGCCTACGAGGCCGCCTCGGAGCGCGTCATGGCCGTCCTGCGCGACTTCCCCGTGCTCGTCGAGGTCTGGGGCTGGGACGAGGCGTTCCTCGGCGCCACCACCGACGATCCCGAGGCCCTCGCCGCGGACCTCCAGCACGCCGTACGCGCCCGCACCCACCTCGACTGCTCCATCGGCATCGGCGACAACAAGCACCAGGCCAAACTCGCCTCCGGGTTCGCCAAGCCCGCCGGGATCCACCGCCTCACCGGCGACAACTGGGCCGAGACGATGAACCACCGGCCCACCGACGCCCTCTGGGGCATCGGCGCCAGGACCGCCAGGAAGCTCGCCGCCCTCGGCCTGCGCACCGTCGCCCAGCTCGCCGCCGCCGACCCCGCCGAGCTGGCCCGTCACTTCGGCCCCACCAACGGCCCCTGGTACCGCTATCTGGCCCTCGGCAAGGGCGAGGCCGAGGTCGTCACCACTCCCTGGATCGCCCGCGGGCACAGCCGCGAGACCACCTTCACCTACGACCTCACCGACCCGGCAGAGGTGCCCCGCCACATCACCGGCCTCGCCGAACGGGTCACCCGCGACGCCGCCGACGCCGGTCGCGAGATCATCCGGGTCTCGGTCAAGATCCGCACCACTCCGTTCCTGACGCGTACCCGCCAGGCCAAGCTCCCCGCGCCCACCACCGACCCCGCCACCGTCAACCGCGCCGCCCTCGACCTCCTGGGCCGCCACGACCTCACCCGCCCGATCCGCCTGCTCGGCGTGGCCGTCGAGTACACCATGCCCGACCCCTGACCACGCTCACCCCAACCACGACACCCCCACTGAACCCCCGCCGGAGCCGCGCCCCGCGAGCGGGCGCGACAGAGAATGCCCCGGACCTGCCCGCCCTGGAGACCGTGGCCGGCGAACACGCCCGGGACGACCCGTCAGATGGCGCGGAGCCCGCCCTGGCGGGGCGAGCGTGCGCTCGAAGCCGTCGTCTTCACTGCTGTCCGTAACGCTGTCTTTGCCGCTGTCTTCGATGCCGTCTTCGGTGCTGCCATCGACGCCGATCGACGCCGTGGCGGTGCTGGAGCGGACGGTCCGCTCCCGGGTTTCCCGATCTCGCTCGCGCGCGTCACGAAGGCGTGACACGACTCGCGGGAGCGTCTACTGCCCGCCCTTCTGCACGTACGACCGCACGAACTCCTCGGCGTTCTCCTCGAGGACCTCGTCGATCTCGTCGAGGATCGCGTCGACGTCGTCGGTGAGCTTCTCCTGCCGTTCCTGGACGTCGGGCGCCGCCGAGGCCTCGGTCTCCTCGACTTCGGACTCGCGCCGACCGGCCTGCTTCTGACCGCCGGTGTCCTTGGTTGCCATGTCGTACCTCCGCTTGGGGGACTGCCTCTACCGCATATCTTCCCCGAACCGGGCGACATTTCGCGCCGATCGCCCAGTGATCTTGCATGGTTGACTGGATAGCGTTCCTATCCAATAATGAATCCCCGACCACGTAGGAGGTTGAGATGTCCCCTTTGTCCCTGAGTACGGCAGGTGTGCTCCTCATCACAGTCCCGTTGGTGGCCTTCGGCGGCGTGTCGCTGCTGTCGTTCCTCATGCGGAACGTCCCCGGCTACCTCGACAACCCCGTACGCCGCGGCCTGTGGCGGGCCGGTCACGCCCACGCGGGCGTGCTGGTGCTGTTCGCCCTGGTGGCGATGGTGTACGTGGACCAGGCGGCGCTGCCCGACCCGGTGAAGGCCCTGACCAGGACGCTGATCGTGGCCGCGCCGATCCTGATGCCGCTGGGCTTCTTCCTGTCGGTGGTCCGGCCGCGTGACACGAAGCCGAGCAGGCTGATCTGGCTCACCGTGGCGGGCGGCGTGGGCCTCGCGGCGGGCACGCTGACACTGGGGATCGGCCTGCTGTGAAGCGCCGGTGTGGCGGGGAGGCGGGTCAGTCGCCGCCCGTGAGCGCGGCGACGAGGTCGGCGGCGGTGCGGCAGCGGTCGAACAGCTCGCCCACGTGGGCCTTGGTGCCGCGCAGGGGTTCGAGGGTCGGGACGCGCTGGAGCGACTCTCTGCCCGGGATGTCGAAGATGACGGAGTCCCACGAGGCCGCGGCCACGGACTCGCTGTACTGGCGCAGGCAACGGCCGCGGAAGTAGGCCCGGGTGTCGCTGGGCGGGTGCTCCACGGCCCGCTGGACGTCGTCCTCGGTGACCAGGCGCTGCATGCGCCCGCGGGCGACGAGGCGGTTGTAGAGGCCGCGGTCGGGGCGGATGTCGCTGTACTGGAGGTCGACGAGCTGGAGCCGGGGGTGGGACCAGGCGAGGCCGTCACGGCTGCGGTAGCCCTCGAGCAGCTCGAGCTTGGCGACCCAGTCGAGCTCACGGGAGAGCTGCATGGGGTCTTCCGCGAGGCGGGTGAGCACGGACTCCCACCGGTCGAGGACGTCCTTGTTCATCTCCTCCTGGGCGGTGCCGCGCTCCTCGACGTATTTGCGGGCCTGCTCCAGGTATTCCATCTGGAGCTGGACGGCGGTGAGCCGGCGGCCGTCGCGCATGGGGATCTCGTAGCGGCAGCTCGGGTCGTGGGAGACGGCCCGCAGGGCCTGCACGGGGTTCTCGACGGCGAGGTCGCGGGTGAGGAAGCCCTCCTCGATCATGGCGAGGACCAGGGCGGTGGACCCGAGCTTCAGATACGTGGAGATCTCGGACATGTTGGCGTCGCCGATGATGACGTGCAGCCGGCGGTACTTCTCGGGGTCGGCGTGCGGCTCGTCGCGGGTGTTGATGATGGGCCGCTTGAGCGTGGTCTCCAGGCCCACCTCGACCTCGAAGAAGTCGGCGCGCTGGCTGATCTGGAAGCCCTCGCCCCTGGAGTCCTGGCCGATGCCGACCTTGCCGGCCCCGACCACGACCTGCCGGGAGACGAAGAACGGGGTGAGGTGCCGGACGATGTCGGCGAACGGGGTCGCGCGCCGCATCAGGTAGTTCTCGTGGCAGCCGTAGGAGGCGCCCTTGGCGTCGGTGTTGTTCTTGTAGAGCTGGATGGGCGCGTTGGAGGGGACGGCGGACGCGCGGGTGGCGGCGTCGTACATGACCCGCTCGCCGGCCTTGTCCCAGATGACGGCCGCCCGGGGGTTGGTGCACTCGGGCGAGCTGTACTCGGGGTGGGCGTGGTCGACGTAGAGCCGGGCGCCGTTGGTGAGGATGACGTTGGCCAGCCCGAGGTCCTCGTCGGTGAGCTGGCTGGAATCGGCCACCTCCCTGGCCAGGTCGAAGCCGCGCGCGTCGCGGAGCGGGTTTTCCTCCTCGAAGTCCCACCGTGCTCTGCGCGCGCGGGCCGCCGAGGCGGCCAGGTAGGCGTTCACGACCTGTGAGGAGGTCACCATCGCGTTGGCGCCTGGCTGGCCGGGTACGGAGATGCCGTACTCGGTCTCGATCCCCATCACCCGACGCACCGTCATGCAACACCCTCTGTTCGTCCGGGTCTGTCTATCCGCCGTTTATATGCCCGAGCCTATGCCCTTCACAGTGCCCCAGGGTCACAGAGTTATGGCACCGACGCCTTTTCCACCCCTACGGCAGGAGCTGCCGTGATTTGTGCGGATCTGCGGGGCTTGAGTAGCCGCTGGATGGGTCGTTCGGCAAAGGAGTAGACCAGATACGACACGACGATCGCGGCCACCGTCGTGACCGTGGCCACGGCCCAGGGCGGCAGGTCCCCGGTGAGCAGCGGGATCAGGGCCACCGCGACGACGCTATGGAACAGGTAAAGCGGGTATGTCGTGCCGCCGAGCGCGGTGAGCGTCCGTGAGGGCCTGAGCCGGAGCAGGCCGAGCGCCACGAGGGACGTCACGACGAAGATCAGGGTGATGGTGATGATCACGCCGGTGTCCGTGACGGGCATGTTCTTGAACCCGGCCACTTCGATGCGGCCGTGCACGCGGCCGAGGGCGGAGTCGATGGACAGCGCGTACCCGGCGGCGACGTAGAGCCACGGGAGCCAGGCGCTGCCGTGTTTGTGGATGAGGTAGAGAGCCATGCCGGCGACGAAGTAGGGCGCGTAGTTGGGCATGACGATCTCGTTGACGAGGTCGCTGACGGCGGTGTCGTCGAACCATCTCGCGCCGACCACCGCGGCCAGCCAGACGCCGCAGAAGACCAGCACCCGCCCGTACGTCACCCCGACGATCACCAGGATGGACATCAGCAGGTAGAAGCGCAGCTCGGCCCAGAGCGACCAGTAGACGCCGCTGGCATCGGTGATCTTGAATAACCGCTGGAACATGGTGGCGTTCACCAGGTAATCACCTGGGGAAAGTTTTGGGTCCAGCGCCTTGGCCCCGGTCAGGCCGTAGAGGGCGGCGACGGCGGCCAGGCTGAGCCAGTACGCGGGGTAGAGCCGTACGAGGCGGGAGCGGGCGAACGCGCCCAGGCCGCGCCCCCAGACGCTCATGAGGATGACGAACCCGCTGATGATGAAGAACAGCTCGACGCCCAGGATGCCCAGCCCCGCGACGGGGGCCAGCGCCGGGAACAGCTCGGCGGGCCGATCCCCCCACACCGACGCGTAGGCGACCAGGTAGTGGAAGGCGACGACGGCCAGGGCGGCGAGGAAACGCAGGAGGTCGAGTTCGGCCAGCCGGCCGTCCCCGCGAGCGTGTTTCGACCGGTTCGGTGCGTGCACGCCATATTGGACGTAACTCTGATCACTTCGGTTCCACCGGTCCCTCAGTTCCCACCAGCAACACGTGAGAGGCGTCGTCGAGGGCGAGCGCGGCGCGGGCGGAGGGGGTGAGGGCGAGCAGCCCGGCGGCTCCGGCGGCCCCGCACTCGGACAGCGCCACGTCGTGACCGGAGAGCAGGCGGGCGGCGCCGGCGGCCTGCTCGTCGCTGATGGTGACGTAGAGGTCGGCCAGGTGCCGCAGCAGGCGGTGGGCGATCAGGGACGGCTCACGGCAGTCGAGCCGGCCGAGGGTCGTGTGGCCGCCGGGGACGCGGACGGGGTGACCGGCGCGGGCGCTCTCCAGCAGGCAGGGCGCGCCGTCCGGCTCGACGACGACGATCCTGGGCCGCTCGCCCCACCGGTCGCGTACGTACCCGGCCGCGGCGGCGGCCAGCCCGCCCACCCCCGCCTGGACGAACACGTGCGTGAACGACGCCCCCGGCGGGTCGGCCAGCTCGTCGAACAGGACGCTGTAGCCCCGCATGACGTCCAGGGGGACGTCGGTGTAGCCCTCCCACGAGCTGTCGGCCACGAGCCGCCAGCCGTGCTCCCTGGCGGCGTCCGTGGCGGCCGCCATGCTGGCCTCGTAGTCGTGGCCGCTGCGCCGTACGTCGGCGCCGAGGCCGCGCAGCCGGTGCGCGAACGCCTCGGGGACGCCCTCGCTGAGGTACACCACGCAGGGCACGCCCACCTCGGCGGCGCCGGCGGCGACGGAGATCCCGTGGTTCCCCGCGCTGGCGCAGACGAACGGCGCGCCGCCGGGGTCGCGCTCGGCCAGCAGGTGCACGGCGTACGCGCCGCCGAGCGCCTTGAAGCTGCCCAGCCCCATGCGCCCGCTCTCGTCCTTGACGTGCACGGCCCCGGTCCCGGCCAGCCCGGGGATGGTGTGGACGGGCGTCGGCCGGTAGCCGGGGTGCCGGGCGAAGCGGGCGCGGGCCAGGCGGGCGTGCTCGGCGCCGATGAGCGCGCGGTCGTGGGCGGTGTACGGGGCGCGGGCGGGGTTCAGGTACTCCATGATCGCCATGCTAGGCGCGGCGCCCCCGCTCCCCCGGGCAACGCGTCGACCGACGACAGACGACCGAGGCACGGGGTGCGGGGGTGGGTGCGGGGTGCGGAGTGCGGGTTCAGGCGCCGTCCTGGGCGGCGGCGACGGCTGCCTGGCCGAGGCTGAGTCCGCCGTCGTTCGGCGGCACCCGTACGTGCGTCAGCACCCGGAACCCGGCCGCCCGCAGCCGCTCGGCGGTGCGTTCGAGCAGCAGCGCGTTCTGGAAGACCCCGCCGGACAGCGCGACGGCGGTCAGCCCGGTCGACTGCCGGATCGCGGCGCAGGCGCGGGTGACGACGGCGGCCAGCCCGTTGTGGAAGCGGCCCGCGATGACACCGCTGTCCACCCCGGCGGCGAGGTCGGCGGCGGCGGCGCGTACCAGGTCGCCGGACTGCACGACGAGCGGGCCCGCCCCGGTGACCTCGGCGGCGTAGACGCCGGTCTCCGCGGGGTCGGCGTGCTGTTCGAGCTCGATGGCGGCCTGCCCCTCGTACGTGATCCTGTCGCGGATGCCGAGCAGCGCCGAGACGGCGTCGAACAGGCGGCCGGCGCTGGAGGTGAGCGGCGAGTTGAGCCCGCCGGCGGCCAGGCGCAGCACGTCGGCCCAGTGGTCGGCGTTGCGTTCCGCCACGGCCAGGCCGGGGTGCTCGTCGCGCAGGTAGGCGGCGGCCATGCGCCACGGCTGGCGGATGGCGGCGACGCCGCCAGGCATGGGGACCTGGGCGAGGTGGCCGAGGCGTTCGTAGCCGGTCAGGTCGGCGCGCAGGAACTCGCCGCCCCACAGCGTGCCGTCGGGGCCGTGGCCCAGCCCGTCGAAGGCGACGCCGATCACGGGGCCGCGGTCGCCGTTGTCGGCCAGACAGGACGCGATGTGGGCGTGGTGGTGCTGGACGGCGACGTGGTCGACGCCGGCGATCTCCAGGGCATGGCGGGTGGACAGGTAGTCGGGGTGCGGATCGTACGCCACGACCTCGGGACGGATGCCGAACAGGCCGCAGAAGTGCTCGATGCCGTCGGCGAAGGCACGCAGGGTGTCGTGGTTCTCCAGGTCGCCGAGGTGCTGGGAGAGGAACGCGCGCCGGCCCAGGGCCAGGCAGAAGGTGCTCTTCAGCTCGGCGCCGCAGGCGAGCACGGGCCTGCGCACGGTGCGGCGCAGGGCGAGCGGCTCGGGCGCGTAGCCACGGGCGCGGCGCAGCACGGTGACCCCACCGGCGAGGGGCCTCACGACGGAGTCGTCGGCACGGACGTGGATGGGGCGGTCGTGGGTGAGGAAGGCGTCGGCGATGCCGCCGAGGCGGGTCAGGGCGTCGGCGTCCTCGTACGCGATGGGCTCGTCGCAGACGTTGCCGCTGGTCAGCACCATGGGCTCGGCCAGCTCCGCGAGCAGCAGGTGGTGCAGGGCCGTGTAGGGCAGCATGATCCCGAGGCTGCGGTTGCCGGGCGCGACGGACGGGGCGACGGGCGCGCCCGAGCGGCGGGGCAGCAGCACGACGGGCCGCGCCCGGCCGGTGAGGAGCGCCGCGGCGCTGTCGTCGATCTCGCACAGCCTGCGGGCCTGGCGGAGGTCGGCGGCCATCACCGCGAACGGTTTCTCCTCTCGGTGCTTGCGCCCGCGCAGGGCCGCGACGGCCCGTTCGTCGGAGGCGGTCACGGCCAGGTGGTAGCCGCCCAGCCCCTTGACGGCGACGACGCGCCCGGCGCGCAGCAGGGTGGCGGCGCAGGCGACGGGGTCGCCGCACAGCTCGGTGCCGCGGGCGTCGCGCAGCCGCAGCCGGGGGCCGCAGGCGGGGCAGCAGGTGGGCTGGGCGTGGAAGCGGCGGTCAGCGGGGTCGTGGTATTCGCGGGCGCAGTCTTCGCACATGCCGAACCCGGCCATGGTGGTCAGCGGCCGGTCATAGGGGACGCCGCGGACGATGGTGAATCGGGGGCCGCAGTCGGTGCAGTTGACGAACGGATACCGGTGGCGGCGGTCGCCGGGATCGGCGAGTTCGCGCAGGCAGTCGTCGCAGGTGGCGGTGTCGGCGGAGACGAGCGCGCGACCGGGCCCGGCCGGGTCGCTGGCCGCGATCGTGAACCCGCGGTGCCCGGCGGGCTCGCCGCTGACGACGGTGACGCGTTCGATCTCCGACAGGGCGGGGGCGTCGCGTTCGAGCGCGGTCAGGAACTCCTCGACTCCGGTGAGGGCCCCCTCGACCTCGATGTGCACGCCGTTCACGTCGTTGTGCACCCGTCCGGCCAGGCCCAGCCGGTTGGCGAGGGAGTAGACGAAGGGGCGGAACCCGACCCCCTGGACGATGCCCTCGACGTGCACGTCCACCCGTTTGAGCGTGGTCATCTGCCAAGTGTGCGCCTGATCGGGGTGACGCGCATGCCTATCGGCCGTGTCGGCGCGCCTTGTGGCCCAGCCTCACACCGGCCTCACACCGGCCTCCGGCGCGTACGGCGGGCGGGCGGCCGAGGACCGGCCCAGGACCAGCCCGGGACCAGCCCGGCGGGCAGGCCGGGAAAGGCGGCAGGGCCGCGCCACACGTATGGTGCGCGGCCCTGCCGTCCAGGGGGCCTTACAGGTATTGGCCGGTGTTGGCGACGGTGTCGATGGACCGGCCGGCTTCGGTGCCCTGCTTGCCGGAGACCAGCGTGCGGATGTAGACGATCCGCTCGCCCTTCTTGCCGGAGATGCGGGCCCAGTCGTCGGGGTTGGTGGTGTTGGGCAGGTCTTCGTTCTCGGAGAACTCGTCCACGCAGGCCGTGAGCAGGTGCTGCACCCGCAGGCCCTTCTGGCCGCTGTCGAGGAACTGCTTGATCGCCATCTTCTTGCCCCGGTCGACGATGTTCTGGATCATCGCGCCGGAGTTGAAGTCCTTGAAGTAGAGCACTTCCTTGTCGCCGTTGGCGTAGGTCACCTCGAGGAAGCGGTTTTCCTCGCTCTCGGTGTACATGCGCTCGACGACGCTCTGGATCATCCCCTGGATCGTGGCCTCGCGGGAGTCGGAGTGCTCCGTGAGGTCCTCGGGGTGCAGGGGCAGGTCGGCGACGAGGTACTTCGAGAAGATGTCCTTGGCCGCCTCGGCGTCCGGCCGCTCGATCTTGATCTTGACGTCCAGGCGGCCGGGCCGCAGGATCGCCGGGTCGATCATGTCCTCGCGGTTGGAGGCGCCGATGACGATGACGTTCTCCAGGCCCTCGACGCCGTCGATCTCCGACAGGAGCTGAGGGACGATGGTGTTCTCCACGTCGGACGACACGCCGGAGCCCCGGGTGCGGAAGATCGAGTCCATCTCGTCGAAGAACACGATCACCGGTGTGCCCTCCGAGGCCTTCTCACGAGCGCGCTGGAAGACCAGGCGGATGTGCCGCTCGGTCTCGCCGACGTACTTGTTGAGCAGCTCCGGGCCCTTGATGTTGAGGAAGAAGCTCTTGCCGGACTGGCCGGTCTTCTCCGCGACCTGCTTGGCCAGGGAGTTGGCGACCGCCTTGGCGATGAGCGTCTTGCCGCAGCCGGGCGGGCCGTAGAGCAGCACGCCCTTCGGGGGACGGAGCTTGTGCTCGCGGAACAGGTCGGCGTGCAGGTAGGGCAGCTCGATGGCGTCCCTGATCTGCTCGATCTGCCGCGACAGGCCGCCGATCTCCTCGTAGGAGATGTCGGGGACCTCTTCGAGCACCAGCTCTTCGACTTCGGACTTGGGTATGCGCTCGTAGACGTAGCCCGAACGAGGCTCGAGCAGCAGCGAGTCGCCCGCCCTGATGGGCTGGCCGACCAGCGACTCGGCCAGTCGCACGACGCGCTCCTCGTCGGCGTGTGAGATGACCAGGGCCCGCTTGCCCTCGTCGAGCAGTTCTTTGAGCATCACGATCTCGCCGACCTCTTCGTAGCCGAGAGCTTCGACCACGTTGAGCGCCTCGTTGAGCATGACCTCCTGGCCACGCCGGAGCGAGTCGACGTCGACGGCCGGGCTGACGTTCACCCGGAGCTTGCGGCCGCCGGTGAACACCTCGATCGTGCCGTCTTCTCTGGCCTCCAGGAAGGTGCCGAAACCGGACGGCGGCTGCGCCAGCCGGTCGACCTCCTCCTTGAGGGCGACGATCTGGTCCCTGGCCTCCTTGAGGGTTGCCACCAGGCGCTCGTTCTGGCCGGTCACGGCCGCGAGATTCGCCTGTGCCTCATGAAGACGCTCTTCGAGGACCCTGGCCTGACGGGGTGACTCGGCCAGCTTCCGCCTCAGCGCGGTGATCTCCTCCTGGAGGAAGGAGACCTGTGTTGAAAGATCAGCGACCTCCCGTTCGCGCTGCGCGGCTCGAGCCTCAGCATCATCGCGAGCTGCCACGCCCGTCACCTCCTTCCCAGTCGAGGGCGACTACTAAGGACCTTACCTATCTCGGGCCCCTCCGTAACCTGGCCGGGCAGTGTTCGTCGAGTGACATCCAGTATTCGTTGAATAATCCTCAATAGTGCGTTTAATACTCCCAGCAGCCGAACACGGCGATCTGTTCCCGTGTCACGCACGAGCGCACCCTCGTGGCCAAATTGTCATAGTTCTTCGGTGGTCCCCTTCGGTCGTCGACGGCGCGGCGGCGGGGTCACGCCGTCGGCCATGCGGCGGGCGGTGACCAGGAACCCGGTGTGGCCGATCATCCGGTGATCGGGCCGCACGGCGAGCCCTTCCACATGCCAGTCGCGAACCAGGGTCTCCCACGCATGCGGCTCGGTGAAACACCCATGATCGCGAATGGCCTCGACCGTCTTGGACATCTGCGTCGTCGTAGCCACATAACAGCAGATCACGCCGCCGGGGGTGAGCGCCTTGGCCGCCGCGTCGACACACTCCCAGGGGGCGAGCATGTCGAGGATGACGCGGTCGACGTCGATCTCGTCGATGGAGGCCACCAGGTCGCCGACGACCAGGCGCCAGTTGTCGTCCATGGGTCCGCCGTAGAACTTCTCCACGTTCTTGCGCGCGACGTCGGCGAACTCCTGGCGGCGCTCGTAGGACGTGACGTGCCCTTCGGGGCCGACCGCGCGCAGCAGGAAGCACGTCAGCGCGCCGGAGCCGACACCGGCCTCGACGACGCGGGCCCCGGGGAAGACGTCGGCCATGCCGACGATCATCGAGGCGTCCTTGGGATAGATGACGGCCGCCCCGCGCGGCATGGCCAGCGTGTAGTCCTGCAGCAGATGCCGGAAGGCGAGGTATTGGGTGCCGCCGGAGGAGCGCACGACGGAGCCCTCGGGCTGCCCGATCAGGTCGCTGTGCGGGATGGCGCCCTTGTGGGTGTGGAAGACGCCGTCCTCTTTGAGCGTGATCGTGTGGCGCTTGTTCTTGGGGTCGGTGAGCTGCACCTGATCACCCACCTGGAAAGGCCCATGCCTGCGGAAACCCATGGCGGCAAGGGTATAGGGCTTTCACGTGCGTCCGGACGCGCGATATCTATGGGGGATGCTCCCGCGCGACGTGATCTCGACCGGCTCCCTGATCCTTCGGCCCCCGGCGAAAGCCGACGCCGAGGCGATCGTGAAGATGTGCGACGACCCGGTGACGGCCCGGTTCATGCCGCTGCTGCCGCGTCCCTACACCCGGGAACACGCGCTCGCCTACGTCAAGGACGCCGCGGCCACGTGGCACGACGGCGGCGCCGAGTACACGATCACTCAGGACGGGCGGTTCGCCGGCTCGATCGGGGTGCGCCCGCCGGACCACTGGGGCGTGACGGAGCTGGGCTACGTGGTGGCGCCGTGGGCGCGGGGCGGGGGGCTGGCCGCGACGGCGGCGCGCGGGGTGACCGACTGGCTGTTCGACCAGGGGGTGCGCCGGGTCGAGCTGCAGGCCGAGGTGGAGAACGTGGCGAGCCTGCTGGTGGCGTTGAGAGCGGGTTTCCGCGAGGAGGGGCGGCGGCGGGACGCCAAGCGGCTGCGGGACGGGCGGTTCGCCGACTTCGTGATGTTCGGCAGGCTGCGCGGGGAGGGGGTGGAGCGGGTCGAGCCGTACCTGCCGTTCTTCGAGGACGGGGAGCTGGGCGACGGCGTGGTGCGGCTGACGCCGATGGCGGCCGGGGACGCCGAGGACTACCACCGGATGATGAGCGACCCCAGCGTGGCGGCGTACGCGGTGACTCCGGCCACGACGCTGGAGGACGACGAGCGGCGCTGCCGCTGCACCGGCTACTGGTGGGTGTCGGGCCAGCGGGTGGAGCTGGCGGTCAGGGACGCGGCGTCCGGGGCGTTCGCCGGGCACGTGCAGCTCGTACAGGTGGCGCCGACGCTGGGGCAGGCGATGATCGGCTACTCGCTGGCGCCGTCCTTCCGTGGCAGGGGGTTCATGACGCGGGCGGTCCGGCTGCTGGTGGAGTGGGCGTTCTCGAGCACGCCGCTGCACCGGATCGTGGCGGGGACCGACGCGGGCAACACGGCCTCGCAGGCGGTGCTGGAACGGGCCGGGTTCCTGCGGGAGGGCCTGCACCGGGAGCTGTTGCCCAAGCCGGACGGGAGCCGGGCGGACGACGTGCAGTGGGCCGTGCTGCGCCCGTCGGGCAGGACCGGGAACGGAGCCGTGCGGGCAGCGGGCCGGGATCCTCGGCACGGGGCGGCCGGGGCCTGACCGGCCCCTTCGAGCCGGGCCGCATCCAGGTGATGCGGACGTCCGGTTGGGGCCCGAATCCTCGCCGGGGACGCGATTCCACGCCGCCCCTTTCCGAAAGGTCTTCCCCATTTCCGGGCCGAACAAGATATACCTAGAATTTCCGGAAATGGCCCGCCGACGAGCGCCTCCCGAACGCCGCCGAGGCTGGAACGGCAAGCCCGCCCCAGACAGACCGGCACGGTCGGACCGGCCCAGACGGATCCCGCACGGGCAGACCGTCCCAGACGGATCCGGCACAGGCGGAGCGGTGCGGGCGGACCGGTGCGGGCGGACCGGTGCGCGGGCATTGTGACGGAGACGGCAGGCACTGCGGGAGCGCCTGAGCGGTAGCGTGCCGTTCCGTGCGGATTCTCATCGTGGGCGGGAGTGGGTTCCTGGGCGGCGAGTTGGTCCGGTTGTGCGTCGAGCGAGGTCATGACGTGGGGGCGACCCATCTGTCCCGGCCCGGCGGTCACCCGCGCGCCGAATGGCTCCCGATGGACGTGCGTTCACGCGACGACGTGCTCTCCGTGCTCGGCGCGTTCCGGCCCGAGGTGACGATCAACGCCGCCTACCGTCAGGCCGACTGGGCGACCACGGCGGACGGCGCGGCGCACGTGGCCGCGGCGGTCGCGCGGGCGGGCGGGCGGCTGGTGCACGTCTCCAGCGACGCCGTCTTCTCCGGCGACGCGCCCCGGTACGACGAGACGTGCCCGCCCGACCCGGTCACCCCGTACGGGGCGGCCAAGGCGGCGGCCGAGACCGCCGTACGGGCCCTGCTGCCCCGCTCCGCGATCGCCAGGACCTCGCTGATCATCGGGGACGGCGGCTCACCCCACGAGGCGCTGGTGCGCTCTCTGGCCTCGCGTTCCGGCCCGGCCGCCCAGCCCGGCGGGGCGGGCGCGAGCGGCCCGGTGTTGTTCACGGACGACGTGCGCTGCCCCGTACACGTCGGCGACCTGGCGGCGGCGCTGCTGGAGGTGGCCGTGCGGGAGCTGTCCGGCGTGCGGCACGTGGCGGGGGCCGACGCGCTGACCCGGTACGAGCTGGGCGTGCTGATCGCCCGCAGGGACGGCCTGGACCCCGCGCGCCTGCCCTCGGGACGCCGGGCCGACGCCGGGGTGCCGGGCCCACTGGAGGTGCGCCTGGACTGCACGGCCACGCAACGGTCCCTGACGACCCGCCTCCGCGGCGCCCACGAGTTCCTCACACCCGTGTGACGCGCCCCCGACGGCGACGGCCCACGTGACGACACCACCGGCCGACACCACCGGACGGCGTGCCAAGGCGAGCACCAGCGCGCCAAGGCGCGCGCCAGGCCCTCGGCGTCTTGGGCGCGGGCCGGGGCGGACGTCAGCGCGTCAGGCTAGCCCCGGTGCGCCTCGAAGCGGAGGGTCCGGGAGACCCCCACGCGCACGGTGGTGCCGGGTGCGATCGTGACGGGCTCGTTGGGCGGGATGTCGTAGAAGTTCGGGTCGCCGGGCGGCTGGATCTGGGTGCCGTTGACCGAGCCCAGGTCCACCAGGTTGACGTCCCAGCCGTCGAGCGCGACCCGCAGGTGGCGGCGCGAGACCGAGCCGTCGGGGCTGGTGACCTTGGCGGGCCTGGCGGTGCCCCCTGCCACCTCCGGCGCGCGCTCGGGGTCGCGCCCCAGCAGGTAGTCGCTCTCCAGGGGCAGCGCCGTGCCGTCGTCGAGGATGAGGACGCCGAGCGAGGGCCGCGGGCCCTTGTAGGGGACGAGGGTGCGCTGCACCAGGGCGATGCCGCAGACCGCGCAGTAGGGCACGCGGGGGTCGTTGAAGTGGTCGTTCTTGCAGTCGACCCCGTAGACCAGCGGGCGGTCGCCGTGCTGCTCCTGCTGCTGCTCCTGCTGGGGCGGCGGGCCGGGGTGGTCGAAGTGGTCGGGCTGGCCGAGCAGCGGCGGCGCGGGCTGGTCGTAGTGGTCGGGCGGGCCCAGGTGCTGCGGGACCTGCGGGTCAGGGGCGCCGTTGCCGGCGGGGAGCGGCTCGTCGTAGGAGGGGAACTGCTGCTCGGACAGGGACGCGGGCTGCTCCGTCGGGGGCGGGAACGAAGGCTCGTGCGGCGGCGGATAAGGCGGCTCGTGCGAGGGCTGGAACGAGGGCTCGTGCGGCGGCGGGTAGGGCGGCTCGTGCGGCGGGTAAGGGGGCTCGTGCGGCGGCGGGTAAGAGGGCTCCGGCGGCGTGAGGTAGGAGGGCTGCTCCTGCGGGGGGAGGAAGGGCGGCGGCTCCATGGCCGGCGGCGCGGGCTGCGGGCCCGAGGCGGGGCCGGGGACGGCCGGGGGCTGGTCGGCCAGCGGGTAGGGGGGCCGCTCGACGGGTGGCTGCGCCGGCGGCTGGATCAGGTCGGCCTCGAGGTGGAAGGCGGTGGCGGCCATCTCGCTGGTCAACGGCCTGGACGGGGCGGAGGCGGCCGCGGGCCGGTCGGTGAAGTCGCCGACGAGGCCGCCGCCGTGCACGATGCCGCCCTCCAAACGGACCGCGGGGTGCGGGCTGCCCGCGCCGGGCAGGCTCAGCTCGACGCTTTCGACGGGGCCGCTGACCAGCCGGTCGGCCCAGGTCAGGGAGTCACTGCCGGCCAGCCGCGTCTGGCCCGCGGAGGTGCCGATGGTGGCCGCGGCGGACCCGCTCACCAGGACGGCGACGCCGCCGCCGACGGGACCGGCGACCGCGCACGTGACGGGGTCGCCCGCCATGTTGGCCGCCAGCACCTGCGCGGCGCGGCGGGCCAGCGCCCGGCCGTCGCCGCCGGAGGCGGCCGTCTCGCGCAGCGCCCCCAGCAGGTCGTCGGCGGCCGACTCGGCCGAGTCGCACACCAGCAGCAGCCCACCCACGTAGGCGACCAGCCCGTTTCCAGGAAGCGGACGCACCACTCCGAAGCCCTGGCCGGTCATGAGTCCTCCCTCATGACGACCGTGCTGCGCTCATTGGTGCCCTCGCTGCGCTCGGTCACTCAACTCTCCTCCCCGGAAACCGGCGGTATTACGGCACCCGCACTGCCGTGCCGGTCACCAGCCATACGCATACCCAGACGACGAGGCCGTGTCGCGGCCCCCTCATCTCGATTCGATGAACCGGTCGACCGCAACAAACCCCTCAACTGTGCAAGTTTGGCCAAACAGCACACTATCGGCCAGTCACCGCATATCAGAAATCGCCGATGCCGGCCCCGGCAGACCCGAATCCGCTGGGCACGACCCTATCCATGGCCTGCCGCTTAAACGAGTGGGACTTTTCAGACCCCGGTGAAAACCCTGTTCACATCGGCCGTGGCGAGCACTCCGAAGATCTGTCCGCCGCTTTCCACCAGCAGATATTCGCTGCCCGGCGCCTCGCGCATGGCGTCGATGAGCGGCTCGCCCACGAGGTCGGCGTCGAGCACCATGGCGGGCTCGATCGACTTGGCCATGGAGCCGACGTTCACCCAGGGACGGCGGTGCTCGGGGGTGGCCTGGACGGCGGCCTCGTTGACGATGGCCAGCGGCCTGCCCTCGTGGTCGACGACGACCAGCGCGCCCGCGCCCCGCTCGGCGGCCTGGCGCAGCGCCTCGGCCAGGGGCGTCTCCGCGGTCACCGGGATGGCCCTGCGCGCCAGGGCGCGGGCGTTGACCTGCGGGATCCGCTGCCGGATCTTGGCGATGCGCAGCGACTGGGTGGCCCCCATCCAGATGAACGACGCCAGCACCAGCGGCCACACCAGGTCGAAGGGATTGAACTCGCGCCCGCTCGTCAGCGCGGTCGCCAGCGGGAAGACCACCAGCAGCGCCGCCAGCACCCGCCCGCCCCAGGCCGCCACGATCGTGCCGGAGCCGGGGCTGCCGCTCACCTTCCACACCCCGGCGCGCAGCATCCGGCCGCCGTCGAGCGGCAGCCCCGGCAGCAGGTTGAACACGCCGACGATGAGGTTGGCGAACCAGAGCTGCCAGGTGAGCACCTCGAGGATGCCGCCGTCGTTGATCACGAAGATGTCGAGGATCAGGCCCAGCCCGGCCAGCCCCAGCGAGAGCGCGGGCCCCGCCGCGGCGACCATGAACTCCTTGCCCGGCGTGGGCGGCTCCTTCTCGATCTCCGACACGCCGCCCAGGAGATAGAGGGTGATCCTGCGGACCGGCAGCCCGTACGCCTTGGCCAGCACGCTGTGGGCCAGCTCGTGCAGCAGCACCGAGACGTACAGCAGCACGGCGAACACGAACGCCACCGCGTAGGCGGCGAAGTCGTCGAGATGGGGCAGCATGGCCCGCATCTGGGGGCCGAACATCACGGTGATGAAGGCCGCCACCAGGAACCATGTCCACGAGACGTACACCGGAATGCCGAACGGCTTCCCCATCCGAAGACCGGAGAACTCCTGCCGCGGGCTCTGCTCGCTCACCGCACTCCTTGAACGTCCATTACGTGCTGTTGCTGCCTTGATGCTACGCGCCCGATCACGTGATCCTCGTCCCGCAGAGGTTATTCTGTCGGCGTCTTGACCTAGAGTGCGGTGCATGACGTTGACCGAACCGGTGATCATCGGAGCTCTCTCCCCCTCCCGGGCGGGCGATTTCATGACGTGTCCGCTGCTCTATCGCTTCCGGGTGATCGATCAGCTCCCGGAGCAGCCCTCGCAGGCGGCGGTGCGCGGCACGGTGGTCCACGCGGTGCTGGAGCGCCTCTACGATCTGCCCGCGCCGCGCCGTTCGGTCGAGGCGGCGCTGGAGCTGCTGGAGCCGCAGTGGGAGCGGCTGCTGGCCGACGACCCGCAATACGCGCGGATGTTCGCCGACGACGGCGAGCGGGCCGAGTGGCTGGGCCAGGCGCGGGCCATGCTGGAGCGCTACTTCACGCTGGAGGACCCGACGCGGCTGGAGCCGGCCGAGCGCGAGCTCTACGTGGAGGCGGTGCTCGACGGAGGGCTGCTGCTGCGGGGCTACGTCGACCGGCTCGACGTGGCGCCGACCGGCGAGGTCCGGGTGGTCGACTACAAGACGGGCAGCGCGCCGGGGCCCGACTTCGAGGCCAAGGCGCTGTTCCAGATGAAGTTCTACGCGCTGGTGCTGTGGCGGCTGCGCGGGCGGGTGCCGCGGCTGCTGCAGCTCGTCTATCTCGGCGGGCAGGGCGAGGTCCTGCGCTACGCGCCCGACGAGGCCGACCTGCTGGCCACCGAGCGCAAGGTGATGGCGCTGTGGGCGGCGATCGAGCGGTCGCTGGAGACGGGCGAGTGGCGGGCCCGGCGCAGCCGCCTGTGCGACTGGTGCGACCACCAGGCCCTGTGCCCGGAGTTCGGCGGCACCCCGCCGCCGGTGCCCGACCGCCAGCCCGGCGACACGCTGCGCGGCAGCCGTCGATCGGCCACGGACGAGCTCTGACGCGCCGCGGTCGCACGGCCACGGAGCGGGGCGCCGATCGGCGGTTATCCTCCCGAGGGAGGAGGTTACGGGCTCTCACCTGGTCTTACAGTGAAGCCGTGCGCATAGATCGGAGCAGGCTCCACGACACGGTGCTGGCCGGGGTGGTGGCGGCGGCCTCCGTGGCGCTGTTCGTGCTCTACGGGCCCGATCGCCTGCAGGCCGAGGGCGTGCCGGTCGAGGGCATGCGGCCGCCCGACCCGTTCGGCGCGCTGCTGCTGGTGCTGGCCTGCGCGCCGCTGGCCGTGCGCCGCCGCTGGCCGCTGGCGGCGATGTGCGCGGGGCTGGTGCCCGAGACGCTGCTCAACGCGATGGGCTACGGCACTGGCGTGTCCAGCCTGTCCGGCATGGTGCTGCTGTACTCGGTGGCCTCCTACCGAGGGCTGGCGATCTCGCTGGTTGCGCTGGTGCTGACGCTGATCGCCTTCGTGACGGGCGCGGCGGGCGGCCCGGCCGGGGCGGCGAGCTGGAACGAGTACGTGGTCGTGGCCGTCGTCATGGTGGCCGTGTGGGGCGCGGGCCGGAGCCTGCGGCTGCGCCGGGCCTACCTGGAGGAGCTGAGAGACCGGGCGGCGCGGCTGGAACGGGCGCACGCGGCCGACACGCGGGCGGCGCGGGCCGAGGAGCGTTCACGGATCGCCCGCGAGCTGCACGACGTGGTGGCCCACCACGTGAGCGTGATGACGGTGCAGGCCGCGGCGGCGCGGCGGGTGCTGGCCGCCGATCCCGACCTGGCGCGCGAGGCGCTGTCGGCGATCGAGCACACGGGGCGGCTGGCGATGGCGGAGATGCGCAACATCGTGGGCGTGCTGCGTACCGACAGCAGGCCGGGAGCGCGGGCCGAGCTGGGCCCGCAGCCAGGCATGCGGGACCTGCCGGCGCTGGTGGAACAGATGCGGGAGGCGGGGCTGGCGACGCGGCTGCAGGTGGAGGGTGAGCCGCTGTCGCTGCCCGCGGGGGTGGACCTGGCCGCGTACCGGCTGGTCCAGGAGGGGCTGACCAACAGCCTGCGGCACGCGGGGGCCGGGGCGAAGGCCGTGGTGACGGTCCGGCACGAGCCGCACGAGCTGGACGTACGGGTGGAGGACGACGGCAGGGGCACGGCGCCCGGCCCGCAGTCCGCCCCGCAGCCCACCCCGCAGCCCGCAGCGCACGGCTGGGCCGACGGCTGGGACGCGGTCCAGGAGCCCGCGCTGCCGCCGGGGCACGGTTTGCTGGGCATTCGCGAACGGGTGGCCCTCTATGGTGGAATCCTGAACATCGGTCCGCTACCGGGGGGCGGTTTCGAAGTGCGGGCGAGGTTCCCGTTGAAGGACGGCCAATGACGATCAGAGTGCTGCTCGTGGACGACCAGCCGCTGCTGCGCACCGGGTTCCGCCTGATCCTGGAGGCCGAGCCCGACATCACGGTGGTGGGCCAGGCAGGAGACGGAAAAGACGCGCAGGAGCAGACCAGGGCGCTGCTGCCCGACGTGGTGCTGATGGACATCCGGATGCCCGGCGTCGACGGCATCGAGGCGACCCGCAGGATCGTGCGCGAGGCGGCGCCCACCGCGCACGTGCCGAAGGTGCTGGTGCTGACCACGTTCGACCTCGACGAGTACATCGTGGAGGCGCTGCGCGCGGGCGCTTCCGGGTTCCTGCTGAAGGACGTGCCGCCCGACGAGCTGGTGCAGGCCATCCGCGTGGTGGCGGCGGGCGACGCGATCGTGGCGCCGAGCGTGACGCGGCGGCTGCTCGACCGGTTCTCCACGCGGCTGCCGTCGGCGTACGAGCAGGCGGCCCCCGCGCGGCTCGACCGGCTCACCGAGCGGGAGCTGGAGGTGCTCCGGCTCATCGCCAAGGGCATGTCGAACGCGGAGATCGCGGCCAAGCTCGTGGTGAGCGAGACGACGGTCAAGACGCACGTCGGCAACGTGCTCACCAAGCTGGGGCTGCGTGACCGGGTGCAGGCCGTGGTGCTGGCCTACGAGACCGGGCTCATCACCCCCGGAGCCATTTCCTAGCAGACCCTCACGACAGCCCGGTTCGCGGCAGGCCAGGGCGCCGCCGCCCGCCGTTCTCGTTCGGTGGCGGGCGGCGCGCCGCCGGTCAGCCGGCCTCGGCCTGGGCGGCGGCGGTGGACACCTCGGGGGCGTTCTCCGGGAAGTGGCAGGCCACCTGGTGGCCGTCGGCCCGCGTTTCCAGCGGCGGCTCCACCGTCTTGCAGATCTCCTGCGCCTTCCAGCAGCGCGTGTGGAAGCGGCAGGCGGGCGGCGGGTTGAGCGGGCTGGGCACGTCGCCGGTCAGCCGGATGCGGTCGCGGTCCTTGCGGGCCTTCGGGTCGGGCACGGGCACGGCCGACATCAGCGCGTTGGTGTACGGGTGCATGGGCGAGCTGTACAGCCGCTTGCGGTCGGCGATCTCGACGATCTTGCCCAGGTACATGACGGCGACCCGGTCGCTGATGTGCCGCACCACCGACAGGTCGTGGGCGATCACGACGTAGGTCAGGTCCAGCTCGGTCTGCAGGTCCTCCAGCAGGTTGACGACCTGGGCCTGGATGGACACGTCGAGCGCGGAGACCGGCTCGTCGGCGATGATCAGCTTGGGCTTGAGCGCGAGCGTGCGGGCGATGCCGATGCGCTGGCGCTGCCCGCCGGAGAACTCGTGCGGGTAGCGGTTGTAGTGCTCGGGGTTGAGCCCGACCACTTCGAGAATGTCCTGGACGGCCTTCTTGACGCCGTGCTCGGTCCGCACGCCCTGGATCCGGAAGGGCGCGCCGACGATGGCGCCGACCGTGTGGCGCGGGTTGAGCGACGAGTACGGGTCCTGGAAGATCATCTGCATGTCGCGCCGGAGCGGCCGGAGCCGGCCCTGGCCCATGTGCGTGATGTCCTGGCCCTCGAAGAGGATCTTGCCGCCGGTGGGCTCCAGCAGCCGCGTCACCAGCCGTCCCGTGGTGGACTTGCCGCAGCCCGACTCCCCCACCAGCCCGAGCGTCTCGCCCTTGAACACGTCGAAACTGATCCCGTCGACCGCCTTGACGGCGCCGACCTGCCTTTTGAGCAGGCCCTTCGTCACGGGAAAGTGCTTCTCCACGTTCTGCACGGAAAGAAGCGGCTCGTTGTCACTCACTGGGTCTCCAGCACTGGCTTGATCTCGTTCTGCCACAGATCCTGCCGTTCGCTTCTGGTCAGATGGCAGCGCACCAGGTGGCCACCCTCGGTCTCGGCGAGGGCCGGCACCTCGGTTCCCGCCTTGCCCTCGGTGCGCTCGGCGTACGGGCAGCGGGGGTGGAAGGCACAGCCCTGCGGCACGTTGATCAGGGACGGCGGCGAGCCCTTGATCGGCATGAGCCGCTCGGTGGGCTCGCGGTCGAGGCGCGGCATCGAGCCCAGCAGGCCCCAGGTGTAGGGGTGCTCGGGCCGGTAGAAGAGGTCGTCGGCGGTGCCGTACTCGACGCACTTGCCGGCGTACATGACGAGGATGTCGTTGGACAGCTCGGCCACCACGCCCAGGTCGTGCGTGATGACGATCAGCGCCGAGTTGAACTCGCGCTGCAGGTCGCGCATCAGGTCGAGGATCTGCGCCTGCACGGTCACGTCGAGCGCGGTGGTCGGCTCGTCGGCGATGAGCAGCTCGGGGTCGCACGACAGCGCCATCGCGATCATGGCGCGCTGCCGCATGCCGCCGGAGAACTCGTGCGGGTAGCTGTCGACTCGCCTGCCCGGCTCGGGGATGCCGACCCGGCCGAGCATGTCGACGGCGTGCTTGCGGGCCACCTGCTTGGAGACGTTGTTGTGGATCCGGTACGCCTCGATGATCTGGTGACCGACCGTGTAGTACGGGTGCATCGACGACAGCGGATCCTGGAAGATCATCGCCATCTTCTTGCCCCGCAGCCCGCGTACGTGCTCGCCGGAGGCGCCGATGAGCTCCTCCCCGTCGAGCCAGATCTCCCCGGAGATCCGCGCGCTGCTGCCCTTGTGCAGGCCGAGCACGCCGAGGCTGGTCACGCTCTTGCCGGAGCCCGACTCGCCCACGATGCCCAGGGTCTTGCCGCGCTCGACGCCGAACGACAGGCCGTCGACGGACTTGACCAGGCCGTCGTCGGTCGGGAAATGGATCTTCAGGTCCTTGACCTCAAGGAAGCTCACGACAACCTCACCCTCGGGTCGACGACGGCGTACAGCAGGTCGACGATCAGGCTCGCCACGACCACGAATCCGGCGGCGACCAGCACGACGCCCATGACCTGTGGCAGGTCCTGGTTCCTGATGGCCAGGATGGCGAACTGGCCCAGCCCGGGCAGAGTATAGGTGGTCTCGGTGAGCACGGCGCCGCCGATCAGCAGGCCGAAGTCGATGCCGAAGAGGGTCAGGATCGGGGTGAGCGCGGCGCGCAGGCCGTGCTTGACCACGACCTGGTTCTCGCGCAGGCCCTTGGCCCTGGCGGTGCGGATGTAGTCCTCCCCCATGGTCTCCAGCATCCCGGCCCGGGTGAGACGCGCGTAGCCGGCGGCGAACAGGAAGGCCAGCGTGATCCACGGCAGCAGCAGGTTGTAGGCCCACTGCGCGGGATTGGCGGTGAAGTCGGTCCACGCGCCGCCCGGCGGCGTCCAGCCCAGCCCGTAGCTGAAGACGACCAGCGAGATCATGCCGGTGAAGAAGATGGGCAGCGAGACGCCGGCCAGCGCGGTGCCCATCGAGAGCCGGTCGAACAGGCTGCCCCTGCGCAGCGCCGAGATCACTCCCACGCCCACTCCGGCCACGACCCAGATGAAGGCCGCGCCGATGGCCAGGGAGAACGTCACCGGCATCCGGTCCACCAGGTCCGGCCAGACGGGCTGGCCGCTGAGGAAGGAGTAGCCGAAGCACGGTGCCGGGCACTGTTCGACGCCGGCGCCGTAGTCGTACGTGGCGCCGGTGAAGATGCCCTTGACGAACCTGCCGTACTGCACGATCACCGGGTCGTTGAAGCCCAGCCGCTCCGCCACCAGATGGACGGTCTCCGGCGTGGCCGCACGCCCGACATATCGCGACGCCATGGCCTCCGGCGTCGCGCCGGCCCACTGGGGGACGACGAAGAAGATGCCGAACGTGACCATGCTGATCACGATGAGCATGGCGAATGCGCCGATCAGACGCCTGATGATGTATGTGACCACCGCTACCGGCCGAGTGGCCCGCCCGCCGCGCGGGCGGGCCACTCCTGCCTTCACCTGCCTTCGCTAGATCCCCGAACCTCGCCTGGTCACTCGACGCCGAGCAAGATGTAGTCGTACATGCTCTGGCCCTCGTTGTAGGCGACGTTCGTCACGCCCTGTCCGCGCATGAGCAGCGACTTGGCCCACACCACCGGAAGGATGGAGGCGTCCTCCATGACCTTCTTGTCGACGTCGACCCAGAGCTTGGCGCGGGCGGCGGTGTCGAGCTCGGCCGAGGCCTGGTCGATCAGCTTGTCGACCTCGGGGTTCTTGACACTCAGGTTGTAGTTGCCCGCGTCGCGGATGGTACGGCTGTCCACGATGGCCTGCATGAAGCCGTAACCGTCGGGCCAGTCGGAGCCCCAGCCGTGACCGGCCAGGCCGATGCCGTTCTTCTTGACGTAGTCGACGTTGCCGGCGTAGTCGGAGAAGTAGCTGGAGGCCGGGAAGCCCTTGAGGTCGAGCTTGATGTTGACCTTGGCCAGCGCCTGCTGCATCGCCTCGGCCAGCGCCTTCTCACGCGGACGGTCGGAGCGGAAGGCCATGGTGGTGGAGAACCCGTTGGGCTGCCCGCAGGCGGTCAGCGCCTCCTTGGCCTTGGTCACGTCGCCCTTGTTCTCGGGCGTGGTGTACAGGTCGAACTTCTCCTGGCCGACGATGGGGGGCGGCATGACGTTGGTGGCGATGTCGCCGCCGGCCAGCGGGCCTCCGTAGGCGGTCTGGTTGGCGACGCGGTCGGCGGCCCACATCACGGCCTTGCGGCAGTCGACGTTGTCCAGCGGGGGCGTGTCGGGGATGACCGAGACGTACCAGAGCCTGGGGATGGTCGGGTTGTCCGTACGGGCCTTCAGCGCCGGGTCGGGCAGCACCTTGCCGAGCGCGGCCGGCTGCATGCCGGTGCCCGGGATGTCGAGCTGGATGGCACCGGAGATGAGCTGGTTGTCCAGGTCGTCGGCGTTGACGTTGAGCTGGACCTCGACCCTGTCCGGCAGCGCCGGGCGGTTCGGGTCGGTCGCCGGGTCCCAGTTCTCGTTGCGGACGAGCGTGAAGCGCTTGCCGATCTCGTTCGTCTCGAACTTGTACGGGCCGGAGGAGACGACCTTCTCCTTGTACTTCGCGCCCGTGTCCTTGGCCTGCGGCACCGGGGCCGTCATCGGCATCTGGACGACGTAGTCCATGGACGCGAACGGCTTCTTCAGGTGGAAGACCACCGTGCTGTCGTCGGTCGCCTCGACGGCGGCCTTGTAGTCGACGTCGGGGGTCTCGTAGACGCCCTTGAAGTCCTCCGGCCAGGCGAGCAGCTCGTTGAGGTAGGAGGGGCCGTGCGTGAACGTCTTCTTGTCCCACGACCGCGCCACCGCGTACGCCACGTCCTTGGCGGTGATCGGGCTGCCGTCCTCGAACTTCAGGCCGCTCTTGAGCTTGTACGTCCAGGTCTTGCCGTCGGGGCTGGCCTGGCCGAGCCCTTCCGCCAGGTCGGGGATGACGGTGTTGCCCTCGGGGCCGGGCCCCGGCTTGTACATCGTCAGCGTCCGCCAGTAGAGGCGGCCGAAGTTGAACGAGTAGCCGTAGTACGTGTCAGCCGGGTCGAGGCTGTCCCAGTCGGAGGAGTGGGCCGCCTTGAGCGTCCCGCCCTTCTTCGTGGACGGGTTGTACACCTGGGTCAGGGCGGAGTTGAACGCGGGTTGCGCGCCCGCGCCGCCGGAGGCCGACTGGGCGGGCTGCTGCGGTGTGCCGCCACCTCCGCCACAGGCGGAGAGCACTAGAGCGAGCGCCGCTGTCGCGACCCCTGCCAGTGCGGTTTTCCTTCTCATTGACTAACCCCTTGGTTGGTGTGATGCGGGGGATGAAACGTTCGCGGAACTCAGCGCGCGCGCGGGTCGAAGGCGTCCCTCAACCCGTCGCCGAACAGGTTGAACGCGAGGACGGTGATGAAGATCGCCAGCCCGGGGAAGAGCACGAAGTGGGGCAGCGTGTAGAAGCGGACCGCCTCGGAGAGCATGCCACCCCAGGTCGGGGTGGGCGGGTTGATGCCGACGCCGAGGAACGAGAGCGCGGCCTCGAAGAGGATGTTGGTCGGGATCAGCAGGGTCGAGTACACCAGGATCGGCGCCATGAGGTTCGGCAGCACCTCGCGGAAGAGGATGTAGCCGTTGCGCGCTCCCAGGCTCTTGGCCGCGTCCACGAACTCGCGTTCGCGCAGCGACAGCGTCTGGCCGCGGACGATGCGGCCGATGCTGGGCCAACTGAAGAAGCCGATGATGAAGATCAGCATCGCGATGCGCAGGCCGTTGCCCTCCAGCCCGAACCCCTCGTCAGGGATGACGCCGGCCAGCGCGATCGCGAAGACCAGCAACGGGAAGGCGAGGAAGACGTCCATGAGCCGGCCGATGACCTGGTCGACCCAGCCGCCGAAGTAGCCGGCGATGACGCCCAGTGTGGTGCCGATGATGACGGACACGATCGTGGCCAGGAAGCCGATCAGCAACGAGATCCAGGCGCCGGCCACGATCCGGCTGAAGATGTCGCGCCCGTTGACCGGCTCGACGCCGAGCAGGTAGTCGCCGCTCACGCCGCCGAAGGTGCCCTTGGGCAGGAGCGTGTTCTGGTCGATCTGGTCCTGGTGGAACTCCAGGGGCGGGTGACCGAACGCGGAGATGATGGGCGAGGAGAACACCGCCAACAGGATCAGTAGCACGACGACGACGCCGCCGCCGAGAGCGATCTTGTCGCGGCGCAGCCGCATCCAGGCGATCCGGGTGAGCGACCGGCCCTGGATGGCCTTGCCCGCTCCCGCGAGCACAGACTCCGGTCGCGCTTCTGCGGTGGAACCGGAAACGTCTAGCGGTGCGGTCATGCCGAATAGCCCCCTGCTGCCGAACGACGCTGTCTATTGCGTACTGACTTTAGACCGCGGGACGCGACCTCAGGAGGCAGAATCTATGGGCTGAGCTGCGCTGACTAGTCCCTCAGACCGCTATGTGGCTAATCTGTGATTGTTGCGAAACTCATTCGTATCGATCTTGAATGGAATGTCTAGGGTGCGTTCCGGTTCCGTCTCGGAACCGTGACACAAGCGCGTCAGGGGCTGGATTTAGCTGATGCCGCGGCGCTTGAGCAACTCCTCGATGTCGGCGAAATCGTCGTCGCCCTTACCCTGCTGCTTGGCGTTGACGGCGGGCTGCGGGCGGGTCGCCGCCGCGCCGCTCGCCGCCGGCCGGCCCGCCGCGGGCGCCTGGGGCGGCTGGCCCGCCGCCGGTCGCGCGGACCTCTCGGACGGCGTGTCGGCGTCCTTCCCGCGCCCGGCCGACAGCTTCCTGCCGCGGATCACCCCCGACACCACGAACAGCACCACCGACAGCCCCGCCAGCGCCACGCCCGCCCACACGCCGGGATTGAACACCAGGCCGGTCACGAACCCCACCACGGTCGTGCCGACGGTCCACAACGCCTGCAGCGCGCCGGTCAGAAAGGCCGCCAGGGGCAGCAGCGCCCAGGCGGTCACCCGCATGCCGGCGGCCGCGCCCCTGCGCCTGAAGGCCAGGAACGCCAGCACCAGACCGGCGATGCTCACCCCGGCGCACAGCGGCAACCAGGCGATCGTGTTGAAGGTGTCCATGTCGCAGCCCCCTCGTCGTGGCTTCCTGCACTCCATCCTGGCACGCGAAACCGCGCCCGCCCCTCCTCCGCGAGAACCACTTTCCCCCTAGGGGAGCCGTCTCGGGGGCTTTCGTCTCAGGAGTGCGCCAGGGCCCTCAGGTCCGCGACCGCGACCTCGGCCAGCGACGTGACCACCAGCCGTCCCGGCGCGGGCTCGATGGGCAGCAGGCTCGGCACGGCCACGACGGCGCAGCCCGCCGCGGTCGCGGCGGCCACGCCGTTCGGGGAGTCCTCCAGCACCACGCAGCGCACCGGCTCCACCCCGAGCAGCCGGGCGGCCGTCAGGTACGGCTCCGGGTCCGGCTTCGTCCGGGTGACGTCGTCGGCGGTGACCACGCAGTCGAAGCGGTCTCTGCCGACGCTCTTGAGCACCGCGTCGGCGATCTCCCTGAGCGAGGACGTGACCAGCCCCACCGGCACGCCCTCGTCCCGCAGCGCGTCGAGCAGCTCGGAGGCGCCCGGCAGGACAGGTACCCCGGCCGTCAGGCGCGCCACCATCCCGCTGATCATCCATTCGCGCACCACGGCGGGCCGCACGTCCGCGCCGGAGACGGCCAGCATGTAGTCGACCGTGCGCTCCATGGAGCCGCCGAGCAGGTGCACCTGGTGTTCGGGCGTCCACTCGGCGCCGAGCCTGGCCATCACCTCGGTCTCGATCTCCAGCCAGACGCGCTCGCTGTCCACCAGCAGGCCGTCCATGTCGAAGAAGACCGCTTCCATCCCTCTCCCCGATCGGTAGTGCATGTGTGTGATCCCTTATGTCATGGTGCCCGCCGCGCGTGAACGGCGGGCGAGCCCACCCCCGCCCGCCCGTGAACAGCGGCTATGACTCCCCGGCCCGGCTCGTGCGCCGGGGTGCACCGTTCCAGAGCCCGCGGGCGGGCGCGGCGGGGACGCCGCCCGGGACGGGTGGTCAGACGTTGAAGTATTTGGCCTCGGGGTGGTGGGCGACCAGGGCGGAGGTGGCCTGCTCGGGGTGGAGCTGGAACTCCTCCGACAGCGTCACCCCGATGCGCTCAGGGTCGAGCAGCTCGAACAGTTGCCGCTGGTCCTCCAGGTTCGGGCAGGCCGGGTAGCCGAAGGAGTAGCGGCAGCCCTGGATGTTGACCTTGAGCATGTCGTCCAGCGACTCCTCGCCGCCGATGCTCCACTCGGAGCGGACCCGGGCGTGCCAGTATTCGGCCAGCGCCTCCGTGAGCTGCACCGACAGGCCGTGCAGCTCCAGGTAGTCGCGGTAGGCGTCTTTGGCGAACAGCTCGGCCGTGGCCTCGGAGATCTTCGACCCCATGGTGGCCACCTGGAAGCCGACCACGTCGACCTCGCCGGAGTCTTTGGCGCGGAAGAAGTCGGACAGGCACAGGTGCCGGTCACGGCGCTGGCGCGGGAAGGTGAAGCGGGTGCGCTCGCCGCCGTCGTCGCCGAGGATGATCAGCGAGTCGCCGTCGGAGACGCACGGGAAGTAGCCGTAGACGACGGCCGCCTCCAGCAGGCCCTCGGTCTGCATGCGGTCGAGCCACATGCGCAGCCGCGGCCGGCCCTCGGTCTCGACCAGCTCCTCGTAGCCGGGGCCGTCGCCGCCCCTGGTGGGCTTGAGCCCCCACTGCCCGAGGAACAGGGCGCGTTCGTCGAGGTAGGCGGCGTAGTCGGCCAGCGGGATGCCCTTGACCACCCGGTCGCCGTGGAAGGGGGAGCGCGGCACCGGGTTGACGGTGGCCACGTCGGAGCGGGCGGGCAGCTCCGCGACGGGGGTGCGCTGGAGCACCGCGCCGGTCTTGACCCGCCGCTCGCGCAGCGGCGGCAGCGTCGCGCCGGCCACGCCGCGCTTGACGGCCATGAACGCGTCCATCAGCCGCAGCCCCTCGAACGCGTCGCGGGCGTAACGCACCTCGCCCTCGAACAGCTCGGCCAGGTCCTGCTCGACGTAGGCACGGGTCAGGGCGGCGCCGCCGAGCAGCACCGGATAGTGCTGCGACAGGCCCCTGGAGTTCATCTCCTCCAGGTTTTCCCTCATGATGACCGTCGACTTCACCAGCAGCCCCGACATGCCGATGACGTCGGCCCGCTGCTCGTCGGCGGCCTCCAGGATGGCCGAGACCGGCTGCTTGATGCCCAGGTTGACCACCTGGTAGCCGTTGTTGGACAGGATGATGTCGACGAGGTTCTTGCCGATGTCGTGCACGTCGCCCTTGACGGTGGCCAGCACGATGCGGCCCTTCGTCTCGCCCTCGACCCGGTCCATGTGGGGCTCGAGGTGGGCCACGGCGGTCTTCATCACCTCGGCCGACTGCAGCACGAAGGGAAGCTGCATCTGCCCGGACCCGAACAGCTCGCCGACCGTCTTCATGCCGTCGAGCAGCACGTCGTTGATGATCTCAAGGGCGGGCCGCTGGTCGAGCGCGGTGTCGAGGTCGGCCTCGAGGCCCTTCTTCTCGCCGTCGACGATGCGCCGCTTGAGCCGCTCCCACAGCGGCAGCGCGGCCAGTTCCTCGGCCTTGCCGGCGCGCAGGGCGGCGGCGTCGACTCCCTCGAACAGCTCCATGAACCGCTGCAGCGGGTCGTAGCCGTCGCGGCGGCGGTCGTAGACCATGTCGAGGGCGACCTGGCGCTGCTCGTCGGGGATGCGGGCCATCGGCAGGATCTTGGAGGCGTGCACGATGGCGGAGTCGAGCCCGGCGTTGACGCACTCGTTGAGGAAGACCGAGTTGAGCACCATGCGGGCGGCCGGGTTGAGGCCGAAGCTGATGTTGGACAGGCCCAGCGTGGTCTGCACGGCCGGGTAGCGGCGCTTCAGCTCGCGGATGGCCTCGATGGTCTCGACGCCGTCGCGCCTGGTCTCCTCCTGGCCGGTGGCGATGGGGAAGGTCAGGCAGTCGACGATGATGTCCTCGACGCGCATGCCCCAGTTGGCGGTCAGGTCCTCGACGAGGCGGGTGGCCACGCGCACCTTCCAGTCGGCGGTGCGGGCTTGGCCCTCCTCGTCGATGGTCAGGGCGACGACGGCCGCGCCGTGCTCGCTCACGAGCCGCATGATCTTCTGGAAGCGGGAGTCGGGGCCGTCGCCGTCCTCGTAGTTGACGGAGTTGACCGCGGCGCGCCCGCCGAGCATCTCGAGACCGGCCTGCAGCACCGCGGGCTCGGTGGAGTCGAGCATGATCGGCAGGGTGGAGGCGGTGGCGAAGCGGAAGGCCAGCTCCTTCATGTCGGCCACGCCGTCGCGGCCCACGTAGTCGACGCACAGGTCGAGCATGTGGGCGCCGTCGCGGGCCTGGTCGCGGGCCGTCTCGACGCAGTCGTCCCAGCGGCCCGCCAGCATGGCCTCGCGGAAGGCCTTGGAGCCGTTGGTGTTGCAGCGCTCGCCGATGGCCAGGTAGGAGGTGTCCTGGCGGAACGGGACGGTCTGGTAGAGCGAGGAGGCGCCCGGCTCGGGGCGGGGGCGGCGCTGGACCGGCTGGTTGCCGCGCACCCGCTCGACCACCTGGCGCAGGTGCTCGGGGGTGGTGCCGCAGCAACCGCCGACCAGGGACAAGCCGTAGTCGCGGGTGAAGGAGCCGTGGGCGTCGGCCAGCTCCGCCGCGGTGAGCGGGTAGTGGGCGCCGTCGGAGGTCAGCACGGGCAGACCGGCGTTGGGCATACAGGACAGCTTGAGCCGGGAGTGGCGGGCGAGATAGCGCAGGTGCTCGCTCATCTCGGCCGGGCCCGTCGCGCAGTTGAGGCCGATGATGTCGACGCCGAGCGGCTCGATCGCGGTCAGCGCGGCGCCGATCTCGGAGCCGAGCAGCATGGCGCCGTTGGTCTCGATCGTCACCTGCGCGATGATCGGGATGTCGCGGCCGGACGCCTCAGCGGCCCGCCTGGCGCCGATGACGGCGGCCTTGACCTGGAGCAGGTCCTGGCAGGTCTCGATGATCAGGGCGTCGGCGCCGCCCGCGATCAGGCCGGCGGCGTTGTCGCGGTAGGCGTCACGCAGACTCGCGTAGGGCAGGTGGCCCAGGGTGGGCAGCTTGGTGCCGGGGCCCATGGAGCCGAGCACGAAGCGCGGCTGGTCGGGCGTGGCCCAGCGGTCGGCCGACTCGCGGGCGATGCGGGCGCCGGCCTCGGAGTATTCGTAGACGCGGTCGGCGATGTCGTATTCGCCGAGCGCGGCCAGGTTGGCGCCGAAGGTGTTGGTCTCCACGCAGTCGACGCCGACGGCGAAGTAGGCGTCGTGGACGCCGCGCACGATGTCGGGCCGGGTGACGTTGAGCACCTCGTTGCAGCCCTCGTGCCCGTGGAAGTCGTCGAGCGTGGGGTCCTGCGCCTGGAGCATCGTGCCCATCGCCCCGTCGGCCACGATGACGCGCTGGGACAACACTTCTCGGAAGGACGGGGAGGAGATGCTCATGGGAAGAGCTTATCGGGTGCCGTTCGAACGCCGGTCGCGCGCGGCTCCGGCGCGGTTGGGCACGCTCCCGCGCCGATCTCCGCCGGACGTTGTTGTACGGAGTGTCAATTGTCGGGGCGAGTTCGCGTGCCGCGTAACCGGGTTTCCGCCCCACGCCCGGATGGGCAGACTTCCTCGCCCACCCGCGCGTACGCAGGCGGCGAGACCGCCCATCACCAGGCATTACTCTACAGAGTCAGACAAATTCGCACCCCCAGTGACCGTGCCGCGAGGGCCGGCGCGGAGGCCGCGAGACGGGCGGCAGGCGGGTACGCGCCGCGCGAAAGGAGCGCGGAGGGCGGTTCCGGGGGAGATCCGTGACGGTGACACCCCCTTACCGCATAGGCTTAGCGAGACGATGGAGAGAGGAGGCGACACGTGATAGAGCTCGAAGGGCTCCCCGAGCTCGTCGACCCGGTGCTCATCGCCGCGTTCGAGGGGTGGAACGACGCGGGCGAGGCCTCCAGCGGTGTGATCGCCCATCTCGAGTCCGCCTGGAAGGCCGAGCCGCTCGTCGCGCTCGACCCCGACGACTACTACGACTTCCAGGTGACCCGCCCCGTCGTCGAGATGCACGACGGGCTGACCCAGTCGATCGTCTGGCCGACGACGCGGCTGCTGCGCGCCCGCCCGCCGGGGCTCGAGCGCGACGTCGTGCTGCTGCGCGGCATCGAGCCCAACATGCGCTGGCGCTCGTTCTGCGCCGACATCATCTACATCTGCCGCGAGCTGGGCATCGAGCTGGCGGTCATGCTGGGCGCGCTGCTCAACGACTCGCCCCACACCCGCCCCGTGCCCATCCTGGGCGGCGCCACCGACGCCGGCCTGGCCCGCTCGACGAACCTGGAGCTGAGCCGCTACGAGGGCCCGACCGGGATCGTGGGGGTGCTGCAGCACGCGTTCGGGCAGGCGGGGCTCGACGCCATCTCGCTGTGGGCGTCGGTGCCGCACTACGTCGCCCAGCCGCCCAACCCGAAGGCCACGCTGGCGCTGCTGCGGCGGCTCGAGGACGTGCTGGAGATCCCGATGCCGCTGGGCGACCTCGACGAGGAGGCCAAGGCGTGGGAGCGCGGCGTCGACGAGCTGGCCTCGCAGGACAGCGAGGTGGCCGACTACGTCAAGGAGCTGGAGGAGCGGAAGGACGCCGCCGAGCTGCCCGAGGCGAGCGGCGACGCGATCGCGGCCGAGTTCGAGCGCTACCTGCGCCGCCGCGACCGCGACACCGACGGCTGACCCCAACGGCTGGCCCGCCCCCGACTGCCGGTCCGGCATCAGTCCGGCCCGACCCCGACTACCGGTCCGACCCGTTGTTGACACCGGTCCGACACTGACAGCCAACCTTCAGCAACCAAAGCCGAGCGCTTTTCGCGGTTTCGGGTAATAATCGGTGACCCGTACAAGATTACACCAAGCTGGGGCCCCAGATTAGCGGACGAGAACCCGCGAGCACCGCGGCTACGCATGTGATGCCTACTCAACCGACCGCGCACGTTAGGCACGCCATGGCGACATCCCACGTAGACCCGTACCACACGAGCCAGGACACTCGGCGGCGCGTCCTCGAGATGGCCGTCTCACTGAGGGAGGACCGCACCGGCGGTTCGGTGGACTACTTCCTCGCCCTGTTACAGGACCGGCTCCCCTCGTGGTTGAGCCTGCTCCACGATCTCTCCCGCCGCATCGGAAAAGGGTCTGTATCCGACAATCTTCTGCCAGTTGCACAAGCGGGTATTGACTACTACATGGACATACAAAGTGCCGCGCTTCCGGCCTTCACCTCTCCCAAGGTGACCGTCCGGTTCCGCCAGGCCGTCCGCGACAACGATCTCGGCCCCCGTACGGAGACCGCGCCGCTGGCCGCGTACCTCATGGCCGAGCAGGCGCTGGGCCGGGTGCGGTCCGACGCGGACCCGGAGGCGAGCGCGCGGCTGCTGGTGGCGGGCTGCTTCCACCGGGCCTACATCGAGATGTTCATGGGCGCCGACGCCGGGCCCGCCCGCGAGGCCAGCGCCCGCGAGATCATCCGGGAGCTGCGGCTGGAACCCGCCGTCGTCCGGCCCGCCTGATCCTCGCCCTCCGCGGGGGTCAGGCCCGGCGCAGGGCACGCGGCTCGGCGGCGGACCGGTGGCGGCGCACGGCCTCGTCGTAGCGGTGCCAGATCAGCGCGGCCACGTCCGGGTCGGCCCCCAGGGGCTCGCTGACCGGGCCCGCGCCGGCCGAGGCCAGCCGGTCGTGGAAGAAGCCGGGCGCCAGCACGTACGAGGCGATCGCCACCCGGGCGGCCGGTGTCGAGCCGAGCCGGTCCATCGCCTCCTCCAGCGACGGCGCCCCCGAGGCGGCGAAGGCGGCCGTCACCGGGCGCGCCAGGCGCACGGCGAGCAGGTGGGCGGCGGCGCGCACGTCGGCCAGGGCCGCGGGGTCGGACGAGCCCGCCGCGCCGAGCAGCACGGCGTCCGTGCCCCGCAGGCCCGCCCGCGCCAGCTTGCGCGCCAGGGCCGAGGTCAGCAGCCGGTGCGGCCCCAGCCAGCCGGCCACGATCGCGTCCCGGCGGTGCTCGGCGACGATCTCCGGCAGGTCGATGTGCGCGTGGTAGCCGCCCGCCAGCAGCAGCGGGACCACGACCACCGGGCCGCGCACCACGGGCAGCACCTCGGCCAGGAGCGGCGAGCTGATCTCCAGGTAGGCGAGTTCCACGCGGTGCCGGGGACGGGCCCCGGCGACCGTCTCCGCCAGCGCCGACAGGGTCCGCTCCCCCGCGGTGCTGCGCGTGCCGTGCGCGGCCAGGACGAGTGCGGGCCTCACCGCTCTTCCATCTCGTACCGGCAGGCCAGCCGGTAGCCCCGTTTGACGACCGTCTCGACGATCCCGCCGGAGCCGAGGGCGCGGCGCAGGCGGGTGATGGCCATCTCCACGGCGTGCTCGGCCGACTCGCGGGTGGCGCTGCCCGGCAGCACCGTACGCAGGTCGGCCCGCGACACCACGTGCCCCGGCTTGTCGGCCAGGCGCTTGAGCACCGCCATGGGGGCGGGCGGGAGCGGCCGCAGCTCGCCGTCCACGACGACGGCGTGGCCGCGGATCTCCAGCCGGTGCTCGCCCGCCATGAGCCGGGTGACGCCGTGCTCGGGCAGGTGCCGGGCCAGGGCGCGGGCCAGCGCGCCGAGCCGCGAGCGGTCGGGCTGCAACGTGGGAACGCCGCGCGAGGTCAGCGGGTCGGCGGTCACGGGCCCCACGCAGGCGGCCACCACCGTGTCGCCGAACGCGGCCAGCAGCGCGTCCTCCAACCCTTCCGCGCGGGCGGCGCCCAGCATGGCGTGCACGGCCGGCGCGCTGGTGAAGGCGACCGCGTCCACCGAGCCGGAGACGGTCTGGCTGATCAGGCGGCGCAGCGGCGAGATGTCGCGGTACGGCAGCCACCGGTAGACCGGGATCTCGATCACCTCCGCCCCGGCCTCGCGCAGCTCGGCCACGAACCCGTCGAGCGGCTCACCGTGCTGCTGCACCGCGATGCGCCGCCCGTCCAGGTCCTGGGCCAGCAGGTACTCCTTGACCTCCTGGCAGGACTCGGTGGCGGGCGTCCAGTGGTCGTTGAGCCCGGCGGCGCGCACCGCTCCCCTGGCCTTGGGGCCGCGGGTCAGCAGGCGGGCCTTCGACAGGTGCTCGCCCAGGTCGCCGGACAGGCCCCAGCCCTCGGCCGCGGCCATCCAGCCGCGAAAGCCCACGCCCGTGGTGACCACCACGTCGTCGAGCGGCTCCTCCAGGCTCCAGCGGGTGGCCGCGAGCAGGTCGGCGTCCTCGGCCAGGGGGACGAGGCGGATCGCGGGAGCGCTGACCACGCGGGCGCCGCGGCGCTCCAGCAGGGCCCCGAACTCCTCGCGCCGCCTCGTCGCGGTCACGCCGACGGTGAAGCCCGACAGTGCGTCGGGCGCGGTCTCCGGGGAAGGGCCGCTCTCCAGGGGTAGCGCACTCATGCCCGCACCTCCAGATGCTCAGGCCGTGGGCCGGACCGGTGGCCAGCCCGGGGGTGAGGCCGGGGGTCAGCCCGGGGGTCGGCGCCGCCTGGCCGGGCCCCGAGCACCCGGCCAGGCATCACAGGCGCGTGTGACGCAAGTGAGATCACCCTCCGATACTGCTTTCGGGTGGTTTCACCCCTGGGTCTCCCCTGTTACCGCTGTGCTACAAGGCAGGCCCCGCACGGTTGGCGGGACGCAACCGGGGAAATGGTCGTGGTGACGACGCCGCCTATCGGGGAGTTGCGGGTGACGGTCCGGCCCATACGCACGTTCGACGATCCGGTGCTCCGCTCGGTCGCGGCACCGGTCCAGGATTTCGACCGCGAGCTGCGGCAACTGGTCAAGTCGCTGACGGCCACGATGCGCGCGGGAGCCGGGCGCGCGGGGCTGGCGGCCCCGCAGATCGGGGAGCCGGTGCGGGTGGTGGTCTACTCCTACGACGGCAAGTCGGGCCATCTGGTCAATCCGCGTCTGGAGCTGTCGGAGCGGCGCGTCACGGCCGACGAGGCGTGCCTGTCGGCGCCCGGGCTGTGGTGGCCACTGGAACGTTCCTACATGGTCACCGCGCGTGGCCGTGACATGTTCGGCAAACCCGTGACCGTGCGGGCGCTGGGCGTGCTGGCGCGGGTGCTGCAGCACGAGGCCGACCACCTCGACGGCGTGCTGTTCAGTGACCACCTCGAAGCGGCCGAACGGGAACGCTTTCTCGCCGAGGCTCTGCCAGGCTGAGCTCACGCCGCTGGCCGGGGTCGGTGCCGCCCCAGACGCCGTACGCCTGCCTGGTGTCCAGCGCGTACTTCAGGCACGTCTCACGTACGGGGCAGCGTCCGCACACCTGCTTGGCCCGCTCGACCTGCGACTGGCTCGGCCCCTGCGTGGAGATCGGGAAGAACAGCTCCGGGTCCAGGCCGAGGCAGGCGGCCCTGCGGGTCCACTCGAGCATCATCGTCATGCTGTTCGCGCCTACCCACGCCTCCGGGCGTCATGCCTGGTGGGGCCGGTGATCCTCACCAGCGGCTCCACCCCAGGGCGCGGGTCCAGGGGGCGGAGACGACGGGCACCGGCCCGTCCGCGTCGTTCAGCACCCGGTCCACGACGCCGATCAGGTCCTCCGCGACCTCGGCGGCCTGCTGGATCTCCTCCTGCGGCGTCAGCGGGGTCGGGACCAGGATCCCCCTGGCCCCCGCGGCCCTGGCGGCGTCCATGTCGCGGCCGATGTCGCCCACGACCACGCAGTCACGGGGGCTGACGTCGAGCACGGCGGCGGCTCTGATGACGAGCCCGGGGGCGGGTTTGCGGCAGGTGCAGCCGTCGGTGTCGTCGTGCACGCAGATCGCCCACGCGTCGAACGGTCCGAGCAGCTCCTCCACCCTGGCGTTCACCTGGCCCATCTCGTCCGGCGACAGCAGGCCCTTGGCGATGCCCGACTGGTTGGTGACCACGGCCACGGGCACGTCGGCGCGTCTGAGTCTGGCCAGCGCCTCCACCGCGCCCGGCATGGGCTCGACGAGGCCCGGGTCGCCGTTGTACGGCACGTCCCTGATCAAGGTTCCGTCCCGGTCGAAGAGCACGGCGCCGGGTCGTCGCTTTTCGAACACCATTCACCTCCGTCGCGTGCCCGGCAGCTACCCGGCCCCCGTACCGGCAAACAGCGGCTCCAGGGCCGTTCCCGCTCACTCAAGGTTTAACAGTCGTCTCTCTCGGTAGCGTTCTCGACATTCTCGACGCTGCCATGGAGGTCACGTCATGAGGGCTCTGGTCACCGGGGGCGCCGGGTTTCTCGGCTCCTATCTGTGCGAGCGGCTGCTGGAGGAGGGTGCGGAGGTCGTCTGCATGGACAGCTTCCTCACCGGCGGGCCGCGCAACGTCGAGCATCTCCTCGAGCGTCCCGAGTTCCGGCTCATCGAGTGCGACCTGACCGGGTACGTGCACGTGCCCGACCGGCTGGATCTCGTGCTGCACTTCGCCTCGGCCGCCTCGCCGGCCGACTACCTGCGCTACCCGATCGAGACCCTGCGGGTGGGCAGCGTCGGCACGCTGCACGCGCTGGGCCTGGCCAGGGAGAAGGGCGCCAGGTTCGTGCTGGCCTCCACCAGCGAGGTGTACGGCGACCCGCTGGAGCACCCGCAGCGGGAGACGTACTGGGGGAACGTCAACCCGGTGGGCCCGCGCAGCGTGTACGACGAGGCCAAGCGCTTCGCCGAGTCGCTCACCACCGCGTACCGGCAGTCGCGCGGCACCGACACGGGCATCGTGCGCATCTTCAACACCTACGGCCCGCGCATGCGCCCGTTCGACGGCCGGGCGATCCCGACGTTCATCCGGCAGGCGCTGACCGGCGAGCCGATCACGATCACCGGCGACGGGTCGCAGACCCGCTCCATCTGCTACGTCGACGACACCGTGTCGGGCATCCTGGCCATGGCCCGCAGCGACTTCGCCGGGCCGGTCAACATCGGCAACCCGGACGAGCTGACCATGCTCGACCTGGCCGCCCTCGTCAGGGACCTGGCCGGGTCGACGTCGGAGCTGCGCTTCATCGACCGCCCCGCCGACGACCCGACAGTACGGCGGCCCGACACCTCGCTGGCGGCCGAACGGCTCGGCTGGCAGGCCGAGATCCCGGCGAAGGAGGGGTTGCGGCGCACGATCGAGTGGTTCTCGGAGGAACTGGCCACGGCCGAGCACCTCGAACGCGTCCAGACCTGACACCCGGCCACGACCCCCACCGCTCCGGCACCCGGCCTCCCGCTCCTGGCGCGGGAGGGCGGGTGCGGTCAGCGCAGGGCGAGGCCGAGGAGCGCGTCGGCGAGGTCGCGGACGAGGCCAGGGGCGGCGGCGTCGGTGCCGCCGCCCGCGAGTGCCTCCTCGGCCCAGGCGTCGATCGCGGCCAGCGCGCCCGGCGAGTCGAGGTCGTCGGCCAGCCGCCCGCGTACGGTCGCCAGCAGCCCGTCGGCCCGCGGCCCGGCGGGCAGCGCGACGGCCGAGCGCCACAGCGCCAGCCTGCGCTCGGCCGCGGCCATCAGCTCGGGCGTGTACTCCCAGTCGGCCCGGTAGTGGTGGGCCAGCAGCACCAGCCGGATCGCCATCGGGTCGTGCTCCTGGCGCAGCTTGGAGACGAAGACCAGGTTGCCCTTGGACTTCGACATCTTCTCGCCGTCGAGCGCCACCATCCCGGCGTGCGTGTAGAACTTGGCGAACGGCCACTCACCGGTCGCGGCGTGCCCCTCGGAGGCGCCGCACTCGTGGTGCGGGAAGATCAGGTCGGAGCCGCCGCCGGCCACGTCGTAGCCGGGGCCCAGGTTGCCGAGGGCGATCGCGGTGCACTCGATGTGCCAGCCGGGCCGGCCGCGGCCCAGCCCCGACTCCCACGAGGGCTCGCCCGGCCGCTCGGCCCGCCACAGCAGCCAGTCGAGCGGGTGGCGCTTGCCCGGCCGGTCGGGGTCGCCGCCGCGCTCGGCGAACAGGGCCGGCATCTCCCGCTCGTCGTAACCGGACACCTGGCCGAACTTGGGGGCATCGGCCACGCTGAAGTAGACGTCGCCGTCGAGGTCGTACGTCACGCCCTTGGCCGCCAGCTTGCCGATCAGGTCGGCCACCTCGCCGATGACCTCGGTGACGCCGACGTATTCGCGGGGCGGCAGGATCCGCAGCGCCTCCATGTCGCCGCGGAACAGCTCGATCTCCCGCTCGGCCAGGTCGTGCCAGTCGATGCCGGTCTGCGCGGCCCGTTCGAGCAGCGGGTCGTCCACGTCGGTGGCGTTCTGGGTGTAGTGGACCTGGTGGCCCGCGTCGCGCCACATCCGGCCCACGAGGTCGAAGGCGTGGTAGGTGTTGGCGTGGCCGAGGTGGGTGGCGTCGTAGGGGGTGATGCCGCAGACGTACATCCTGGCGGTCGGGCCGGGATCGGTCTGCCTCACCTGCCTGGCCGACGTGTCGTAGAGACTCAGCGGAATGCTCTCACCAGGGAGCTGTGGAACGTTCTGGGCAGACCACGATCTCATGCCTTTGAGCCTATCCGTCCCGGTCGTCGGTCAGGTCGGTGAAGTCGTACGTCACGCCGTCCTGGGCGATCACGACCTCCATCGCCGACAGGGAGGCGAAGACCCGTCCGTCGGGGGTCTCGTGCCGGACGATGAGCGCGCCGGGGTCGGACGACGGATCGGCCTGGATGAGGTCGCCCCAGTGGGAGGCGGCGCGGAAGCGGGGCAGGTGGGCGGCGACCCGCTCGTCCTCGGGGTCGAGGCCGGAGTTGACGACCATGCTGGTGCCCTCGGGCAGGCCGGACTCGGTCATGCGCTCGCCGTCCCAGCTCAGCAGCCGCACCCGCGCGAGGTCGGCCAGCACGAGGTGGAACGGGTCGTAGCGGCTCAGGTCGGCGCCCGGCGGCTCCCCCGTGTACGCCGCCCGCAGCGCCAGGTCGCCCCGCGAGACCCGGGTGGTCTCCTCCGCCGCCCGGCCGTGACCGTTGAGCAGCGCGGCGGCGCGGCGGGCCGCCGGGTTGACGGCCAGCCAGGTGCCGCCCGCCTTGAGGTCGCGTCCGCCGATCACTCCCGGGTATTCCGGCCAGTGCTCCCCCGGCCCCTCCCAGGGCCGGTCGGTGAACTCGTCTCTCACGCCCATGAGCGTCAGCGACCGCCCGGTTCTCACGATCAGCGTGCACATGAGCACAGGGTATTAGACGGGTTTGGGGTATTTCAGATGGGGGGCCAGGGTATAGCCGGCCAGCCCTCCGACGGGTACGGATGCACCCCCGTGTCGAGCAGCCGCCGCACCCGCTGCCACGTGGCCTCCACCTCGGCCAGCGTGAGCAGCTCGCGCAGCCGCCGCCCGAGCGCGCCCGCCTCGATGTCGCGCTCGAGCTTGGCCAGCACCGCCACCGCCTCGCGGGCCAGCGGCTTGCCGCGCCACTGCCACAGGACCGTGCGCAGTTTGTCCTCGACGGAGAAGCAGACCCCGTGGTCGACGCCGTACACGTGGCCGGTGGGCAGCGGCAGCAGGTGCCCGCCCTTGCGGTCGGCGTTGTTGATCACCGCGTCGAAGACGGCCATCCGGCGTACGACCGGGTTGCGGCTCTTGACCAGCCGCATGAGGTCGATCTCGCGCTCGGTGTCGATCCAGAGCTGGACCATGCCCGGCCCGAAGGGGCCGTCGCGGTAGACCGTGGGCGGCACGACGCGCCAGCCGGTCGCCTGCGAGACCTCGAAGGCGGCGACCTCGCGGGCGGCGAGGGTGCCGTCGGGGAAGTCCCACAGCGGGCGCTCGCCGCGTACGGGCTTGTAGACGCAGGCCGCCGAGCGGGAGCCCAGCTTGACCGAGCAGTAGAGCGTCATGTTGGTCGCCTCGACGAGGCGGCCCGCGACCTCCAGGCTGCCGTCGCGCAGCAGCGTGAGCGCCTCCTCGTCGTGCATGGCAGGCGGGGGGGCGGGCTGGACGGCCGGTTCGCTCTCCGGAGCGGTCATGAAGCCGCCTCACCCCCGCGGTAGCCGTTGAGGCGTACGCAGACGTGTCCGGTGGCGTCGAGCGGCTGCCCGCACAGGGGGCACGGCGGCCGGCCCGCCGCGACGATCTGGAGTGCGCGCTGGGTGAAGGCGCGGGCGGCTCCCGCGCTGATGCGCACGCGCAGCACCGCCGGGTCGGGCATCTCGAGGTCGTCTTCCTCCACGACCTCCTGCGCCTCTATCACCACCTGCGACTTCTCGGCGTCCCAGGTGAGCGCCATGGTGCCGACGCGGAAGTCCTCCGCGACCGGCGAGTCGAGCGGCCCGTCGTCGGTCAGGTCGGCCGGGGCGAGCGCGGGCACGTGAGCGGTGCCCCCGCTGAGCCGCAGCACCTCGTCGAGCAGCTCGTCGAGCCTGCCCGCGAGCGCCGCGACCTGCAATTTCTCCAGCGCCACCGTGGTCAGTCTGCCCTCGGCCCTGGCCTGCAGAAAAAAGACCCGCGCGCCCGGCTGCCCCAAGGCACCGGCGACGAACCTCTCTGGTGGGTCGTAGTCGAAGACCGGCATAGCCTGACCTTACGTGGTTCCGGGTCCACCGCCGACGGCGGCATCGCTCCCGGTGATGTTTTCTCCCCCGTCTTTTTCCTCCGAATCCTCGGGTAGCCGCAATTCCCCCATATCGTTAACCTTGAGAACAAAGGGACGCAAGGGGGCATAGCGAATGACGGTGAGGGCCGCAGGATCGGCTGTTATCCGCTGAAACTGATCAAGATGGAGCCCCAGAGCGTCCGCGACGATCGCCTTGATCACGTCACCGTGGCTGCAAACCAGGTAGACACCCTTCTCTCCGAGGTGTCGATTCCACTCCCTGACCGCCGCGACCGCGCGGTGCTGCATCTCCGGCAGCGACTCCCCTCCCGGGAACGTCACCGCGCTCGGATGCGCCTGCACCACCCGCCACAGCGGCTCCTTGGCCAGCTCCGCCAGCGGCCGGCCGGTCCACTCGCCGTAGCCGCACTCGATGAACCGGTCGTCGGTCCGCACCTCGATCCCGCGTCCTTCCGCGACTGATTGGGCCGTTTCCCGGCAGCGCTCCAGCGGACTGGAGACAATGGCATCGAGCTTGACGCCCGCGACGCGCTCGGCGAGCGCGACGGCCTGCGCCCTGCCCGCCTCGCTCAGGTGCACCCCCGGGGTACGGCCGGCCAGCACCGGCCCGGTGAGGTCCGTCAGCCCGTGCCGGGCCAGAAGCAACGTGGTCATCCCGCAAGTGTCGCAGGCGTCGATCACGACGTTTCAACGACCTGGACGGTAACCTGGCGGGATCATGGAGCAGCGCTATGTCGGCCACAGCGGCCTGTCGGTGTCCCGGCTGGGGCTCGGCACGATGACCTGGGGGCGTGACACCGACGCGGACGAGGCCGCCGCCCAGCTCCGCACGTTCCTCGACGCGGGCGGCAACCTCGTCGACACGGCCGACGTCTACACCGGTGGCGACTCCGAGCGGCTGCTGGGCCGGATGCTGCGCGACTCTGTGCCGCGCTCGGAGCTGGTGATCTCCACCAAGGCGGTGGTGACGCCGACGGGCCGCCGTCCCCGCGACGCCTCCCGGCGCCACCTGATCGCCGCGGTCGACGACTCGCTCAACCGGCTCGGGCTCGACTACGTCGACCTGTGGCAACTGCACACGTACGACGAAGCGGTGCCCCTGGAGGAGACCCTGGCCGCGCTCGACGCGATCGTCTCCTCCGGCCGCGCGGTCTACGCGGGCGTGTGCGACTACGCCGGCTGGCAGCTCGCCGCCGCCGCCGTCTCCCAGCGGATGGTCCCGGGCCGCATCCCGATCACCGCGGCCCAGGCCGAATACTCGCTGCTGGCCCGCGAGCCCGAGCGCGAGCTGCTGCCCGCCGCCGCGCACCTCGGGGTGGGCGTGCTGGCCTGGTCGCCGCTCGGGCGCGGGGTGCTGACCGGCAAATACCGCACCGGCATCCCGGCCGACTCACGCGCGGCGACCCCGCACTTCGCCGACTTCGTCCGCCCCTACCTCGACGAGCGCAGCCGCCGGGTCGTCGAGTCCGTCATGACCGCCGCCGACGGGCTCGGCGTCTCGCCGCTGGCCGTGGCGCTGTCGTGGGTGCGCGACCAGCCGGGGGTCGCCTCGGCGATCGTCGGAGCCCGTACGCATGCGCAGCTCAAAGGCGTTCTCCCCGCGGAGGACGTGGTGCTGCCGATAGAGATCCGAGAGGCCCTCGATGACGTGTCGTCACTCGACTGACGCGCCCTGCACTCCCCGGGCCGACACGGCCGGCCGCCCCGTCGACGGCCCGTGCGCCTCCCCCGGCGCGGAGTGCCACCACTCGCGCGCGCCGGACCGCCGCGCGGGCGGTCGCGCCGACGGGGAACCAGAGACAGTCTCGCTTATCACTACTCGATACCGAATCGCAACTTTACCCAGGAAACGCCTGCGTCTGACGGTCGCTGTCCATCAGGATTTCCTCCGTAAGCGACGCAGGAGGGGACGGATGGGGAGCAGGGCCGCGATCTCGGCCGGAGTTCTCGCGGTGGCGCTGGCGGCCGTCCCCGTGGCGGCGCCCGCCGCCTCGGCCGCCGTACAGGACTGCACGCGCGACGGGGGCCTGCTCGCCGGGGTGACCAACACCCTGTGCAACGTCGTGCAGGCCGTCACCGGCACCGTCGACACCCTGACCGGGGGCACCGCCGACAAGGTCACCGACGGGGTCGACAAGACCACCGACGAGGTGCTGAGCCGCGTCGGGGAGGCGGCGCCGACCACCAGGTCCACCCCCACGGAACGCCCTGCCCCCTCGGCCACCGAGTCCGCCCCCGAGCCGGACAGTTCGGGGCTGATGCCCGACCCGCTCGGCTCCGTGTGCGTGCCGGTGCTGGCCTGCGAGGGTGAGGTCGTCGGCACGATGACGCCGCGCCCCACGCCCTCGCCGTCGCCGTCGGCCGGGCGTACACAGGGCACGCGCGACGGCGGGGCGTCGGCGTCCGCCTCGGCGATGCCGCGCGCCACCCGCCCGGAGAGCAGGCAGCCGCAGACCGCCGACACGGGCCGGCCGGTGCAGGAGAAGGAGACGGCGCGGGCCGAGGAGCCGCGGGTCGACCTGTTGTGGCCCAACCCGTTCGCGCACGAGCTGGCCGTGCCGATGCAGAACCAGCAGGTCGTGCGGCCCAGCCCGCCCGCCTCCGACGTGCTCGGCACGGCGCTCACGATCGCGCTGCTGGGCTCGGCGGTGCTGGCCACGCGGATCGTGCAGCAGCGGCGGCACCGGGCCGAGCCCGCCGAGACGATCCCGTTCGAGCCCGGCCGCACGGCGGGCAACGGCCGCCACCGGCTCGCCTGACCCCGCCTCCCCGTCCCCGGCGGGCGGGGCCGGGGAGGCGGTCTCCCGTGAAGGGGCGGCTATCCGCCGATGGCGTGGACGCCGCCGTCGACGTGGACGATCTCACCCGTCGTCGCGGGGAACCAGTCGGACATCAACGCCACGCACGCCTTGGCCGCCGGGATCGTGTCGGACAGGTCCCAGCCCAGCGGCGCCTTCTCCGGCCAACTGTCCTCGAACTCCTTGAAGCCCGGGATCGACTTGGCGGCCATCGTCCGCAGCGGCCCGGCCGCCACCAGGTTGACCCGGATGTTCTGCTTGCCCAGGTCGCGCGCCAGATAGCGGTTGCAGGACTCGAGGCCCGCCTTGGCCACGCCCATCCAGTCGTAGACCGGCCACGCCTTGGTGGCGTCGAAGTCGATGCCGACCACCGCGCCACCCTCCTTCATGAGGGGCAGGCAGGCCACGGCCAGCGACTTGAACGAGTAGGTCGACACCTGCACCGCCGTGGCGACGTCGTCCCACGGGGTGTTGAGGAAGTTGCCCCCCAGCGCCGACTGCGGCGCGAAGGCGATCGAGTGGACCACCCCGTCGAGGCCGTCGACGTGCTCGCCGACCCGGGCCGCGAGCGTGTCGAGGTGCTCGGTGTTCTGGACGTCGAGCTCCAGCACCGGCGCGGGCGCGGGCAGGCGCTTGGCGATGCGCTCGACCAGGCTCAGCCGCCCGAACCCGGTCAGCACGACCGTCGCGCCCTCCTCCTGGGCGAGCTTGGCCACCGAGAACGCGATCGAGGCGTCGGTCAGGACGCCCGTCACGAGGATCCGCTTGCCTTCGAGAATGCCCATCGTCAGTGCCCCATTCCGAGTCCGCCGTCGACCGGGATCACGGCCCCGGTGATGTAGGAGGCGTCGTCGCCGGCCAGGAAGCGCACGACGCGAGCCACCTCCTCGGGTGCCGCCTGCCGCCCGAGGGGGATGTTGGCCACGATCGCCTCCTGGTCGAGGCCGGCGGTCATGTCGGTGGCGACGAAGCCGGGCGACACGACGTTGACCGTGATGTTGCGCGAGCCGTATTCGCGCGCCATGGATCGGGCGAAGCCGATCAGACCGGCCTTGGAGGCGGCGTAGTTGGTCTGCCCGGCCTGGCCGCTCAGGCCGATGACGGAGGAGATGAAGATGACCCGGCCGCGCTTGAGCCGCATCATGGGCCTGATGGCCCGCTTGGCGACCCGGTAGGCGCCGGTGAGGTTGGCGTCGATGACGTCGGTGAAGGTCTCCTCCTTCATCATCGCCAGCAGGGTGTCCTTGGTGATGCCGGCGTTGGAGACCAGGACCTCGACCGGGCCGTGCTCGGCCTCCACCTTGTCGAAGGCGGCCTCGACGTCGGCGGTGCTGGTGACGTCGCAGCGCACGCCGAACAGGCCCTCGGGAGGCTCCCCCGATCGGTAGGTGACCGCGACGGCGTCGCCCGTCGCGGCGAGTTCACGGGCGATCGCGAGGCCTATGCCGCGATTGCCCCCGGTGACGAGTACTGAGCGTGCCATGACACCTGACGCTATCCCCTACCGGCGGGTATCCGCTTGTCCGGGGGGCACAAGATCACAGGGTTAGGATCGTTGACATGCGCCAGATCGATCCCGATTTCCTGGAGCTGCCCCTGCGGCAGCTCGCGGACGCCGCCTTGCAACGCGCTCGCGACCTCGGCGCCGAGCACGCCGACTTCCGGCTCGAACGCGTCAGGGCCGAGACCCTGAGCCTGTACGACGCCCGCCTCGAGGGCGCCATGGACGCCGACGACCTGGGTTACGCCGTGCGTGTCGTCAAGGGCGGCACGTGGGGCTTCGCCGCCGGCATCCGCCTGACCCCCGAGGCCGCCGCCGTGGTGGCCGAGCAGGCGGTGCGGGTGGCCGAGGTGAGCGCCCCGATCAACCGGGAGCCCATCGAGCTGGCTCCGGAGCCGGTGCACGCCGAGGCGGTGTGGGTGTCGGCCTACGACGTCGACCCGTTCGAGGTGGCCTCGGCCGACAAGGTGAGCCTGCTCGCCGACTGGTCGGCCGGGCTGCTGAAGGGCGCCGACCACGTCTCGGCCCGGCTGCTGCAGGTCAAGGAGCAGAAGTTCTACGCCGACACGGCCGGCACGGTGACCACGCAGCAGCGGGTGCGGGTGCACCCGAAGCTCAACGCGATGAAGGCGACCGCCGGCGGCTTCGACGACATGTCGACGATCGCGCCGCCGGTCGGCCGCGGCTACGAATACCTGACCGGCACCGGCTGGGACTGGCAGGACGAGCTGTCCAGGCTGCCTGAGCTGCTGGCGGAGAAGCTGGCCGCGCCGTCGGTCGAGGCGGGCGACTACGACCTGGTGATCGACCCGTCCAACCTGTGGCTGACGATCCACGAGTCGATCGGCCACGCCACCGAGCTGGACCGGGCGCTGGGCTACGAGGCGGCGTACGCGGGCACCAGCTTCGCCACCTTCGACCAGCTCGGCGAGCTGGTCTACGGCTCGCCGCTGATGAACGTGACCGGCGACAGGACCGTCACCCACGGCCTGGCCACGATCGGCTACGACGACGAGGGCGTGCGGGGGCAGAGCTTCGACATCGTCAAGGACGGCGTCCTCGTGGGCTACCAGCTCGACCGCAGGATGGCGCTGATGAAGGGCTTCGGCCGCTCGAACGGGTGCGCGTTCGCCGACTCCCCCGGCCACATGCCGATCCAGCGCATGGCGAACGTCTCGCTGGCCGCGGCCCCCGGCGGCCCTTCGACCGACGAGCTGATCGCCGGGGTCGAGCGGGGCGTCTACATCGTCGGCGACAAGAGCTGGTCGATCGACATGCAGCGCTACAACTTCCAGTTCACGGGGCAGCGGGCCTACAAGATCTCGCACGGCAGGCTCGACGGGCAGCTCAGAGACTTCGCCTACCAGGCCACGACCACGGACTTCTGGCAGTCGATGGACGCGGTCGGCGGGCCGGAGACGTACGTGCTCGGCGGCGCCTTCAACTGCGGCAAGGGGCAGCCGGGGCAGGTCGCGCCGGTCAGCCACGGGTGCCCGTCGGCGCTGTTCAGGGGCGTACGGATCCTCAACACGGTGCAGGAGGGCGGAAAGTGACGCCTCAGGAGATGGTGGAGAGGGCGCTCGCGCTCTCCGCGAACGACGACTGCGTGGTGCTGGTGGACGAGGGGTCCACCGCCAACCTGCGCTTCGCGGGCAACACGCTGACCACGAACGGGGTCGCCCGCTCGTCCAGGCTGACCGTGATCTCGATCGCGGGGCAGGGCGTGGGGGTGGTGTCGCGCTCCGCCGTACGCGACGAGCAGCTCGCCGACGTGGTGGCCGCGGCCGACGCGGCGGCGCGCGACGCCCGGCCCGCCGAGGACGCCCGCGCGCTGGTCGAGGCGGCCCCCGCCGCCCCGCACTGGGACGACGAGGTGCGGCCGACCGACATCGGGGTCTTCGAGGGGTTCGCGCCCGCGCTCGGCGAGGCGTTCGCGGCGGCGGAGTCCGGCGACAGGAAGCTGTACGGTTTCGCGGAGCACTCGCTGACCTCCACGTTCCTCGGCACGTCGACCGGCGTGCGGCTGCGGCACGACCAGCCGACCGGGCGGCTCGAGCTCAACGCCAAGTCCGGCGACCTCAAGCGCTCGGCGTGGACCGGCGTGTCCACCCAGGACTTCACCGACGTCGACGTGGCCGCGCTCGGCTCCTCGCTGGCCCAGCGGCTGGAGTGGGCCAAGAACCGGGTCGACCTGCCGGCGGGCCGCTACGAGACGCTGCTGCCGCCGAGCGCGGTGGCCGACCTGATGATCTACCTGTTCTGGTCGGCGGGGGCGAGAGACGCGCTCGACGGGCGTTCGGTGTTCGCCAAGCCCGGCGGGGGCACGCGGGTGGGCGAGCAGCTCGCCACCCTGCCCGTGTCGCTGACGAGCGATCCGGCGGCGGCGGGCGTCGCGTGCGCGCCGTTCGTGACGGCCCACGCCTCCAGCCGGGAGAGTTCGGTTTTCGACAACGGGTTGCCGTTGGCGCGTACCGACTGGATCCGTGACGGGCGGCTGGAGGCGCTGCTGCAGACCCGCTACTCGGCGGAGCTGAGCGGGCTGCCGGTGACGCCCGGCGTCGACAACCTGATCATGACGGGGCCCGACGGCGGGCGGCCGCTGGAGGAGATGATCGCCGCCACGCGGCACGGCCTGCTGGTCACCTGCCTGTGGTACATCCGCGAGGTCGACCCGCAGACGCTGCTGGTCACCGGGCTGACCCGCGACGGGGTCTACCTGGTGGAGCACGGGGAGGTCGTGGGCGAGGTGAACAACTTCCGGTTCAACGAGAGCCCGGTCGACCTGCTGGGGCGGGTGTCCGAGGTGGGGGCGAGCGAGCGTACGCTGCCGCGCGAGTGGAGCGACTACTTCCAGCGGACCGTGATGCCGGCGGTGCGGGTGCCCGACTTCAACATGTCCACGGTCAGCCAGGCGAGCTGACCCCGCCCGTCCCCGCGCCCCTTCCAGGGCCCCTGCCGGGCATCCCGGACGGGGCCCGCGCGGCCCTGCGGCCTGTTCGGCCCTGCGGCCTGTTCGGCCCTGCGGCCTGTTCGGCCCTGCGGGCGGAGAAGGGCTGAGAGGGGCGCTGCGCGGCGCCGAGGGGGCGGGGGAGGGCGGGAGGCACCCGTGATCTCCTGCGCCCTCTCGCCGCCCCTGGCGGGTTCGCCGGCCGTCCCGGATGGTCGCCGGGGCCGGGCGGGTCAGGCGTCCTCGAGGCGGAAGCCGACCTTCATGCCGACCTGGAAGTGCGCGACCTCCCCCGCGTCCAGGTGCCCCCGGATCTCCGTCACCTCGAACCAGTCGAGGTGACGCAGCGTCTCCGACGCTCTCCTGAGGCCGTTGCGGATGGCCTGGTCGACGCTCTCACCCGAGGTGCCGACGATCTCGGTGACCCGATAGGTACGATCCGTCATCTCCACATCCTCCTTACCTGATGGCCATGATCGCATGCCCCCCGAACGCGTTCCGGGCCACCTTCGCCACCGACCCCATCCGGGTCTACGGTGGAAGTATGAAGGGGTGGCGCAGGAAGTCGGACGTCCACCAGGTGACGGACGCCAAGCCGTCGCTGTCGGCCGACATCCGCAGACGCGAGATCAGCTACCTGATCAAGATGGGGATCCGCACGCTCTGCCTGATCCTGGCGGTCGTGGTGCCGGTGCCGTGGCCGTACCGCCTGCTCTTCATCGCCGGCGCGGTCTTTTTGCCATACATAGCCGTAATCGGGGCCAATGAGAGGGGCGAGCCCGCCCCACCGCCTACCTTTCAGTCCCCTGAAGCTAACCAAACCGAGATACCGCTGCATCGACGCGAGATCGGGTCGTGACTAAGTCTTGACGCATCCCATGGGTTGTAGGTGTACGCTTTAGCCAAGCGCTCCGGTCCCCCGTCGGAGTGCTGGTGCCGGCGTTCCGGGCCCCCGTCGGAACGCCGATGAAGCGACGCCGGGTGGTTTGCCCCCGTAACCACCCGGCGTCGCCCTTTTCCCGGACAAATTTTCGATCAGCGCCTGCCGTCCAGGGCAGATTGGGTAGGGCGGCTTTCCCGAAATCGTTTGCACCCGCTCCCGCAACCGTTATTCACAGGAAATCTTCAGGCGGGAGCGGGCTTGACTTGAAGAGTTCGTTCGAGTGTCAGCGGTCGGTCAGGGTCTCGGTGGTCGCCTCGCCCCAGTTCTTCGCCAATGTGGTCAGTTTCGCCACAGCGTCCTCAGAGGCCGTGCCGGCCCCCTGAGCGAGCCCGAGCAGATACGCCGTCAGCGGCGCGGCCGGCCTCGCGACCCCGTGGGCGACCTCCTTGGTGAGGTCGAGGATCTGGTCGCGGTCCACACTGGCCGGGTCGATCCCCAGCTCCTTGCAGGCCAGGATGGTCCATTCGTGCAGTACGTTCATGCGAGCCTCCTTCAGGTCGTCCATTGTGTCGCAATCGAGGCGATGCGGGGCGGCCGGGAGTGCCGGGCGGACGCGTGCGAGCGGGGGCGGAGGCCCGTGAGCAGGCGACCGTGCGTACGCGGGCCGGGCGTGTCGCCGGAGGTGGCGGGGCGTGCCCGGGGGCCTCGTCGCGCGGGGCCTCGTCAGCCGCCGATGGCGGACATGGGGCGGGACGGCTGCAGGAACGACGGATCGTCGATGCCGTGCCCGGCGCGCTTGCGTGCGACGGCCGCGGTCCACCGCGCGGCGAGTTCCTCGTCGGAGGCGCCCGCGCGCATCGGCGTCTTGAGGTCGGACTCCTCGGTGGCGAACAGGCAGTTGCGCACCTGACCGTCGGCGGTGAGCCGGACGCGGTCGCAGGCCCCGCAGAACGGGCGCGTCACCGAGCCGATCACGCCCACCCTGGCGGGCCCCCCGTCCACCAGGAACCGCTCCGCCGGAGCGCTGCCGCGCTCCTCCAGGCCGTCGGGCACGAGGGCGTACGCCTCGGACAGGAGCCGCAGGATCTCGTCGGCGGTCACCATGTTCTCGCGGCTCCAGCCGTGCTGGGCGTCCAGCGGCATCTGCTCGATGAAGCGCAGCTCGTAGCCCTGGTCGAGACACCAGCGCAGCAGCGGCACGGCCTCGTGGTCGTTGACGCCGCGCATCAGCACGGAGTTCACCTTGACCGGGCGCAGGCCCGCGCGGTCGGCGGCGGCCAGCCCCGCGACCACGTCGGCGTGCCGGTCGCGGTGCGCGAGCCGTTTGAACGTGGCCGGGTCGAGCGTGTCGAGGGAGACGTTGACCCGGTGAAGCCCGGCCTCGGCCAGGGCGTCGGCCAGGCGGGCCAGCCCGATGCCATTCGTGGTGAGGGAGACCTGGGGCTCGGGGGTCAGGGCCGTGGTGCGGGCGACGATGTCGACCAGCTCGCGCCTGAGGAGGGGCTCGCCGCCGGTGTAGCGGACCTCGGTGATGCCCAGGTGCTCGACGCCGATCGTCACCAGCCGGACGATCTCGTCGGCGGTGAGGAGCTGGGCGTTCGGCAGCCATTCGAGGCCCTCGGGGGGCATGCAGTACGTACAGCGGAGGTTGCACTTGTCCGTGAGGGACACCCGCAGATCCGTCGCCACCCGTCCGAACGAGTCTCGCAACATGGGCGTCACCTCCTGTTAGCTCGCCTGGCGGCCCAGCCTATGACGACCGTCGGCCGGGCCTCAAAATCCGGCGCCTCGTGGCACGTCAACACATTGTCCCCTAGATCGATTCCTTGCTCACCTGGTGGGGCGGGTGGTCGCGGGGCCGGTGGACCACGGGACGGCGGCCGACCAGGAGTCGCGGGCGCGCACCAGCTCGTCCAGGTGCCTGCGCGACCACTCACATCCGGCGTTCATCGGTTCGAGGAGGCTGCGGCCGAGGTCGGTCAGCTCGTACACGACGCGCGGCGGTATCTCGTCGTACGCGGTGCGCGTGAGCAGGCCGTCGCGCTCCATGGCGCGCAGGGACGCGGTGAGCACCTTCGGGGTGATGCCGCGCAGCGGCGTCTGGAGCTCGGTGAAGCGCCGTGGCCCGGACTCCAGGCAGCGGATGATCTTCGCGGTCCATTTGTCGCCGATGCGGATGGGCGCGGCGACCGGAGGGCAGCCGGTGAACATGTCGGGATCCAGCGGGGCTGAGTCGGCCATCCCGTCATCGTAGGTAACTATCGTTGCGGAAAGCGACGCCCCCGCCTCTACCGTCTGCGTGGTGACCGGCGTGCCGGTCACCGGTCGAAGGTTTCGCGGACGGGAGTCGGGATGAGCAGAATCGTGGTGTTCGGGGCCGGTGGGCGGGCCGGGCGCAGGGTCGTCGAGGAGGCGGCCGGGCGCGGGCACGACGTCACCGCCGTGGTACGGGATCCGGCGCGGCACCCGGATCCGTACGGTGGCGGCGACAGGGTACGCGTGGTCGCGGGAGACGTCACCGACGGCGACAGCGTGGCGGCGGTGGCCGCCGGGCACGACGCGGCGGTGCAGGCGACGGCACGGCTGGACGTGCCGTCGGTCGAGTTCTACACCGCGGCCACGCGCGCGCTGGTGGACGGGCTGGCGCGGGCCGGGGTGCCGCGGCTGGTGGCGGTGGGCATCGGAAGCCTGCTGGAGGTCTCCCCCGGGGTCCGGCTCATCGACACGCCCGGCTTCCCCGCCGAGGCGCGGGAGTTCTCGCTGGGGCACGCGGCCGAGTTGGAGGTGCTGGCGGGGGCGGCGCTCGACTGGGTGGTGGTCGCGCCGCCGCCGGTGCTCCTGGACGAGCAGGCGGCCAGGACCGGACGCCACCGGTTCGGGGACGGGCGGGTGCCGGAGTCCGCGCAGGGGGATCCGGTGTTCTCCTTCGCGGATCTGGCGGTGGCGCTCGTGGACGAGGTGGAGTCACCCGCGCACCACCGGGTCCAGGTCGCCGTGTCCTACTGAGGCGCCGTGTCCTACTGAGGCGCCGTGTCCTACTGAGGTGCCGTGTCCTGCTGAGGCACCGGGTCCGCCGCTCTTTGACAGCCGGATCCGATCCGCAGGTTAATGTGAACATGAAGTCGGCCACGGAGATGGGCATCGGCGAGTTGGCGGCGCGGTTCGGGCTGGCCACGCACGTGTTGCGGCACTGGGAGACGATGGGGCTGATCCGGCCGGTGCGGCGCAGCGGCGGACGGCGGAGATACAGCGAGGACCAGGTCTCCCGGGTGACGATGATCGTGCGGGGGAAGGCGGCCGGGCTGCGCCTGGAGCAGTTGCGCGAGATGTTCGAGGCCGGGTCCGCCGGGGAGCGGCGGGAGTTGCTGCGGCGGCACCGGGCCGAGCTGGAGTGGCGGGTCCGGCAGGTGGAGGCGTCGAAGACGCTGGTCGAGCACGCGCTGGAGTGCTCGGAGCCGGATTTCACGCTGTGCCCGAAATTTCGGGCGATGTGCGCGCAGGGCCTGCCGGACGGACTCTCCGCCTCCGCACATCACTGGCCCGCGCACAGCCATCCCGCGCAGGACGGCCCAGGGTAGGGCGACTCGGGGTAGGGCGACTCGGGGTAGGGCGACTCGGGGCAGAGTCACTCAGGTCACGGCGGCTCGGGGCAGGACGGCTCGGGGCAGAGCCACTCAAGTCACGGCGGCTCGGGGCAGGACGGCTCGGGGGTGCTGGGGGCTGTCGAACGCTGAACGCCCGGCCGTGGTGGCCAGGCGTTCAGGTGGTGCGTGTTCGGCTGTGGCCGGTGGGCCGGGTGCCGTCAGCGGCGGCCGACGACCTTCACCCAGTCCGTGCCCTCCGAGGAGGAGAGGTACTGGCTGCCCTCGAACACCGCGCGCCACGTGCCCGACGTACGGGCCGGCACCGACAGTTCGAAGTAGCCCTTGCCGGTGGTGCGGACCGTGTCCACGTGCTCCCACCGGCCGCTGCCGGCGGGCTTGAAGAGGATCACGATCCGCTTCCACGCCAGGCGGTGCCAGTTCTCCTGCTTCTTGCAGCGATCGGCGTGGTGCACCGAGACGAAGCCGCTGATGTAGTCCTCGTCACACTGGACGGACAGCTTGCCCTGGATGTCGAGGGGCCTGCCCCGCCAGGCGGGCTCGGGGTTGACGTCGAGTTGGAGGCTGGTGTGGCCGCCGGCGACGTCGGGGTCGAGGCCCGGGTCGTCCGCGAGCGCGGGCGAGGCGGCCGTGGCCACCACCGTCGCGCCCAGGGCGGCAGCCGCCAGGCCGGCGGCTAGGCGTCGCATCTTCAAATCAGAATCCTTCCCCGTCCGAAAAACGAACCCCAAAATGGGGCACGTCAACCAATGACGCGTAAGGCCAAGGAAAAGTTGCGACGAAGTTGATCACGATTCCGCAACGACATATTGCGAAATGCGTGGGGGGTTATTGATTAATGGCTTACTGTTCGATTTGTCGGGATTTAGAGGTTTCTGTAGCGTAGTGTCCGGTTCCGGGATAGTGGACGCGCCAGTGGCCGCCCGTACGTCCCTGCACCGTGCCGACGAACTCCCCGGCCGCGTCGGTCGTGGTCTCCCCCACCCGCTCCCACCGCGAGGTGGTGTCGGGACGCCAGAGGATCTCCAGCCGCTGCTTGGCGAACGGGCCGTAGTCGGTCAGGCCGCGCGGGTCCACCCGGGTGAGCGAGCCGCGCAGCCGGACGCCGTCCGCCTGGGCCGACTTCTCCGCCCGTACCGACGCGAGCTTGGTCTCGCGCTTCAGCTCGAACGAGGCGTACTGCGTGACCGTCGCCCCGTCGCGGCCCTTGGCGGTGGCGGTGATCGTCCAGGTTCCGGTGGGGTAGAAGCGGTTCAGCCGCTTGTCGGGCAGGAAGCGCCAGGTCTGCCAGCCGTCCGTCATCCGGTACGGGCTGGGCATCAGACGCCACACCAGCCGGGGCGGGATCTCCGGGGTGACCTGGCCGGGGATCCCCACCTTGGGCGCCGCGGCGTAGACCGGGAACGGCTGCGGGTCCAGCACGGCGGCGTCCGGCTGCACGTGAGCGTGGCTCGGGTACTCGTGGACGGGACGCGGGTGGGTGGACGTCCGGTTCGGGCCTGCCTGGCCTGGCTGCGGGTACGTGGTGCCCGGCTGCTGTTTCGGGCCGGGCTGCGCGTGTCCGGCGGTGTGCGGGTAGGCGGCGGGGCCGCCCCTGCCGGGTGCGACGGGCGCCGGTGTGCTGACCGTGCCCGAGCCGGCGACAGGGGCCGCGACCTGGGACGGCGCGTGCGGCCGCGTTCCCGCGTGGGTGCGCGGCCGTACTCCCGCCTCGGTGCGCGGCCGCGCTCCCGCCTCGGCGTGCGGCCGCGTTCCCGCCTGGGTGTGTGGCCGCGTCGCGTGGGTGTGCGGCCGCGTTCCCGCGTGAGTCTGTGGCCGCGTTCTTTCTGGGACGTGCGTCGATGCCTGGGCCGCGGTGAGGGGCGGGGTGAGGGCCTGTGACTGGGCCGGGTTCTGGCCGGGCGCCAGGACCTGGGCCTGGACGGGCGGCCGTGCCGGTGTCTGGGCGGTGGCCTGACCCGGTGCCTGCGCCGGGTGCTGGACCGGCGCCTGGCCGGGGACCGCTGGTGGCTGTGCTGGTGGCTGGGCCGGTGGCTGTGCTGGCGGCTGGGCCGGCGGCTGGCCGGGTGCGGCGACCGGCGGGGTCGGCGGCGTCTGGGCGGGCGGGGCGCCGGGCTCGACCTTGACGGTGACGCCGTCCTTGCCCCGTGCGCCTCTGGCGATCACGTCGATCACCAGGCGGACGGAACCGCGCGCCCCGACCACGGGCTCTGCGGGCCGTACGGTGATGGAGCGGATTTCGGGTTCGGACGCTGCGGCGGTGGCGGGCGCGGGCGCCGTGAGCGACCCCGCCGCGAGCGAGACGAGAAGAAGGCTTCTGCTCATGATCGAGACGGTAGGAACCGGCCGGTAATGGCCAGGACCACAACACACGCCCCGAATGGCAAAAACTCGGCTCAGCCCGCACACACCCCCCGGCTGAACGTGGGCCGTCACAGACGCGAACGGGCTGCCCACCGGCTTCGACGGTTCAGTGCGGGCCGTATAAGCGCTCGATGAGGTCGGCGTACCTGGCGTGGATGACGCGGCGCTTGAGCTTGAGGCTCGGCGTCAGCTCCTCGGTCTCGGCCGTCCACTCCGTGCCCAGCAGCGCCCACCTCTTCACCTGCTGCACCCGCGCCAGCTTGGCGTTGGCGGCCCGTATCGCCGCATCGATCTCCCTCAGCACGTCGTGGTGCTCGGCCAGTTCGGCGAGGGTGGTGAAGGCGATGCCGCGGGCCTGGGCCCAGCCGGGCGCGACCTCGGGGTCCAGGGTGAGCAGGGCCACCGGGTGGGGCCGGTCGTCGCCGTACGCCAGGGCCTGGCCGATGAGGCTGTGCTCTGTGAGGCGGTTCTCGATCTCGGCCGGGGAGATGTTCTCGCCGCCGGCCGTGATGATCAGCTCCTTCTTGCGGTCGACGACCCGGTAGAAGCCGTCCTCGTCGACCGTGCCGATGTCGCCGGTGTGCAGCCAGCCGTCGGCGTCGATCAACTCGGCGGTGGCCTCGGGACGGTTGAGGTAGCCGAGGGTGTTGAGCGGGCTGCGGGTGAGGAGTTCGCCGTCCTCGGCGATGCGGATCTCGACGCCGGGCTCGGCCGTGCCGACGGTGCCCAGGCGGTAGCGGGCGGGGCTGTTGCCGGTGAAGGCGCCGGTCGTCTCGGTCATGCCGTACACGTCGATGACCTTGATGCCGAGGCCGGCGTAGAAGCGCTGCACCTCGGCGGACAGCGGGGCGGCGCCGGTGGCGGTCCACTCGGCGCGGTCGAACCCGATCATGCCGCGGATGACCGACAGCAGCGCGGCGTCGGCCTTCTCGTACGCGTCCCGGATCTCGGGGGTGACGGTGTGGCCGTACTGGCCTGCCTCGACGTACGCGACGCCCGCCGCCATGGCCTCGCGTACGGCGGCCTGCCGCTCCTCTGGCTGGGTGGCGAGGACGGCCAGCAGGCGGGCCATCATCTTCTCCCACACCCGGGGCACGCCGAAGAACACCATCGGCCTGACCTGCCCCAGCGTGGCGGCCAGGTTGGCCAGGTCGGTGCAGAAGTGCACGTGGGACGCCTTGGCCAGGGGCAGGTAGAGGCTCAGGGCGCGCTCGGCGATGTGCGCGTAGGTGAGGTAGGAGATCTGCGTGCCGCCCGTGGGCAGCGAGGTGAGCCGGTCGGTGGCGGCGACCTCGTAGAAGATGTTGGTGTGGGTGAGCGGCACGCCCTTGGGGGTGCCGGTGGTGCCGGAGGTGTAGAGCACGGTGGCCATGTCGGAGGGGGTGACGGCGCGCCAGCGCGACTCGATCGAGCCGGGGTCGGCGGCCAGCCGCTCGCGGCCGAGGTCGAGGAAGTCGGCCCAGCTCATGAAGCGTTCGCCGGGCGGGGTCTCCGCGAGCATGATGATCTTGCGGAGGCCGTCCAGCGAGTCGAGCACCGGCTCCCAGCGGGCGAGTTCGGCCCGGCCGCCGAGCACGGCGTAGCGGGCGCGGACGTCGGTGGCCACGAACGCGATCTGGTCGGGAGCGAAGGTGGAGTAGATCGTGCAGCCGACGCCGCCCGCGTGCACGGCCCCGAGGTCGGCCAGGACGTGTTCGCTGCGGTTGACCATCATGAGCGCCACGGCCTCGCCGGGTTCGAGACCGAGCGCGACGAAGGCGGCGGCGATCTCCAGCACCCGCTGCCGCGCCTGGCCGTACGTCAGCGTGCTCCAGCCGTCGCCGTCGGGATCGGAGTACGCGGGGGCGTCGTGATGCCGCTCGGCCGTCTGCCTGAGCTGTTCGCACACCGTTCGGCCAGAGATCTGCCGCTCGATCTCGGCCCGGACTTCGAGGACATCGGCCATGGCACCCGCCTCCAGTCAGTATTCACTTGCGTGAATGGCATGCATCGCACCACAGGCCCGGGGTGGCGGCAAGCGCTTGTGAGAAAACACCAACACCCTTCACGTAAAGTGATCGAACGATCGCGTAGTGTGTTTCGGGGGGCGTGGATGCGGGAGGGCGGGCGGACGTTCCTCGGGCATCCCTGGGGCCTGGCCACGCTGTTCTGCACGGAGATGTGGGAGCGCTTCTCGTGGTACGGCCTGCGCGCCATCCTGGCCACCTTCATGGCCGCCTCGCCCGCGCACCAGGGGCTGGGCCTGTCGCAGGAGACGTCCCAGGCGGTCGTCGGCATCTACGGCGCGCTCATCTACCTCGTGGCGCTGCCGGGCGGCTGGATCGCCGACCGGATCCTGGGGGCGCGGCGCTCGGTGTTCTGGGGCGGGTTCGTCATCATGCTCGGGCACGTCAGCCTGGCGATCCCGGTGACGTCGCCGTTCTTCGTCTGGCTGGGGCTGCTGCTCATCATCACCGGCACCGGCCTGCTCAAGCCGAACATCTCGGTCATGGTCGGCCGCCTCTACCCCGACGAGGACGACGGGCGCAGGGACGCCGGGTTCTCGCTGTTCTATCTGGGCGTCAACCTGGGCGCCTTCTTCGCCCCCATCGTGGTCGGCCACCTGGCCGCGGGCGACCGCTGGCACCTGGGCTTCAGCGCGGCGGCGATCGGCATGGCGCTGGGCCTGATCCAGTACGTCTGGGGCGGGCGGGCCCTGCGCGGCGTCGGCGAGCGCCCCGGCCTGCGCCTGTCCCGCCGGGAACGCCACCGGCTCAGCCGCCTCGTGGCGCTCGGCGTCGCGCTGACCGCGCTCGCGCTGGCAGCGTGGGCGGCGACCGGCACGCTCACCGTCGACCGGTTCACCGTGGCCGTCACGGTGGTCATCCTGATCGTGCCGATCGTCTGCTTCGCCGTCATCCTGCTGGGCGGCCACGGCCTGTCCGAGGACGAGCGCGTCCGGATGCGGGCCTACGTCTGGCTGTTCGCGGCGGCGGCGGTCTTCTGGATGATCTACGACCTGGCGCCGAGCAAGCTGCTGTTCTTCGCCGCCGACCACACCGACCTGTCGCTGTCGGGCATCCCGATCCAGGCCGCCACGACGCAGGCGTTCAACCCGCTGTTCATCATGGTCTTCGTGCCGGTGTTCGCGGCGTTGTGGGTGCGGCTGGGCACGCGGGTGAGCACGCCGCAGAAGTTCGCGTTCGCGCTGGTCATGATAGGGCTGAGCTTCGTGGTCATGGCCGTGGCGGCGGCGCTGGCCGGGCAGGGTGTCGGTGTGGTGGCTGGTGGCGGTCTACCTGATCCAGGTGTTCGGCGAGCTGGCGCTGAGCCCGGTCGGGCTGTCGGTGACGACGAAGCTGGCGCCGGAGGCGTACAAGGGGCAGATGCTGGGTGTCTGGTTCATCTCGGTGTCGGTGGGCGACGCGGTCGGCGGGCAGACGGGGCGGCTCGGCCGGGTGCTCTCGGAGCCGGCGTACTATCTGCTGCTGGCGGTCGTGGCGGTGGCGGCGGGGCTGGCGTTGTTCGCGTTCGCCCGCAGGCTCCGGGCGATGATGGCGGAGCACCATGAGCCTCTCATGCGGTAGACATTCCGAACGTGTCTGAACTACTCGACCTCGCGGGAATCTTCGTCTTCGCCCTGTCGGGCGCGCTCATGGGCGTGCGCAAACGGCTGGACGTGGTCGGCATGGGGGTGCTGGCCGAGATGACCGCGCTGGGCGGCGGCGTCGTCCGCGACCTCATACTCAACGTGCGCCCGGCCGCCTTCCAGAGCCTCGGGTACGTGCTGGTGCCGCTGGTCGCGACGGTGATCGTCTTCTTCTTCCATCCGCACGTGGCCCGGGTGATGCCGGCGATCCTCGTGCTGGACGCGGCCGGGCTCGGCCTGTTCTGCGCGGTCGGCACGGAGAAGGCCATGGAGTACGGCCTCAGCCCCCTGCACTCCACCCTCCTCGGGGTCACCACGGCGGTGGGCGGCGGCATGCTGCGCGACGTGCTGGCCGGGGAGATCCCCACCCTGCTGTACGACCGGCAGCTCTACGCGGTGCCGGCCCTGCTGGGCTCGGCGGTGATGGCGGCCCTGTCGGCGTACGGGCTGCACGGGTGGCCGGCCACGCTGGCGGCGGCGGTGCTCGCGTTCGGACTGCGGATCACGGCCATGCGGCGCAAGTGGCGGGCGCCGCTGGCCAGGGGCGTCGGCGGGGACTGAGCACGCGGGCCGTGCACGCACGCCATCTCGGTCAGCGAGGCGCTCACACCATCGCGATCAGCGAGTCCGAGGGGCGGGGCGGGCCGAGCGGGCCGTGGTCGCGGGCGGCCCGGACCCGGATGATCGCGTCGGCCAGCACCTGGGGCGGCTGGGTGAAGGGCAGGCGCAGGTAGCCCTCCAGGGTGCCCTCCAGGCCGAACCAGGGGCCGGGCGCGAGGCGTACGCCGTGGCTGGCCGCCGCCTCCGCGAGCGGGGTCGAGCCACCGCGGTCCAGGCGCACCCACAGGGCGCCGCCGCCGCGCGGCGGCTCGTACGTCCACTCGGGCAGGTGCTCGCGCAGCCCCGCCACCAGGGCGTCGCGCGAGGCCCGCAGCGTGCGGCGGCGCTCGGCGCGCGTCTCCTCCAGCCGGTCGAACAGGCGGGCCACGACGAGCTGCTCCAGGACCGGGCCGGCCAGGTCGACCGAGGCGCGGAAGCCGGCCAGGCGGCGGATCAGCGCGGCGGTGGCGCGGATCCAGCCGATGCGCAGGCCGCCCCACCACAGCTTGGAGGCCGACCCGACGCTGATCACGCGGCTGTCGGTGTCGAAGGCGGCCAGCGGGGAGGTGTGCGGCACCTCGTCCAGGACCAGCTCCGACCAGGACTCGTCCGCCAGCAGCAGCGTGTCGGACCGCCGGGCGGCGCCGACGACGGCGGCGCGTACGGGGTCCTCCATGAGAGCGCCCGTCGGGTTCTGGAAGTCGGGCATGAGGTAGGCCAGCCGCGCCCCGGACTGGCGCATCGCCCCGGCGACCGCGTCCGGCTGCCAGCCCGCGTGGGAGATCCCGACCGGGACGATGCGGGCGCCGCGGTGCCGGGCCGCGTCGATGGCGTGCGGATAGGTCGGCGACTCCACCACCACCGGGTCGCCCGCACCGACGAGCAGGCCGAGGACGAGTTGGACGGCGTGCTGGGCGCCGGCGGTGACGAGGATCTGCTCCGGCCGGGTGGCCACGCCCCTGACGGTGTAGCGGGCGGCGATGCGTTCCCTGAGCGCGGGCAGGCCCATGGGGTCGTAGCCGTTGCCCATGCCGTAGCGGGGCAGGTCGGCCACGGCCTGCGCCATGGCGTCGGCCAGGGCCGACGGCGCGGGCGGGGCGGCGGCGTGGAGCTGGATGAGGCCGTCGCCGTCGGTGCTCAGCCACGGGTTGTCGGCGGTGGTGGCCGGGTCGGGCAGGGCGGTCCAGCTTCCCGAGCCCTGGCGGCTCTCCAGGTAGCCGCGTTCGCGCAGCAGGTCGTAGGCCGCGGTGATGGTGGTGCGGCTGACCTTGAGGGTCTCGGCGAGGTGGCGTTCGGCGGGCATGCGGACGCGTACGGGGATCTGGCCGTCCATGATCAGCCCGCGTACGGCGTCGGCGAGGGCGCGGTAGTACGGCCGCGCCGCCGGCTCCACCCCGACCAGCCGGGCCACCTGTCCTGCTGACATATGCCTCATAAGGCCACTTTTCGTGATTGGCCCTGTATTTGGCAAGTCCGAGGATGCCACCGTGGAGCCATCATGAGCGAGACAACCGTCCCCCGGCCCAGCTCTCTTCCCGCCCGGCTCCTGCGGCTCTACGGCGGCCTGGCGATGTACGGGCTCGGCATCGGCCTGCAGGTCGAGTCCGGCCTCGGCAACGGCCCCTGGGACGTCTTCCACCAGGGCGTGGGCCTGCGCGCGGGGCTGTCCATCGGGACGGTCATCATCATCGTGGGCGCCCTGGTGATGCTGCTGTGGATCCCGCTGAAGCAGCGGCCCGGCCTCGGCACGGTCAGCAACGTGGTGTTCGTCGGCCTGTTCGCCGACGCCGCGATGTACCTGCTGCCCGCGGCCGGGCACCTGGCACTCCAGGCGTGCTACGTGGCGCTGGGCGTGTCCTCCATCGCGCTGGCCACGGTCCTGTACATCGGGGCCGGGATGGGGGCGGGCCCGCGCGACGGCATCATGACGGGCCTGGTGCGGCTCGGGCTCTCGGTACGGCTCTCCCGCCTGCTCATCGAGGTCACCGTGCTGTTCGCCGGCTGGCTGATGGGCGGGACGGTGGGCGTCGGCACCCTGGTGTTCGCGCTGGCCATCGGGCCGCTGACGCAGCTACTGACCCGCTGGTTCCCCCTGACGTGATCCCGTGACCGGGGCCGGGCATGACGCGACATGATCGACCCGGCCACGGGATCACCCCCGCGCCGAGTAGCTTCTAGGGCATGCGGATCGAGGATTACGCCCTGATCGGTGACATGCAGTCGGCCGCGCTCGTGGCGCGCGACGGTTCGATCGACTGGCTCTGCCTGCCGAGGTTCGACTCCCCCTCGTGCTTCGCGGCGCTGCTCGGCAGCGAGCGCAACGGGCACTGGTGGCTCGGGCCCACCGGCAGGAGACCGGCGACCCGGCGACGCTACCGGCCCGACACGCTGGTCCTGGAGAGCGAGTGGGACACCCCGACGGGGACCGTCCGGGTGATCGACTTCATGCCGCCCCGCGACCGCAACCCCGACGTCGTACGCATCGTCGAGGGTGTCTCCGGCTCCGTCGAGGTCTCCACGCAACTGCGGGTGCGCTTCGACTACGGGCGCATCGTGCCGTGGGTGCGGCGTACGGACGGGCATCTGCAGGCCATCGGCGGGCCCGACTCCGCGTGGCTGCACTCCCCCGTGCCGCTCAAGGGCGGCGACTACGCCCACCGGGCCACCTTCACCGTCGAGGAGGGCGACCGGCTGCCGTTCGTGTTCACCTGGCACCCCTCCCACGAGCCGATGCCGCCGCGGATCGAGTCCGAGGAGCAGCTCGCCGAGACCGAGGCGTTCTGGGCGGAGTGGGTGGCCCGATGCACCTACCAGGGGCCCTACCGGGAGGCCGTGGTCCGGTCGCTGATCACGCTCAAGGGCCTCACGTACGCGCCGACCGGCGGCATCGTGGCCGCGCCCACCACGTCCCTGCCCGAGGACATCGGCGGGGTGCGCAACTGGGACTACCGCTTCTGCTGGCTGCGCGACGCGACGCTGACGCTCGACGCGCTGATCAGCTCCGGCTACCTGGAGGAGGCCGCCGACTGGCGGTCGTGGCTGCTGCGCGCCATCGCCGGCCGACCGCAGGACCTGCAGATCATGTACGGCGTCGCGGGCGAGCGCCGCCTGCCCGAGCTGCGCCTCGACTGGCTCGACGGCTACGAGGGCTCCCGCCCGGTGCGCATCGGGAACGAGGCGGTCACGCAGCTCCAGCTCGACGTGTACGGCGAGGTGATGAACTGCCTCTACGTCTCGCGCACCAGCGGCCTGTCGGCCGACGACCGGGCGTGGAGCATCCAGCGCCAGCTCCTCGACTACGTGGAGGACCACTGGGACGAGCCCGACGAGGGCCTGTGGGAGGTCCGCGGGCCGCGGCGGCACTTCGTGCACTCGAAGGTGATGTGCTGGGTGGCGCTCGACCGGGCGGTCAGGTACGTCGAGGACTTCGGGCGTACCGGGCCGGTGGACAAGTGGCGCACGCTGCGCGACGTCATCCACGCGGAGATCTGCGAGCAGGGCTACGACGCGCGGCGCAACACCTTCACCCAGTCGTACGGCTCGGCGGAGCTGGACGCGGCGCTGCTCATGCTCCCCATGGTGGGCTTCCTGCCCATCGACGACCCCAGGGTGAAGGGCACGGTGGCGGCGATCGAGAACGAGCTGATGTCCGACGGTTTCGTCCTGCGTTACCCCATCGCCGCCGACAACGACGTGGACGGCCTGCCGGGCGGCGAGGGCGCGTTCCTGGCGTGCAGCTTCTGGCTGGTCGAGGTCATGGCGATGCAGGGGCGCAAGGAGGAGGCGGAGGCCCTGTTCGAGCGGCTGCTCGCGCTGCGCAACGACGTGGGGCTGCTGGCGGAGGAGTGGGACCCGCGCTACGACCGTCTGGTCGGCAACTTCCCGCAGGCGTTCAGCCACGTTCCCCTGGTGCACGCCGCCCGCGCCCTGTCGCGGCTGTCCTGAGCCTTCGGGGGTTCGCCCGTTCTGGACAGATCATCCCTTTCGCCGCAATACCTCCTTAGCGGGCATCTGACAGGCACGTCCCGATCTTCTGACGTTCATGTCCGGTTCATCCGATTCCGCCACGCTCCCGCCGTAGCCGGAGCACCCTCCCGGCGGGACGGAGCGACACCCCATGAGCCATGGGCACCACCACCACGGGCACGACCACACGCACGACCACGAGCACGGGCGCCTCGGGGACAACGAGGCCGCCGAGGCGCGGGACCTGTCGATTCCCGACGGCGAACTGCCGCCGGACCAGCTCACCCGGCGGCGCATGTTCCGCCGCGCCGGGCTGCTCGGCGCCGGGCTGACCGCCGTAGGCGTGCTCGGCACGCAGGGCCAGGCGGCCGCCACCACCCGGGACGAAGGCCGCGGCCACGAGCCCAGGGACGGCTACCAGTGGCTGGCCGGTGACCACCACATCCACACCCAGTACAGCTCCGACGGCATCTACCGGGTCATCGACCAGGTACGCCACGGCAACGCGTACGGCCTGGGCTGGATGGTCATCACCGACCACGGCAGCACCACGCACGCCAAGATCGGGGTGGACAAGGTCAACCCCGACATCGTCGCGGCCCGCGCCGCCGTCAAGGACACGCTGGTCTTCCAGGGCCTGGAGTGGAACATTCCAGCGGCCGAGCACGGCACCGTGTTCGTCGCCCCCGGGCGGGGCGAGGTCGAGACGCTCAAGGAGTTCGAGAACTCCTTCGACGGGTCGGTGAAGGGCGCGAGCTCCAACACGCCGCAGAACGAGGCGCTGGCCATCGCCGGGCTGAACTTCCTGGCCGAGGCCGTACGCAAGCGGCGGGTGCCGGACGCGCTGTTCTTCGCCAACCACCCGTCCAGGAAGGGCATCGACTCCCCGCACGAGATCCGCGGCTGGCGCGACACCGCGCCGTCCATCGCGGTCGGCATGGAGGGCGCCCCCGGCCACCAGGCCGCCGGCATCCCCAAGCCGAACGGCCCCGGCGGCGGGCGCGGCTTCTACGACAGCAACCCCGGCGCCGACTCCTTCCCCGGCTACCCGGCCGAGAGCTACAAGACCTTCGGCGGGTTCGACTGGATGACCGCGACCGTGGGCGGCCTGTGGGACAGCCTCCTGGCCGAGGGCAAGCCGTGGTGGATCACCGCGAACTCCGACTCCCACTCGGTGCACGGCGACACCAGCGAACGCGGCCCAGGCAGCGACTTCAACGCCAACGGCCGCTACGAGGACCCCGTCTACAAGGGCGTGCCCAACTTCGGCTCCGGCGACTTCTGGCCCGGCTACTACAGCAGGACGCACGTCGGCGCGCAGAGCTTCTCCTACGGCGCGGTCATGGACGGCCTGCGCGCCGGGCGGATCTGGGTCGACCACGGCGGCCTGATCAGCGGCCTCGTGGTGCGGGCCCGCCAGACCGGCACCGGGCAGCGCGGGGTCACGCTCGGCGACACCCTCCAGGTGCGCAAGGGCGCCCGCGTCGAGCTGGCCATCGAGATCACCCTCGCCGGGCGGCCGAACTGGGTCCAGGTCGTCCCCACACTGGCCCGGGTGGACGTCATCCAGGGCGACGTGACCGGCCCGGTCTCCGACAAGGACGCCTTCACCACGCCGAACACGAAGGTCGTGCAGTCGTACGAGGTGAACAAGAGCACCGGCACCGTCACCTTCACCTACCGGCTCGACGCCATCGACCGTCCGGTGTACGTGCGGCTGCGCGGCACCGACGGCAAGCGCAGCGCCCCGGGGCTGCTGGGCGCGGCGGTGGACCCGCACGGCCCGCAGATCGACGTGTACGGCGACGCCGACCCGTGGAACGACCTGTGGTTCTACAGCAACCCGATCTGGATCCTGCCGCGTTGACGAACCTCGAACCGGTGACCGGCCGGCCGCCGGTGCTGGGCATCGACGCGGGGACGCGGACGCTTCGTGAGGCCGAGCACCTGCTCCACATCGTGGCGCGGGCGCTCGGCCTGCCCGGCGACGCGGTCGGCTGCACCCACTTCGTCCCGGCGGGGCAGGCGGGCGACGAGCCGCACGTCGCCTGCTCGCTGGCCGTGCCAGAACCCATCACGGCGACGGTGCCGGAGCTGATGGCGAAGCTGATGTCGGAGTCGGCGTCGGAGCTGATGGCGGAGCTGATGGCGGGGTCGGCGTCGGAGGTGTCGTGGGCGCTGTCGTGGGCGCTGGGCGACGCGGGTACGGGGCCGCTGGCCGCGGGGGCGGCGCTCGCCGCGGCCGAGCACGCGGAGCGCCGCGGCGGGCGGGTCGTCACCTTCCCCGGCCGCGACCTGCTCACCGGCATCCTCGGCGCGGGCGCCATCCGCGACGGCTCGGCCATCGACCGGGTGCTCGTGCTGGCCTCTCCCGGCCCGCCCGCCGACGACGTGCCGGTGGTGACCAACGACCACGTCAGGCCCGTCTGGCGGGACGGCCTCATGACCCTGCTCACCATGCCGGCCGCCGAGGGCCGGCTCACCCCGGCCGAGGTGCCGAACCCCACCCCCTGCTGCGCCGACCACGCCTGACCGCCCGCCGGACCCGCGTCCGTCAGTGCTGTCCGAGCAGGGCTTTGGTGACTGCGGTGACCGCGGTGACCACGGCGGTGCGGTGTTCTCGAAGGCGTTGACCGCTGTCCTCATCGTGAGGGTTGCGGATCTTCGCTTCGGTCGTGTTCCAGCTCATGACCATGCCCAGCACGATCATCATGACGTCCGTGGCGAGTGACATCCCGACGCCGTAGTGCTCGGCAACGGCTGCGGCCTTGGAGGCGTGGGCTTCCACTTCGCCCGCGGAGGCTTCCGGGGTCTCCAGCATCTTCCACTGGTTCAGACGCTGCACTCCGGGGTCGGCTACCAGGGCGTCGAAGAGCGCGCCGGCGTATCCGGGAAGGTTGTCCGGAGTGAAGGGAGCTGCGTCCGCCAGGATGCGCAGCCGGTCCGCCATGACCGCGTCGAACAGGGCCTCCTTGGAGCCGAAGTGGTGGTATGCGGCTTGTTTGTTCACCGAGGCGGCCTCGGCGATCCGGGCGACTCGGGCGCCGGCCATGCCGACCCTGAGGAACTCCTCGTATGCGGCGGTCAGCAGTCGCGCGCGTGTGGCGGCGGGGTCGTACGGCATGCCCCCATCCTATTTCAACCGTCCGTTTGACATCATCCGCGGCCGCCCCTAGGTTCAAGAATGTCAATCAACCGGTTGAAACAGAAGGGTGACGTCATGACATCGAAGACTTGGTTCATCACGGGAGCCACCGCGGGCATCGGCCGCGCTGTCACCGAGCAGCTCCTCGCCGCAGGACACCGTGTAGCCGCCACGGCGCGGCGTACCGAGGCTCTGGTTGACCTGGCGCAGAAGTACCCGGACCTGTTGTGGACAGCGGCGCTGGATGTGACCGACACCAAGGCGCTGCGTGCCGTCGTCGATCGCGTCTTCGCTGAGGTGGGGCCGGTGGATGTGGTGTTCTCCAACGCGGGACGCGGTTCGGTCGGTGCGGCCGAGGAACTGTCGGACCAGGCGATCGATGACCAGATCGCGCTGAACATGACCGCGCCGATTCAGCTACTGCGGGCCGTGCTTCCGCACCTGCGGGAACAGGGCGGGGGCCGGTTCATCCAGACCTCGACCATGGGCGCGCACATCTCCACCCCCGGCGCCGGCATGTACCACGCCTCGAAGTGGGGCGTGGAGGGCTTCTTCGAGTCCGTGATCCCTGAGGTCGCCCCCTTCGGCGTCCAGATCACCATGGTCGAGCCCGGCATCATCCGCACCACCTTCGGCGCCAACCTCGACATCGCGCCGGGGATGCCCGAGTACGCCGACGGCCCGGCCGGCCAGCTCCGCAGCTATCTCGAAACCGTCGGCAGCGTCACCGCCGAGGCGCCCGGAGACCCGCAGAAGGTCGCCTCCGCGATCATTGCCTCGGCCGACGCGAGCCAGGCGCCCCGCCGCCTGGCCCTCGGCAGCGACGCCTACGACGCCATACGGATCGCTCTGACCGGCCGCATCGCCGAGCTCGACGCCGGCAAGGCGACCGCCGTCTCCACCGACTTCTGACACCACCCGGCTCAGCCACCGGGCCGTCGTGCCTCACCCACGCCACGACCGGTGCGCGCAAGGGTGGCAGTCCTGTGATCGGCTACAAACGCGCCCGGCCATAAGCCGATACAGCTAGGGGCCGGTCAGGCGGCGCTCACCTGCCGTGGTCAGCACGAACACCTGCCAGTTGTAGTAGGCGTAGTACGCCCGCGGATCGCGCTTGATCTGGCGGGCGTGCAGCAGGATCGCCTCCACGTACGCCTGCGAGGGGTTGTAGGCGTGCAGCGCCCGCCGGTAGTCGCGCGGGGCTCCGCTGGCCTTGAGGTAGTTGGCCGCTCCCATGACCGCGTCGCGCGGGTTCTGGACGTCGCCGCCCAGCCCGTACGCCTTCCAGGTCGCCGGCATGAACTGCATCGGACCCTGGGCACCAGCGTGGCTGTCGGACCTCACCCGGCCGAACTTCGTCTCCGCGAACATCACCGCCGCCAGCACCTCCCACTCCACCCCGAACCGCCGTTCGGCCTTCTTGAAGAGGCCGAGCAGCTCGGCGGCGGGGCGGGCCCGCTGGGTCTTGAACACGGCCGCCGGCTTGATGGGCCTGGCCAGGGCGAGCAGCCCGCGGATGGCGGCCGTGTTGTCCTTGGCCTGGGCGGCCAGTCCGGCGGGCAGGCGGGCGAAGGCGCGGGAGGCCAGCTCGGGGTGGCGGGCGGCGTGGCGGTAGATGCGCTGCTGGTACAGGGCCAGCAGCTCGACGTCCGCGGGCGGCCGGGCGGACGCCGCCGAGTCGCCCTCGGTCCAGGCGTCGATGGCCTGGCCGAGCTTGGCGGTGGTGTCGCGCAGGGCCGTGGCCAGGCGGGCGGCGTTCTCGGGGATCTTCTCGTCGGGCGCGGGGAGCGGCTCCTCCCGCGCGGCTTCGGCACTCGCCGACGGGGCGGGCGTCGCCGACGGAGCGGGAGTCGCGGCGTGCTCCTGGGCGGAGGGCCCGCGCGCGGGAACGCCGCGAGCGCCGTCGGCGGGGATCGCGCAGGCCGCCACCGCGAAGAACACCGCGGACCACGCCGCGAGGCGCGCTGGCACCCCCCGGGAGACGGTCACGAGGATGGGCCCGGAGATCGGCCCGGCGGTGGGCGCGGCGGTGGGTCCGGCGGTGGGTCCGGGGGTGGGTCCGGCGGTGGGTCCGGGGGTGGGCGGGCGGCCCCGGCGGGGGCGTCGACTGCGGCGGTGGAGTCGTGGGTGCTGCGGGCGTGCCTCCATGGCAACGCAACCTACCGGTGCGGCGGCGGGGACGCCTCACATGGCGCGGCGGGTCGCGGGTCTTCGTGGCCGGCTTGCGTCCGCCGGGCGAGGTGTGATGTCGTGCCGCTCCTGGCTCTAGGAGGATTTGTCATGCCGTTCATCGTGGATGTGACCAGCGGGAACGTGGAGTGGGAAGATCGGTCCGCGGAGAGGGGGCACTACGGGGGATCCGTTCTCGGGCTGCGGTTGATGAGTGAGCGCACGCCTGCCGGGCTCGACCCGTACGACCCTCGGGCCCTGCTGTACGTGGCGGCCGGGAGGCTGGGCGGCACGGCCGCGCCGGGGCTGGCCAAGGCCGTGTTCCTGGCCAAGTCGCCGTTGACCGGGGTGGCCGGGGAGGCGCACGCGCTCGGGCCGTTCGCGGCGGGGATGCGGGCCGCCGGGGCCGAGGCGGTGGCGGTCGTGGGGCGGGCGGAGCGGCTGTCGTACGTGCTGGTGGCGGGCGGGGAGTTGAGCGTGCACGAGTGCGAGGAACTGCGCGGGCTCGGCATCGCCGCCACCACCGACGCGCTGCGGGCCAGGCACGGCGCGGGCGCGCACGTGGCGGCGATCGGCCCGGCCGGGGAGAGCCTCGTCCGGTACGCGAGCGTGGTGACCGACCACGCCTTCGCGGCCGGGCGATACGGGCTGGGGGCGGTCTTCGGGTCCAAGAACCTCAAGGCGATGGTGTGCGTGGGCGACGCGCCGGTCGAGGTCGCCGACCCGGCGGCGGTCGCGGAGCTGGCCGCGTACTATCGGGCGGCGCTGGCCACGAACCCGCTCGCCGCTCTCCAGGCCGGGGAGCCGGGGTTCGCGGGGTGGGCAGGTGACCCGCTCGACCCGGGGTACGCCGCGGTGCGCAACTTCTCGGTGCCCGGCCCGCCCGGCCTGCGCGTCCCGGCCGCCGCCGACTACGACGGCCGCGCCGTCTCCACCACCGGCTCCTGCCCCGGCTGCCCGAACGACTGCCTCAAGGTCTACGCCCCGCCGTCCCGCCCCACGCCCGCGCCGGAGCCCGGTGCGCGCGCCTCCGGGCAGGAGACCGCGGCGGACGCCACGGCCGGGCCCGCGCGTGGCGTCGGTGAGCGGCGGACGGGTGGGCTGGGGCAGGAGGCGTTCCTGTCGCTCGGGTGGAACCTGGGCATCGACGACCTCGACACCGTCCTGGCCGCCAACGCCCGCTGCAACGACCTCGGCCTCGACCCCGTCTCGCTGGGCGGGACGCTCGCGTTCGCCATGGAGTGCGCCGAGCGCGGCCTGCTGCCCGGCGGCCCCGCCTTCGGGGACGCGGCGGCGCTGCCGGGGCTGATCGAGGACGTGGCCGCCAGGTCCGGCCCGCTCGGCGACCTGCTCGCGGAGGGCTCGGCGAGGGCGGCGCGGCGCATCGGGCCGGGCGCGGAGGCGTACGCGATGACGGTCAAGGGCGCCGAGCTGCCGTGCTTCGACCCGCGCCCGCAGCCGGGCGTCGGCCTCGGCTACGCGATCGCGCCCGGCGGCCCGCGCTACGACGCCTTGGAGCACGACCTCGACTTCGACCCCGTCGCCGGGCTCGCGTACAGCTTCCCCGAGGCGGCCCGCGTCGGCGCCGCCCCGGCCCCGGCGGGCGAGCTGGACGAGGAGCGCGGCCGTCGCAGCGCCCGGCTGCTGCGGTTGTGGAGCGGGCTCGACGCGCTCAACGTGTGCGTCTTCGCCTCCTCCCCGACCAGGCCGCTCACCGTCGACCGCCTGGCCGCCCTGGTCACGGCGGTGCTCGGGACGGAGTTCACACCGGCGGACCTGCTGGCGGCGGGCCAGGCCCGGCTGGACGAGATGCGCGCGTACGCCCTGCGGGAGGCCGCCGCGCGGCCGGAGGGCGACGGGTTCCCCGCGCGACTGGAGGAGGAGCTTCCCGCGCGGTTCCACGAGGAGCCGATCACCGCGGGTCCGCACCGGGGGGCGGTGCTCGGCCGGGAGGCGTTCGCGCGGGCCGTCGCCGCCTTCCGCGAGGAGCTGGGCCGGCCGCTCCGATGAGTTCCGCCGGGATCCGCCGTCTCAACTCCGGCGGCCTTTCGAGAGGTGGATCATGAGCAAGCTGCTGTACTCGGTGAGCGTGTCGGCGGACGGCTTCATCGCGGGACCGGGAGGCGACATGTCCTGGCTGGCCCCGTTCACGGGGCCGAACCCGCTGGTCGACGACCTCATCGGCCAGGTGGGCGCGATCCTGGCGGGCAACCGCACCTTCCGTGGCGACGATCCGTACCGGGACACGGACGCCGAGGGCGAGGCGTTCGGCGGTGGCTGGGAGGGGCCCCAGTTCGTGCTGACGCACCACATCCCCGAGACGCCGGTGCCGGGCGTGGAGTTCGCCGGTGACCTGGCGAGCGCCGTCGCCGCGGCGAAGGCCGCCGCCGGCGGCAAGTACGTCAACGTGCTCGGCGCCGACGTCGCCCGCTGACGAACCGGCCGCGGGCCCTCACCAGTGATCGAGGTGGAGCACCTCGTCGAGCGGCTGACGGGAGGCGGGCTGGAACGTCTCCCCCGTGTAGTACGCCGTGGGCACCAGCACGCCCTGCCGCACGTCGCCGGGGATGCCGAGCAACTCGGCGATCTCGCCCTCGTACGCCAGGTGCAGCGTGGTCCAGGCCGTGCCCAGACCTCGGGCGCGGGCGGCGAGCATGTAGCTCCACGCGGCCGGCAGCAGCGACCCCCAGAGCCCGGCCTGGTTGCCCTCGGGCAGGCCGCCGGGCACCGTGATGCAGGCGAGCACCAGCACCGGCACCTCACCCATCCGGTCGGCCAGGTAGGCGGCGCTGTCGGACACCCGCCGCTGCGTCACCGACCGGGCCGGATCGTCCTGGAACAGTTTCCCGGCCGACGACTCCGAGTCGTAGTACCTGCGCCACGAGCGCCCGTAGTAGTCGCCGATCGCCTGGCGCCGGGCGGCGTCGGTCACCACGATCCAGTGCCAGCCCTGAGCGTTGCCCCCGGTGGGCGCCTGAAGGGCGATCTCCAGGCACTCGCGGACCAGGCCCATCGGGACGGGACGGGTGAGGTCGAGGCGTTTGCGCACGCTGCGCGTGGTGGTGAGCAACTCGTCTGCTGAGATCGTCATGCGGTCATCATGCCCATTTCCGGACGCCCGTTTCCGCACCCGGCCGCAGTCCTCGACCCGGCTCCCGCTGCTCCCCGCCGCGCCCGCCCGCGCGTTCTACAGCGCGCCCAGGTAGACCCAGCGGCCCTCGTGGCGGACGAACCGGCTGTGCTCCTCCATCTCCCCCGGCCGGCCACGGTCGAGGTAGTGGGCGCGGAAGCGTACGGTGCCCTCGGTGTGCACGACGCTGCCCCCGGCGCTCTCCAGCACCTCCAGCCGCACCCACGTCACCCGCTTGTCCAGCCCGGCGCGGGCCGGTCGGGTGGTGGGGTGCCAGGTGCGCAGCAGGTAACCCTCGTCGCGCACGCCGAACGCGGCGAAGCGGGAGCGCATGAGCTGCTCGGCGGTGGCGGCCGCCGCCTCGCCCCGGTGGAACCTGCCGCAGCAGTCGGGGTAGTCGGCGGGCAGGCCGCAGGGGCAGGCGCGGGCGGGCATGGGCACTATTCTGCCCCGAGGAGAGCGGTGAGGTCGGTCAGGGTCGAGCCGAGCGGGGCGTCGAGGGTGAGTGACGCGTCGGCGTCGCCGCCCGTCGGCCCCTGGTTGACGATCGCGATGGGGAGGCCGAGCGCGGCGGCCTTGGTGACGAACCGCAGCCCCGACCTGATCGCCAGGGACGACCCGAGCACGAGCAACGCCTGCGCCCCGCCCACCATGGCGAAGCACTCGTCCACGCGCGGCCGGGGCACGTTCTCGCCGAAGAACACCACGTCCGGCTTGAGCAGCCCCCCGCAGCCCGTGCAGTCGACCACCCGGAACCCCGCCACCTGCTCGTCGGTGAGCACGGCGTCGCCGTCGGGGTTGATCACGCCGTCGGCCTCCCATCCGGGGTTCGCCTCGTTCAGGCGGTGCTCCAGCTCGGCGCGCGGGGTGCGTTCGCGGCACGACAGGCAGGCCACGCGGTCGAGCCCGCCGTGCAGCTCGATCACCCGCCGCGCCCCGGCGGCCTGGTGCAGGCCGTCGACGTTCTGCGTGACGATGCCGGTCAGCAGGCCGTGCCGCTCCAGCGCGGCCACCGCCCGGTGCCCGGCGTTGGGCCGGGCATGCCCGATCTCCCGCCAGCCGACGTGACTGCGCGCCCAGTATCGCTGCCGGGCCTGCGCGCTGCCGACGAACCGCTGGTACGTCATCGGGTCCGCGCGCCGCGCCCGGCCGGTCGGCCCCCGGTAGTCGGGGATGCCCGACTCGGTCGACAGCCCCGCCCCGCTGAGCACGGCCACCCCGCCCCGGGCGACGAGCCCGGCCAGCTCATCCACCTTCGTGGTGCTCGGTGTCACGTCTCTATGGTGCCCCAGCTCCCAGATGACTCGGCCGCCGGTCCGCCCGGGCCGCGGCGGACCCCGCGCACCGGGCGGATCAGCCGTCCGCGCCCGGCCACGGGTACGGGTGCACGAAAGGCCGCCGCGGCGGGTTCGCCCGGGGCGCCCACCCGGGGCGGCCGTCGCGAGCCGCTGCGCCGCCTCTCTCCGTACGGAGGGTGGCGGCGGTGTCCCGTTTCTCCCCGGCTGCCCGCAGGTAGACGCAGCGCAGTTCGGCGGCGAACCGCTGTGCGCCCTCCCGCAGCCAGCACTCGTCCGGCCCCGGCAGCACCTCGGTCACCGTGACCCGGTCCGTCCCCGCCGCCAGGTGGGCCAGCCCTTCCAGGAGAGCGGGCGAACGCGTGTCGACGTAGGCGGGCTCCCGTTCGCGTCCCGTCGAGGCGAAGAACGCGACAGGCAGGTCGTACGCCTCCCTCAGGCGGGCCATCGCCACCAGGAGGTCGCGATCGCCGCCCGCCTGCCCCAGCTCCTCGAACGAGGCCCGCCCCACCTGCCAGCGCCGCTTCGACATGACGACGTTGTCCCAGGTCAGCCGGGGCGTGTGCGGCCCGTCGAGCAGGCGGGGCAGCCGGACCCTGGGCAGCGCCAGCGCGGTGTGCAGGGCGGTGTCGTGCTCGCCGTTGTGGAACAGCAGCGGCTCGTCCATCCCCTTGGCGTGCAGGACCGCACGCTGCCCGTCGCTGTGCACGTACAGCTCGTCGAGCCCGATGCGGCGGCGGTCCTGGCCGGCCGCCACGCCGCCCAGCTCCAGCACGGGCCCCGGCAGCTCCAGCGGCGGCACCCCGCCACTGCGGCGCGAGATGACGTTGAGCACGCGGAACCCGGACAGGGCCCGCCCGACCGCCGCGTCCCGCTCCGCGAGGCACGCGGCGGCCTCGTCGTGGAACTGCAGGGCCCAGGGGGTGAGCAGCACCGCGTCGTGGAGGCGGCCGAGGACGAGCGGCGTCGTCCCCGGCTCGTACGCCTCCAGCGCGGACACCGCCACCATGACGTCGGCCGAGCACAGCACGGGCGCGGCCGGTGGGGCGGGTTCGTCGAGCAGCCCGGCGAGGTCCAGCTCGGACGTGCCCGCAGGAGCCTCGCGTACGAGGGCGGCCACGCGCTCGGCGAGCCTGCCGCCGTGCTCGATCTCGAGGTCGCCGGTCGCCCGCAGGGCCTCGGACAGTTCGTACGTGCCCGGGCCGAGCCGCCCGGCCAGCAGCCGGTTGGTCCGCAGCCTGGTCAGCTCGGCCTCCTCGGCGAGCAGGCCGAGCACCCGGGGCACCCGCTCGCGCAGGTCGGCCGCGAGCGCGCCGCCCACGGTGACCCGCAGCGTCCCGGCGGCGGCTTCGTGCACGGTCGCCCGATCGTCGCGCCGCCCGCCCCCGGCGAGCGACTGGACGCGGCGCTGCACGGCCAGCTTCACGTCGGGGGACGCGGTGGGGTAATGGGCGAGCAGTTCGCCGATCTCGTCGACGCGCCGGGCCGTCGGCAGCTCCGCGTCCTGGACCGGCTTCGTCCCGGCCCGTCCGCGCTGCGCCGGTACGCCGACTGAGGCCACGAACCTCCGCCTGGCCGCCCCGGACGCCTCCACGAGCCCCCGCCCGCGCACCCCCCGCGCCTCGGACGGCTCAGGCCGGTCTACGTGCTCGCGCCCCTCGGGGGTCTCGCGCACGTCGGCGGGCCGCCGCGCCTCCGAGGGCTCCCGTACCCGGGAGGACTCGCCGCCGTCCGGGCGGCCCAGCGCCTTCGAGGGCTCCCGTACCCCGGAGGACTCACCGCCATCCGTGCGGCCCAGCGCCTTCGAGGGCTCCCGTACCCCGGAGGACTCATCGCCATCCGTGCGGCCCAGTGGCTCCGAGGGCTCCCGTGCCCCGGAGCGCTCGGCGGCCTCCGCGAGCCCCGGCGCCCCCGACGGCTCGCCGGCCTCGGCTCTGGTGAGGCTGCACTCGCAGGCGTCCGCTCCCCTGACGCGCCCGCGCCCTGTCGGGCCCGGTGACCCGGAGGGCGGAGGGGAGGCCGGGGGCCTGGCGGACAGGCGGTCGCGCAGCCAGCCCAGCGGGTCGCAGACGGTGGCGGGCGGGCAGAGGTCGTGGGTGAGAAGGCCGCGCCGCACCGCGACGGCCAGCGCCGCGGAGGCGCGTTCCATGCCGGTCCCCGTCTCGGCCGCGATCTCGGCCAGCGTACGGCCGCCGTCGCAGTGCCCCACGAACGCCGCCCCGTCGGCGACCGCCCCCGTCCACGTCTTGCGCCGCGGCACCAGCCCCGCCGCGAGCGCGGGGTCGGCGAGGATGCGCTGCTGGAGCGCCTCGCTCACCTGCGCGGCCGGGTGCGCCACCCGGCGCGCCCACTCCCGGTGCCCCGCCCAGACGTAGCCGGACGGGCCGGGCCCGACGCTCCCGTAGTTGACGGGCCCGTAGCACCCCTCAGTCTCGCAGGCGGCCGACAGCCGCTGCACCTGGAAGGCGAGCCTCCTGCGCAGCGCGCCACCGTCGGCACCACCGTCGGCACCACCGTCGGCACCACCGTCGGCGCCTCCCCGCTCAGAGCGCCCGGCGGCGTTTCTGTGCGTGCTCCCCACGACACCCCGGTGCGGGCCTCCCTTGGCCGCGTCGCTCCGCAGGTCCCGGTAGAGGCCGGGCTCGGCGCACACGAGCGCGTCGAGGAAGCGCTCGTCGGCCAGGAGTCCGTTCACGGCCGTCCGCGAGAAGGCCGCGTCGCCCGGGACCAGCCCGGCCAGCGTGCGGCGCGCCTCCTCCAGCCGCTCCGTCACCTCGTTCCACGCCGCCGGCCAGTGGCCGGGAAGCGGCGTGCCGGGCGGCAGCGGGCGCAGGTCACGCAGGCGCCCCCGCAGCCCGCGCGGCAACCGCCCGCCCTCCGCCGCCCCTTCCCGAGGGGGGCCCGCGCCGCACGCGGGCGCGTCGGCGAGCAGGTCGAGTGCCCGTCTCTCCAGCCGTACGACCGCCGCGGCCGCCTCCGCCGCCCTGGGATAGACCAGGGACAGGACGAGCTCCCACGAGAACCCGGCGCCGCGGACGACCACGGCCGGCAGCAGGGTCCAGTCGTGCTCGATGTCCATGAGGACCGCTCCCTTTCCTGACACGAATTCGCCGCCGCACCCGCTTCTCAACTCAGATGCTTACAAGATCGATTTCCAATGTCAACGCGTTTGGCGATTAAAAGAAAGTGAGAACCCGCAATCCCTCTCCCCACCCCACGAAGATTTACCGTCGTACGCCAGCAAATCCCGCCATAAGGGACAGCGCTGTTTACTTTGAGTAGCCGTACTACCTATCCTTCCAGTACACAGCGTCATCGATCACACCCTCCCCTCGCCCGGGAAAGAGCACCGACACGAATTAACACCTCCACAGAACGCCTCCAGAATTTCCTAGCTGGAAAACCAGAAAGAACCACAGGGAACAACCGAACAACGGCCGTCCCGAATATTCGCGCGAATGCGTCCCCCGCCGTTGTCTTTCGGCTGCCGGGGCAAGCCGGGGTCAAGGGTGCGCGCCAACACGTCGGAGAGGGGAAACAGACTGATAGAAGATGACATGGGGGTGAAGGGGGAACAGTGAAGGACGACCCTCGGCGGCGACCGCGGCGCAGGACCGGGCCACACCTGTGGACGCCGGTGTTCGTGGTGGGCCTCCTCGTGGTCACCCTCGTGATCGTCGCCCTCGACGTGATCACGGGCACGGCGCTGCGCCTCTTCCCGCTGCTGATCTTCCTGCCGGCCATCGTGGCCGCCCTCGGCGCGGTCTGGCAGACGGTCGTCGCGTCGGTGTGGGTGCTGGTGGTGGAGGTGTGCACCGCCTTCTACCTGGGCGGGGCGCCCGGCGACATCCTGCTGGCGGCCGCGTTCACCGGCGTGTTCGGGATGTTGAGCGTGATCGGCTGCCGCTACCGGGTGAGCCGCGAGGAGGAGGTCCACCGGCTGCGCTCGGCGGCCACCGCCCTCCAGGAACTCATCGTGCGCCCCCTGCCCCTCCGTACGGCGCAGGTGACCATGGAGGGCCTCTACCACCCGGTGGAGGAGGAGGCCGCCGTGGGCGGCGACATCTACGACGTGGCCGTCTCCCGGCGCGGCACGAGGGTGATCATCGCGGACGTCCAGGGCAAGGGCCTGTCGGCGATCGGCACGGCGCTGGCGCTGCTGGGGTCGTTCAGGGAGGCGGCCTACCGGGAGGAGACGCTCACGGGCGTCGTGGCCGCCCTGGAGAACTCCGTGGTCAGGCACAACTTCTTCGCCACCAGGAGGGGCGAGCTGGAGCGGCTGGTGACCGCCCTCGTGCTCGACTTCGGCCCGGAGACGGGCGAGTCGGTCGAGGTGGTCAACTGCGGCCACATCCCCCCGTACATCCTGCACGACGGCGACGCCTACCAGGTGAACCTGGGTGAGCCCGCCGTGCCGCTCGGCCTGGCGGCGCTGGCGAGGTCGCCGCGCAGGCGCGTGCGCTTCACGTTCCCGTACGGCGCGACGCTGCTGCTGTGCACCGACGGGGTGACCGAGGCCCGCGACCCGGGCGGCCACTTCTACCCGCTGGAGGAGCGGCTGCACGCCTGGGCCGAGGCCCCGCCCGGCGACCTCGCCAGCACGCTGGGCGAGGACCTGCGGGTCTTCACCCGGTCGACGCCGCGCGACGACATCGCGATCCTCAGCCTCCGCAGGACAGGACCGCCTCCCGGCCGGCCATGACCCCCTGTGGTCTCAGGTGAGCAGCTCGTTCACCGTGACGGTCGCCACGGCGTCGAGCGCCTGCTGCCCGGCCTGCCGGACGAACGGCGCCAGCGTCGCGCCCGTCGCCCCGCCCGTCGCCAGGGTCTCGGCCAGCGCGGCGGCGGTGAGCGCGTACTGGAGCAGGGTGACGCCCTTGTGGGCGAGCACGATCGAGGCGGACACCTTCAGCCCCAGCCCCAGGACCCGCGTCTCGCCGCCGGCCGCGTCGTGGTGCGGCTCCCCCTCGGCGCCCGCGGCGTGGTGCTCCCGCATGGCGGCGGCGTGCTCGTCGTGCTCGTCGCCCATCCGGACCAGCGCCTCCTCGTCACCGTCGGAGTACACCCGCCCGAGGAACACCTCGATCGGCGCCAGCGCGGCCGGCAGTTCGAGGCTCACCGGACGCCACCGGCGACGGCCGCCCCGCCGCCCGCCGCGCCGCCCGCCGCACTGCCTGTCACACTGCCTGCCCCGCCGCCCGTCGCGCTGCCTGCCCCGTCACCTGCCCCGTCACCTGCGCTGCCACCTGCCCTGTCACTCGCCCCGTCACTCGCTGTCTCCCGCCCGGCGAGACAGGTGGCGGGGTGGCCCGGATGGCGGGCCGCGTGCTCGTCCCGAGCCGTGCGGTAGCACAGGCCGAGGGCCCGGCTGACGGGATTGTTGACGCCCCAGGGGGTGCCGTAGGCCGCCATGCGTTCATGGAAGGCCCTGGCGCGCGCCGCCGCCTCCGCGCACGTGGTGGCGACGTCCCTCGCCACGCGGCGCGGCCGGACCCGGTCGTCGACTCTCAGCCCGTCACCCACACGTTCCCCCTCGGGTCACCCACACTCTCCCCTTACGAACGCGGCCGGATTCCGGCCATCATCGCGGACATGCCCTGCGCGTACGCCCGCATCCGCTGCACGCTCAGCTCCCTCAGCTCCGCCACCCTGGCCATGACCTGCTCGGTGCCTGCACCGGCCCCGGCCCGCCGCCGCAGCACCGCCGCGTCCAGGTCGTCGAGGGCGGCGTTGACCGCGGCGGTCACGCGTTCCCCCAGCGCCCGCGTCCCGCCGTACAGGGCGCGGGGCGCCACGCTCAGCGACACCAGCCGGGGCCCCGGCGCGCACACGGCGCTCACCAGCCCCTCGGACCTGCCGCGCACGTCGTCGTCGCGCACACCGCCGATCGTCTCCAGCATCTCCACGAGCCGGTCGAACAGCTCGCCCAGCTCGATCCCCGGCACCCCTGACGGCACCTCGGCCTCCGCGCGCAGCGCGGCTGCGCTCACCTCGATCGAGGCCGTCACGCGCGCCATCCGCGCGTCCAGATCGGCCCGCACGGCGCGCAGCTCCCTGGCCAGCGCCAACGGTTCGACGAACGGCACGGCCTCCTCGCCGGGGACCTCCCGGCCGAAGGCTCCGTCCACCGCCTCGGCCACGCGCCCGGCCACGATCTCGGGCCGCTCACGCAGCAGGCGGGGGTCGATCACGAGCGAGACGAGCCTCCCGTGCGCGAGCATCGCGCGCACGCCGGACTCACGATGATTCCCCAGCAACTCGACGAACTCCGGCCGACGTTCTCCACCACCGCTGTCACGGTACCCAGAGGGGCGGTGACCTGCGACGGCGATCGCCGGTCGTTCCCCACGAGTTCACGACCTGTTGTCGCGCCGCCCGATCATCCCCGCGTCGATGTAAGCTGTCCCGGCCAATCCCCTTACAGCATAAAAAGTCGGCCGAGATGGAAGGGTTCCGTGCTCTCCAGCCACCAGGCAAGCACCGTACAGTCCCGCGATCACAGCGCCGCGGACAGCCACGACCACATCCAGGTCCGTGGCGCCAGGGAGAACAACCTCAAGGGCGTCTCCCTCGAGATCCCCAAGCGGCGTCTCACCGTCTTCACCGGAGTGTCCGGCTCCGGCAAGTCCTCGCTCGTCTTCGACACCATCGCGGCGGAGTCGCGGCGGCTGATCGACGAGACGTACACCGCGTTCGTCCAGGCGTTCATGCCGAGCCTGGCCCGTCCCGACGTCGACGCGCTGCACAACCTGAGCGCGGCGATCATCGTGGACCAGGAGCGGATGGGCGCCAACGCCCGTTCCACTGTGGGCACCGCCACCGACGCGCACACCATGCTGCGGATCATCTTCAGCCGGATCGCCGAGCCCCACGTCGGTTCTGCGGGCGCCTTCAGCTTCAACCTCGCCGAGGGCATGTGCCCCCGGTGCGAGGGGCTGGGCAAGGCGACCGAGATCGACGTGGACGAACTGGTCGACCGGGAGCTGTCGCTCAACGAGGGCGCGATCAAGGCCCCTGGTTACCCCGTCGACAGTTGGTCCTGGCAGGTCGTGGCCGGCTCAGGGCTGTTCGACCCCGCCGTCAAGCTGAAGGACTTCACCCCCGAGCAGTGGGACGACCTGCTGCACAAGCCCGCCACGAAGCTCAAGTACGGCACCAGCAACTTCACCTACGAGGGCCTGGCCGTCCGCGTCCGGCGCGCCTACCTGGGCAAGGACCGCGACTCGCTGCAGCCCGCGGCGCGCGCCTTCGCCGACCGCGCGCTCAAACTGGCCTCCTGCCCGTCCTGCGGCGGCTCCCGGCTGAACGAGGCCGCGCTCTCGGCCCGCATCCACGGCAGGAACATCGCCGACTGCTCGGCCATGCAGATCAACGAGCTGGCCGGCTTCGTGCGCGGCATCGGCAACCCGGCGGTCGGGCCGGTGCTGGAGGGGCTGCGTTCGACCCTCGACTCGCTGGTCGAGATCGGGCTGGGCTACCTCAGCCTCGACCGCGAGTCGGGCACGCTGTCGGGCGGCGAGGCGCAGCGGGTCAAGATGGTGCGCCATCTCAACTCCAGCCTGACCGACGTCACGTACGTCTTCGACGAGCCCACGGCCGGGCTGCACCCGCACGACATCCAGCGGATGAACAACCTGCTGCTGCAGCTCCGCGACAAGGGCAACACGGTGCTCGTGGTCGAGCACAAGCCGGAGACGATCGCGATCGCCGACCACGTGGTGGACCTCGGGCCGGGCGCGGGCACCAGCGGCGGCCGGATCTGCTACGCCGGCGACCTCGACGGGCTGCCCGCCTCGGGCACGCTGACCGGCCGCTACCTCGACCACCGCGTCCGGCTGCGTGACGACGTCCGCAAGCCGACCGGCCACCTGCCGATCAGGAACGCCACCCTGCACAACCTGCGCGACGTGAGCGTGGACCTCCCGCTCGGCGTGCTGACCGTGGTGACGGGCGTGGCGGGGTCGGGCAAGAGCAGCCTGATCCACGGGCACGTGGCCGGGCTGGACGGCGTGGTGGTGGCCGACCAGTCGCCGATCCGCGGCTCGCGGCGGAGCAACCCGGCCACCTACACCGGCGTGCTCGACCCGATCCGCACCGCCTTCGCCAAGGCCAACGGGGTCAAGGCGGGCCTGTTCAGCGCCAACTCCGAGGGCGCCTGCCCGGCCTGCAAGGGCATCGGGCTCATCTACACCGACCTGGCCATGATGGCCACGGTGGCCTCGGTGTGCGAGCAGTGCGAGGGCCGCCGGTTCACGCCGGAGGTGCTGACGTACCGGCTGCGCGGCAAGAACATCAGCGAGGTGCTGGAGATGCCCGTGGCCGAGGCCCGCGAGTTCTTCCCCAGCGGGCAGGCCGGCACGATCCTCGACCGCCTGGTGTCCGTCGGCCTCGGCTACCTGGGCCTGGGCCAGCCGCTCACGACGCTGTCGGGCGGCGAGCGGCAGCGGCTCAAGCTGGCCATCCACATGGCCAGGAACGGCAGCACGTACGTGCTGGACGAGCCCACCACCGGGCTGCACCTGGCCGACGTGGACAAGCTCCTGTCGCTGCTCGACCGCCTGGTGGACGACGGCAACACGGTCATCGTCATCGAGCACCACCAGGCCGTCATGGCCCACGCCGACTGGATCGTGGACCTCGGCCCAGGGGCCGGTCACGACGGCGGCCAGGTGGTCTTCTCCGGGACCCCGGGTGAGCTGGTGGCGACCGGCGACTCGCTCACGGCCATCCACCTGCGCGACTACGTCAACCGCCCCTGACATCCGGCCCGCCCTTCCCGCCCTTCCCACCGGGGAGGGCGGGCGCCGGAGCGTCAGACGGCCAGGCGGGCGAGGACGCGGGCGAACTCCGGCGGCGGCGCCACCACGAGCCTGGTCTGCCCGCTCTGGCCGACGATGTCGGCCTTGATGTGCGTCAGCCGCTCCCGGTGCCACCAGTACACCTGGGAGCTGAGCCCGTCGGTGCGGGCCGCGTGCACCCGCAGCCGCTCGATGGCCCGGACGACGCCGATCCCGTCGACGGGGTGCACGAGCAGCGTGTACGGGTCCGGCAGCACGACGAGCACCCCGTCGGCGGGCACCGGCAGGTACTCCTCCAGCCAGCGCAGATGCGTGGCGGCCGACGGGCTCGCCGCGGTCAGCCTGGTCACCGGCGTGCCCGACAGTCCGATGCCCTCCAGCCACAGCCGGTCCTGCCCGCGTACGTTGGCCACGGCCAGGTCGAGGGCCTGCCCGGTGGGCAGCGGCCAGCACCCCGACTCCTCGGGCCGTACGGGCCGCCCGCCCACAGTGAGCAGTTCGACCAGGTCGGCGTTGAGGTGACGGCCGACCACGCGGGTCAGGTCGGGCACCTCGTCCACGGCCTCCACCCGGGTCCCCAGCAGAGGTCTGGCCTGGTCCAGGTCGCACACGTCGAACCGCTCGCCGGACGTGGCCACGGCGTGCGCGAGGTGCTCGGAGACCAGCATCGGCCAGTCCTCCCTGGCCCTGCGCCCGGCCTCGCGGCGCAGCCCGGTCAGCTTGACCAGCAGCTCGGCGCCGTCACCGGGCGCCCTGACCGGCCCGTCTCCGAGCGGCCCGTCGCCGGTGGGCCTGAGCGTCACGGAGCGGCCGTCGTGGGCGAATTCGAAGGAGTATCCGAGGGACTCCGCGACGAGGGCCACCAGCGAGTCGAGGTCGACGTCCTCCACCGGGCGGCGCGGGGGCTCGCGGTCACGACTGAACAAGCTCACGCGCCGTGTCCCTTTCTGTCGGATTCGTCCCTCCTACCTTGCCTGTTCCTGATTGCGGGTCACGCCGGTCAGCGAGCACGATTCGGTATCGATAACACCAAGTGCCCCAAGCCACACACTCATCTGCGGCGTCCCATGCCCCACCGGCAACCCCGCCAGAATCGGCACTCCGAGCGGCTTCAGCCGGTCCTCGAGCACCAGGTACGGGTCGCCGCAGTCGACCCACGACCCGAGCGCGATCCCCCGCACCCCGTCGAACGCGCCCGACTGCAGGAGCTGGGTGAGCATGCGGTCGACCCGGTACGGCTCCTCGCCGATGTCCTCCAGGAACGCGATCCGCCCGGCGAACGACGGCTGCCACCTGGTGCCGCACATCGACGCGAGCAGCGACAGGTTACCGCCGCTCAGCACCCCCTCGGCCCGCCCCGGCGCGAGCACCCGGTCACCCGTGGCCACGGTACGCGTGCCGAACAGCGCCTCGCGCAGGCTCTCCCACGTACGCGGCTCCGGCCCCTCGTCGTCACCGGCGATGGGGTCGCAGGCGGCCATCGGCCCGTGCAGCGTGGACACGCCCAGCTCGATGGCGAAGGCGTTGTGCAGCGCCGTGATGTCGCTCGACCCGAGCAGCACCTTGGGCCCCGCCGCCCGCATGGCGTCCCAGTCGAGCAGGCCGAGCAGGCGGCCCGCGCCGTACCCGCCGCGGCAGCAGAACACCCCGGAGACGGCCGGGTCGCACCACGCCTCCTGCAGGTCGGCGGCCCTGGCGGTGTCATCGCCCGCCAGGAAGTCGAGGGGCTGGCGGTCGAGCGCGTGCGCGCCGACCACCACCTTCAGCCCGAGGCCCGTCAGCCGCTCGACGCCGCGGCGCAGCAGGTCGGCGCTGGGCGGCCCGGACGGCGAGACGACGGCGACGGTGTCACCTGGCCGCATCGATCAACTCCTTGACGAGTGCCGGCAGGGCTTCCCCGATCGGCTCGTGGATCACCTGGTCGGCGTAGGGGTCGTAGGGCGTGGGGGCGGCGTTCACGATCACCAGGCGAGCGCCGGCGTCGAGCGCCTCGCCGCAGAGCCCGGCGGCCGGGTGCACGGTCAGCGACGTGCCCACCGCCACGAACAGGTCGCACGAGCGGGCCGCGTCCAGCGCCGCGCCCAGCACCTCGGGCCTGAGCGACTGGCCGAAGGAGATCGTGTTCGACTTCTGGAGGCCGCCGCAGCGGGGGCACGGCGGGTCGGCCTCGCCCGCGGCCACCCTGGCCAGCACCTCGCTCATGGGCGTGATCAGGTCGCAGGACAGGCACTCCGCGCGGTGCAGGGTGCCGTGCAGCTCGATGATCTTCTCCGGGGCGGAGCCGGCCCGCTGGTGCAGCTCGTCGATGTTCTGGGTGATCAGGGCGCGCAGCAGCCCCGCGCGCTCCAGGTCGACGAGGGCTCCGTGGGCGGCGTTCGGCCGCGCGTCCCAGGCCGGGTGAACGAGCCTGGCCTGCCACGAGGCGCGCCTGACCTCGGGGTCGGCCAGGTAGCGGTCGATGGTCGCGTTGGCCTCGGCCGCCGGGTTCCTGGTCCACACCCCCTGCGGGCCCCGGTAGTCGGGGATGCCGGAATCGGTGGAGATGCCCGCTCCGGTGAGCACCGACACTGACGTTGGCTCGGTCACGTGGCAAACGGTGTCACACTTACCTCTCGTATGCGACTTCCGCCCCACATCCTCGTGGTCAACGGCATCAAGGTCCGCCGGCCGGTCTTCCTGCTCGGAGCGCCGCATTCCGGCGTGGACCTCCTGGCCCGCGCCCTGAAACGCTCCCCCGGCTTCCACGTGACGATGGGCCGCGCGAGCGTGGCGCACGTGGTGTACGCCTTCGCCCGCAAGCCGTCCATCGCCCGCACGTCGGGGGCCGTACGCGTGATGCGCGACGCCCTCGCCGAGTCGTGGCAGGTGCTGCCCCGCTCGTGCGGCGAATGCGCCGAGCCGTGCCGGGACGCGGGCGGCGTGACCGGCACCGGTCCCTGCGTCTCGGCCACCGACGTCACCCGGTTCGGCGACGGCAGCCCCGACCTGCTCTACAGCGTGCCCACGCTGCTCCAGGCGTTCCCCGACGCCCGGTTCGTGCAGCTCGTCCGCGACGGCAGGGACGTCGTGGCCGACATGCTGGCCGATCCGACGTGCCTGGCCTGGTTCAAGCCCGCCATGGTGGCGGAGCAGACCGAGTTCCCCAACGCGTTCCTGGGCGTCAACAAGGACGAGCACCTGCCACGGTGGAAGACCATGCCGACGGCGGGCAAGAGCGCGCTGCGCTGGCGCAGCGCGGTGCGGCTCAGCGCCGAGCTGCGCCGTGAGCTGCCCGAGCCGCAGCTCCTGACGATGCGCTACGAGGAGCTGGTGAACCAGCCGCCGCAGTCGGTGGCCACCCTGGCGGAGTTTCTGGGCACGCGGGTGTCGAAGGTCGTCCTGTACGACACCCGCGTGCCCAAGGTCGGCGCCTGGCGGACCCGGCTGCGCCCCGACGACCTGGAGCTGGTGGAGAAGGTGGCCAGGGAGGAGCTCACCCGGCTGGGCTACCTGAAGAGCTGAACTGGGTGCGGTACAGCTCGGCGTAGAGCCCGCCGCGCGCCAGCAGCTCATCGTGCCCGCCGCGCTCGGCGATGCGGCCGTCGTGGACCACGAGGATCTCGTCGGCCTCCCTGATCGTCGACAGCCGGTGCGCGATGACCAGCGACGTGCGCCCCTCCAGCGCCGTCTTCAGCGCCACCTGCACGGCCGCCTCCGACTCGGAGTCGAGGTGGGCGGTGGCCTCGTCGAGGACGACCACGCGCGGCGCCTTCAGCAGCAGCCGGGCCAGCGCCAGCCGCTGCTTCTCGCCGCCCGACAGGCGGTAGCCGCGCTCGCCCACCACGGTCTCCAGCCCCTCGGGCAGGCCCTCGACCAGCTCGCCGATCTGCGCGGCGCGCAGCGCCTCCCAGATCTCCTCGTCGCTCGCCTCAGGACGGGCGTAGCGGAGGTTGGCCCCGATCGTGTCGTGGAAGAGGTGGGCGTCCTGCATGACCACGCCCACGGTGTCGCGCAGCGAGTCGAGCGTGGCCTCGCGCACGTCGAGCCCGTTGATCCGCACCGCGCCCTCGTTGACGTCGTAGAGCCGCGACACCAGCGAGGTCATCGTGGTCTTGCCCGCGCCGCTGTGGCCGACGAGCGCGATGAGCTGCCCGGGGGCGGCCGTGAACGACACGCCCTTGAGCACCGGCTGGGACGGGCCGGTGTCCTGCCTGGCCACCGACTCCAGCGAGGCCAGCGACACCTCGGCGGCGGCCGGGTAGCGGAAGCGCACGTCGTCGAACTCGATCGTCACCGGGCCGCCGGGCACCAGCACCGCGCCCGGCCGCTGCGCCACCATGGGCTCGAGGTCGAGGATCTCGAAGACGCGGTCGAAGCTCACGAGCGCGGTCATCACGTCGACGTGCACGTTGGACAGGGACGTGAGCGGGCCGTACAGGCGCATCAGCAGCGCGGCCAGGGCCACCAGGGTGCCCAGCTCGAAGGCGCCGGAGATCGACAGGACGCCGCCGATGCCGTAGACGAGGGCCGTAGCCAGCGCCGCGATCAGGCCGAGTGCGACCCGGAACACGGTGCCGTACATGGCGACTGTCACGCCGACGTCGCGCACCCTGGCCGCCCGGCGACCGAACACCTCGGCGTCGTCGGCCGGCCGGCCGTAGAGCTTGGCGACCGTCGCCCCCGCCACGTTGAAGCGCTCGGTGGTGACCGAGCTCATCTCGGCGTCGAGCTGCATCTGCTCGCGGGTCAGCACCGACATGCGGCGGCCGACGTATTTCGCGGGCACGACGAAGATCGGCAGCAGCACCAGCGCGACCAGCGTGACCTGCCACGACAGCACCAGCATCGCGCCCAGCACCAGCACGAGGCTCACGACGTTGGCGACGACCGAGGACAGGGTGCTCGTCAGCGCGCGCTGGGCGCCGATCACGTCGGTGTTGAGCCTGCTGACCAGCGCGCCGGTCTGGGCGCGCATGAAGAACGCGACCGGCATGCGCTGCACGTGGTCGAACACCTCGGTGCGCAGGTCGTAGATCAGGCCCTCGCCGATGCGGGCCGAGAACCAGCGCTGCACCAGGGTCAGCCCGGCGTCCACGACCGCGAGCGCGGCGATCGCCACGGCCAGGCCGACGACCACGCCGGGCCGCCGGGGCAGGATGCCGTCGTCGATGATCGCCTTCATCAGCAGCGGGTTGGCGATCACGATCACCGCGCCGGCCACGACGAGCACCAGGAACGCCGTGATGTGCCTGAGGTGCGGGCGGGCGTAGTGGGCGATGCGCCGCACGGTGCCGGGCCGCAGCCGCTGCTTGGTGACCGAGCCGTCGCGCCGCAGGGACGCCATCACCTGGGGCCCGAAGCCACCGCCCATCATCGCCATCCGGCAGATCCCTCCTCTGTCGAGGACGACAGCGTTGCCGGGGCAGGTGCGGATTCCCGGCTCAGCTCACCGCGAAACTCGCCCCTCTGCGTCCGGAATGTGGGGGACCGTCCGGACGTGTACCGCCTTCTGCGCCCCGCTGAGACCCCTTGGCGTCCCGCTCACCGGGATCTGCTGGTCAGGGGGCCGGGAAGGGTTTGACGCCGCTCCACGGGCGACACAGAGGCGCGCGCCGGACCGTCAGCCGAAGAGGGCCTTGATCCGTGCGGCCTGCTCGACCGCCTCGGCCGCACTCTGCTCCTCCAGGGTGCGTCCCAGCGCCCCCTGGAGGAGCCGCTTGGTCGCGACAGCAGCGTCCCTGTCGGTGGACAGCAACTGCGCGGCCTTGTCCTGTACCGCTTGTTCCAGGTCGCCCCCGGCGACCACTTTCTCCGCGAGGCCGATGCGCACGGCCTCTTCGGCGTGCACGATCCTGGCGGTCAGGCAGATGTCGATCGCCTTGGCCAGGCCGACCAGATCGACGAGGGGCTTGGTCCCCGTGAGATCGGGCACCAGACCCAGGGCGGGCTCTTTCATGCAGAACGCGACATCCTCGGCCACGATCCGCAGATCACAGGCGAGCGCGAGTTGGAATCCCGCACCGATCGCGTGCCCCTGCACTGCTGCGATGGAAACGATCTCCGGGCGGCGCAGCCACAGGAACCCCGCTTGGGCCTGACTGACGCGCTGCTCGAAGCCGGCGCCCTCGCTCTTGGCCGCCGAACTGAACGAGCCCTGTCCGGGCACCCCCTCAGGTGTGAACATTCGCAGGTCGATCCCTGCCGAGAAGGACGGTCCCTCACCTTTCACGACGACGACGCGCACCTGCTCGGGCAGGCTCTCGCCGATGCGAGCCAGCTCCGACCATGTCGCGAACGTCTGAGCGTTGCGCTTTTCCGGCCGGTCCAGCGTGATCGTCGCTATCTCACCGTCCACCTCGAGGCGAACTCCGCTCCGTGCCGAGCCGGAGTCGTCGTCCGCGTTCCCCCCGCGCTGTCGCGCCTGCGCTTCCGCCATCGCCCGCTCCCTCGCGTCCGGACTGCTGACCGTCGCGCCCGAGCCTACAGAACATGGTTCTGGCTCGGGCGCGACGTCGGCCGACTAAGGACGGGCGGCTGCGGTCGCACGTTCCGAGGCGGTCGTCAGCGCTTGGACTTGCCCCGGGTCGCCCCGCCGCGCCCACGCAGAGTCACACCGGACTCGCTCAGGATGCGGTGGATGAACCCGTAGGACCGACCGGTCGAAGCTGCCAGGGCGCGGATGCTTTCGCCCGCGGCGTAGCGCTTCTTGAGATCGCCGGCCAGTTTTTCCCGGTCGGCCCCGGTGACCCGGGTGCCCTTCTTCAGTGTCTCGGCCACGAGTACCTCCTGTAGTGCCGGACTTCCGCAGCGTTACTCCGCCATGATCAGTCATTTCAGCGGGATCGGCTACCTACTCCACGGGAAAAGATCCGTACCCACTCAAATTAAGATCAGGCAAGTGCCACAAGATCGGAAAATTCGTCGCTCCATGCGTCTTCAGTTCCGTCAGGTAGCAAGATCACCCTATCCGGTGACAGGGCGTCAACGGCACCCTCGTCATGTGTGACTAGGACGATTGCTCCTGAATACGACCTCAGAGCATTGAGAACCTGCTCGCGACTGACCGGATCGAGGTTGTTCGTGGGCTCGTCGAGAAGGAGGACATTGGCGCTCGAGAGCACCAGGATCGCGAGAGCGAGACGGGTCTTCTCACCGCCGGACAGCACGCCCGCGGGCTTGTCGACGTCGTCGCCGGTGAACAGGAACGAGCCCAGCACCTTGCGCAACTCGGTGTCGGTGAACTCGCCGCCGGCCGAACGCATGTTCTCCAGCAGGGTGCGGCCGGGGTCGAGGGTCTCGTGCTCCTGCGCGTAGTAGCCGACTTTCAGGCCGTGTCCCGGCCTGAGCGCGCCGGTGTCGGGGCGCTCGATGCCGCCCAGCAGGCGCAGCAGCGTGGTCTTCCCCGCACCGTTCAGGCCCAGGATGACCACCCGGTGACCTCGGTCGATGGCCACGTCGACGTCGGTGAAGACCTCCAGCGACCCGTACGACTTGGACAGTCCCTCGGCCATGAGCGGCGTGCGCCCGCACGGCTGCGGCTCGGGGAAGCGCAGCCGCGCCACCTTGTCGCTCTGACGCTCCTCCTCGGTGCCCGAGAGCAGCCGGTGCGCCCGGCGCATCATGTCCTGGGCCGCCTTCGCCTTGGTGGCCTTGGCGCGCATCTTGTCGGCCTGCGCCAGCAGCGCACCGGCCTGTTTCTCGGCGTTGGCGCGCTCGCGCTTCCTGCGCTTCTCGTCGGTCTCCCGCTGGGCGAGGTACGCCTTCCAGCCGACGTTGTAGTGATCGATCACCGCCCGGTTGGCGTCCAGGTGCAGGACCTTGTTGACCGTGGCTTCAAGAAGGCCGACATCGTGGCTGATGATCACCAAGCCACCTTGATGACTGCGCAAAAAATCGCGAAGCCACCCGATTGAGTCCGCATCTAGGTGGTTTGTCGGCTCGTCTAGAAGGAGAGTTTCCGCCCCGCTGAAAAGAATTCGGGCCAATTCCACGCGCCTGCGCTGACCGCCGGAAAGCGTTTGCAACGGCTGTCCGAGCACGCGATCGGGCAGCCCGAGACTGGAGGCGATGGAGGCCGCCTCGGACTCCGCCGCGTAACCTCCGAGCACGTGCATTTGATCTTCGAGCCGTCCGTACCGCTTGACGGCCTTCTCCCGGGTGCGCTCGTCGGCGGAGGACATGCCCAGCTCCGCCTCGCGCAGCTTGCGGATGACCTCGTCGAGGCCGCGCGCCGAGAGGATGCGGTCGCGGGCCAGCACCTGCAGGTCGCCCGTACGCGGGTCCTGGGGGAGGTAACCGACGTTGCCGGTGGTGGTGACGCTGCCGGTCGCGGGCAGGCCCTCGCCCGCCAGGACCTTGGTCAGCGTCGTCTTGCCCGCGCCGTTGCGGCCGACGAGCCCGATCTTGTCGCCGGGATTGACCCGGAAGGAGGCTTTCTCGATGAGCAGGCGCGCGCCCGCGCGCAGCTCGATATCATTAGCGATGATCATGGTGACCGGACACTCCCGAGCTAGGAAACGAGGATTGGGCGTGCGACGCCGGTCAATCGGGAGTATGCATACCGATCAGTGTACGGCCACGGGCTCGGACGGCACCGCCTCCTTCGTCTTCCCGCCGGACGCCTGATCGCCCGCCGTTTCGGCCTCTCCCCGGCCCGGCCGCGCCACCCCGACCGAAAAGGCCACGCGCCCGGCGGCGTCCCTCAGGCCGGGCTCCCACGTCCCTCGGGCCGGGCTCCCACCCGGCCTCCTCAGGCCGGATCGACCACGCGCACGCGTACCGACCGGAACTGGGCCGGGGTGTCACGCAGGACCGCGAGCCGCGGATCCGGCACCACCAGGAACGGCTCCCGCTCCAGCGCCAGCAGCGGCGCCAGCCGGCGATCGGGCCGCAGCGCGTCCACCGCCCTGCGGTCGCCGCCCAGCACCACCCCGTCCAGCTCCCCCAGGTACGGCGTCAGCACCCGCACCGCCGTCTCCACCGCGTCGTCGAACACCTGGGCGGCCTGGTTGCGCCGCCGCCTGGCGAAGCGCTGCTGCGACCACCCACCGGCCGCCGTACGCCCCTGCACCAGCCGCGACCCCACCTTCGAGGCCACCAGCACGCCCCCGTGGAAGACCCCCGCCGCGTAGCCGCCGAGCCGCACCAGGAACACCCCCACCCACCGCTCGGCCCCGGCGTGCGCGACGAACCGGGTCACGTGCGGCGGCCCCGGCGGCGTCATGGGCGGGAACGGCACGTGCAGCTCGGCCAGCGCCCCGTCCGCGGCCACCAGCCGGACGACCCGCGCGTCACCGCTCGCAGAGAAGGGCCCGTGACGGTCGGCGAACCCGTCGATCCACGGGTGCAGCCGCTCCTGCGGCACCGCGACCCACCGGCCGCCCCCCTTCGCCGGACGCGCGCTCATGCCGCGAAGACTACGCGAAGACCACGCGAGGACCGGCGTCTCCCGGGCTGCCCGCCGCTCCCGGCGTCCCGTCGCCTGTCTGACAAGGCTTTTCCGAAACGTCCATCCCCCCATGTCAGGTGGGGAACCTAAACAGAAATGTCGGTAAATTTTGTTTCGCGGGGCTTCTGATGCCGCTGTGGCGGGAGCACGATCTGTACGTGTCCTCCCTGCTCACCAGTCCAATGGTGGATCTTGACACCGGGGCCGTCATCGCGCATCCGGCCATCGTGGACGCCTCCGGCTCCCTTCGTGCGGCTCCGCTGCCCATGGTGCTGGAGCTGCCCGTCCGGGTGGTGCTGTCGGGCGCGGGCGCGCTGGCCCCCCTGCACGAGGCGCTGCGCCGGTCCGGCCGCCATCCCCGCGAGGCGATCCTGCTGCTCTCTGGACCGTGCCAGGAGCAGGACCGTCCGCTGCTCAAGGTCGGGCTCGACAGCCTGCGCACGATCGGCTACCTGCTCGGCTTCGCGGACGTCGGCATCTCCGGCGCCGCGCTCGACCTGGTGGCTGAGGCGTCCCCGTACCTGCTGGCCCTCGACCCCGAGGTGGTGGCGCGCATCCCCGCCGACCACCGCGCGACGGCGGTCGCGCGCGCGGTGGTGACGCTGGCGCGCGGCATCGGCGCGCACGTCATGGCGCCGGGCGTGGAACGCGAGGCCCAGGTGTCGGTGGTACGCGGCCTCGGCGTACGGCTGGCCCACGGGCCGCTGCTCGCGCCGGGCCCCGACGGCAAGGTACGCGTGCCGCTGCCGGTCAGCGACGACGCCGCCGACACGGGCCTGCTCGGCCCCCGCGTGCAGGAACTGCTGCTGCCGGCCGTGACGCTGCCCGTGGAGGCGAAGGCCGAAGAGGCGGTGGCGGCGTTCGGGCACGAGCCGACGATCACCAGCGTGATCCTGGTGGACGAGTTCCAGCGGCCCAAGGGCAGCCTGGACCGCAGCCGGTTCCTGCTGTCGTTCGCCGCCCGCTACGGCCACGCGCTGCACGGCTCGAAACCGGCGCAGCGCCTGGCCGACCCGCCGCGTACGGTGCCGCGCACGACCCCGGCGATCGCCGCCATGCAGGCGGCGGGACGGGACGCGGCCCGCGTCTACGACGACCTGGTGGTCACCGACGAGCTGAACCGCTGCCTGGGCATCGTCCGCGTCTCCGACCTGATCAGGCAGGTGGCCGCCATCAGGTCGTGACCGTCCGCCGCGGCGGGTAGGACACCGGCATGCTCACCAGACGGTCCCTGCTCGGCGCGGGGCTGCTGACCGGGGCGGCGGCGTGCACCGCCGACGCCCCTGCCACGCCGCCCGGGAACGCCGCCTTCGACCCCGCCGACTGGGCCTCGGTCCTGTCGCAGTTCGCGCTCGACCCCGCCTACGGCCAGTTCGCCGCGTTCGTGCTGGCCCCCGCGCCCGCGCCGGTGCGCGAGGCGATCAGGACGCACCGCGACGCCCTCGACGCCGACCCCCACTACACGCCGCCCGGCGGCGCCCCCGACCAGACGGTACGCCGGGCCGCCGCCCGCTACCTGGCCGCGGAGCCGGACGCGATCGCCCTGACCGACAGCACCACGATGGGCCTGGCCCTGCTCTACTCCGGCCTGCTCCTGCGCCCCGGCCAGGACGTGCTCACCACCGAGCACGACTTCCTGGCCACCCACGAGGGCCTGCGCCTGCTGTCCGCCCGCACGGGAGCCGAGGTCCGCAAGGTCAGGCTGTACGACGACCCGGCCCGCGCCTCGGCCGACCGCATGGTGTCGGCGATCAAGGAGGGCCTCGGCCCCCGCACCAGGGTGGTCGCCATCACCTGGGTCCACTCGAGCACCGGCGTCCGCGTCCCGGTCCGCGCCGTCGCCGACCTGCTGGCCGAGGCGAACCGGCACCGCGACGAGCACGACAGGGCGCTGCTGTGCGTGGACGGCGTGCACGGCTTCGGCGCGCTGTCCGACGGGGTGGCGGACCTGGGCTGCGACTTCCTGGCCAGCGGCACGCACAAGTGGCTGTTCGGCCCGCGCGGGACCGGCCTCGTGTGGGGCCGTGCCTGGGAGGCGATCGCGCCGATCGTGCCCAGTTTCAGCGGGCCCGCGTTCGCCGCCTGGCATCAAGACGCCGCGGCGGGCCCGAGGGCCGGCGCCGGGACGAGCCCGGGGGCGACGACGGCGGAGCTGGTCACGCCGGGCGGCTACAAGGCGTTCGAGCACCGGTGGGCGATGCCCGAGGCGTTCGCGTTCATGACGGCCATCGGCAAGGACCGGGTACGGCGGCGTATGCAGGAGCTGGCCTCCCGGCTCAAGGCGGGCCTGGCCGGGCTGCCCCACGTCACCCTGGCCACCCCGGCCGAGCCGGAGCTGTCGGCGGGGCTGGTGTGCTGCTCGGTGGCGGGCCTGCCGCCGCAGGAGGCGGTCGAGCGCCTGCGCGGGCGCAAGGTGATCGCGAGCACCACGCCGTACCACGCGCCGCTGCTGCGCTTCGGCACCAGCATCGTGACCACCCCCGAGCAGGTGGACCACGCGATCCAGGCGGTGGCGGCGCTACGTTGACCGCCGTCCGGGCGCCGGGGGTCGGACTGCGGGACGCCCGCCGGGCCCGGTGGCCCGGCGGGCAGAGGTCACAGGCGGCAGGCGTAGATGTCGGTGACCAGAATGGCCCTCGCGCCGATGTCCCAGAGCTGGTCCATCACGTGCTGGTGGCCCTTGCGGCGGACCATGGCGCGCACGGCCACCCAGCCCTCGCGGTGCAGCGGCGAGACCGTGGGGCCCTCCATGCCGGGCGTCAGCTCGATGGCCTCCTCGATGCGCTCGGCGCGGATGTCGTAGTCCATCATGACGAAGTCGCGGGCGTGCACGACGCCCTGGAACCGGCGTACGAGCTGGTCGACGCTCGACGTGTCGGGCGCGCTGTGCCGCTTGATCAGCACGGCCTCGGAGCGCATGATCGGCTCGCCGAACACCTCCAGCCCGACGTTGCGCAGCGTGGTGCCGGTCTCGACGACGTCGGCCACGGCGTCGGCCACGCCGAGCCGGATGGCGGTCTCGACGGCGCCGTCCAGCTTGATCACCCGGGCGTCGACGCCCTGGTCGGACAGGTACTTGTCGAGCAGCCCCGCGTAGGAGGTGGCGATACGGCGGCCGTTGAGGTCGCCGACGGCCGTCATCGTGCCGGCCGGGGCGGCCAGGCGGAAGGTGGAGCCGCCGAAGCCGAGCGACATGATCTCCTCGACCGGGGCGCCGGAGTCGACCAGCATGTCCCTGCCGGTGATGCCGACGTCGAGGGTGCCCTCGCCGACGTAGACGGCGATGTCGCGGGGGCGCAGGAAGAACAGCTCGCAGCCGCTGGCCTCGTCGAGAACGACGAGCTCCTTGCTGTCTCTGCGCGGCCGGTAGCCGGCCTCTTTCAGCATGCTCTGGGCGGCCTCGCTGAGCGCGCCCTTGTTGGGTACTGCCAGACGCAGCATGTCACAGGTCCTTACGTGTCTCGCTCTCGCTATCTCTTCGGTGGCCGGGCGCCGCGGCGCCCTAGAGATGCTTGTAGACCTGGTCGAGGCCGATGCCCTTGGCGATCATGAGCACCTGCACGTGGTAGAGGAGCTGCGAGATCTCCTCGGCCGCCCTGTCGTCCGACTCGTGCTCGGCCGCCATCCAGCTCTCGGCGGCCTCCTCGACGACCTTCTTGCCGATGGCATGGACGCCGGCGTCGAGCGCGGCCACGGTGCCCGAGCCCGCGGGCCGGGTGCGTGCCTTGTCTGACAACTCGGCGAACAGCTCTTCGAAGGTCTTCATGGTCTCTCTCGTCGTTCGTCTGACGTGCCTGACAAGCCTAGTCTGCGCCATCGGGTGGCGGGGTCCCGCGTCCGCCACGCGAGACGGTGCCATCAGGCGTTCATCCCGGAGCCATCTTTGCTCCAGCCGCCCGTCCGGCCGCCGCCACGGCCGCCACAGAGCCCCGCACACGGCCCCGCGAAACGACGCCGCCCGCCGCGCCCTCCCCCGCGCAAGCGGGAAGGAGGGCCGGGCGGGCGGTCAGACGTGACGCGGTGGCACGTGGTCAGCGCTCGTAGCGGCGGCCCGAGTTCCGGCGGTGGCCTCCGCCGTTGCCGCGCTCGTCACCGCGGCCGCCGCCGGAGCGGTAGCCGTCGCGCGGCGCGCGGTCGTCGGAGCGGACCCCGCGGTCACGGTCGGCCGAGAACGGACGCCCCCGGTCGGAACCGCCCCGGGGACCCCTGTCGTCCTGCCGGAACCCGCCGCCACCCTGGCCGCGGTCGTCCTGACGAACCGGGCGCTCGTCGGAGCGGTAGCCGCCCCGCGCCTGGCCGCCGTCTCCGCGCCGGTCGTCGCCGAACGCGCGCGGGGCCCGGTCGTCGCCATAGGCCCGCGACCGGTCGCCACCGAACGCCCGGGACCGGTCGTCGCCGAACGGACGCGATCGGTCGTCACCGAACGTGCGGGGGCGGTCCTCGCCGAACGTGCGGGGCTCCTGCGAACGCCCGTAGGGCCGCTCGCCCTGGCCGTGCCGGCGCGGACGCCGGTCCTCGCCGCCCGAGGCGAAGGGCCGCTCGCCCTCCTCGTGGCGGCGCGGACGGCGCTCGGGGCCGAAGTCGTCCTGGTGCCGCCTCGGACGGCGCTCGCCGTCGAAGTCGCGGCGGCCGCCACGGCGCCCCCTGCGCTCGGACACGCCACCGCCACCGCCGCCCTCGCGGCGCGGGCGCAGCGGCTTGCGGACGTCGGGCTCCCACACGGGGATGGCCTCGCCGCTCGGCGTGCGCGCGCCGGTCACCTCCGCCACCCTCGGGTGGCCGGGCGTGGCCTTGAGCCGGTACGGGTGGATCCCGGCGCGGCGCGTGAGGGAGTCGGTCGAGCGGCGCTCGTTGGGCAGCACCAGCGTGACGACCGTGCCCCGCTCGCCGGCGCGCGCCGTACGGCCGCCCCTGTGCAGGTAGCTCTTGTGGTCCTGCGGCGGGTCGACGTGCAGCACCAGGCTGATGTTGTCGACGTGGATGCCGCGCGCCGCGACGTCGGTGCAGACGAGCACGTTGATGGAGCCCTCGCGGAACTCCGACAGGATGCGCGTGCGCTGGTTCTGGCGCTTGCCGCCGTGCAGGCCGCCCGACTTGACGCCGACCCTGGCCAGTTGCTTGCACAGCCGGTCGACGCCGTGCTGGGTGCGGACGAAGATGATGGTACGGCCCTCGCGGTTGGCGATCTCGGCCGTGACGTCGAACTTGTCGTCGCGCGTGACCTGCATCACGTGGTGCTCCATGGTGTCGACCGGGGAGGTCGCGGGGGCCACGGAATGGGTGATGGGGTTCTTGAGGAAGCGCTGCACCAGCTTGTCGACGTCACCGTCGAGCGTGGCCGAGAACAGCAGGCGCTGCCCGTCGGCGGCCGTCTGGGCCAGCAGGTCGGTGACGACCGGGAAGAAGCCGAGGTCGCACATGTGGTCGGCCTCGTCGAGGACGCTGACCTCGACGTCGCCCAGCGAGCACTCGCCCTGCCGGATCAGGTCGCCCAGGCGGCCGGGGGTGGCGATGACGATGTCGATACCGCGCCGCAGGGCCTCGATCTGCTTGCCCATGGACATGCCGCCCACGACCACCTTCATGCGCAGCCCGAGGCCGCGGCCGAGAGGTTCGAGGGCGTCGTGCACCTGGAGGGCCAGCTCACGGGTGGGGACGAGGATCATCGCGCGGGGGCGGCCGGGAACGGGCTTCACGCCGGCGATGCGGGCCATGGTGGGCAGGCCGAAGGCGAGCGTCTTGCCGGAGCCGGTCTGACCGCGGCCGAGGACGTCGTTACCGGCCAGCACGTCGGGGATGGTCGCGCTCTGGATGGGGAACGGGCTGTCGAAGCCCAGCCGAGCCAGTCCGTTCACCAGCGGCTTGGGCAGGCCGAGCAGCTCGAACTCGGACGGGCCGCCCTGCTCGGCCGAGGCCGCGGCGGGGGAGCCGGTGGAGGTGTCCGCGGACGTCTCGGCGGGGGTCTCTGCCGAGACCTGCGCCGGCTCTTCGGTCGAGGGTTCGCCGAGCGCGGGCATGGCAGTGTCAAGCATGGTCACGAAAGTCGTGCCTTTCCATCGAAGTGGCACGTCACTTCTGCGAAAGGACGAGCCGGGGCAGGCGGCGCGGCGGCCGCACAGGTTCAGGACACCCGCCGTCATGGGGGCGGGGTGAAGATGAGGGGGATACACCGGGCACCGGCGCAGGCGATGCGTGACATGCGATGAGACGTCAGGTGTACCTGTTTGCCAACGCCGGGGATGTTATCGGATATTCCCCCGTGATGGGTCGGGAGTTTCCCAAACCCGCGATCGGCACACTGAAACGGCTGACCATTTTCCGTCAGCCGTAACAGCAGGAAAAGATCAGACGTTGAAGCCTAGCATACGGAGCTGCTCGCGCCCCTCGTCGGTGATCTTGTCGGGGCCCCACGGCGGCAGCCACACCCAGTTGATCTTCACGTCGGAGACCATGCCCTCGAGCGCCGAGTGCGCCTGGTCCTCGATGACGTCGGTCAGTGGGCAGGCCGCGCTGGTCAGCGTCATGTCGATGGTGGCCACCGGCTGCCCGCCGTCGGAGGGATCGAGGTTGAGCCCGTAGATCAGGCCCAGATCGACGACGTTGATGCCGAGCTCGGGGTCGACGACGTCCTTGAGCGCCTCCATGACCTCGTCGGCGGTCGCGTCGCCGTCGAACCCGGTCGGCGTCTCCACTGGCTTGCTCATTGGGCACTCCTCACAACAGCGTCCTTGTAGGCCATCCAGGAAAGCAGCGCGCACTTGACCCGGGCCGGGAACTTGGCCACGCCCGCGAACGCCACCGCGTCGCCGAGCACCTCCTCGTCGGCCTCCACCTGTCCCCTGCCCTGCATCAGCCTGGTGAACTCGTCCACCACGGAGAGCGTCTCCTCCACCGTGGAGCCCGTGGCCAGCTCGTGCAGCACGGAGGCGGCGGCCTGGCTGATCGAACAGCCCTGCCCGTCGTAGGAGACGTCGACGATCTTGCCGGCGTCGCCCAGCTTGACCCTGAGCGTGATCTCGTCGCCGCACGTCGGGTTCACGTGGTGAACCTCGGCGTCGTACGGCTCACGCAGCCCCCGCCCCTGCGGGTGCTTGTAGTGCTCCAGGATCAGCTCCTGGTACATCGACTCGCCGATCATGGCTATGCGAACACCTTCTGAACGTGGTGCAGACCGCGCACCAGGGCATCGATCTCGGCCGTGGTGTTGTACAGGTAGAACGACGCCCGCGTGGTCGCCGCTATTCCGAAGCGCAGGTGCAGGGGCCGGGCGCAGTGGTGCCCGACGCGTACGGCGACCCCGAACCGGTCGTCGAGGATCTGCCCGACGTCGTGCGGGTGGATGCCCTCCAGCGTGAACGACACCGTGCCCCCGCGCTCCTCCAGCGTCTCGGGGCCGATGACGCGCAGGCTCGGCACCTCGCGCAGCGCCTCCAGCGCGTACGCCGTCAGCTCCCGCTCGTGCGCCTCGACCGCCTCCATGCCGACCTCGGTGAGGTAGTCGACCGCCGCGCCGAGCCCGATGGCCTCGACGATCGGCGGCGTGCCCGCCTCGAACTTGTGCGGCAGCGGCGCGTACGTCGAGTGGTCCATCCAGACCGCCTCGATCATCTCGCCGCCGCCCAGGAACGGGGGCATGGCCTCCAGCAGCTCGGCCCGCCCCCAGAGCACGCCGATGCCGGAGGGGCCGAGCATCTTGTGACCGGTGAAGGCCACGAAGTCGGCGCCCAGCTCGGCCACGTTCACCGGGTGGTGCGGCACGGACTGGGAGGCGTCGAGCGCGATCAGCGCGCCGGCCTCGTGCGCCCGCCGGGCCACCTCGGCGACCGGGTTGACGGTGCCCAGGACGTTGGACTGGTGGGCGACCGAGACGATCTTCGTCCGCTCGGTGATGAGGTCGGGCGCGTAGTCGAGCCGCCCGTCGTCGGTGACCCCGAACCACTTCAGCGTCGCGCCGGTGCGCTGCGCGAGCAACTGCCACGGCACGATGTTGGAGTGGTGCTCCATCTCGGAGACGACGATCTCGTCACCGGGGCCGAGCGTGAAGCGCGGGTCGGTGTTGACCGGGTTGCCGAAGGAGTAGGCGATGAGGTTGAGCGCCTCGGAGGCGTTCTTGGTGAAGATCACCTCGTCGCGCGACGGCGCCCCCACGAAGCCCGCGACCTTGTCGCGGGCGCTCTCGTAGGCGTCGGTCGACTCGGCGCCGAGCACGTGCATGGCGCGGCCGACGTTGCTGTAGTGCAGCGCCAGGTGCTCGCGCATGGTCTCGATGACCTGGCTGGGCTTCTGTGAGGAGTTGCCCGAGTCGAGGTAGACGAGCGGACGCCCGTCGGGCAGCTCGCGGGAGAAGATCGGGAAGTCTTTCCTGATCTTCTCCACATCGAGGCCGGAGGAAGTCATGCAGATGCCTTCGTGTACTGCTCGTAGCCCTCGGCCTCGAGCTTCTCGGCCAGTTCTGGCCCGCCCTCCTCGACGATCCGGCCGCCCGCGAAGACGTGCACGAAGTCGGGCTTCACGTAACGCAGGATGCGGGTGTAGTGGGTGATCAGCAGCACGCCGGTCTCGCCGGAGGCGCGGAAGCGGTTGATGCCCTCCGACACCACGCGCAGGGCGTCGACGTCGAGACCGGAGTCGGTCTCGTCGAGCACCGCGATCTTCGGCTTGAGCAGTTCGAGCTGGAGGATCTCGTGGCGCTTCTTCTCACCGCCGGAGAAGCCCTCGTTGAGGTTGCGCTGGGCGAAGGCGGAGTCGATGGACAGCGCGTCCATCCCGTTCTTGAGGTCTTTGGCGAACTCGCGCAGCTTGGGCGCCTCGCCGCGGATGGCGGTGACGGCCGAGCGCAGGAAGTTCGAGACGGACACGCCGGGGACCTCGACCGGGTACTGCATGGCCAGGAACAGGCCGGCGCGGGCCCGCTCGTCGACGGACAGCTCCAGCAGGTCCACGCCGTCGAGCAGCACCTGGCCGCCGGTGATCGTGTATTTGGGATGACCGGCGATCGCGTAGGCGAGCGTCGACTTGCCCGAGCCGTTGGGGCCCATGATGGCATGGGTCTGCCCGGAGTTCACGGTCAGGTTGACGCCGCGCAGGATTTCCTTGTCCTCGACGGCGACCTGGAGGTCACGGATCTCAAGGGTGGACATGTGCTTAGGACTCCTTCGAGAGCGAGACGAGGACGTCATCGCCGTCGATCTTCACTGTGTAGACGTTCACGGGCTTGGTGGCGGGCGGCCCGGTGGGCTTTCCGCTGCGGACGTCGAAGCACGAGCCGTGCAGCCAGCACTCCAGCGTGTCGTCGTAGACCTCTCCCTCGCTGAGCTTGACCTCGGCGTGGGAGCAGACGTCGTGCAGGGCGAAGACCTCCGTGCCCCTGCGGACCAGGGCCACCGGGGTCTCCTCCGCCCCGACCTCGACGCCGAGCACGCCCCCGTCGGGGATGTCCTCGACCTTGCACACCTTGACGAAGGCGCTCATCGGGTGAGCTCCGCCTCGACCGCGCCGAGGACGCGCTCGCGGATCTCCTCGATCTGGATCTTCTCGATGAGCTGGCCGAGGAAGCCCCTGACGACCAGGCGGCGGGCCTCGTCGTAGGGGATGCCGCGGGCCTGGAGGTAGAAGAGGTGCTCGTCGTCGAGGCGGCCGGAGGTGGAGGCGTGCCCCGCTCCCGCGACCTCGCCGGTGAGGATCTCCAGGTTGGGCACCGAGTCGGCGCGGGCGCCGTCGGTGAGGATGAGGTTGCGGTTGAGCTCGTAGGTGTCGGTGCCCTCGGCCTCGACCCGGATGATCACGTCGCCGATCCAGACGGCGTGCGCCTCCTCGCCCTGCAGCGCGCCGCGGTAGTCGACGTTGCTCTTGCAGTTGGGCTGCGAGTGGTCGACCAGGAGGCGGTGCTCCAGGTGCTGGCCGGCGTCGACGAAGTAGACGCCCGACAGGTCGGCGTCGCCGCCGGGGGCGGTGTAGGTGACGGTGGGCGACAGGCGTACGAGGTCGCCGCCGAGCGTCACCACGAAGCTGCGAAACGTCGCGTCCTTGGCGAGCTGGGCGTGGTGGTGGGAGACGTGGACGGCGTCGTGCTCCCAGTCCTGCAGGCTGACGACCCTGAGGTTGGCGCCCTCGCCGACGACGAACTCGATGTTGTCGGCGTAGATCGCGCTGCCCTTGTGGTCGAGCACCACCACGGCCTCGGCCAGCGGCTCCACCTTGACCACGATGTGGCCGTAGGCGGCGCCGGCGCCGGCCGGCTCGCCGTGCAGCGTCAGGACGGTCGGCTTGGACGTCACGGCCTCGCGCGGCACCGTGATCACGGTGGCCTTCTCGAAGCCGTGCCACGCCTGGGCGCTGACCCGGTCGCTCGGCACGAACGACTTGCCCACGCGGGCGTCGTCGCGGCCGACCGTCTCGACGGTGACCTCGGGGGCGGCGTCCACGTCGACGCGTACGTGCCCCACGGCCTGGGCCTTGCCGCTGTGCAGGCCCTTCAGCCGCGACAGCGGCGTGAACCGCCACGACTCCTCGCGCCCGGTCGGCACCTCGAAGTCGGCCAGGTCGAACGACGCCTTCTCGTGCAGGGTCGACAGGGGCTTCTCGTTCAGGCCCATCAGCCGACGGCTCCTTCCATCTGCAGCTCGATCAGCCGGTTCAGCTCGAGCGCGTATTCCATGGGCAGCTCACGCGCGATCGGCTCCACGAAGCCGCGCACGATCATCGCCATCGCCTCGTCCTCGTCGAGCCCGCGGCTCATGAGGTAGAAGAGCTGGTCCTCGCTGACCTTGGAGACCGTGGCCTCGTGGCCCATCGAGACGTCGTCCTCGCGGACGTCGACGTAGGGGTAGGTGTCGGAGCGGCTGATCTGGTCGACCAGCAGGGCGTCGCACTTGACGGTGCTGGCGCTGCCGTGGGCACCCTCCTCGATCTGCACCAGACCGCGGTAGGAGGTGCGCCCGCCGCCGCGCGCCACCGACTTGGAGATGACGCTGGAGCGGGTGTTGGGCGCCAGGTGCACCATCTTCGAGCCGGCGTCCTGGTGCTGGCCCTCGCCGGCGAACGCGACGCTCAGCGTCTCGCCCCTGGCGTGCTCGCCCATGAGGTAGACGGCCGGGTACTTCATCGTGACCTTGGAGCCGATGTTGCCGTCGATCCACTCCATGGTGGCGCCCTCGTAGGCGACGGCGCGCTTGGTCACCAGGTTGTAGACGTTGTTGGACCAGTTCTGGATGGTCGTGTAGCGGCAGCGGGCGTTCTTCTTCACGATGATCTCCACGACCGCGCTGTGCAGCGAGTCGGAGGAGTAGATCGGGGCGGTGCAGCCCTCGACGTAGTGGACGTAGCTGTTCTCGTCCACGATGATCAGCGTGCGCTCGAACTGGCCCATGTTCTCGGTGTTGATCCGGAAGTATGCCTGCAGCGGGATCTCGACCTCGACGTTCGGCGGCACGTAGATGAACGAGCCACCCGACCACACGGAGGTGTTGAGCGCGGCGAACTTGTTGTCGCCCACCGGGATCACCGAGCCGAAGTACTCCTTGAAGAGCTCTTCGTGCTCACGCAGCCCCGTGTCGGTGTCGACGAAGATGACACCCTTCTCCTCGAGGTCTTCCCGGATCTTGTGGTAGACGACCTCGGACTCGTACTGGGCCGCGACGCCGGCGATGAGGCGCTGCTTCTCCGCCTCGGGGATGCCGAGCTTGTCGTAGGTGTTCTTGATGTCGGCGGGCAGCTCGTCCCAGGAAGCGGCCTGCTTCTCGGTGGAGCGCACGAAGTACTTGATGTTGTCGAAGTCGATGTCGGTGAGGTCGGAGCCCCACGTCGGCAGCGGCTTCCTGTCGAACAGGCGGAGGCCCTTCAGGCGAAGGTCGAGCATCCACTCCGGCTCGCTCTTGAGTGCGGAGATGTCGCGGACGACCTCCTCGGACAGGCCGCGCTTGGCCGCCGCGCCCGCGGCATCCGGGTCGGCCCAGCCGAACTTGTAATTCCCGAGGCCTTCCAGCTCCGGGCGGTCGGTGACAGTCACCTTCCGGTCTCCTTGCTCTTGTCTCTATGTGCGGGATCGGCCAGCGACTGGGGGCTCACGTGCGTCGTGCACACCCCGTCGCCGTGGGCGATCGTGGCCAGGCGCTGCACCGGTGTGCCGAGCAGTTGCGCGAACGCCTCCGTCTCGGCCTCACAAAGCTGCGGGAACTCCGCGGCCGCGTGCGCCACCGGGCAGTGATGCTGGCAGAGCTGGTCGCCGCCGGACTTGGCCTTGCTGGCCGAGGCGGCGTACCCCTCTACCGACAGCGCCTGCGCCAGCACCTGGACGCGCTGGTCCGCGGGCACCGTCCGCATGGCCGGCTCCAGCCGCCGCAGCAGGCTCGACACCTGCTCGCGGGCGAAGTCGGTCACGGCTCGCTCGCCCATGCGCTCGGCCACGAAGCGCAGCGCGCTGCCGGCCAGGTCGTCATAGGCGTGCTCGAAGGCACTGCGCCCCGCGTCGGTGATCGCGAACAGCTTGGCCGGCCGTCCGCGTCCGCGCTGCCCGCGCGGCCGCACCGTACGGGGCTCGATCATCCCGTCGGCCAGCAGCGCGTCGAGGTGACGGCGTACGGCGGCGGGGGTGAGCCCGAGCCGCTCGCCCAGGGACGCTGCCGCGACGGGACCATGCTCAAGAATCAGCCTGGCGACCCGAGCGCGGGTGCCGCGCTCGCCGCCGGGCTCCATCGTGGGCATGTTTTTCACAACATCAGTGTGCCGTAATTCCTTCCCGGTTCACAAACGGATCCGAGCAGGCCGGGGAATGGAATTTGTCACGCAGGGTAGCCTTACCTAACCTTTGCTCGCCCCAGAATCACGGCCCAGAACCATGAAGGCCAGGCACGAGCAGAGGACGAGCCCGAGCATGACACACGCCATGGGCAGCGCGGTGCCGGATCCGGCGAGTCCGACCAGCGGAGCCGCGGCGGCGCCCAGCGCGAACTGCAGCACGCCCGTCAGCGCCGAGGCGCTCCCCGCCACCTGCGCGGGCTGGGAGCCGAGCGCCAGCGCGCTGGTGCCGGGCAGCGTCAGGCCCTGGCCCAGCATAATCACGAACAGCCCGCCCACGACGGCCCACAGGCCGAGCCCGGCGAGCACCGCGGTCAGCAGCAGGATCGCGCCCGCCAGGGCGGCGGCCAGGCCGGCGCGCACCAGCAGCACGGGCGACACCCGTCCGGAGAGCCGGCCGCCGAGCTGGGCGGTGCCGGTCAGGGCCAGGGCGTTGAGCGCGAAGACGAGCGAGTACTGCTGGGGCGTGGCCCCGTACACGTCCTGGAGCACGAACGGCGAGCCGGAGATGTAGCCGAACATGGCGCCGAAGGACAGCCCGCCGGTCAGCGCGAAGCCCATGAAGGAGCGGTCGCGCAGGAGCTGCCAGAACGTGCGCACGGTGTGCCCGAGCCCGCCGCTCTCGCGCTGGGACGCGGGCAACGTCTCGCGCACGCCCCCCAGGACGGCCAGCAGCAGCACCAGCCCCGCGACGCTGAGCACCACGAACACGCCCCGCCACGAGGTGAACGTCAGCAGTTGCGCCCCCGCGATCGGGGCCAGGATCGGCGCCAGGCCGCTGACGAGCATCAGCGTGGCGAAGATCCGGGCGATGGCGGCCCCGTCGTACAGGTCGCGTACGACGGCCCGCACGATCACCAGCGCCGCCCCGCCCAGCACCCCCTGCAGCAGGCGGAAGGCGATCAGCGTCGGCACCGAGGGGGCGAAGGCGCACAGCAGCGAGGCGGCCATGAACCCGGCCACGCCCACGATCAGCGGCACCCGCCGCCCGCGCACGTCGCTCACCGGCCCGGCGATCACCTGCCCGACGGAGACGCCGATGAGGCAGGCGGTGAGGGTGAGCTGGACCTGGGCGGGGGCGCTGAGCATCTCGGAGGTGATGGCGGGCAGCGCGGGGAGATACATGTCGATGGAGAGCGGCCCGATCGCCGACAACGCGCCGAGGATCAGCAGCAGTAACCCGCGGCGGCTCTTCTGCTCCGGTCGGACGGCGGCGGACGTGGCTTCAGCCACGGACATGCGTGCTCCCCTTTCCCTCGTGGGCCTGTGGCCCACGTGGGCCGAGTGCTCCAACCCCGATCCGATCCTCCTAATTCCCGATTATCTGATATTTCGCTAGATATTCCATGACGTTTCGTGGGGTCGGGTGACAGCCGTAGGGCACGCCTCGCGGGATGGTCACCTGCGGGCCGGACCGCCGGTCGGAGTCCCTAGACTCGTGGCCATGGATTCCCCAGCCGTCGAGATCGTCGACCTGGTCAAACGCTACGGCGGCCACACCGCCGTCGACGGCCTGACGTTCCGCGCCGAGCGCCGCGCCGTCACCGCGGTCCTCGGTCCCAACGGCGCGGGCAAGACGTCCACCGTGGAGATCTGCGAGGGGTTCCGCAAGGCCGACGCGGGCGCCGTCAGGGTGCTGGGGCTGGCGCCGTGGCAGCCGGAGCTGCGGGCGCGGGTGGGGGCCATGCCGCAGGCCGGGGGCGTGCCTCCGGCGATGCGCTGCGCGGAGTGGCTGCGGCTGATGGCGCGCTTCTACGCCCGCCCGCTCGATCCCGGGGCGCTGCTGGAGCGGCTGGGGCTCACCGATCACGCGCGCACCCCCTACCGGCGGATGTCTGGCGGGCAGCAGCAGCGGCTGTCGCTGGCCGCGGCCGTCATCGGCCGGCCCGAGCTGGTCTTCCTCGACGAGCCGACGGCCGGGCTCGACCCGCAGGCCAGGCACGCGTGCTGGGAGCTGGTGGGCGAGCTGCGCGGGGCGGGCGTGTCGGTGGTGCTGACCACCCACCACATGGACGAGGCCGAGCGGCTGGCCGACCACGTGGTCATCATCGACCGCGGGCGCGTGGTGGCCGAGGGCACCCCCGCCTCGCTGACCGGCGCCGAACGTCAGCTCAGGTTCAGGGCCCGGCCGGGGCTGGCGCTGGAAGAGCTGCTCAACGCGCTCCCGGCGGGCAGCGCGGCCAAGGAGTCGCCCGCCGGCCACTACATCATCGAGGGCCAGGTGGGGCCCGAGCTGCTGGCCACGGCGACGGCCTGGTGCGCGGCCGAGGGCGTCACGGCCGACGACCTGCGCATCGAACGCCGCACCCTCGAAGACGTCTTCCTCGAACTGACCGGCAGGGAGCTGCGATGACCACGCCCGGCTCGTTCCGCGCGCCGACCAGGAGGGCGCCTCGATGACCGCGCTCGACCTCACCCCCGCGCCCGGCGCGGCGCCGTTCCCGCGCATGGTGCTGGCGCAGGCGGGCGCGGAGCTGCGGGCGATGCTGCGCAACGGCGAGCAGCTCCTGCTGACGCTGGTCATCCCGGTGCTGCTGCTGGCCGGGTTCTCGCTGACGTCGCTGATCGACGTCGGCGGCGGGCGGCGGGTCGACTTCCTGGCCCCGGGCGTGCTGGCGCTGGCGGTCATGTCCACGGCGTTCACCGGGCAGGCCATCGCGACCGGGTTCGAGCGCCGCTACGGCGTGCTCAAGCGGCTGGGCGCGACCCCGCTGTCCAGGAGCGGGCTCATGCTCGCCAAGACGGCGGCGGTGGTGGGCGTGGAGCTCATCCAGGCCGTGGTGATCGTGGCCGTCGGGCTGGCGCTGGGGTGGCGGCCGCAGGGGTCGTTCCTGAGCGCGGCGCTGCTGGTCGTGGTGGGCACGGCGGCCTTCAGCGGGCTGGGGCTGCTGATGGCCGGCACGCTGCGCGCGGAGGCCACGCTGGCGGCGGCGAACCTGGTCTACCTGGTGCTGCTGGGGGCGGGCGGGGTGGTGTTCCCGCTGACGAAGTTCCCCGAGGGGGCCCGCCCGGTCCTGGAGGCGCTGCCCATCTCGGCCCTGACGACCGGCCTGCGCGCGGTGCTCTCCCAGGGGGCGGCGCTCCCTCTGGTCCCGCTGGCGGTGCTGGCCGCGTGGGCGGTGCTGTCACTGGGCCTGGTGTCGCGTACGTTCCGCTGGGAGTGACGTTCCCGCGGGGTGCCGGGCGCCGTAGCGGCGGCGGCTGAGCGCGGCCACCGCCGTCAGGGGGATCGCGGCGGCCGCCGCGAGGCCGAAGAGCAGACCGTACCGTCCGTCCTCGGCCAGCGGGCCCGCCGCCCACGACGAGACCGCGCTGCCCACGAACAGCGCGCAGGCGAAGAACGCGATCGTCGTCCCCCTGGCCTCGGGCACCACGGAGGTCGCCCAGGTCTGCAACGAGGAGTGCAGGAACGACCACCCGCCGCCCAGCAGCAGCGCCGTGACGGCCACGGCGGGCACGCTCACGTGCACGGTCACGACGGCGAAGCCCAGGCAGAGCTGCGTCCCGCCGACGACCATGAGCACGGGTGCGGGCCACCGGCCCGACAGGCGCTTGACGAGCCGGGAGAACGCCCACAGCCCCAGCCCGTACGCGGTGATGGCCAGGCCCGCCACGGCGGCGGCCAGCCCGGCGTACTGGAGCGCGGTGGCCAGGAACGGCATGGTCCCGAGCATGATCGCCCCCTCGGTGAAGGACAGCCCGAACACCAGCAGCGCCCACCGGTGCCCGAGCACCAGGCGCAGGTACCGGCCCACGCCGTGCCCGGCCCGCTCCTCCTGCCGGGGCGGCTCGGGCAGCGAACGCAGCGCCAGCGCGCAGGCCAGGGCGCAGGCGGCGGGCACGGTGAAGGCCACCCGCCAGTCCACCAGGCCCGCGACGACCCCGCCCAGCCCCGTGGCCAGGGCCGTGCCGAGCGCGGCGGCGGCCATGAGGTCGGTGAGGGCGCGCTGGCGTACGGACTGGTGGACGGTGTCGCCCACGTACGTGAGCCCCGTGGGGATCACCGCGCCGAAGCACGCGCCCGTGACGACCCTGGCCACCACCAGCGCCGCCAGCACGGGCATGAGCGCCGAGGCCGCGCCCGCCACCGCCGCGCCGAACAACGCCCACCGCATCACCCGCACCCGCCCGAACCTGTCGGACAGCAGGCCCCACAGCGGCTGCGTGAGCCCGTACGCCAGGTAGTAGCCGCTGGCGGCGGCGACCGCGGCCGACAGCGAGACGCCCAGGTCGGCGGCGATGAGCACGAGCATGGGGCTCACCGCGAAGCGGTCGAAGCTGCTGACGAACGAGGACACGGACAGAGCCTGCGGAGGCCGGACGGGGCTCACGGGGAGCGAGCTGGCTTTCATGCTTCCATGGTGGGTTTGTCCGAATAATTGAGCCAGTCGGCAGTAGTACCACCCTGAGGGGGAAATGTCGCCCCGCCTGAGTACGCTCGGACGGTTGCCTGTTTGCCCTGATGAGGAGTCCTGTTGACCGCCTTCGCCCTCGACGATCCGCTCGACCGCGGACCCGGCCTGCCCAAGCCGGGCAATCTGCTGCGCACGGCGGCCGACTCGATGCCGCCCCCGGGGCTCGTGCTGCTGGCCATCGTCTCGGTGCAGCTCGGCGCCGGGTTCGCGAAGGAGTTGTTCACGACGCTGCCGCCGAGCGCGGTGGTGTTCCTGCGCATCGCGGCCGGGGCGCTGATCATGGGGGTGCTCGTCCGGCCGAGGCTGAGGGGGCTGTCCTGGCGCGACTGGGCGGTGGGCGTCGGCTTCGGCCTGACGCTGGCCGTGATGAACCTGTCCTTCTACGAGGCCCTGTCACGGCTGCCGATGGGCATCGCGGTGGCGATCGAGTTCCTGGGGCCGCTGGGCGTGGCGGTGGCGGCCTCGCGGCGCCGGATCGACCTGCTGTGGGTCGGCCTGGCGGCGGCGGGCGTGGCGCTGCTGGCGCCCTGGGGCGAGTCGGCCTCGGCGAGCTGGGTGGGCATCGGGTTCGCGGCCGTGGCCGGGGCCTGCTGGGCCGGATACATCCTGCTGTCGGCGGCGGCCGGGCGGCGCTTTCCTGGCACGACCGGGCTGTCGTTCGCGATGATCGTCTCGGGCGTGGTGATCGCCCCGGTCGGGATCACCACCGGCGGGGCCGACCTGCTGCAGCCGGAGCTGCTGCTGATCGGGCTGGGCGTGGGGCTGCTGTCGTCGGTGATCCCGTACTCGCTGGAGCTGCAGGCGCTGCGGCGGATGCCCAAGCACGTGTTCGGCATCCTGATGAGCATGGAGCCGGCCGTGGCGGCGCTGGTCGGGGTGCTGCTGCTGAGCGAGTTCCTGCACGTGCAGCAGTGGGCGGCGATCGTGTGCATCGTGGCCGCCAGCCTGGGCTCGACGCGTACCGGCAGGGCCCTGACGTGAGTGGCCCGCGAGGCGGGTGAGATCAGGGAGGCCCGCCGCGCGCCCGCGGGATGGGATCTCGGGCGCGCGGCGGAGGGCTCGGCTGTTGGGCGGGGTTCGCCGAGCCCGGGGAGGTCAGCGGAGTGCGGGTGTCCGCTTGACCAGGCATATGCCACCACCGGCAGGCGGGGGTGGCCGGTCCGTCGTGGACCGGGTGTGGATCAGGCCAGGTGTGGATCGGGAGGGCGGCACCACCGGCGCTCGCCACTCGACCGGCCCGCATTGAGATTACCGCCAACGGCGGCTCTCTGATCCCCGAATGTCAGAACTTAGTGCCCGGTGTTCGGACGTCCGCGACGCGGCCCGGGTGTCCGGGCCGAAGGACGGGTCGGCGTCCGGTCCGTGGCAGGGGCGAGTGCCTGGTCAGGGGGCCCGAGGGCCGGGTCAGGGTCGGTGTTCGGCCCAGATGCCGCGGACGTGGCCGATGTGGTCGGACATGAGGCGGGCGACGACCTCGCCGTCGCCGGTCTTGAGCGCGTCGAGCAGGTGGAGGTGCTCCCTGGCCGACTCGCCCAGCCCGCCGCGGGCGGAGAGCTGGGACAGGCCGTAGAGCCTGGCCCTGTTGCGCAGGTCGCGCACCACCGAGACGAGATGGGCGTTGCCGCCCAGGGACAGCAGCTCGACGTGGAAGCGCAGGTCGGCGTCCACGTACGCGAGCAGGTCGCCGCGCTCGCCGGCCGAGACGATCTCCTCGGCGAGTGGCCTGAGGCGTTCGAACTCCTCCGCCCGCGAGCTGTCGGCCAGCCTGGCCACCGTGGGCACCTCGATGAGCGCGCGGATCTCGGTGAGCTCGTCGAGGTCGCGGTCGGACAGCTCGGTGACCCGGAAGCCCTTGTTGCGCACCGCCTCGACCAGGCCCTCCTTGGCCAGGTCGAGCATGGCCTCGCGGACGGGCGTGGCCGAGACGCCGAACTGGGCGGCCAGCACCGGGGCGGAGTAGACCACCCCCGGCCGCATCTCACCGGTGATCAGCGCGGCCCGCAACGCGTGCGCGACCTGCTCGCGCAGGCTCCGGCGCTCTCCCACCATCGGCAGGTCGAGCCGGTCCTCGGCAGCCATCCCGCCCATCCCTTCCCCATCCCTTTCCTGTCAGCGCCCGACTTCCCTGTCAGGGCCCGACGTCGCGCGCCCTCTGGTGAGCCCAGCCCTCGTAGGCGGCGGACGCGACCACGAGGTCCTCCCATGCCATGCCCGTGCTCTTGAACACACGCGGCCCCGGGCCCACGACCACCCTTCCGGCGATCAGGTCGGCGAGGTTACCGGCGAGATGGCGGGAAGTGATCGTACCCCGGCGGATCGGCACGACGAGATCACCGGCCTCCTCCAGGGCGGCGGCTCGGGCCTCGACGACCACGGTGGCGCGTGCGACGAGGTCGCCGTCGAGTTCGCGGGCCTCGGGCTCGTGGGAGCCGACCGCGACGACGGTGGCACCGTCGCGGGCGAGCTTACCGGGGAACAGCGGCTCTCTGGCCGTCGTGCAGCACACGACGAGATCGGCCCCCGCCACCACCTGCGCCACCGCGGCCGGGGGCACGGCGGCCGAGTGCGTCGTGCCTGGGGGCGTGGGGGCCGGGGGCGTCGTCAGGGCTTGGGCGGTCAGACCGAGGGCGCGGCAGCGGGCGGCGAGCGCCTCGGCCCGGCCCGCGTCGCGCCCGACCACGGTGACCTCCTCGACCGGCCGCACCTCCCGCAGCGCCAGCACGTGCCCGTACGCCTGCGGCCCGCTCCCGAACACCACCAGCCGCCGCGCCCCCGCCTCGGCCAGATGCCGGACGGCGAGCGCGGAGACGGCGGGCGTGCGCAGCGAGGTGAGCGCGGTCCCGTCCACGGCGGCCAGCGGGGCCAGGGTGTCGCCGTCGAACAGCAGGTACGTCCCCTGGACGCGGGCCAGCCCCCGCCCTGGGTTGGCGGGCGCGACGCTGACCGCCTTGACTCCCACGTAGCTCCTCCCCACGCCGCTCCTCCCCACGGCGGGCATGAGCAGGAGCTGCCCGGCCGGGACGTCGATCGCCGACCGCCGCGGCGTGGCCTCGGGGTCGAGCCCGGCCCGCAGCGCCTCCTCCAGGACGGCCACGGCGCGGCCCATCGGCACCAGCCGCTCCACGGTGGCGGCGTCGAGGTACGGCAGCCCGCTCATCGCAGCGTGAACCCGGTCGGGAAGGGATCGGCCGGGTCGAGTTCGAAGGCGTGCCGCCCGGTCCGGTACGCCGTGCCGTCGACCTCCACGACCACGCCCCGCGGCCCCGCCTCGCGCACACGGGCGGTGAAGACGCTGCCGACGACGCTCTCGTGGACGAGTTCGGCGGTCTTGTCCTCGTCGTGCAGCAGGGCCATCCTGGCGGCGGTCCCCGAGCCGCAGGGCGAGCGGTCCACCTCCCCGTCGGCGAAGACGGTGACGTTGCGCTGCCGCCTGACGCCGCCGTCGCCGTCGCCGTCGCCGGGCAGGTCCTCGTGGAAGATCACGCCGTACACGCCGGACAGCCGTTCGTCCGCCGGGTGCCGGGCGGCGGGGTGTCCGGCCAGCCCGGCCTTGATCCGGCGGGCGTGCTCGACGAGGGCGCCCAGGTGCCGGGGCTCGACCGCCAGGCCGACGGCGGAGGCGGGCAGGCAGGCGTAGACCGCGCCGCCGTAGGCGACGTCCACCTCGACGCCGGCGACCGGCACGGCGCGGGCGGTGACGTACGAGGGGACGTTGACGAAGGTGACCGACTCGACCCGGGCCGCGCGGGTGCGCACCCGGGCCGTGACGCGCCCGGAGGGCACGTCGACCACCACGTCGGTGACGCCGTCGGGGGCCGCCTCGACCAGGCCCTCGTGGACGGCGTACGCGCCCAGCGCGATCGTGCCGTGCCCGCAGGCGGTGGAGAAGCCGTCCTTGTGCCAGAACAGCGCGCCCAGATGCGCGCCGGGATCGTCCGGCGGCACCAGGAAGCAGCCGTACATGTCGGCGTGCCCGCGCGGCTCGTGGCACAGCAGCCGCCGCACGTCGTCGAACTCGGCCATCGCGGTGGCGCGGCGGGCGAGCACGTCGGAGCCGCCGATCTCGGGCACCCCGCCGGTCACGATGCGGAACGGCTCGCCGCCCGTGTGGTAGTCGACGGTCGTGATCATCCGATCCTCCTCACAGCTCGAAACCGGCGGGGAACGGGTCGCGCGGGTCGAGGAAGTACTGGGCCGTGCCGGTGATCCAGGCCCGGCCGGTGATCGACGGCAGCACCGCGGGACGCCCGCCCACGGTGGTCTCCTCCAGCAGCCGTCCGACGAACCGGGTGCCGATGAACGACTCGTTGACGAACTCCGCCCCGATCGCCAGCTCGCCCCGCGCGTGGAGCTGGGCCATGCGGGCGCTGGTGCCGGTGCCGCAGGGCGAGCGGTCGAACCAGCCCGGGTGGATGGCCATGGCGTGCCGCGAGTGGCGGGCGTCGGAGCCGGGGGCGGCGAAGTAGACGTGGTGGCAGCCGCGGATGCGCTCGTCCTCGCGGTGCGCGGGCTCGTCGGCGGCGTTGATCGCCTCCATGGTGGCCAGGCCGGCCGCGATGATCTCGTTCTTGGCCGCCCGGTCGAACGGCAGCCCGTAGTGGGCGAGGTTGACGATGGCGTAGAAGTTGCCGCCGTACGCCAGGTCGTACGCGATCTCCCCGAACCCGGGCACGCTCACCTTGGCGTCCAGCCGGTCGCAGTAGGAGGGCACGTTGCGCAAGGTCACCGACGTGGCCGCGCCGTCCTCGACCGCCACGTCCACCTCGACGAGCCCGGCCGGGACCTCCAGGCGTACGGTCGTGACCGGCTCGCTCACCTCCACCATGCCGGTCTCCACCAGCACGGTGGCCACGCCGATGGTGCCGTGCCCGCACATCGGCAGCAGCCCGGACACCTCGATGAACAGCACGCCGAAGTCCGCGTCCGGCCTGGTGGGCGGCTGGAGGATGGCGCCGCTCATGGCGGAGTGGCCGCGCGGCTCGGTCATCAGCAGCGTGCGGATGTGGTCGAGGTGGTCGCGGAAGTAGACGCGCCGCTCGGCCATGCTGTCTCCGGGGATCACACCGATGCCGCCGGTGACGACCCGGGTGGGCATGCCCTCGGTGTGCGAGTCGACGGCGTGGAAGACGCGTTTCGTCCTCATCGCAGCCCTTCCGCCAGCGCCTTCTCGGTCGCCGCCCGGACGATCGCCGCCTGCTCGTCCGTCAGCGGCTGCCTGGGCTGCCTGCAGGGGCCGCCGTAGCGGCCGGCGATGTCCATGGACAGCTTGATGGCCTGCACGAACTCGACCTTGGAGTCCCAGCGCAGCAGCGGGTGCAGGGTGCGGTAGAGGGGCAGCGCGGTCTCCAGGTCACCGGCGACGGCGGCCCGGTAGAGCGCCGAGCAGGACTCCGGCAGCGCGTTGGGGTATCCGGCGATCCACCCGGCCGCCCCGGCGACGGCCAGCTCCAGCAGCACGTCGTCGGAGCCGATCAGCAGGTCGAGCCCGGGGGCCAGCTCGGCCAGCTCGTACGCCCGCCGCACGTCGCCGGTGAACTCCTTGACCGCTGCGATCAGCCCCTCCTCATGCAGCCTGGCCAGCAGCGCGGGGGTCAGGTCGACCTTGGTGTCGTACGGGTTGTTGTAGGCCACGATCGGCAGACCGGCCTTGGCGACCTCACGGTAGTGGGCGACGACGGCCCGCTCGTCGGCCCGGTAGGCGTTGGGCGGCAGCAGCAGCACCGAGCCGCAACCGGCCTCGGCCGCCTGCTCGGCCCAGCGGCGCGACTCGGCCGCGCCGTACGCGCCCGCCCCGGCCATCACGCGCTCGCCGCCGACGGCCGCCACCGCGGTCTCGATCACCTTCGTCCGCTCCTGCGGGGTGAGCGTCTGGTACTCGCCGAGCGACCCATTCGGTACGACGCCGTCGCAGCCGTGGTCCACCAGCCACCGGCAGTGCTCCGCGTAGCCGTCGTGGTCGACCGACAGGTCCTCGCGCAGGGGCAGGGCCGTGGCCACCATGACGCCGTGCCAGGGCTTGCTGCGGTTGTCCATCGGGAAGTTCCTCCAAGCGGGGGTCAGTGAGCGGGATGGTCGTCGGGGCTGCCGGGGCTGCCGGGGCCGACGCGGCTGCCGGATCCGGGCGGGACGTCGAGCGAGGCGAGGGCGCCCAGCGTGACGGGCTGGGCGAGGGGACGGCGGGGCGGCCGCGGCGGCTCGCCCGCCAGGCACGCGACGGCGTATCCGCAGACGCGGCCCTGGCACCAGCCCATGCCGGGCCTGGCCAGGAGCTTGACGGAGCGCGCGTCGGTCGCGCCGAGTGCCTGCGCCCGGCGTACGCCCTCCAGCGGCACCTCCTCGCAGCGGCACACGAGCGTGTCACCGCGCAGCCAGCCCTGCCAGCCGTCCTTGACGGGGTACGCGCGGTGCAACGCCTCGCCGAACGCCCGCCACCGCTGCCGCCGCCGCACGAACACCCACGGCACCACGCCCACGCCCGTGACCGCACCCGCGCCCGCGCCCGCGCCCGTGACTGTGACCGCGCCCGCCACTGGGCCCGCGACTGGGCCCGCGACTGGGCTGGCAGCCGGGCCGGTGGCTGTGCGGGTGTCGGCCACGACGGCCCGGCCCGCGATGCGGCCCTCCAGCTCGGCCAGCAGCCGGCCGCCCACGCCGACCGGCTCTCCGGCGGCCCACACCCCCGGCACGCTCGTACGCTGGGCGGCGTCCACAGCCAGCACCGGGCTGCCGTCCACGCCGTGCCGGGTCGCGCAGCCGAGCTGCGTGCCCAGCTCGATCTGCGGCACGAACCCGTAGCCCACGGCCACAGTGTCGCACTCGACGATCCGGGTGGTCAGAACGTTCCAGCCCGCGTCGAGGCGGGCCACGGTGACGGCCGCCACCTCACGCTCCCCGTGGGCGGCCACCACGGCGTGACGCGTCCGGTACGGCACCCGGTGCCGGGCCAGGGCCGCCGCGTACCCCGCCGCCTCCCCCGCCTTGCCCAGGGCCATCAGCGGATGCCGGGCCAGGCCGAGGCCGCCGTTGGCCTCGTACACGCCGAGCACCCGCGCCCCGGCCCCGGCCAGCCCAGCGGCGACGGGCAGCAGGAACGGCCCGGTGCCGGAGACGACGATCCGCCTGCCCGCCACCACGCCGCCGCCCTTGAGCAGCGCCTGCGCGCCCCCGGCGGTGAGCACGCCCGGCAGGTCCCAGCCGGGGAACGGCAGCGACCGGTCGTACGCGCCGGTCGCGATCAGCAGCCGCCGGGCCCGCAGCGGCCGCGCCCGTTCCCCTGACTCTCCCCGGGTCGAGCAGTGCACGAGGAGGTCGCCGTCCGGCTCGCGGGACACGTGCCAGACCTGGTGCCGGAGCAGCACGTCGGCGCGCTCGGCGAGGGCGCGGGCCTGCCGCAGGAACCGGTCCAGCCCAGGGGCCGCCTCCGGCTCGGCGGTGTGCCGGAAGAACTGGCCGCCCGGCCGGGCACCGGAGTCCACCAGCGCCACGCGCAACCCGGCCAGCGCCGCCGTCAGCGCGCCCGCGACCCCGGCGGGCCCGCCGCCCACCACCACGAGATCGTACGTCTGGCCCTCGGACGTCACGCCGTCGTCACCTCGTCCCCCGGCTCGGCCTCCAGCAGGCAGGCGCGCTCCGGCGGACGCCCGTTCACCGAGATCAGGCAGTCGAAGCAGACCCCGATGCCGCAGAACAGCCCGCGCGGCCGCCCGCCGAAGCGGGTGGTGCGCCACGAGCGCACCCCGGCCGCGTGCAGCGCCGCGCCGATCGTCTGCCCGGGTACGACCGGCACCGGCCGGCCGTCCACGGTGATGTGGAAGGTCACAGGTCCTCCTTGACCGGAGCCACCGGAGCCACCGGATCCGCAGGGGCCGCCTGGGCCGCCTGGCCGGTGAGCCGCCCGGGTCGTCCCGGCCCGGTCACGGCCTCCTCTGGGAAGCGGTCGGGGCGGAAGGGACGCAGGTCCAGGTCGGGCCGTTCGCCGGTGAGGAGCTGGGCGAGCAGGCTCCCGGTCGCCGGGGCGAGCCCGATGCCGGCCCCCTCGTGCCCGCACGCGTGATACAGCCCGTCCACGCGCGGGTCGGCGCCGATGACGGGCAGATGGTCGGGACAGTACGGCCGGAAGCCGCAGTACGACCTGATCGCCCGCACCTCGCGCAGCGCGGGGAAGAGCGCGACCGCCTGCCCGGCCAGCCTCGCCAGCACCGGTACGGACGTCGTCCGGTCGAACCCGACCCGCTCCCTGCTCGCCCCGATGAGCACGGTCCCCGAGGGCGTGCTCTCCACCACGGCCGAGGTCTCCAGCGCGGCGGAGTCGCTGGCCACGTTCGTCACGTAGGCGGCGGTGTAGACCTTGTGCCGGATCAGCGGCTCACGCGGCGACCCGTTCGAGTGCCCGTTCAGCGGCCCGTTCAGCGGCTCGGTAACGAGGATGAACCCGCGCCTGGGCAGGACCGGGAGCCCGACGCCCGCCAGCGCCGCCACCTCGCCGCCCCAGGTGCCCGCCGCGTTGACGACCGCGTCGCCGAGCACGTCGCCGTGCGAGGTGCGGACGCCGGTCACCCGCCCGCCCGAACGGATGAACCCGTTCACCGTGACCCCGAGGCGCAGCCGCAGCACGCCGTGGCCGAAGCTCTCGGCACCGTGGCTGAGCAGGGTGGCGGCGGCCAGCATGGGCTGGACCTGGGCGTCCTGCGGGTAGTACACGCCGCCCGCGAGGCCCTCGGCCAGGTGCGGCTCGTAGTCGCGCAGCCTCTCGCCGGACACGGGCGTGTGCTCCACGCCCTGCGCGGCGGCCAGGCCGGTGAGCTTGCGCCGGACCTCCTCGGTCTCGGCGACGACGAGCCCGCCTTTGGGCTCGTACTCGAAACCGCCGATGGCGGCCAGCTCGCGCCACAGCCGGTTGGACAGCACGGCCAGCTCCAGCTCGGGTCCCGGCTCCTTGTCGGACACCAGCACGTTGCCCTCACCCGACCCCGTCGTGCCACCGGCCACGGGTCCCCGGTCGACCACGGTCACGTCGAGACCGGCGCGCGCGGCGTAGTACGCGCAGGCCGCGCCCACCACTCCGGCGCCGACGACGATCACGTCGGACATCCCCACCTCCTTTCAGTAACATGTCACATACTTCTCCGCTTGAGAAGCCCGATTTCCCCCTTCTGCCCGGCACACGCACTCACCGCACTTCGGCGAGGTCCCTTGAGGGGGAGGGACGAGCCGGGCGGAAGGCCCGGCGGGAGGGGCGGCCGACAGGTTCGGCGTTCCCAGCGGCGGGACCGCGCCCCGGGGTGGGGTGTTCCCCGCTGGCGGACCAACCGATGGGCGGGGTGTTCCGGGTGACGGGCCAAGTGGTGGGCGGGATGTTCCCGGTGGCGGACCAACCGATGGGCGGGATGTTCCCGGTGGCGGGCCAACAGATGGGCGAGGTGTTCCCGGGGCCGACCAACTGGTGGGCGGGTGTTCCCGATGGCGGGACCGAGTGGTCGGGCCCCTACCATCGATGACGTGAAGCCATCCACGGACGCTCCCAAGCTCCTCGCGCGTTTCCTGGCGTCCTTCTGGACGCCCACGACCCGGTCGATGCGCGGCTGGGCGATGGCGTCCGTGGTGGTCAACGCGGGCATCACGGTGACCGGGGCGGGCGTGCGCGTCACCGCCTCGGGCCTGGGCTGCCCCACCTGGCCCCGGTGCACGCCCGACAGCTTCATCCCGGTCGCCCACCCCGAGGTCTCGCCGCTGAACATGGCCGTCGAGTTCGGCAACCGGCTGCTGACGTTCCTGGTGCTGGCCGTCGGGGTCGCGTGCGTGCTGGCCGCGCTGCGCCTGGCCCCGCGCCGCACCTCGCTGGTGCGCCTGGCCTGGCTGCAGCCGGTGGGGATCGTCGCCCAGGCCCTGTGGGGCGGGCTGGTGGTCAACACGATGCTCAACCCGTTCACGGTGGGCACGCACTACCTGATCTCCAGCGGCCTGATCGCGGCCTGCTGGCTGCTCTACGCGCGCGCGGGCGAGGGCGACGGCCCCGTGCTGCGGGTGGCCCACCGCGACGTCCGCAGGCTCGGGCACGGGCTGCTGGCGGCGGTGTTCGCGCTGCTGGTGATCGGGGTCGTGGTGAGCGGCACGGGTCCGCACTCGGGCGACGCGATGGCCTCCCGCTTCGACCTCGACATCGAGGCCGTGGCGCGGCTGCACGCCGACGTGGCGTACGTGGTGGTGGGGCTGACGTTCGCGCTGCTGTTCGCCCTGCACGTGACCAACGCGCCCCGGCCCGCCAGGCGGGCGGCGATGGGGCTGTTCGGGGTGGAGCTGCTGCAGGGCGTGATCGGATACACGCAGTACTTCCTGGCCGTGCCGGCCGCGCTGGTCCTGCTGCACGTGCTGGGCTCCACCCTGGTCTGGATCGCCGCGCTCAGGGTCGTCACCTCGCTGCGCACCCGCGACAGGACGGACTCCCCCGTGAACCACTCCCCCACCGAAGCGGCCGCCGCCGTCTGACGGGATATGCCAGGGTATGTGGTGTTGGGTCCGCCACTCCCCCGGCCCCGAAGGGGTGCGATTTGCTGGGAAAAGTCCGCCCCGACCGGAAGGCGCTGCGCCGGGCGTACCAAGGGCTGGTGCTGGTGAGCGTGCTGGCCCTGGCGCCGATGACGTGGGCCTGGCTGAGCAGTACGGGCCACCGGGCGATGGCCGACGGCGAGGGCTGGCTGGGCCGGGTGCCCGAGGCGCAGGCCGCGCTGGTGCTCGGCGCGGGCGTGTACGGCACGCGGCCCACCCCCATGCTGGCCCGCAGGCTCGACATCGCCGCCGACCTCTACCGGGCGGGCAAGGTGCGGGCGCTGCTGCTGTCGGGCGACAACAGCCGCAAGGAGTACGACGAGCCCACCACCATGCGCGACTACCTGCGGGCCAGGGGTGTGCCGGACGCCGCGATGGTGCTCGACTACGCCGGTTTCGACACGTGGGACTCGTGCGTGCGGGCGCGTACGGTGTTCGGGGCCGAGCGGGTGACGGTGGTGACCCAGGAGTTCCACCTCCCCAGGGCGGTCACGCTCTGCCGGACGGCCGGGCTGGAGACGTTCGGCGTGGGTGACGACTCCTCCAGGCGATGGGCCTCGACCACGTACGCCTACGCCGCCCGCGAACTGCTGGCCACCGTCAAGGCGTTCGCCGACGCCAAGCTCCTGCGCTCCGAGCCGGTCTACCCGGGCCCGCGCGAGGTGTCGCTCACCCGCATACTCGAACAGCCCCCTGCCTGACCGCTCGCCCGTCAGCCCGTCAGCCGGTCAGCTCGGCGCGCCGGGCGCGTAGCCGGGCGGCGGCGAGCCCCTCGCCACCGACCTGGCGTGCGTCAACGGCACAGGAAGGTCCGCGCGGGCGGTGCTCATGCACTCCAGCAGCGCCCGCTGCTCCTCGTGGAAGGTGTGCTCGTCGACCATGTGGCGGGCCGCCCGCTCGTGCAGCAGCCCCAGCTCGGTCGCGGCGAGCTGGTAGTCGCGCATCGCGCGCCGCCCGCGCCTGCCGCCGTGGGCGCGGGCCCACTGCCGGGCCTGGCGGCGCCGGGAGAACGTCGAGAGCATGTAGATGTCGGCCTCGTTGACCAGCTTGGTCGGCTCGTACGGCGGCAGGTAGCGCTGGATGAGCGCCACGATGCGCCGCCGGTCGCGGAACACCACGCCGATGAGCACCACCAGCACGACCAGCAGCGCCAGATAGGCCACCACCAGCCCGGGGAAGCCGCCGTAGGAGGCGAGACCGTTCCACAACCCGTGCAGGATCATCGCCGCCGACCAGCCCACCAGCACGTACGTCACCCGCTCGGGCCCGCGCCGCTGGGCCGCGTAGGCCACGGCGACCCCGATCATGGAGCTGAACAGCGGATGCGCCAGCGGCGACAGCACCCCGCGCAGCACCACGGTGACCGCCAGGCCCTTGACGCCCGAGGTGGACAGCGCGCCGAGGTAGTAGCTGACGTTCTCGCTCATGGCGAAGCCGAGGCCGACCATGCTCGCGTAGATGACGCCGTCGGTCGGCCCGTCCAGCTCGGCCCGGCGGAACTTCAGCAGGCCCAGCAGCACCAGGCCCTTCATCGTCTCCTCGACGACCGGCGCGCCGAAGGTCGCCGCGATGTTGCGCGCGCTGGCCTCCGACAGCTTGGCGGTGTCGATGATGTAGTGCAGGTTGAGTGAGTTGATCACGCCGGCGACCAGCACGGCGACGCCCGCGCCCCAGGCGAAGGCGAAGATCAGGTTGCTGCGCGGCTCCGGCTCCATGCGGTCGAGCGCGAGCACCGCCGCCAGCAGCAGCGGCACCGGGGCCAGGGCGAGGGCCAGGGCGATGAAGAACTGCACCGGCGCGCCGTTGATCACGTCGAAGGAGAACGAGACCAGAGCGCACACGCCGGTGAGGACCAGCCCGATGATCAACGCGAACGACGGGCGGTCCTTCAACACCCAGCGTGGATCACGGGTCGCCATAGGGTGACTTTAACGGATCAGGGTGCCGGGGTCGGCGCTGGCCGTCGCGGATAGCCACTCGTCACCGTCCGGCCACGACATTCGGACACGACATTCGGACACGGCGTTCGCGGGCAGGGCGGGGCGGGGCGCTCAGGACAGCAGCGGGTCGATCGCCACCGCGAGGAACAGCAGCGCGAGGTAGGCGTTGGACCAGTGGAAGAACCGCATGGGCCGCAGGTCGACGCCGCTCTTGCCGGCGTTGAGCCGGGCCAGCAGGCGGTGCACCTCCCACAGGCACATGGCGCCCAGCACGGCGGCCACGATCGGGTAGAACAGCGTGGTGCCGGCCACCGGCCACAGCGCCAGCGAGCACAGCACGGTGGCCCAGGTGTAGGCGATCGACTCCAGGACGACCCGGCGCTCGGTGGCCACCACCGGCAGCATCGGCACCTTGGCCGCCGCGTAGTCCTCCTTGTAGCGCATGGCCAGCGTCCAGGTGTGCGGCGGGGTCCAGAAGAACACCACCCCGAACAGCACCAGCGGCGCCCAGTCGAGACGCTCGGTGATGCCGGCCCAGCCGATCATCACCGGCATGCAGCCCGCGATGCCGCCCCAGACGATGTTCTGGGCCGTGCGCCGCTTGAGGAGCATCGAGTAGACCAGCACGTAGAACAGGATCGCGCCGAGCGACAGCAGCGCCGCCAGCCAGTTGGTGGTCAGCCACAGGCCCGCCGTGGACAGCGCGCCCAGCACGACGCCGAAGACCAGCGCGCCCCGCGGCGAGACCTGGTGCCTGGCCAGCGGCCGGCGGCGGGTGCGGCGCATCTTCTGGTCGATGTCGCGATCCACATAGCAGTTGAGCGCGTTGGCGCTGCCCGCCGACAGGGTGCCGAACACCATGACCGCGATCGACGTCCACAGCGGCGGCAGACCGCCCGCGGCGAGGAACATCACCGGCAACGTCGTGATCAGCAGCAGCTCGATGATCCGCGGCTTGGTGAGCGCGATGTAGGCGCTGATGGTCATGCCGATCGAGCGCGGCGCCTTCACCTGGGGTGACGAGGCCGTCGGCTGCCTGTTGGCCAGCACCGTCAAGGCGCTTCCAGCCTGTGCTGAGTCAACGCGTAACCTCTGATAAGAGCGGATCCATGGGCGGGCGCCGTGACGCCCCTGCGAACAAACAAACTGTAGTCGCAGGGTCGGACGGTCCGGCCAATGGGGGGCTTGCGCCGTACATGGACACGCGCGGGTGGAATGGGAATCGATCGCCGGTCCCACTCGGTTAGGGTCCCGTGTAGGTGCGGGCCATCACGCGACCGGCGGCCGAGCCGGGCGACCGAACCGGGACCGAGCCGGGCGACCGGCCGGCGACCCACCGGCACTGCCAATGACAACTAGATTCCGGAGATCGAGCACTTGAGCACCGAACTCGTGCCAGCCCTTGAATGGACCGACCTGGACAGCAAGGCGGTCGACGTCGTCCGAGCCCTGGCCATGGACGCAGTGGAGAAGGCGGGCTCGGGTCACCCCGGCACCGCCATGAGCCTGGCCCCCGCCGCATACCTGCTTTTCCAGCGCGTGTTGCGCCACGACCCGACCGACCCGGGCTGGCTCGGGCGCGACCGGTTCGTGCTGTCGTGCGGCCACAGCAGCCTGACTCTCTACATCCAGCTCTACCTGTCCGGCTACGGGCTGACGCTGGACGACCTGCGGCGGCTGCGCCAGTGGGACAGCCTCACGCCGGGTCACCCCGAGCACGGTCACACGGCGGGCGTCGAGACCACGACGGGCCCGCTGGGCCAGGGGCTGGGCAACGCGGTCGGCATGGCGATGGCGGCCCGCCGCGAGCGCGGCCTGTTCGACCCGGACGCCGAGCCGGGCTCCTCGCCGTTCGACCACCACATCTGGTGCTTCGTCAGCGACGGCGACATCGAGGAGGGCATCAGCCACGAGGCCAGCGCGCTCGCCGGCCACCAGAAGCTGGGCAACCTCGTCGTCATCTACGACGACAACCACATCTCCATCGAGGACGACACGCTGATCGCCAAGTCGGAGGACGTGGTCGCCCGCTACGAGGCGTACGGCTGGCACACGCAGAGCGTCGACTGGACGGCCACCGGCGAATACGTCGAGGACGTCCAGGCCCTCTACGACGCGTTGCAGGAGGCCAAGGCCGAGACCGGCCGCCCGTCGTTCATCCGGCTGCGCACGATCATCGGCTGGCCCGCCCCCAACAAGCAGAACACCGGCAAGATCCACGGCAGCGCGCTGGGCGATGCCGAGATCGCCGCCACCAAGGAAGTGCTGGGGATGGACCCGGCCAAGACGTTCGACGTGCCGGCCGCGGTGCTGGAGCACGCCCGCGGCATCGCCCAGCGCGGCCGCGCCGACCACGCCGAGTGGGAGAAGACCTACGCCGAGTGGCGGCTGGCCAGCCCCGAGCGGGCCGCCGAGCTCGACCGCATCTCCCGGCGCGAGCTGCCGGCGGGCTGGGCCGCCGCGCTGCCGTCGTTCGAGACGGGCGCGTCGATCGCCACCCGCAAGGCGTCCGGCGAGGTGCTCAGCGCGCTGGCGCCGGTGCTGCCCGAGCTGTGGGGCGGCTCGGCCGACCTGGCGGACTCGAACAACACCACGATGAAGGGCGAGCCGTCCTTCATCCCGGAGGAATACCAGACCAAGGAGTTCCCCGGTAACCGCTACGGCCGCACGCTGCACTTCGGCATCCGCGAGCACGCCATGGGCGCGATACTCAACGGCATCGCCCTGCACGGCGGCACCCGCCCGTACGGCGGCACGTTCCTGGTCTTCTCCGACTACATGCGGCCCTCGGTGCGCCTGGCGGCGCTGATGAAGCTGCCCGTCACGTACGTGTGGACGCACGACTCCATCGGCCTGGGCGAGGACGGCCCCACCCACCAGCCGATCGAGCACCTGTGGGCGCTGCGCGCGATCCCCGGCCTCGACGTGGTGCGCCCGGCCGACGCGAACGAGACCGCCCACGCCTGGAAGGCCGTGCTGGAGCACACCGACCGTCCCGCCGCGCTGGCGCTGACGCGGCAGAACCTGCCGGTCTACGAGGGCACCAGCGCCGACGGCGTGGCCCGCGGCGGCTACGTGCTGCGCGAGGCGTCCGACGGCCAGCCGCGGGTGATCATCATCGCCACGGGCAGCGAGGTGGAGATCGCGGTGGGCGGCCGGGAGCTGCTGGAGGCGCGGGGCATCCCGACGCGAGTGGTCTCGATGCCGTGTGTCGAGTGGTTCAAGGGGCAGGACACCGCATACAGGCAGACGGTTCTGCCTTCGTCGATCCGGGCACGGGTCGCCGTCGAGGCGGGCGTCGCGCTCGGCTGGCACGAGTTCGTCGGCGAGTGCGGCGAAGTGGTCAGCCTCGAGCACTTCGGCGCCTCGGCGCCGTACAGGACGTTGTTCGAGCAGTTCGGGCTGACGGCGGAGCGGGTGGCGGCGGCGGCGAAGGCGAGCCTGGCCAAACTGGGTCAGGACAAGGGCGAGACGACGGGAAACTGAAGAAGCGATGAGCGAGATCCTCAACAAGCTGTCCGGCCAGGGCGTCGCCATCTGGCTCGACGACATCAGCCGTGAGCGCCTGCGCAGCGGCAACCTGGAGCGGCTGATCCGCGAGAAGAACGTCGTCGGGGTGACCTCCAACCCGACGATCTTCGCCAACGCGCTCGGCAAGGGCGACGCCTACGACAGCCAGCTCCACGACCTGGCCGTGCGGGGCGTCGAGGTGGGCGAGGCCGTGCGCGCCATCACCACCTACGACATCCGCTGGGCCGCCGACGTGCTGCGCCCGGTCTACGACGCCACGGGCGGCGTCGACGGCCGCGTGTCGCTGGAGGTCGACCCCCGCCTGGCCCGCGAGAGCGAGAAGACCGTGGCCGAGGCCAGGGCGCTGTGGTGGCTGGTCGACCGGCCCAACCTGTTCATCAAGATCCCGGCCACGCTGGAGGGCCTGCCCGCGATCACGCAGGCGCTGTCGGAGGGCATCAGCGTCAACGTCACGCTGATCTTCTCCCTCGAGCGTTACCGCGCGGTCATGGACGCCTGGCTCGCCGGTCTGGAGGCCGCGCAGGCCAAGGGCCTCAACCTGGCCACGATCGAGTCGGTGGCCTCGTTCTTCGTCAGCCGGGTCGACACCGAGATCGACAAGCGGCTCGACGGCCTGGGCAAGCCGGAGCTGAAGGGCAAGGCGGGCGTGGCCAACGCGCGCCTGGCGTACGCGGCCTTCGAGGACGTGATGAACTCCGAGCGCTGGCAGCGCCTGCGCGAGGCGGGCGCCCGCCCGCAGCGCCCGCTGTGGGCCTCGACCGGCGTGAAGAACCCCGAATACTCCGACACCCTCTACGTCGACCAGCTCGTCGCCCCCGGCACCGTCAACACGATGCCGGAGAAGACGCTCGACGCCACGGCCGACCACGCCAACGTCTCGGGCGACACCGTGCGTCCCTTCTACGAGCAGGCGTGGAACACCATGGCCGCGCTCAAGGACGCCGGCGTCGACTACGACGACGTGGTGAAGGTGCTGGAGGAGGAGGGCGTGGAGAAGTTCGAGGCGTCCTGGAACGAGCTGCTCGAGAGCGTCACCAAGAACCTGGTTCCGTGATGGAGGTGTCCTACCGCGAGGAGGGGGTGGCCTCGGCCGCCTCCTCCGTCGCGGGGCGTCTCGTCGCCGACGGCGTGCCCGCGCGGCTCGCCGGCGGCGACCCCACGCTGTGGGGTGAGGACGCCGAGGCGGAGGCGGCTGCCAGGCTCGGCTGGCTGGCGCTGCCCCGCTCCTCCCGCGAGCTGCTGCCCGTGCTGGGCGGGCTCGCCGGGTGGGCCCGCGCCGAGGGCCTGACGAACGTGGTCCTGGCCGGGATGGGCGGCTCGTCGCTGGCGGCGGAGGTCATCTGCGACACCGCCGACGTGCCGCTGACCGTGCTCGACACGACCGATCCCGAGCAGGTCCGCCGGGCTCTGGCGGGCGGACTGGAGTCCACGGTCGTGGTCGTGTCCGGCAAGAGCGGCACGACCGTGGAGACCGACTGCCACCTGCGCATCTTCGAGCGGCTCTACACGGAGGCGGGCCTGGCCCCCGCGGACCGCATCGTGATCGTCACCGATCCCGGCTCGCCGCTGGAGCGGCTGGCCGTCGACGGCGGCCACCGCCTCGTGCTCGCCGCCCCCGACGTGGGCGGGCGCTACTCGGCGCTGTCGGCGTTCGGGCTGGTGCCCGGCGCGCTGGCCGGCGCGGACGTGGCGCGGCTGCTCGACGACGCGGCGGAGGTGCTGCCGCTGCTGTCGCGCGACAGCGGCAACCCCGGGCTCGACCTGGGCGCGGCGCTCGGCGGCGCGGCGCTGGCCGGGCGCGACAAACTGGTGCTGGAAGACCAGCTCTCGCCGATCAACGGGCTGCCCGACTGGATCGAGCAGCTCGTGGCCGAGTCCACCGGCAAGCAGGGCAGGGGGATCCTGCCGGTCGTCGGCGCCGACCCCAACGGCACCGGCGACGAGCTGGTCGTGGCGATCGGGTCCGACGTCGGCGACGTGCGGGTGGACGGGCCGCTGGGCGCGCAGTTCCTGGTCTGGGAGTACGCCACCGCGATCGCCGGCCACCTGCTCAGGATCGACCCCTTCGACCAGCCCAGCGTGGCCGAGTCGAAGGACAACACCGTGGCCCTGCTGTCCCTGCCCGACCTGCCGACCGGCGCGCCGTCGTTCGTGGACGGGCCGGTCGAGGCGTACGCCGCGGCGACGGCCACCGACCTGCCCGGCCTGTTCGCCGAGCTGCTGCACGCGATCCCGGGTGACGGCTATCTGGCGATCATGGCCTATCTCGACCGGCTGGCGGCCTTCGACGCGCCGGTGCCGGAGGGGGCCGACTTCGAGCAGATGACCGACGCCTGGATGATGGCCGATCCGACGACGCTGCGGGCGCTGCTCGCGCTGCGTACCGACCGGCCGGTGACGTTCGGGTGGGGGCCGCGGTATCTGCACTCGACGGGGCAATACCACAAGGGCGGGCCGCAGAACGGGGTGTTCCTGCAGATCACCGGGGCGGTGGGCGACGACGTCGCCGTTCCCGGCAGGCCGTACACGCTGGGGCGGCTGCAGCTCGCCCAGGCGCTCGGCGACCTGGGGGCGCTGGAGACCCGGGGGCGGCCGGCCGTACGCCTGCATTTGACCGACCGCGTGGCGGGAGTCGCGCGTTTGCTCGCAGCCGCACAGGAGGTTTGAGATGACTGACCCGGCAGCGCCCGCGGAGGAGGCCGCCACCGTGGCGGCGGCCGTCGCGGGCACAGCCACCACCATGGAGGTGGAGGCCGCCAACCCGCTGCGCGATCCGCGCGACAAGCGGCTGCCGCGGGTGGCGGGGCCGTGCGTGTTGGTGTTGTTCGGCGTGACGGGTGACCTGGCCAAGCGCAAGCTGCTGCCGGCGATTTACGACCTGGGGAACCGGGGGTTGCTGCCGCCCGGCTTCTCGCTGGTCGGGTTCGCCCGGCGTGACTGGAAGGACCAGGATTTCGCCCGGTTGACGCACGACGCCGTCAAGGCGCACGCGCGGACGCCCTTCCGCGAGGAGGTCTGGAAGCAGATCTGCGAGGGCATCCATTTCGTCCCCGGCGAGTTCTCGGACGACGGGGCGTTCGACGCGCTGGCCATGGCGTTGGCCGAGATCGACGAGACCCGGGGCACCGGCGGAAACTACGCTTTCTACCTGTCGGTGCCGCCGAAGTTCTTCCCTGTGGTGGTGGAGCAGCTCAAGCGCACGGGATTGTCCGACGCGCCCGAGGGCTCGTGGCGGCGGGTGGTGATCGAGAAGCCGTTCGGGCACGACCTGCAGTCGGCCCACGAGCTGAACGAGATCACCACCTCGGCCTTCCCGGAGAGCTCGATCTTCAGGATCGACCACTACCTGGGCAAGGAGACCGTCCAGAACATCATGGCGCTGAGGTTCGCCAACAACCTCTACGAGCCCATCTGGAACCGCAGCTACGTCGACCACGTGCAGATCACGATGGCCGAGGACATCGGCATCGGGGGGCGCGCGGGCTACTACGACGGCATCGGCGCGGCCCGCGACGTGATCCAGAACCACCTGCTCCAGCTCCTCGCGCTGGTCGCGATGGAGGACCCGACCTCCTTCGACGCCTCCGCGCTGCGGCGGGAGAAGGAGAAGGTGCTCAAGGCCGTACGGCTGCCGGCCAACCTGGGGCTCAACACCGCGCGCGGCCAGTACGCGGCGGGCTGGCAGGGCGGCGAGAAGGTCGTCGGCTACCTCCAGGAGGAGGGCATCTCGCCCGAGTCCACCACCGAGACCTACGCGGCGGTCAAGCTGGAGATCGCCAACCGGCGCTGGGCCGGGGTGCCGTTCTACCTGCGCACCGGCAAGCGCCTGGGCCGCCGGGTGACCGAGGTGGCCGTGGTGTTCCAGCGGGCGCCGCACCTGCCCTTCAGCAAGGACGACACCGAGATCCTCGGCCAGAACGCGCTGGTCATCCGGGTCCAGCCCGACGAGGGCATCACGGTGCGCTTCGGCTCGAAGGTGCCGGGGACGCAGATGGAGGTGCGCGACGTCTCCATGGACTTCGCCTACGGTGAGTCGTTCCTGGAGTCGTCGCCGGAGGCGTACGAGCGGCTGCTGCTCGACGTGATGATCGGCGACCCGCCGCTCTTCCCGCACCAGCGGGAGGTGGAGCTGTCGTGGAAGATCCTCGACCCGATCGAGGAGTTCTGGGCCACGCAGGGCCAGCCGGAGGCGTACGAGTCGGGCTCGTGGGGGCCGGAGTCGGCCGACGCGATGATGGCCCGCGACGGCCGGGTGTGGAGGAGACTCTAGATGACCACGTTCATGCTGACCGACACGACGGCCGGCAAGATCTCGGCGCAGCTCACGCACCTGCGTCACCAGATGGGCGCCCCGGCCATCGGCATGGTGCTGACGCTCGTCGTGGTCAGCGAGGAGCGCCACCAGTACGACGCGCTGCGCGCGGCCACCGAGGCGGCGCGCGAGCACCCGTCGCGCATCATCGTGGTGATCAAGCGCGAGGAGGACGAGCCCATCCGGCTCGACGCCGAGCTGCGGATCGGGGAGAACACGCCCGGCGAGGTGGTCGTGCTGCGCCTGTACGGCGAGCTGACCGAGCACGCCGACTCCGTGGTCAGCCCGCTGCTGCTGCCCGACACGCCGGTCGTGGCCTGGTGGCCGGGCGCGGCCCCCGACGCGCCGGCCAAGGACGCGATCGGAGCGCTGGCGCAGCGGCGCATCACCGACGCCAAGGGCTTCGACGACGGCGGCGTCAAGTCGCTGGTCATCCGGGCCAAGGGCTACGCCCGCGGTGACACCGACCTGGCCTGGGCCCGGCTGACGCCGTGGCGCAGCCTGCTGGCGGCCGCGTTCGACCAGCCGGTGGGCAAGGTGCGCAAGGGGGTCGTGGAGGCCGCCGCGGGCCACCCGAGCGCGCCGCTGCTGGCCGCCTGGCTGTCGGAGCGGCTCGGTGCGCCGATCAAGGTCGCCGAGTCGTCCGGGCCTGGGCTGACGGCCGTGCGGCTGCAGCTCGGGGAGGGCGAGCTGGCGGTGGTCCGCACCGACGCCCGCCTGGCCAAGCTCTCCCGGCCCGGCCAGCCCGACAGGAACGTGGCCCTGGCCAGGCGGCACACCTCCGAGCTGATGGCCGAGGAGCTGCGCAGGCTCGACACCGACGAGATCTACGAGGCCGCGGTCAAGCGGTTCGCGAGGACGTACAAGGGATGACCAGAGTGAGCGTGCCCAGCATCGTCGTGCACCGCGACGCCGACGTCCTCGCCAAGGCCGTGGCGGCGCGGATCATCACACGGCTGGTCGACGTGCAGTCGGCCAAGGGCTCCGCCTCGATCGTGCTCACGGGCGGCACCGTCGGCACCGCCACGCTGGCGGCCATCGCCGCCACCCCCGCCCGCGACGCCGTCGACTGGCAGCGTCTGGACGTGTGGTGGGGCGACGAGCGGTTCGTGCCCGACGGCGACAAGGAGCGCAACGAGACCGGCGCCCGCGAGGCCCTGCTCGACCACGTGGACCTCGATCCCGCCCGGGTGCACGTCATGCGCGGCCCCGACTCGGGGATGACGGCGGAGGAGTCGGCCGACGCCTACGCCGCCGAGCTGCGCGGGGCCGCCCGTCCTGAGGACCACGGGCCGGTGCCGAGCTTCGACGTGATGCTGCTCGGCATGGGCCCGGACGCCCACGTGGCCTCGCTGTTCCCAGGGCTGCCCGCGCTGTACGACACGCGCCCGGTGGTGGCGGTGCACGGCTCGCCGAAGCCGCCGCCGACCCGCATCTCGCTGACGCTGCCGGCCATCCAGTCGGCCCGCGAGGTGTGGGTGGTGGCGGCCGGGGCGGAGAAGTCGGGCGCGGTCCGGCTGGCGCTGTCGGACTCGGGCCCCGTGCAGGTGCCGGCGGCCGGGGCCCGGGGGCGGGGGCGGACGCTGTTCCTGCTGGACCGGGCGGCGGCGAGCAAGATTCCGCCGGAGCTGGGACGTATCGCCTCCCCCTGAGCGGAGTTCCTGGGATCGCGGCCCGGCGGACGGGTCCAGTCGGCCGCACCGCCCTTCGGGGCGGCATTTCCCCAAAAATTGGGCCTTGAGGGGTAATCTCACAGGAGGTTGTCAGATTCGGGGGCTGGGTTAGGCTGGCTCGATGACCAACGCGGAAGCGTACGATCGCGGCTTCGCCCATCTCAGCTCCCACACCGTCGGCCCGCTCCTGGCCTCGGCCTGCCGGGGCCGCGCCCCGCACCTGCTCGACGTGGGCTGCGGCACGGGAGTGGTGACGGCGGCGGCGCTCGCGCTGGGCGCCGAGGTGACCGCGGTCGACGCCGATCCGGCGATGCTGGAGCTGGCCGTCCGCCGCCATCCGTACGCGACCACCCGGCTGGCGGCGCTGCCGGAGCTTCCGTTCGAGGACGCGCAGTTCGACGCGATAGCGGGAAATTTCATCATCAACCACGTGCCCGACGCGACCGAGGCGCTCCGCGAGTTGCACCGCGTGCTGCGTCCGGGCGGGGCGATCGCCCTGACCTGGTGGAAGTCCGGTGAGATGACGGCCACCGACGTGTTCGCCGAGGCCATCACCGCCGCGGAGGTCCCCTACGATCCCCCGCCGCGCCCCTTCACGGCCCACGAGACCCCGCAGCGCTTCACCGTGCTGCTGGGCGGGGCGGGGTTCGGCGAGGCCGCCGTGGAGACGGTCAGGTGGCGCCACCGGGTCGATCTCGCGTCCTGGTGGACCGATGTCGTGCAGGCGGGCGGGCCCAGGTTCGAGGTGATCGCGCGCCAGCCGCCGCAGGTCGTGGAGCGCATCAGGAGCCACTATCTCAGGCTCGCGGCCCCTTACGAGCGCGACGGCTTCCCCGTCTGCGCCTACCTCGCCCGCGCGACCCGCCCTTAGCCGATCTCACCCGCGCGATCCTCCGGGGGCCGCCCCCGCCCGCGCGATCCTTCGCCGGGCCGCCGTCTGCCCGGCCCAGCGTTATCCCGCCCAGGCGCGCACCAGCGGCATCAGCACGCCGTCCACCGACTCCGCCACGAACGGCTCGCCGAACGGCGGCCCCGTGAAGATCATGCGGTGCCACACCAGCGCCTCGGCCACCCCGAACAGCCGCCCGGGATCGACCGGCCCGGCCAGCTCGCCCCGCTCGACGGCCCGCGCCAGCAGCGCGCCCACCTCCCCGAGGTCCTTGGCGGGCATGTGGGCGCGCAGCGTGCGCGCCAGCTCCTGGTTGGACACCAGCGTCGAGGACAGCCCGATGACGAGCGTGTGCTTGCGCTCGACCGACTCGCACAGGCCGCGGAAGAGGGCGGCCAGGTCGCCGCGGAGCGAGCCGGTGTCCTCGCCCGGCGGCAGGTCCATGTCGAAGCGTCGGCAGATGACGTCGACCACCAGCTCGGACTTGCCCGCCCAGCGCCGGTAGATGGTGGCCTTGCTCGCCTTGGCGCGCTTGGCGATCTGGTCGACCGTCATCCGGTCGAAGCCGACCTCCGACAGCAGCTCCATCGTGGCGTCGAGGATGGCCCTGTCGCGCTCAGGGTCGAGTGGAGCCACGTGCACGTCCTTCTGGCTAACGGTTGGCGAACTTGTCGAATCGTACGCCCGTCAGCTCCTCCGACACATTCCACAGGCGCGCGGCCAGGTCCTCGGAGCGGGCCGCCTGCGACGGCTGGAGCCGCTTGGGCCCGGGCCCGAGGAACTCGCCGCCGTGGACGTCGGGCGAGGCGGCGGCGTACAGCGAGGGCACGGCGCCCGCCGCGGCCGACTTCATGACCAGGCGCAGCAGCGGCTGGAACGGCCCCAGCCTGACGATCGCCGTGGCCGTCATGCCGGGGTGGACGGCCGTGCTCCTCAGGTCCGCGCCCGCCCGCTCGGCCCGCCGCTGCAACTCCAGCGCGAACAGCAGGTTGGCGAGCTTGGAGCGCCCGTACGCGGACATCCGGCCGTAGCCGCGCTCCAGCGCCAGGTCGTCGAAGTCGATCCGGCCCATGGCGTGCGCGTCGCTGGAGACGGTCACCACGCGGGCGCCCGGCGCGGCCGTCAGCAGCGGCAGCAGCAGCCCGGTCAGCGCGAAGTGGCCCAGGTGGTTGGTGCCGAACTGCAGCTCGAAGCCGTCCTTGGTCTCGCGCCTGGGGACCATGGCGATGCCGGCGTTGTTGACCAGCAGGTCCACCTTCCGCACGCCCTCGGCGAACCGCCGGACCGAGGCCAGGTCCGACAGGTCGAGCCGTCCGTACTCGGCCTGGGCGCCCGGCACGGCGTTCCTGATGCGCGCGACCGCCTCCGCGCCCTTGCCCGGGTCGCGCGCCGCCACGGTGACGTGCGCGCCGTGCCGGGCCAGTTCGAGCGCGGTGGGCAGGCCGATGCCGCTGTTGGCGCCGGTCACGATGGCGGCCTTGCCGGTGAGGTCCGGCATGGAGTCAGGGGTCCAGGTGGTCATCTACGCTCCAGGTGTACGAAACCGTTTCGTACACCATACCTCATCGCTCCAGGCGCAGCCGGGCCTGGCGCTCCTCCCGCCGCGTCACCTCCAGGCGCTGCCGGGCTGCTTCGAGCCTCCTGCGGGCCTTGGCCAGCTTCTTCTCCAGCGCGTCCACCCGCTCCGCGCGCTCGTCGTGCTCTCGCTGGGCCGCGTCCAGGGCCGCGCGCCACTCCCGGTGGGCCGCCCGCGCCTCCTCGCGCTCCCTGACCCTCCTGGCCTCGGCCTCCTCCCGCCGCCTGGCCTCGACGGCCGCGTCCTCGGCTGCTTTGGCTGCTTTGTCCGCCGCTGCCCGGCCCGCGTTCTTAGCTGTTTCGTCCGCCGCTGCCCGGTCCGCGGCCTCGGTGGTCCTGCGCCGCCTCGGGGCGGAGGGCTCACGCGTGATGGGGGCGGGGGCGAATCCGCTGTAGTGCAGCGGTTTCGTCAGGTGGCCGCGGCGCACCTCGGCGGCGGCCGCGGCGTCCACGACGGCGGCGTCCAGGGTCTGGTCCACCTCGGTCGCCGCCGCGGGCGACAGGCCCGCGAACCGACGGGCCAGGCGGCCCACCTTCCCGGTCACCTCGCCCCTGCGCCGGGTCAGCTCGGCCAGCTCGCCCGCGTCCTGCTCCTGCCAGGCCGCCCGCAGCCGCTCGCCCACGTCGAGCAGTTCGGCCAGCTCACCGGGATGCTCACGGGAGAGCCGGTTCACGGCCCAGGCGGACACCGTCGGCCTGCGGAGCTTCGCGATCTCGCGCGAGAGCCCCGCGTCGCCCGCGTCCCTGGCCGCCCGGACCTCCGCCGTACGCGCGGCGGTGAACTCGGACGGCGGCAGCGCATAGAGGCGATCCGCCACCTCGTCAAGATCCACACAGGTCAAATACCCCACATGCCCGGTTTTCTAGCGCATAGTGGAGGGAGCGCCAGCCGAACAGGAGGCCCCCCGGTGTTCGAACGCTTCACCGACCGTGCACGCAGGGTAGTCGTCCTCGCCCAGGAGGAGGCGCGGACGTTGCACCACGACTACATCGGCACGGAACACCTGCTGCTCGGTCTCATCGGAGAAGGCGAGGGGATGGCCTCACTCGTGCTCGACGGGTGCGGCGTGGAACTCGACCACGTACGCGCGTTCGTCGAGCGGGCGGTGGGCCGCGGCGCCGAGCCGCCCAGCGGCCACATCCCGTTCACCCCGCGGGCCAAGAAGGTCCTGGAGCTGTCGTTGCGCGAGGCGTTGCAACTGCGCCACAACTACATCGGCACCGAGCACATCCTGCTCGGCCTGATCAAGGAGGGCGAGGGCCTGGCCGCGCTGGCGATCAGGGACGCGGGGGCGGACCTGCCGGACGTACGCCAGCGCGTGCTCGACCGCGTGGGCCGCGGGCCCAGGGACCGTCAGTCGGAGATGTTCTTCGCCGGCGGCCCCGCGCTGGGCGATCGGCTCGCGCAGATCCAGGAGAGCCTCGACCGCATCGAACGCCACCTGGGCATCAAGCGGGCGGACCCCCCGGCAGAAGAGCCGGGGAAGGACGCCGGCGAGCCGGGGAACGACGCGGCCCTAGGCTGACACCAGCGCGCCGACCGGCAGCCGCGACTCGACCACTCCCGGGTCCTCGGTGTAGCCGAGGGTGGCGCCCAGCGAGACCAGCAGCCGCCGCATCCGGGCGTTGTCGGCCAGCATCGTGGTCCTGACCTCGGCGTATCCGAGGTCGCGGGCCGCGCGTACGAGCGTCCTGGCCATCGCCGCGCCCAGACCGCGCCCCTGCCAGCGGTCCTCGACCAGGAAGGCCATCTCCGCGATGCCCGGGTCGGGGGTGAACATGAGGCTGGCCATCGCCACGACCTGCCCGTCGTGCCCCGCGACCAGCGAGTATCCCCGGCTCCTGTCGCACAGCCGGTCGAACATGCGCGGCGGCAGCGCGGGCATCGAGGTGAAGTAGCGGAACCTGCGCGACTCGGGCGAGCACCTGTCGTGCAGGTCGCGCACGGCCTCGCGGTAGATCGAGGTGAGCGGGCGCACGGTGACCTCGACGCCGTCGGCGAGCTTGACGCCGCGTTCGGCGGCGGCCTGCTCGGTGGCGGGCTGGGCCAGACGGGCGAACGAGGCCGCCCTGGCCGCCTCGGTCAGCGTGAAGGGCAGCCCGGCGCGGCGCAGCCGGACCGCGCGCCTGGCCGCGACGGGCACGACCAGCCGGGTCGGGTCGGGAAGATCGCTCACGGCCTCACCATAGACCCAGCGGGCGTCGTCCGCCCGCAGCAACTCGGCGAGCAGTTCGGGCAGCCGCCACGGCATCGCGCGCAGCCGGGAGGCCAGCAGCAGCGCCCTGGTGGGCTCGTCGGTCAGCTCGTGGGCGGTGGCCGGCACCACCTGGACGCGGCGGCCCCCGGCCGCCTCCAGGGCCTCGCGCACGGTCTCGGGGTTGGCGGGGATGTCGGCCACGAACTCGTCGACGGTGCCGTCGGCGTCGGACTGCACGCTCAGGCCGAGGATGTTGCCGCCCTTGGCGGCCAGGGCCGAGGCCAGCGAGGCCAGCCGGCCGGGCCGCTCGTCCACCGTGGTGCGGATGCGCAGGAATCCCATGCGCTCCAGCGTGCCGCGCCTCTGTTACACGCCCGCTACCGACGTGTTTACATTGCGTATTTCGTCGCATGATGCGGCGACTTATCCGGATATAGGAGGATATGTCGCTATGAAGGCACGTGTTCCCTTGTCGTCCGGGTACGTGAACGGCGACGTCTCCTTCTGGTACCGGTCCTCCGGCCAGCCCGCCCCCGGCCCCCGGCTCGACGGCGACATCCAGGCCGACGTGGCGATCGTCGGCGCCGGTTACACGGGCCTGTGGACCGCGTACTACCTCAAGCGGGCCCGCCCGTCGCTGAACGTCGTGCTGCTGGAGCAGGAGTTCGCCGGGTTCGGGGCGTCCGGGCGCAACGGCGGCTGGCTGACCGGCGACCTGGCCGGCTCGCACGAACGCTACGGCGCGGGCGCACGGCGGCTGCAACGCGAGATGTACGCCTCGATCGACGAGGTCATCGCGGTCTGCGAGCGGGAGTCCATCGACTGCGACCTGGTCAAGGGCGGCGTGCTGAACGTGGCCCGCACCCCCGCCCAGGCCGCCCGCCTGCGCCTGGACCTGGCCTCCGCCCGCTCCTGGGGCATCGAGGAGGCCGATCTGCGGCTGGTCGACCCCATGGACCACGTACGCGTGTCCGGCGCGCTGACGGCCTCCTGGAGCCCCCACTGCGCCCGCATCCAGCCGGCCAAGCTGGCCCAGGGCCTGGCCAGGACCGTACGCGACCTCGGCGTCACCGTCTACGAACGCACCCCCGTGACCCAGATCGTCCCCCACCGGGCGGTCACCCCGTACGGCACGGTCTCGGCCGGCCACGTGATCCGCGCGACGGAGGGCTTCACGGCCCGCCTGCCCGGCCTGCGCCGCCAGTGGCTGCCGATGAACAGCTCCATGATCGTCACCGAGCCCCTCCCCCCGTCGTTCTGGGACGAGGTCGGCTGGCAGGGCGCCGAACTGCTCGGCGACCTGGCCCACTACTACATGTACGCCCAGCGCACGGCCGACGACCGCATCGCCTTCGGCGGGCGTGGCCGGCCGTACCTGTACGGCTCGCGGGTGGACGCGCGCGGCCACACCCACGAGTGGACCGTCGAGGCCCTGTGGGGGCTGCTGACCGACTTCTTCCCGGCCGCCCGCTCGTCCTCGGTCGCGCACGCCTGGTCGGGCGTGCTGGGCGTGCCGCGCGACTGGTGCTCGACCGTGCACGTGGACCCGGCCACCGGCCTGGGCTGGGCGGGCGGCTACACCGGCCACGGCGTGACCACCACGAACCTGGCCGGCCGTACCCTGCGTGACCTGATCCTGGGCGAGACGTCGGAGCTGACCGCGTTGCCGTGGGTGGGCCGCCGGGTGCGCCCGTGGGAGCCCGAGCCGCTGCGCTGGCTGGGCGTGCACTCGATGTACCGCCTCTACCGGATGGCCGACCACCGTGAGCGCGGCAGGCCGCGCACGTCGGTGCTGGCCCGCTTCGCCGATCTGATCACGGGTCACTGACGAGGGGCGGGATGATGAGGCGACCGTGAGAAAGGAACATTCATGAACATCCTCTTCCGGGGCGGCCGTGCCTTCACCCCGCGGGGCGTCGTGGCCGAGGCCGTACTGGTGCGCGACGGTGTGATCGCCGCCGTGGGCGAGGAGCGGGAGCTGGCGCGGCAGGCCCACGAGACGGTCGATCTGGACGGCGGGCTGCTGGCGCCGGGATTCACGGACGCGCACCTGCATCCGGTTCAGGCGGGCCTGGAACGCGCGAAGTGCGATTTGGCCGAAGATTTCGGCCTGGACGCTTATAGAGAAAAGATCTCTGACTATGCCGCGAAAAATCCAGATAAGGAGTGGATTGATGGCGGCGGCTGGGACATGGCGGCATTCCCGGGCGGTCTCCCCCACCGCGACCAGATCGACTTCCTCGACCGTCCCGCCTATTTGATCCAGCGCGACCACCACGCCGCCTGGGTCAACACCCGCGCCCTCGACCGGGCCGGGATCACCCGCGACACCCCCGACCCCGCCGACGGCCGGATCGAGCGCGACGCGGACGGCGCCCCCACCGGCGTCCTGCACGAGGGCGCGATGGACCTGGTCGGCCTGCTCACCCCCCGCCCCACCGCCCAGGACCTGGAGGACGCGCTGGCCGACGCGCAGCGGCATCTGTTCTCGCTGGGCATCACCGGCTGGCAGGACGCCATCGTGGGCTCGTACGCCGGCTCCGACGACCAGTTGCCCACCTACCTGGCGGCGGCCCGCTCCGGCCTGCTGCGGGCCCGCGTGGTGGGCGCCCTGTGGTGGGACCGCACGCGCGGCCTGGACCAGATCGAGGACCTGGTGGCCCGCCGGGCCTCGGCCGAGGGGCTCGACCGGTTCAGCGCCACCTCCGTCAAGATCATGCAGGACGGCATCACCGAGAACTTCACGGCCGCGACGCTGGAGCCGTACTGCCTGTGCGGGGGCACGGGGCTGTCGTACGTCGACCCCGCCAAGCTGCGGGGCTACGTCGCCGAGCTGGACCGGCTCGGCTTCCAGGTGCACTTCCACGCCATCGGCGAACGCGCCGTGCGCGAGGCGCTCGACAGCTTCGAGGGCACCCACCCCGGCAACCGCCACCACATCGCCCACCTGCAGATCATCGAGCCCTCCGACGTGCCGCGCTTCGCCGCCCTGGGCGTCACGGCCAACCTGCAGCCGCTGTGGGCCACGCACCACGCCCAGATGGACGAGCTGACGCTGCCCTATCTCGGGGAGCCGCGCTCGTCGTGGCAGTATCCGTTCGCGGACCTGCTGGCCCGTGGCACCCGGTTCTGCGCCGGCAGCGACTGGCCGGTCTCGAACGCCGACCCGCTGCAGGGCATGCACGTCGCCGTCAACCGCACCGAGCCGGGTGGTTCGGTGCACGCGGGCTACCCGACCGCGCAGACCCCGTTCCTGCCCGGTCAGCGCATCGACCTGGCCACGGCCATGACCGCGTACACGGCGGGCTCGGCCTGGGTCAACCGCTCGCCCGCAGGGGCCGTGGAGCCGGGCCGGCCTGCCGACCTGGTGGTGCTGGACCGCGACCCGTTCGATCTCCCGCCGGGTGAGATCTGGACGACCCGGGCGCGCATGACGTTCGTGGACGGCGAGGTCGTGCACGAGAGCCGGTAGGCACGGCGAAGGGGCCTCGGAGAACCCGAGGCCCCTTCGCCCTGCACACCGCTACCAGGGGGACTTGTTGTTGCGCAGGCGTTCCAGTGCCTCCTCGAGGATCGCCTTGCCGTCCTTGTCGCTCCGGCGCTCCTTCACGTAGGCCAGGTGCGTCTTGTACGGCTCGTTCTTCGGCGGGGCAGGCGGGGCCCCCTCGTCCTGTCCGGCTGGGAGGCCGCAACGAGGGCAGTCCCACAACTCGGGGACCGCCGCGTCGCTGGCGAAACTGGGGCGCGTCTCGTGCATGTTGGCGCACCAGAACGAGACCCGCACTCGCGGAGCCGCCTCGCCGCGCTCGGCCTCCCCCATCGGGCCGGCGCCGACTCGGCTGCCACGGATCGCGTTGCCACTACCCACGGATGAACTCCTCGCTCGATCGCCCCGCGTACGGACACGGGGGGAGAATCACTGTCACGCGTTGACTTGTTGCTCAGGGCCTCATGAGCAGGCCGAGAGCGATGATGCAGACGAACCAGATCGTGCCCGTGATGACGGTCAGCCGGTCGAGGTTGCGCTCCACCACCGAGGAACCACCGAAGTTCGACGAGAAGCCGCCGCCGAACATGTCAGACAGGCCACCACCCTTACCCTTGTGGAGCAGGACGAGCAGGATCATGAGAAGGCTCGCCAGGATGAGGGCGATGGAGATTCCGATTTCCACGGTATGCCTGTTCCTTCAATGCTCTGTTACGCGTGACGATTCAAACTTGCCTTCTGAGGGTACGGCCTGATGTCAAGTCGCACCCCCAGAACGACTCAGTTAGCCGGTCATATCGGAGAATCGGCAGATCTTCGTGAACTCCCCGGCGTCGATGCTGGCACCACCCACGAGTGCGCCGTCGACATCCGGCTGAGCCATGATCCCCGCGATGTTCCCCGGCTTGACCGAGCCACCGTAAAGGATACGGATCCCGGAGGCCACTTCGGGGTCGTAGAGCTCAGCGAGTCTGACCCGCAGCGCTCCGCACACCTCCTGGGCGTCCTCCGGGGTGGCCACCTCGCCGGTGCCGATCGCCCACACCGGCTCGTAGGCCACCACTATCGATTTTGCCTGCTCGGCGCTGATTTTGCGCAGCGCGCCGTCGAGTTGGCCGAGACTGTGCGCGATGTGGCCGCCTTCTTGACGGACCGACAGGCCCTCGCCGACGCACAGGATGGGCGTCAGCGAGTGGCGGTAGGCCGCCTGCACCTTGGCGTTGACGAGGTCGTCGTCCTCGCCGTGGTACTGGCGGCGCTCGGAGTGGCCGACGGCCACGAACGTGCAGCCCAGTTTGGCCAGCATCGCGCCCGACACCTCACCGGTGTAGGCGCCGCCGTCGTGTTGCGACAGGTCCTGGGCGCCGTAGACGATCCGCAGCTTGTCGCCGTCGACCAGGGTCTGGACGCTGCGCAGGTCGGTGAAGGGCGGCAGGACGGCGACCTCGACCTTGTCGAAGTCCTTGTCGTTGAGCGCGAAGGCCAGCTTCTGGACCAGCGCGATGGCCTCGAGGTGGTTGAGGTTCATCTTCCAGTTGCCGGCCATGAGCGGCTTGCGCCGCGTCGCCTCGGCCTTCGTCGCCTCGGTCTTCGTCACCTCAGTCCTCCAGGGCCGCGAGTCCGGGAAGGGTCTTCCCCTCAAGGTATTCGAGGCTGGCCCCGCCACCGGTGGAGATGTGCGAGAAACCGTCCTCGGGAAGTTCCAGCCTGCGTACGGCCGCCGCGGAGTCGCCACCGCCCACCACGGTGAACGCGCCCCCGTCGCCGGTGCGGGCGAGCAGCGCCTCGGCCACCGCCCTGGTGCCGCCGGAGAACGCGTCGAACTCGAACACGCCCATCGGCCCGTTCCAGAACACGGTCCTGGCGTCGGCCAGCTTGGCGGCGAACAGCTCGCGCGTCCTCGGCCCGATGTCGAGGCCCTCCCGGTCGGCCGGGATGGCCGTGGCCGCGACCACGTCGTGCTCGGCGTCGGCCGCGAACGTCACCGCCGCCAGCACGTCGACCGGCAGCACGATCTCGACGCCGCGCCGCGCCGCGTCGTCGAGGAAGCCGCGCACCTGGTCGAGCTGGTCTTCCTGGAGCAGCGACCGGCCCACCTCGTACCCCTGGGCCTTGAGGAAGGTGTAGGCCATGCCGCCGCCGACCAGCAGCCGGTCGACCTTGGTCAGCAGGTTGGCGATGACGCCGAGCTTGTCGGAGACCTTGGCCCCGCCCAGCACCACCACGTAGGGGCGCTCGGTGTCCTCGGTGAGCCTGCGCAGCACCGCGACCTCGGCCTCGACCAGCCCGCCCGCCGCGTGCGGCAGCAGCCGGGGCACGTCGTAGACGCTGGCGTGCTTGCGGTGCACCGCGCCGAACCCGTCGCCCACGTACAGCTCGGCCAGCCCGGCCAGCTTCTGGGCGAACGCGCCCCGCTCGGCGTCGTCCTTGGACTCCTCGCCGGGCTCGTAGCGCAGGTTTTCCAGCAGGGCCACCTCGCCGTCCTGGAGCGCGTCGACCGTGCCGCGCGCGCTCTCGCCCACCACGTCGGCGGCGAAGGCGACGTCCTGGCCGAGCAGCTCGCCGAGCCGCCGCGCCACGGGCCCGAGCGAGAACTCCGGGTTGACCCGGCCCTTGGGCCTGCCCAGGTGGGCGCAGACGACGACCTTGGCGCCCCGGTCGAGCAGGGTCCTGATCGTCGGCACCGACGCGCGGATGCGGCCGTCGTCGGTGATCGTCTCCCCGTCGAGGGGGACGTTGAGGTCGGCGCGTACGAGCACGCGCCGCCCCTTCACGTCGAGATCGTCGAGCGTGCGCATGCTCCTGCTCCTGTTTTCGCGGGACGCGCAAGGCGCGCGCCCCGAGGTGCCCGATGTGTACGCGTCGGCCCCGGAATCAGAGGCATCGGCACTTACAGACCCCGGCCCACCAGCTCGATCAGGTCGGCGAGGCGGTTGGAGTAGCCCCACTCGTTGTCGTACCAGCCGACGACCTTGACCTGGTTGCCGATGACCTTGGTGAGGCCGGCGTCGAAGATGCAGGACGCCGGGTCGGTCACGATGTCGGAGGAGACGATCTCGTCCTCGGTGTAGCTGAGGATGCCCTTGAGCGGGCCCTCGGCGGCGGCCTTGACCGCGGCGTTGACCTCCTCGACGGTGACCTCGCGGCCGACCTCGACGGTGAGGTCGGTGGCCGAGCCCGTGGGGATCGGCACGCGCATGGCGAAGCCGTCGAGCTTGCCCTTCAGCTCGGGCAGGACCAGGCCGATGGCCTTGGCCGCGCCGGTCGAGGTGGGCACCACGTTGAGCGCGGCGGCGCGGGCGCGGCGCAGGTCGCTGTGCGGGCCGTCCTGCAGGTTCTGGTCCTGCGTGTAGGCGTGGATGGTGGTCATCAGACCCTTCTCGATGGTGAAGGTGTCGTGGAGGACCTTCGCCATCGGAGCCAGGCAGTTGGTGGTGCAGGAGGCGTTGGAGACGATCGTGTGCTTGGCCGGGTCGTAGGCGGAGTCGTTGACGCCCATGACGACGGTGACGTCCTCGTTCTTCGCCGGGGCGGAGATGATGACCTTCTTCGCGCCGTTGTCGGCGTGCACCCTGGCCTTGGTGGCGTCGGTGAACAGACCGGTCGACTCCACCACGACGTCGACGCCGAGGTCGCCCCAGGGCAGCTTGCCCGGGTCGCGCTCCGCGAACACCTTGATCGCCTTGCCATCGACGGTGATCTCGTCACTCGTGGCCTTCACCTCGTACGGAAGGCGGCCGAGAATGCTGTCGTACTTCAGCAGATGAGCGAGCGTCGCGGTGTCGGTCAGGTCGTTGACCGCGACGATCTCGATGTCCTTGCCGCTGGCGGCGACAGCGCGCCAGAAGTTGCGGCCGATGCGGCCGAAGCCGTTGACGCCTACGCGGATGCTCACGAAAACCGATCTCCTCGAAGCAGATGGCGGGCTGGAACCTCAACCACGAACCTTATCCGACCCAAATTGGTTTAGACCACTGCAGGTACCAGCATGTGAATCGACGTTCATGCGACACGTTTTGCGGGGTTCGAGTAAAGTGCCCGACTCGTCGATGTAAATTCGTGCATTCTCTCTGGGGGCTGAGATGTCACATAAGCGGTCCGGCCTACTGTCCGGACTCATCGTGGGCCTACTGGCCGGGCTCGTCTGCGCGGCCGGCCTGGGGGCGGCCGTCCTGTTCCAGCAGAGCCTGCCGAGCGCCCTGATGGACTTCGGGGGCGGAGTGCCCATCTCGCTGGCGCTGTCGCTCCTCATCGCCGCGCTGGTCGCCCTCGCGATCGGCGCCGTACGCCCGAGCAGCCTCCTCCTGCTCCCCGTGGCCGCCCTGTACGCGGGGGGCGCCGTCGTGGCCGGGCAGATCACGGGCTCGGCCGTCATGATCGGCGCCGCCCTGCGTACGCCGTCCGCGAACCGCGTCGCGGGCCTGAGCGACGTCACCTGGCCCACCTTCACCTCGGGCCTGCGGGACGCGCTCGCCCTGTACGGGGCGCCGCTGTCGGAGTCGTGGGCGGCGTGGTTGTTCATCGCCGTGGCGGCGGCGGGGGCGTTCCTGCTGGTCGCCTTCCGGGTCGTACGCGTGCGGCGGGCGCGGCGCGCCGAGGAGGCCGCCGCCGCGGAGGCCGAGGAGACGCGGGAGCCGGAGTACCGGGCCCCGTTCGAGCCCGCCCAGCAGCCTGCCCCGAAGCCGACGGCCGACCTGTTCACCCCTCGCAACCCCGCCCGCGACTGACCACCGCGCCCCTCCGTCTCCTGACGATCAACCCGCCCACCCAGGGCAGGGGAATCCCCGGCCGACCCCTTACCGACCTGGCAGCCATCGGCTTACCGGGACCTGGCACGGCCGTCGGCACCGGCCCGCACATTCGCGCCCGGACGAGCGCGCAGGCGCAGGCTCCCGCACAGCCGACGCCCCGGCGCGAGCTTTACCTGCACCCTGCGCGCGGCCGGGCGTGTCGCCGGTCAGGCCACCGAGTCAAGCCCGCCGCCCGCACGACCGACCACAAGACCACTCCCGCCTCAGCACCGCGCAGCGCCGCACGTCCGCGTTACCGGGGCTTCCGGCGCTGGTCGTCCGGCCGACACGGCCTCCGTGCCGACCTGCGCGGCGCCGGCCGCGCCGCCGCATCGCTGCGGCGGCGACCGGCGCACGGCCCTCGGCCCGACGCCTCCGCCAGGCGCCCTGGCGAGCCCGCAGGGCCGCTCCCGACCACCGGCGGCGCGTCCGCGCGAGCCTCCCGTCAAGCCTCTTGTCAAGCGCGCCCCCCCCGACACGCCCAAGAGGCTCATGACCAAGCCCGCTCACCCCGCCGCAACCGGCGCTGAATGGCTCACGGCGTTCGCGACCTCACAGGACTCGCGGGCCCCACGAACTCCGCGGGCCCCACGGGCTCATGGCGCGAGCATGTCCACTGTGAGATTCGCCTCAGTGTTCGGAATCCCCATGTCCGAGGCCCGTTTGTCGGCCATGGCCAGCAACCGCCGGATCCGTCCCGCGATCGCGTCCTTGGTCAGCGGCGGGTCGGCGATCTGCCCCAGCTCCTCCAGGGACGCCTGCTTGTGCTCGACCCGCAGCCGCCCGGCCACCACCAGATGGTCGGGCGCCTCGTCACCGAGGATCTCCAGCGCCCGCTGCACCCGCGCACCCGCCGCCACCGCGGCCCGCGCCGAACGCCGCAGGTTGGCGTCGTCGAAGTTGGCCAGGCGGTTCGCGGTGGCGCGCACCTCGCGGCGCATCCGGCGTTCCTCCCAGGCCAGCACGCTGTCGTGCGCCCCGAGCCTGGTCAGCAGGGCACTGATCGCGTCGCCGTCGCGGACCACGACCCGGTCGACCCCGCGCACCTCGCGCGCCTTGGCGTGGATCTTCAGCCGCCGCGCCGAACCCACGAGCGCCAGCGCCGCCTCCGGCCCCGGGCAGGTGACCTCCAGCGACATCGACCGGCCGGGCTCGGTGAGGGAGCCGTGGGCCAGGAAGGCGCCACGCCAGGCGGCCTCGGCGTCACAGGAGGCGCCCGCCACGACCTGGCGGGGCAGGCCGCGTACGGGACGGCCGTGGTTGTCGATCAGGCCCGTCTGCCGGGCCAGCGCCTCACCGTCGCGGTAGACGCGTACGACGTAGCGCGAGCCCTTGCGCAGCCCGGCGGGAGCGAGCACGAGCACCTCGGCCTTGTGCCCGAACACCTCGCCGATGTCCTTGATGAGCCGCCGCGCGGTGGCGTTGGTGTCGAGCTCGGCCTCGATCACGATCCGCCCGCCCACCAGGTGCAGGCCGCTGGCGAACCGCAGCAGCGTCGAAACCTCCGCCTTGCGGCAGCACGGCTTGAGCACCGGCAGGCGGCTCAGCTCGTCTTTCACCACACCTGTCATCGCCATGCGTTAGTCCTCTCCCCCATTCAGACCGGCTCTCTTGAGTCTCTCGCACCTTCGCGCAACGCCGACCAGGATCAACGCTTCTGGAGGAAAATCTCGTCCAGGACGGAGGCAAGACGTCGTGGGTCGTGCCTCGGCGACCCGTCCGCGGCGGCCACGTCGGCCATGACGACCCGGGCGCCGAGCGCCGCGGCGGCCTTCTCCAGCGCGTCGGGGTCGTCCACCACTCCGGTGTCGGCCAGGACGACGTCGATCGACAGGTCGGGCGCGTGCTGGCGGAGAACCTCCAGGTGCTGCTGGGGGGAGAAGTCATCGGTCTCGCCCGGCTGAGGCGCCAGGTTGAGTGTGACGAGTCGTTTCGCCTTGGTCGCGTACAGGGCCCTGGCCAGTTCGGGCACCTTGAGGTGCGGCAGCACACTGGTGAACCACGATCCGGGCCCGAACACCACCCACTCGGCGTCCAGCACCGCCGCGACGGCCTCGGGCCGCGCGGGCGGGTCCTCGGGGACCAGGGAGATCGCCTGTACGCGACCGGGCGTCAGGGCACAGGCCACCTGTCCGCGTACGGTCGAGATGACGCCGTCGAGCTCCACCTCGGCCACGATGTCGAGCGGCACGGAGGCCATCGGCAGCACGCGGCCGTGCGCGCCCAGCAGCCGCCCGACCCAGTCGAGCCCGGCCACGGGGTCGCCGAGCAGCTCCCACAGGGCGACGATCAGCAGGTTGCCGACGGCGTGCCCGTGCAGCTCGCCCTCGCTGCGAAAGCGGTGCTGCACGACCTCGCTCCAGGTGCTGCCCCACTCGTCGTCGCCGCACAGGGCGGCCAGCGCCATGCGCAGGTCGCCGGGCGGCAGCACGCCCAGCTCGCGGCGCAGCCGTCCGCTGGACCCGCCGTCGTCGGCGACGGTGACCACGGCGGTCAACCGGTCGGTGACCATCCGTAAGGCGGACAGAGACGCGTAGAGCCCGTGCCCGCCGCCCAGCGCCACCACCGGCGGCCCGAACCCGGCACTCCCCACGTCACTCACACCGCCGCTCAGAACGCCGAACGACCCGGGAACGGCGGCCCCGGGCGAAGGGGACGGCAAGTCACCACGCCCCCTCACCGCGCCCGCGGAGTCACCTTCTATCGGATCTTTTATTGGATACGGCAAAGCAGGTTCGGAAAAGCCCTCATCGGTCACTCCCGCCCCACATCCCGGTGACTCACCTGGACCTCCATCCCGCGGTCACGCAGGCGGGCGGCGACCTGTTCGGCCATGGCCACACTGCGGTGCTTGCCGCCCGTGCAACCCACCGCGAGCGTCGCATAGCTCTTGCCCTCGCGCGTGTAGCCGGTGGCGACCACCTGGAGGACCTCCTCGTACGCGTCGAGGAACTCCTTGGCCCCCGGCTGCCCGAGCACGTAGTCGCTGACCGCGGGCTCGAGCCCGTTCATCGGCCGCAGCTCGGGCACCCAGTGCGGGTTGGGCAGGAACCGGCAGTCGACCACGAGGTCGGCGTCGACCGGCAGACCGTATTTGAACCCGAACGACACGACGTTGAGCCGCAGCCCGGGCCGGTCTTCCCCGCCGAAGTAGGCGACGATCTTGTTGCGCAGCTCGTGCACGTTGTGCGAGGAGGTGTCGATCACCAGGTCGGCGTTCGCGCGCACCTCCCGCAGGATCCCGCGCTCGCGGGCGATGCCGTCGACCAGCCGCCCCTCGCCCTGGAGGGGATGGGGCCTGCGGACGTTCTCGAACCTGCGCACCAGCTCCTCGTCGCTGGCCTCCAGGAACACCACCCGCACGCGTACGCCGCGCCCTTCGAGCTCCTCGATGGCCGCGTTGAGGTCGGTGGTGAAGGCCAGGCTGCGCACGTCGACGACGGCCGCCACCTTGTCGGCGGCCAGCTTGACCTTGCCCGCCTCCTCCGCCATCGCGAACAGCAGCCCCGGCGGCAGGTTGTCGATGACGAACCAGCCCAGGTCTTCCAGCGCCTTGGCGGCGGTGCTGCGCCCCGCCCCGGACATGCCGGTGACGATGACGAACGCCGGCTCGGTGCTCATGGTCTCACTCCGTCCGCGCGCCTGACCGGCACGCCGTCGGCGGCCCCGAGCGGCCGCTCTCCCACGGCCCGCCCACGGGAACGGACGGAACCGCATGGCCCTTCGGTGCGAACACCCGGGCATCCTGACGAGATCAAGGTGACTCTCCCTTCAGCGTCGACACGATGACCTCGGCGATGGACGGGCCGATGCCGGGAACCTCGCAGATTTCGGCGGCGGTGGCCTCGCGTAGTCTCTTCACGGAGCCGAAGTGCTTGAGCAACGCCTGCCTGCGCGCCGGCCCGAGGCCCGGCACGCCGTCGAGCGCGCTCTCCTTCACCGTCTTGGACCTCTTCGAACGATGGTAGGTGATGGCGAACCTGTGTGCCTCGTCTCTCACTCGTTGCAGCAAGTAGAGACCTTCACTTGAACGAGGCATGATCACCGGCTGGTCGTCGCCGGGCAGCCACACCTCCTCCAGCCGCTTGGCCAGGCCGCACACGGACACGTCGTCGATGCCCAGCTCGTCGAGCGCCCGCTGCGCGGCGGCGGCCTGGGGCCCGGCGCCGTCGACGACGACGAGGTTGGGCGGGTAGGCGAACTTGCGCGGTTTGCCCGTCTCGGGGTCGATGGGCCCGTTGCCGCTGTCGTCGTCGGGCGCCAGCTCACCGGTGGCCGAGCGTTCTTCCAGATAGCGGCGGAAGCGGCGGGTGATCACCTCGTGGATCGAGGCGACGTCGCCCTCCTTGGTCTTGACGGCGAAGCGCCGGTATTCGCTCTTGCGGGCCAGGCCGTCCTCGAACACCACCATCGAGGCCACCACGTTTTCGCCCTGCAGGTGGGAGACGTCGTAGCACTCGACGCGCAGCGGCGCCTGGTCGAGGTCGAGCGCGTCGGCGATCTCCTGCAGCGCCCTGCTGCGGGTGGTCAGGTCGGCGGCGCGGCGGATCTTGTGCTGGGCGAGCGACTCCTTGGCGTTGCGCTCGACGGTCTCCATCAGCGACTTCTTGTCGCCGCGCTGCGGCACCCGCACGTCGACGCGGGCCCGGCGCTGCTCGGTCAGCAGCTCGGCCACGGCCTCGTCGTCGGGCGGCAGGGCGGGCACCAGCACCTCGCGGGGCATGGAGTCGGGGCTGGCCTCGGCGTACATCTGGAGCAGGAACTGCTCGACCAGCTCGCCCGGCGAGGTCTCCTCGACCTTGTCGACCACCCAGCCGCGCTGCCCGCGGATGCGCCCGCCGCGTACGTAGAAGACCTGGACGGCGGCTTCGAGGGGATCTTCGGCCAGCGCGATCACGTCGGCGTCGGTGCCCTCGCCGAGCACGACCGCCTGCTTCTCCAGCGCCCGCTGCAACGCCAGGATGTCGTCGCGCAACCGGGCGGCGCGCTCGTACTCCTGCTCGGACGCCGCCTCGCGCATCTCCCGTTCCAGCCGCTTGATGAAGCGGCCGGTGTTGCCCGCCATGAAGTCGCAGAAGTCTTCGGCCAGGGCGCGGTGCTCCTCGGGGGTGACCCGGCCGACGCACGGCGCCGAGCACTTGTCGATGTAGCCGAGCAGGCACGGCCGGCCGATCTGCCCGGCCCGCTTGAACACCCCCGCGCTGCACGTGCGCACCGGGAAGACCCGCAGCAGCAGGTCGACGGTCTCGCGGATGGCCCACGCGTGGGAGTAGGGCCCGAAGTAGCGGGTGCCCTTGCGCTTGGCGCCGCGCAGGACCTGCACGCGCGGGAAGTCTTCGCCCATGGTCACCGCGAGGTAGGGGTAGGACTTGTCGTCGCGGTATTTGACGTTGAAGCGCGGGTCGAACTCCTTGATCCAGGAGTATTCGAGCTGGAGCGCCTCCACCTCGGTGCCGACGACGGTCCAGTCGACGTCGGCGGCGGTGGTGAGCATCGACTGGGTGCGCGGGTGCAGGGCCGAGAAGTCGGCGAAGTAGGAGTTGAGCCGCTGGCGCAGGCTCTTGGCCTTACCTACATAGATCACCCGGCCGTGCGTGTCCCTGAACCGGTAGACCCCCGGGGACTCGGGGATCGAGCCCGGCTCGGGCCGGAAACTCAAGGTGCTGCCCGCTGATCTCGCCACGTTTCCAGCCTAGTAGCCCCCACCGACAAGGTTGCGCTCCACGATCGCCGAGCGGGAGCACGGCCTGCGGACGCAACCGTCGTTGTGCCGGGTCCCGCCGGGCACGGCCATCACGCGATCCCCGGAGGTCCTCACGAACGCCGGAAGATCACGTGATGGCCGTCTCCGCGCGACCCGGACTCCGCGGCCGCGAAGTGCCGGGGGAGCCGCTAGGCCAGCATGATCTGATCGCCCTCCACCTTGATCTCCGCCGCGGGCAACGGCTGCTGCGCGGGACCGTCCGTGACCGAGCCGTCGGCGATGGCGAACTTGCTGTTGTGGCACGGGCACACGATCGCGCCGCTCTCGACGCCGCCGACCGCGCAGCCCTTGTGCGTGCAGACCGAGCTGAACGCCTTGAACTCGCCGGCCGTCGGCTGCGTCACCACGATCTTCTGGTCCTTGAAGACCGTGCCTCCGCCGACGGGGATGTCGGAGGTCTTGGCCAGCGCCCCACCTGCCTGGGGCGCGCCGGACTGCGGTGCGCCGGACTCCGGCGCGCTTGGCGGCGCCGCGCCCTGATCGGCGGCGGAACCGGTTGTCTGCGCTGTGTCGCTGCCGCCACAGGCGGAGATCGCCAGCGCCAGGCCACCCGCTCCGACGCTTGCGATCACCACCCTGCGACTCTGAAGGTCATCCATGCGCTCACCCAAGCGCACCCAGGTGAGAAATTCATGAAGCCTCGGTCAGGCCAGTCTGATCTTATCGCCATCGACCTCGATCTGCTTCTCTTCGAGGGGGCTGCTCGCCGGGCCGTTGGCCACGGAGCCGTCCGCGATGTTGAACTTGCTGCCGTGACAGGGGCAGTTGATCGTCTGGTTCGAGACGGTGGCGACCGTACAGCCCTGGTGGGTGCAGACCGCCGTGAACGCCTTGAACTCACCCGCCGTCGGCTGCGTCACCACGATCTTCTCGTTCTTGAACACCTTGCCGCCGCCCTCGGGGATGTCGCTGGTGTCGGCCAGCGCCTTGGGCTGCTCCGCGGCCTTCTGCTTCTTGGGCGCCTCGGACGACGGCTCCGCTGCGGGCGGTTCCACGGCGGCCTCCGTCACCGGCGAGCCGTAGCTCGCGCAAGCCGTCAGAACCGCCGCGAGCCCTGCGCTCCCGGCGCCGAACACCACGGTCCGGCGCGTCGTTTCCGTCATGGTGCGTCCTCCCGGATTGGCTTTCACTTCAGGTACGGCCGGCGCCCTGGCACCGGTTCAGCGTGCCCGAGACCAATCCCGGTGAATACGCACTATTACCCGTTCAGATCGTCGTTCCAGATCACCGCTCCAGCCGTCCCCTCAGGCCACCACGATGCCGTCGCCCTCCACCTTGACCTGGAAGGAGGCCAGCGGCGCGGTGGCGGGCCCCTTGGTGGCCCGCCCGCTGTCGGCGGCGAACTCGCTGCCGTGGCACGCGCACCTGATCACGTTGTCCTTGGGGGTGCTGACCTGGCAGCCCTTGTGGGTGCACGACGCGCTGAACGCCTTGTAGACGCCCTGTGAGGGCTGCGTCACCACGACCTTCAGGTCGTCGATCAGCTTGCCGCCGCCCACGGGGACGTCGGCCGTCTTCGCCAGCACCTTGCCCTTGAGGCTGGGCCGGGCCTCGGCCCCGCCCGTGCCGCACGCGGTCAGCGCCAGCCCGCACGCGGCCACCCCGGCCGTGCCCAGCATCTCTCGTCGTCCCAGCCCGTTCTCGGACATGGCTTCGCCCCCGATCCGTACCGTTGTTGGTGCCTGCACCCGGTTGTCGCCTTTGCCTGCCACGGGTGCGGCCGTTACCTGGGCTCAACCCTATTGACGGGATCGGCCGGTGCGGTCAGCGGGTGGTAGGCCCGTGGTCAGCGGCACGCCCCAGGCTGCGTTCATGACTCTCTCGACCGAGCACTCGCCCGCGCCCCCAGTGTCGCCCCCAGCGTCGCCCGCGCGTCCCCGATGGTGGCGCCGGCCGTGGGTGGCGCCGCTGATGGTGGTGGCGGCGGCGTTCCTGGCGTTCTCGCTGCCGCCGTACCTGTCGATGGACCCGGGCCAGTCCCGCGTGCCCGCTCCCGACTTCTTCCCGCCGCACTTCGTGGTGCTCTCGCTGCACGTGGTGTTCGGGTCGATCGCGATGATCACGTGCTGCCTGCAGATCTGGCCGTGGTTCCGCGGGCGCCACCCGAAGGCCCATCGCATGATCGGCCGCGTGTACGTCTTCGGCGGCTGCCTCCCCAGCGGCCTGATGGGGCTGGTGGTGGGCCTGGCCACGCCGTTCGGCCCGGTCACGATGGCCAGTGACGTGCTGCTCGCGCTGCTGTGGCTGGGCTGCACGCTGACGGGGTGGCGGATGGCCAGGCAGCGCAGGTTCTTCGACCACCGCCGCTGGATGGTACGCAGCTTCGCCCTGACGATGTCGATCATCACGAACCGGATCTACGCCGTCCTGTTCACGATCCTGCTGGAGCCTCAGCTCGAGACGACCTTCCACGGCGACCCGGCGCTCATGTCGGCCACGGTGTCGGCACTCGGGGCGTGGCTGGGCTGGGTGCTGCCGCTGCTGGTGGCCGAGTGGTGGCTGGAGCGCGGCGAGGCCGCCCAGCGCCGCCGCCGCGCCACCGCCCTCGCCGAGCACCGCGCCAGGACCTCCGTCTCCTGACCGCGCTCGCCAGGCGCCGCACCGGCCTCCGTCTCGTCTGACCGCGCTCGCCGGGCGCCGCACCGGCCTCCGTCTCCCGACCGGTCGCGCCGCCGCGCTCGCCGGGCGCCGCACTGGGACCTCCACCTCCTGACCGTGAGAACCCCCGCCGGGTCCGCCCCGCCCTGGGGGGGACGGACCGGCGGGCGCCCCCGCCGCGGCGGGGACTCAGAACGCGAGGATCTTGCGCAGGAACCGCCCTGTGTGGCTCTCGTCCACCAGGGCGACCTGCTCGGGAGTGCCGCTGGCCACCAGCGTGCCGCCGCGCGACCCGCCCTCGGGCCCCATGTCGATGATCCAGTCGGCGGTCTTGATGACATCGAGGTTGTGCTCGATGACGATCACCGTGTTGCCGCCGTCGACCAGCCGCCCGAGCACCCCGAGCAGCCGCCGGATGTCCTCGAAGTGCAGGCCGGTGGTCGGCTCGTCGAGAACGTAGATCGTCCGCCCGGTCTGCCGCCGCTGCAGCTCGGAGGCCAGCTTGACCCGCTGCGCCTCGCCGCCGGACAGCGTCGTGGCCGGCTGCCCGAGCCGTACGTAGCCCAGCCCCACGTCGTTGAGCGTCTGCAGGTGCCGCCGGATCGCGGGGATCGCGTCGAAGAAGCCCAGGGCCTCCTCGATCGGCATGTCGAGCACCTCGGCGATGGTCTTGCCCTTGTAGTGGACCTCCAGCGTCTCCCGGTTGTAGCGGGCGCCGTGGCAGACCTCGCAGGGGACGTAGACGTCGGGCAGGAAGTTCATCTCGATCTTGATGGTGCCGTCGCCCGCGCACGCCTCGCAGCGCCCGCCCTTGACGTTGAAGCTGAAACGGCCGGGCTGGTAGCCGCGCACCTTCGCCTCGGTCGTGGCCGCGAACAGCTTGCGCACGTGGTCGAAGACCCCGGTGTAGGTGGCCGGGTTGGAGCGCGGAGTGCGCCCGATCGGCGACTGGTCGACGTGGACGACCTTGTCCACCTGGTCCATGCCGTTGATCCGCGAGTGCCGCCCCGGCACCGTGCGCGCCCCGTTCAGCTCCTTGGCCAGCGCGTTGTACAGGATGTCGTTGACCAGCGTCGACTTCCCCGACCCCGACACACCCGTGACCGCCGTGAACACGCCCAGCGGAAACTCGATGTCGACGCCCTTGAGGTTGTGCTCGCGCGCCCCCTTGACCGTGATCTGCCGCTTCTTGTCGCGCTTGCGGCGCTTGGCGGGGACGGGGATGCTCCTGCGCCCGGACAGGTAGGCCCCGGTCAGCGACCCCTCGCTGGCCAGCAGCTCCTGGACGGTGCCGGACACGACGACCTGGCCGCCGTGCTCGCCCGCCCCCGGCCCGATGTCGACCACCCAGTCGGCCGCCGCGATCGTGTCCTCGTCGTGCTCGACCACGATCAGCGTGTTGCCCATGTCGCGCAGCCTGATCAGCGTGTCGAGCAGGCGCATGTTGTCGCGCTGGTGCAGGCCGATGGACGGCTCGTCGAGCACGTAGAGTACGCCGACCAGGCCGGAGCCGATCTGCGTGGCCAGCCGGATGCGCTGCGCCTCGCCGCCCGCGAGGGTGGCGGCGGCGCGGTCCATCGTCAGGTAGTCGAGGCCGACGTCGAGCAGGAAGCCCATGCGGGCGTTGATCTCCTTGACCACCCGCTCGGCGATCTGCATGTCGCGGTCGGACAGCTTGAGCGCGGCCAGGAACTTCGCGCACTCGCCGATCGACATGCCCGACACCTCGGCGATCGACTTCCCCGCCACCGTGACCGCCAGGGTGACCGGCTTGAGCCTGGCCCCCTTGCAGGCGGGGCACGGGATCTCGCGCATGTAGCCCTCGAACCGCTCGCGCGCCGCGTCGCTCTCGGCCTCGGCGTGCCTGCGCTGCACCCAGGGGATGACGCCGTCGTAGGTCGTGTAGTAGGAGCGCTGGCGGCCGTAGCGGTTGCTGTAGCGGACGTGGACCTGCTCGTCGTGGCCGTACAGCAGCGACTTCTGCGCCTTCTTCGGCAGGCTCTCCCACGACGTCTCCAGCGTGAACCCGACCGTGTGGCCGAGCGCCTCGATCAGCCGGGCGAAGTATTCGCTGGTGTGGCCGCCGGACCAGGGGTGGATCGCGCCGTCGCCGAGCGTGCGCTCGGGGTCGGGCACCACCAGGTCGGGGTCGACCTCCATCTTGGTGCCCAGGCCCGTGCATTCGGGGCAGGCGCCGAACGGCGAGTTGAAGGAGAACGAGCGCGGCTCCAGCTCCTCGAACGACAGGTCGTCGTAGGGGCAGTAGAGGTGCTCGGAGTAGAAGCGCTCGCGGTTGGGGTCGGTCTCGGGCAGGTCGACAAACTCGAGCGTGATCGTGCCGCCGGACAGTTGCAACGCCGTCTCGACCGAGTCGGTGAGCCTGCGCCGCGCGGACTCCTTGACCGACAGGCGGTCGACGATGACCTCGATGTCGTGCTTCTCGTACTTCTTCAGCGTCGGCGGCTCCTCCAGCCGTACGACGGTGCCGTCGACCCTGGCCCTGGCGAACCCCTTGGTCTGCAGCTCGCGGAACAACTCGGCGTATTCGCCCTTGCGGCCTCTGATGACCGGCGCCAGCACCTGGAAGCGGGTGCCCTCGTCGAGGTCCATCACCCGGTCGACGATCTGCTGCGGCGTCTGCCGGGCGATCGGGCGCGCGCACACCGGGCAGTGCGGCTTGCCGATGCGTGCCCACAGCAGCCTCAGGTAGTCGTAGACCTCGGTGATCGTGCCGACGGTGGAGCGGGGGTTCTTGCTGGTGGCCTTCTGGTCGATGGAGACCGCCGGCGACAGGCCCTCGATGAAGTCGACGTCGGGTTTGTCCATCTGGCCGAGGAACTGGCGGGCGTAGGCCGACAGCGACTCGACGTAGCGCCGCTGGCCCTCGGCGAAGATCGTGTCGAAGGCCAGGCTCGACTTGCCCGAGCCGGACAGACCGGTGAAGACGATCAGCGAGTCTCGCGGCAGGTCGAGCGAGACGTCTTTGAGGTTGTGTTCTCGTGCACCACGCACGATCAGGCGGTCGGCCACGGCGATCCCGGAAGTCGAAAGGCGGATAGGTCCACGGGGGATGGTAGACGGGGGCTCCGACAATTTCGGCGGCCCGATCCACGGCCTACCGAAAATCCGTCCCTCACAGGTTACGGCCATCCTCCCAGGGAGAGGGCAGTCCTTTCACATTCAACCCGCTGACCAGCGGGTTTATGCCCTCCCCGTCCGGCATCCCCAAGTAGGGAAATATCCAGATATGACGGTACTATCCGCGCTGCAGGCTGAGCTGGTCACCGCGACGAACCGGCTCCTGGCCACGGCCGCCTCACTCTCCGCGGACGACCTCGCCGCGCCCTCCCTCCTGCCCGGCTGGACCAGGCGTCACGTCCTGGCCCACGTCGCCGGGAACGCCGACTCCCTCCGCAACCTCCTGACCTGGGCCAGAACCGGCGTACGCACCCCGCAGTACGCCTCGCTCGAGGCCAGGACCGCCGAGATCGAAGCCGCCGCCACCCTGCCCGCGGACCGCCTCCTGACCGGCCTTCACGACGGGGCCGACCGCCTCGCCGCCGCCGTCCGCGACCTGCCCGCCGCCGCGTGGTCGGCGCCGGTGGAGGGCATGCGCCCGCCGCCCCACCCCGCCTGGTACGTCCTGGTACGCCGCCTGCGCGAGATCGGCTTCCACCACGTGGACCTGGCCGCCGGGTACGGCCCCGCCGACTGGCCGGGCCCGTTCGTCCGCCGCGAACTGCACGACTGCCTGGCCACCTGGCCCCACGGCCACGTGAGCCGGCTCCATTTCCTCCCCGAGCCGGACGCCGCCACGTTCCCCCGCACGGCTCCAGACGGGGACTCCGGCCGGGATCGCGAGATCGTCGCCCGCTGGACCGGTCTCGGCGACGGCCCGATCCTGCGGGGCACGCCCCGCGACATGCTGGCCTGGCTGACCGGCAGGTCCGGCGGCGAGGGCGTTAGTCTGTTGCCCGTGGGGCAGCCGTTCATTCCCGGCCCCGGGGGCGAGCGTCTTCCCGAGCCGCCACCGTGGCTGACGATGCCGGCCCCCGCTGATCTGCCCGCGACGCCCCCAGAGGACTATCCATGACCTACACAGGTGACGTCCAGGTCGGCGGCCCCGCCGACGTACGAGAGCTGCCCGCGCTGACGATCTCCAAGCTCGCCGTCGGGCCGTACGACAACAACGCCTACCTGCTGCGCTCCACCGAGACCGGCGAGGGGCTGCTCATCGACGCCGCGGCCGACGCCGACCGGCTCCTGGCCCTGATGGCCGACCAGCCGGCCACCGCCGTCGTCACCACCCACCAGCACGGCGACCACTGGCAGGCGCTGGAGCAGGTGGTCAAGGTGACGGGCGCCCAGGTGATCGCCCACCCCCTCGACGCGCCCGCCCTGCCGGTGCCGGTCGACCGCACGGTCGAGCACGGCGACACGATCACGGTCGGCGAGGTCACCCTCGAGGTCATCCACCTGCGCGGCCACACGCCCGGCTCGATCGCCCTGCTGTACGACGGCGGCCCGGCCGGTCACCACCTCTTCACCGGCGACTCCCTGTTCCCCGGCGGCGTCGGCAACACGTGGAAGGACCCCGAGCGTTTCACCCAGCTCTACACCGACGTGGTGGAGCGCGTCTTCGACCGCCTGCCCGACGAGACCTGGGTCTACCCGGGCCACGGCAAGGACACCACCCTCGGAGTCGAACGCCCCGCCCTCCCGGAGTGGAAGGCCAGGGGCTGGTAGCGCCTCCTCCGCGCAGGGGCCGCCCGTCACACGCCATCGAGCCGCGCGGGGCCGTACCACGCGAGACTTCACCGAACGGCCCCGCCCGCTCGACTCTCCACCACCCAGGCCCTCACCACACCGCCGAACGGCCCTGCCAGCTCGCCCCTCCACCACCTGGGCCCTCACCACACATCAGTCGCCACGTGCCGCCTCACCACGCAGCTCTTTCCCCACACAGACCCGCGCCCGCTCGGGCGTCGGGCGTCGGGCGTCGGGCGTCGGGCGTCGGGCGTCGGGCGTCGGGCGTCGGGCGGAGCGTACGCGACGCGGCCGACCGCGGCAACGGGATCGGCCGCGGTGACGGGATCGTCAGCCGACCCCGCCGGTCCTCCCTACGACCACCGGCAGAACCACCCTTCGGCGAGCGGCACCCAGCCCACGTTGTCCACGTTGTCCACGTTCTCGGCCGCCTGGCGACGTCGGGATGTCTGTTGATGCGCAACGCGGGCGGTTACGGCCGCGACTTGGCCGTCAGCCCGCGCTGCTCCAGCTCCGTGGCCGGCTTGCCGAGGAAGTGCGTACGCGTGTGCTCGCACGGCACCACCGACCACCTGGAACCATCAAAGCCGAAATAAGACGAAAAATCCCGCCTCTCCGACATCAGGTGTGGCTCACTGGCCGACGCGCTTGTACTCCCTGCCCTGCTCGCGCTCGAACTCCCGGCGCTGCTCACGCTTGTAGAACAGCATCCGCAGCGGGATCGCCGCCACGAGCGCGATCTGCATGGTCGCCCCGATCTTGATCGGCAGGTCGCCGCCCTTGGGCCAGGCCACCCAGAACGCCAGGAACGCCACGTTCACCATGATCCACCCGAGGACGACCGCGGCGAGCTGCCCCTTCGGCTTGGGGTACTCGATGCGGCTGACCATCAGCCAGGCCACAGCGAGCATGGCCAGCAATGACCAGATGCTCGGCTGGAACAGCAGCACGATGGAGATCACGGTCATGGCGCCCATGGGAATGGGCAACCCCATGAAGTCGCCGCTCTTGGTCTTGACACAGGCGAACCTGGCCAGGCGTACGATCCCGGCGACCAGCACCGCGGCGGCCGCGGCCAGCACCGCCGCGAACGGCACCTGCGCGGTGAACCCGCCCCAGATCACGACCATGAACGCGGGCGCGAACCCGAAGCTGATGACATCGGCCAGGTTGTCCAGCTCGGCGCCCATCGCCGAGGCCCGGAAGCGCCGCGCCACGAGCCCGTCGAACAGGTCACAGGTCGCGCCGATGAGCAGCAGCACGATGGCGGTGGCGAAATAGCTGGGCGCGGGGATGAACCGCCCGCCGCCGACCTGGAGCTGCTGGATGGCGGAGGAGGCCAGGACGCACACCGCGAGGAACCCGCAGACGGCGTTGCCGAGCGACAGGGAGTCAGCGGCGGACAGGCGGAACGCCTTGCCCACGGGACCACGAGGCTCTTCCTCGTCCGCCTGCCAACTGCCGGCGTCAGCGGTCAATTCTGGTCACCCCCGCAACCATCTTGTCACCCACGGACACCGCGGGAGAAATGCCTTCAGGCAGGTAGATGTCGACCCGCGAACCGAACCTGATGAGCCCGATCCGCTCGGCCTGCTCGACCTTGGCCCCAGCGCTCAGGTACGGCACGATCCGGCGCGCCACCGCGCCCGCGATCTGCACCATCTCGATGTCGCCCAGCGTGGTCTCGAAATGCCACACCACACGTTCGTTCTGGTCGCTGTCCTTGTTGAACGCCGGCAGGAACCCACCTGCCACATGCTGCACGGATGTGACATTTCCCGCAAGGGGGGCACGGTTGACGTGCACGTTCAGCGGGCTCATGAAGATCGCGACCCGGGTGCGGCCATCGGGCCATGGGTCGATGCTCTGCACCACGCCGTCGGCGGGAGACAGCACGCGACCCTCGCCCGGCGTGCGGTCGGGGTCGCGGAAGAACCAGAGCATGCCCCCGGTGAGGGCGCTCAACGGCACCGCCGCGAGCGCCCATCGCCGGTCTCGGCGCGTCAGCAGAGCGGTGGCGGCCGCCGTGGCCGCCGTAGGGAGGAGCCACGGGGACACCCCGCGCGCGAGCCGCATACGGCTCGGCTTGGCAGAATCGTCTGACACGAACAACCTTTGATGGTGAATGGACTAGGCGCTTTGCCGTGATGTTACAAAACTAGCAACTATTACACGACGCAAGTACACAAGCAAAGCGCCCTCGAAGCCCATCTCGCTAGACCTGCTCCGGATGCGGCTCCTCGCCCTTGCGCGCGTCGATACGGGCCTTGACCAGGCTCGCCACGGTGGTGATGACCATGGTGGCGCCGATGACCGAGAGCGACACCCAGATGGGAATGGTGGGCGCCCAGGAGACATGGCTGGAGTGCAACGCCTCCAATACGAGCTTAACCCCGATGAACCCCAGGATGAACGCCAAACCGTAGCTGATGTACACGAGCCGCTGGAGCAGGCCACCCAGCAGGAAGTAGAGCTGACGCAGCCCCATCAGGGCGAACGCGTTGGCGGTGAAGACGATGAAGGGATCCTTCGTGAGCCCGAAGATCGCGGGGATCGAGTCGAGCGCGAACATCAGGTCGGTGCTGCCGATGGCCACCATCACGATGAGCATCGGGGTCACCATGCGCTTGCCGTCGATCTTCACGGTGACCTTGGAGCCGACGTACCCCTCGGTGGTGGGGAAGGCCCGGCGCACCCACCGCAGCACGACGTTCTCGTTGTACTCCTCTTCCTGCCCCTTGAGGTGCCCGCGGACGATGTTGATCGCCGTGTAGACCAGGAAGGCGCCGAACACGTAGAACAGCCAACTGAACCGCTCGAGCGCCGCCGCGCCGAGCGCGATGAAGATGCCGCGCATCACGAGCGCGAGCAGGATGCCGACGAGCAACACCTTGTGCTGGTACGCCTTCGGCACGGCGAACCGGCTCATGATGATGAAGAAGATGAACAGGTTGTCGACGCTCAGGCTGTATTCGGTGATGTAGCCGGCGAAGAACTCACCGGCTCTGCCGGGACCCGTCGTGACCCACATCAGCATCCCGAAGGCGACGGCGAGGGCGACGTAGAACGTCACCCAGTAGCCCGCCTGTCGCATGGAGAACTCTCGGGCTTCTCCACGGTCGACGATCCACAGGTCGATGGCGAGGACCAAAAGAAGACCGCCGATCACGGCGATCCAGGCCCACAGGGGTTCAGTCACTCAGACCCTCCGGCATGGACGATTCATTGCCGGAGGTCTCTCCCGCCCGCCACGCTGCGGACCGGCAGCCCCGGGGGCCCCGTGGGGTGGGGCTGCACCGTGATGACGAGGCTGTCGCGAAGGGATACTCCCCTCCCTAACCCAGGCAGTATATGAGAACGCTTCAACGGCGCCTAATCATCCGCCGAACCTCACATCGCGTAAACGGCCAGCACGCTGTCCACCACCTCGTCGGGGCCGGGCATCTCCCGCCCCCTCCGCCTGGCCGCCTCTGCGAGCCCTTCCGCGGCTTCGGGCGCCGACAGCAGCTCCCGTACGGCCTCGAGGAACCTTCCGGCGTCGCCGTACGGGACCAGGATGCCGGCCTCGCCCAAGATCTCCGGAATCCCGCCGACGTCGGAGGCGACGGCCGGGGTGCCGGTCATCAGCGCCTCCCTGAGCGTCAGCGGCTGGCCCTCCCACCGGCTCGGCATCAGCAGGGCGACGGCGGCGTTGAGCAGGTCGGGCACGTCGTCGCGGTTGCCCAGCAGCCGCACCGGCAGCCCTTCGTCGTCGATCCGGCGCTGCAACCCACCCCGCAACGGCCCTTCCCCCGCAACCACGAACAACGGCCCACCCGAGGCGTGGAACTCGGACGCGAACGCGGACTGCGACTCGGACTCGGACTGCGACTCGGACGCGGACGCCGCCGAAGAGGTCGGCGAGGGGACGTCGGGCCACGGCCCGGCCGCGACGTCGAGCAGCGTCTCCAGGCCCTTCTGCTGAGCCAGCCGGGCGACGGTGAGCAGGAGGGGCCGATCACCCGCCCCCAGTTCGTCCCTGACCTCCTGGGGCGTCCGCTTCGGCGGCCGGGGGACGGGCGCGGTCACGACGGCGGCGCGTACGTCGCGCGCGCCGAGCCGGGTCATCCGCGCGCCGAGGTCGGGCGAGACGACCAGCACGTGCCCGGCCCGCCGCGCCACGATCCGCTCCAGCACCCCGTAGACGACCCCCACGAGCCCGCCCGCGGTGAGCGCGTTGTGCAACGTCACCACCGGCCGCCGGGACGCACGCGACCCGAGCGCGGCCAGCGCCCCGGCCCGCAGGCCATGGGCGTGCACCACGTCGGCTCCCCGGGTCAGCCGCCTGATCGTCAGCACCGCGCGCAGGTCGTTGACCGGGTGCGGCCGGTCGGAGACGGCCACCTCCGCGAACACGGCGCCCGCCGCGCCGTACGCGAACTGCTCCTCGACGCTGCGGGGCCCCGCGACGAGCACCTGGTGCCCCCGCCGGACGAGCCCCTCCACCAGCATCAGGACATGCCGCCCGGTACCACCGGACGTGGTGCCCAGCACGAACGCCACCCGCACGACCCAGCTCCTTCCTCGCCTACGGCCATCACTCCACCGGCACCTCAGTCAGCACCCGACACGAACGCCTACCCCAAGCACCCCAATCCGCCCCAAACACCTCGCTCCAACCCAAATACCCCACCTCGGCCCGAGCACCTCAGCCCGGCCCGAGCGCCTCAGTCCGGCCCGCGACGCCGCAACAGCCCGGCCACCGCACCAGCGTCCGGCCGATCCACCACGGCCACGGCCACCCCGCCGACCGCCACCGCGACGACCGCGCCCAGCACGAGGGCTCCCACGTTCGGCCAGACGCCGACCGCCCCGAGCCACTCCACCACCCCGGCCCCCGCGAGATACCCCAGCAGCCCCCCGGCGACCGCCGCGCCCACGGCCCTGGGCAGCCCCGCGACCGCTGCACGGCCGCGCGCCCGCACCACGGACGCGAGCAGCAGCCCCCCGCCCACGCTCATGCCCACGCTCATCCCGAGCGCCATGCCGCCGAGCCTCCACTCGCCGGGCAGCACCAGCACGAAGACGGTCTGGGCGATCATTACCACGATCCACCCCGCCACCGTGCCCGTGGCCACCGCCCGCCCCTGGCCCACCGCGTACAGCACGCGGGTCAGGTGCGCCATCAGCCCATAGCCCACCAGACCGGGCGCGAACAACGCGATCGCGACCGCCAGCTCGGCGGGGGCCACGTCGCTCTTGCGCGTCAGGAACACCACCGCGCCCGGCCCGGACGCCGCGGCCAGCACCCCGGCGGCCAGCCCCGACACCAGCACCACGGCCCTGGACGTGCGCGCCGCGAGCGCGGCGAAGGCTCCAGGATCGTCGGCCTTGGCGGCCAGCCGGGGAAACGCGCTGGTGGCGATGGGTACGGCCAGCACCGCGTACGGCACCAGGTAGATCGCCCACGCGTAGTTGTAGGCGACGATGGCCCCGCCGCCGATCGCGTTGTTCGACAGCAGCACCACCACGATCATCGCCGCCTGCTGGGCGAGCAGCGCGGCGATGCCCGCCAGCGCGAGCCTGCGCACCTGCCCGGCGACCCCGGCGGGGAACCGTAACGTGGGCCGCCACCGCAGCCCCAAGCGGCCCACCGGCCCGATCACGGTCAGCACCAGCGACAGGACTCCCAGGCTCGTGCCCACCGACAGCACCAGCTCGGCGACCGGCGGAACCGCCGCGGGATCGGTCGTCCCGCCGCTGAACGGCACGAACAGCAGGTACGCGACGATGACCACGATGCTGGAGACCAGCGGCGCGACCGCGGGCCCGGCGAAGCGCCCGTGCGACTGGAGCAGGCCGTAGAGCACCACGGCCACGCCATACAGCGGGATCTGGGGGGCGAAGACCACCAGCATCCGGGCGGCGACCGCGCTGACCGCGCCGACGTCGCACCCTTCGAGCACCGTGCCGAAGAACAGCCCCGACACCGGCCCGGCCAGCAGCGCCAGGAGCGCGCCCAGCGGGACGAGCACGACGACGACCCACGTCAGCAGCGCCGAGCCGATCCACCCGGCCCGCTCCCGGTCGTCGCGGTCGGCCGCCGCGGCGAGCACGGGGACGACCATGCCGGCCAGCGCGCCCCCGGCGACCACCTCGAACACGATGTTGGGGATCTGGTTGGCCGTCATGTAGGCCGTGCTCAGGCAGTTGGTGCCGACGGTCTGGGAGAAGGCGTACTGCTTGGCGAACCCGGTCACCCGCGCCAGCACGGTGATCGCCCCGATGAGCATCGCGCCGCCCGCGACGCTCCGCGCCGTCACCACCCGCACCCGGCCTCCCAGCCCCGTCGCCCGCCACCGCCCACGGCGATGCCTACGCAGACATCCTGGCAGGTCACACCGACAGACGCGGGGCGCGAGCACGCGTACCGCAGGAGAGTCACACGGGGTCGACCGGGCGGCGGCCGAGCATGTCGATCCGGTTGAGCACGGGGTTGCCTGCGATGACCTTGGTGAAGCTCACCTTCTCCGCCGCCGCCGTCAACGCCACCACGCTGCCCAGCAGCGCGTACCGGCCGGGGCGGCCCAGTTCGGTGACGGCGGCGAGCCCGAGCAGGGCGCCCAGGGCGTTGGCCCCCGCGTCGCCCAGCATGGCGCGCTCGCCGAGGTCGTCGGGCAGCAGCGCGGCGGCGGCACCCAGCGGGGCGGCGGCCAGCGCGGCCGCGGCGGGCGAGTCGCGCAGGAGCGCGGCGGCCAGCAGCGGCCCGCCGGTGAGCAGCCCCACCTTGATGGCCCGGCCGGGACGCAGGTCGAAGAGGTTGGCGAGGTTCGCGGTGCCGGCGATGGTCGCGCCGTTGACGAGGATCTCGGCGGGGCCGCGGGAGACGAGGGCGGCGGCGCCCAGGCCGGTGGCGCCGATGCCGAGAATCTTGACGGCCCCGCTGGTGACCTCGCCCCGCGCGAGCGCGCTCAGGTGGCCCTTGAAGCCCTTGGAGGAGGTGGTGCCGTAGAGGTCGTCGTAGGCGCCGAGCGCGCCGCTGCCGACGCCCGCCAGCAGCGCCGCCGCCCGCACGCGGGGCGGCAGGCCGGGCGTGAGCGCGGCGGCGGCGCCCGCCCCTGCCACGAACGCGGGGCCTTCGAGCAGGGTGATGGGCTCGCCCCGGTGGTTCTTCCTGGTCCAGCGGCCGCTCAGGTCGGCGGGGCGGTCGCGGGTGAACGCCGCGTACGCGGCCCGCGCGGCCACGGCGCCGATCGCGGCGCCGGCGAGGGCGAAGAGGAGGCCACGGGCCCGGCTGGCAGGCATGTCAGCTCCCTGACTCGGGGGTGGGGGACGGGGTCGGCGACGTCACGGTGGGCACCGGGGCCGAGGCTCCCGCACCCATGCCGTAGTGGCCGGCGCGTCCGGACAGTTGCTCGCGCAGAGCGTAGACGATCCCGATGCGGCCCACGGGCATGTCGGCCGTGTCGACCGTGGAGACGCGCTTGGAGATCTCTCCCTCGTCGCGGACGGCGGTGATCACGTCACCGGCCGGGGCGGCGGCCAGCCCGGCCACCACCGCGCCCTTGCCGCCCGCGTCGAAGCCGTCGGCCACGGAGACGAGCGCGCCCGTCAGGGTCTCGGCGGGCTCGCCCTCGTACGGCTTCTCCGGCGCGAACACCACCGCGAGCGTGGCCCGCTTGTCCGGTTCGCCCTCGGTGGTGAGCAGCCCGCCCGCCTCGAACGTGCTGAGGACGTCGGCCGTGGCCACGTTGGGGGTGCCGCTCTGGGCCTGGTCGTTGGTGACGAGGGTGGCGGCGAGCAGCGCGGAGGCCCTGTCCCAGCTCGTGGCGGTGGCCGGGAAGATCATGTTGGCCGGCTTGAGCCGGTTGACCAGGCCGTCGAGGACGCCCCTGCCCTTGGGGTCGGGGAACTTCTCGCTGAACGTGACCCGCCCGGTCACCTCCGCGCCGGCCTGGGCGAGCACCTGCTGCACGGCCTCGCGCATCGCGGTGCTGGAGCCCGGGGTCTCGATCAGCACCACCTGCTGCCCGGTCAGCTCACCGGCCACCAGGTCGGGCGTCACGGTGCTGATGAAGCTGTCGTTGCCCGCCTCGCGCCCCTGCAGGGTGTCGATCTGGGTGCGAAGCTCCTCGTTGGTCTTGGTGATCCAGCCGGTCAGCTCTTGAGCGGACTTGACCGCCGGTTCCTGGAGCAGTGTGGTGCCCAGCACGATCCCCACCGCGAGGGCCAGGAAGACCGCGACGATGGAGACGAGATGATAGCGAAAATCGATCACGAGAAGAGTCCGACCAGCCAGAAGATGAACGCGTTCCAGACGTCTTGCACGCCGTTCAGCCAGGTCTGGCCGAGCGGCGAGAGGAAGAGCGCGACGCCCATGGAGATCAGCGCCGTGACCACGAGTAGCAGCAGTTGTGAGGTGGTGATGCGGCTGCGGTAGAGCCTGCTGACGCCCTTGGCGTCGATGAGCTTGCTGCCGATGATCAGCCGGGTGAGGAAGGTGCTGGCCATGCCGGAGCGCCCCTTGTCGAGGAACTCCTCCAGCGTGCCGTGGGTGCCGACCGCGACGATCAGCTCGGCGCCCTTGTCGTCGGCCAGGATCATGGCGATGTCCTCGCTGGTGCCGGTGGCGGGGAAGATCACCGCTTCGCGGCCGAGCTGGTGCACGCGCTCGAGCCCGGGGGCCCTGCCGTCACGGTAGGCGTGCACGACCAGCTCGGCGCCGCAGCTCAGGGCCTTGGTGGAGACCGAGTCGAAGTCGCCCACGATCACGTCGGGCAGGTATCCGGCCTCCAGCAGCGCGTCGGCCCCGCCGTCGACGCCGACGAGGACGGGCCGGTATTCGCGGATGTACGGGCGCAGGGTGGCGATGTCTTCCTTGTAGTGGTATCCGCGGACCACGATGAGGACGTGCCTGCCCTCCATGGACGTGCGGATCTCGGGCACGCCGACCCCGTCGATGAGGAGCTTGCCCTCACCCCGGACGTATTCCATCGTGTTGACCGCGAACGCCTCGATCTGCACGGCGAGACCGGCACGCGCCTCGGCCATGGCCGACTCGACGGCCTCGACGGTCTGCTGCTCGCCCTTGCCGACCACGTCGTCGTCGAGGTAGACGACCCCGTCGCAGACGCGTACGACGTCACCGTCCTTGACCCGCTCGAACAGCTCCTGAGTGGCGTTGTCGACGAACGGAACGCCGGCTTCGAGCAGGATCTGCGGCCCCAGATTGGGGTAACGGCCGCTGATGCCGCAGGCGATGTTGACCACCGCCGAAGCACCGCACGCGACGAGCGCCTCCGCGCTGACCCGGTCAACGTCAACATGGTCGATAATCGCTATTTCCCCGGGCTGGAGGCGTTTCGTGAGCCTCTTCGTGCGCCGGTCGATCCTCGCCACTGCCGTTACACCGGGAAGGTCACCGACCTTCCTACCGCGGAGGCCCGGCAACTTGCTTCCCGGAACCTTCATCAAGACCATCCTGCCAGAGCGAAACAGCACACAGGCCACGCATGACGCGGCGTGTCCACTATGTCACCCAGGATCACCTGTCGGCCGCGGCGAGTCCCAGCAGCTCCTCGGCGTGGGCGCGGCCGAGCTCGGAGTCTTCCATACCGGCCAGCATGCGGGAAAGCTCGCGCAGGCGGCCCTCGTGGTCGAGCGCGGTGACGCCGCTGCGCACGACGCTCCCGTCGCTCGCCTTCTCGACCACGAGATGCTGGTCGGCGAACGCCGCGACCTGCGGCAGATGTGTGACCACAATCACTTGCGCGGTGCGGGCGAGCCTGGCCAGCCGCCGCCCGATCTCGACCGCGGCCTTCCCGCCGACTCCCGCGTCGACCTCGTCGAACACGAACGTCGGCACCGGGTCGGCACCGGCGAACACCACCTCGATCGCGAGCATCACGCGGCTCAGCTCGCCACCGGAGGCGCCCTTGTTGAGCGGCAGCGGCGGCGCGGCGGGGTGCGCGGCCATGCGCAACTCCACCTCGTCGCGGCCCTCGGGCCCGAACTCCTCGCTCCGGTTCAGCTCGACCACGACCCTGGCGTGCGGCATGGCGAGCGCGGTCAGCTCTTCGGTCACGGCCTGCCCGAACCGTTCGGCGGCGGCCTCGCGCACCTTCGTCAGCTCGTCGGCCTGGTCGGTGAGGCGGGCGGTCAGCTCGTCGTGTTCGCGGGTCAGCTCGTCGATGCGCTCGTCGTCGCCGTCGAGCTCGGCCAGGCGGGTGGCGGCCCGCTGGGCCCAGGCCAGGACACCGGCGCTGTCCTCGGCGTATTTCCTGATCAGGCCGGACAGCACCGACCGGCGCTCCTGCACGGCGGCCAGGCGCGCGGGATCGGCCTCGATCGACTCCGCGTACGCCGCCAGGTCGGTGGCCACGTCGGAGATCAGGTAGCCGGCCTCGGCCAGCCGGTCGGCCACCCCGGCGAGCTGGGGGTCGAAGTCGCGTACCGCCTCCACGGCCGTCCGCGCCTCCCCCAGCAGGGAGATCACGTCGTGCGGGCCGCCGGTGGCCTCCATCGGGTCGCCCAGCAGCGCGGTGTGCGCGGTCGTCGCGGCGCTGCGCAGCGCGTCGGCGTGCGAGAGGCGCTCCTCCTCGCCGCGCAGGTCGTCGTCCTCGCCGGGCTTGGGGTCGACCTTCTCGACCTCCTCCAGCCCGAAGCGCAGCCGGTCGGCCTCCTGCGCCCGCTCCCTGGCCAGGGTGGTCAGCTCGTCGAGCAGCGCGGCCACCTTCTTGTGCCGCTTGTACGACTGCGTGTAGGCCCGCAGCGGCTTGACCAGCTCGTCGCCCGCGTAGCGGTCGAGCGCGGCCCGCTGCCTGGCGGGCTGGAGCAGCCGCTGCTGGTCCATCTGGCCGTGCACGGCCACCAGGTCGTCGGCCAGGTACGTCAGCGTGCCCACGGGCACCGTGCGCCCGCCGAGCCACGCCCTGGACCTGCCCTCGGCCGACACGGTGCGCGAGATGATCAGCTCGCCGCCCTCGGCCTCGCCCCCGATGTCCTCCACCTGCTGCGCGACGCGCCCGCCCACCTCGATGACCAGCGTGCCCTCGACGCTGGCCCGGTCGGCGCCCGGCCGGACGCGCGAGGGGTCGGCCCGGCCGCCGAACAGCAGGCCGAGCCCGGTCACGACCATCGTCTTGCCCGCGCCCGTCTCGCCGGTGACCACGTTGAAGCCAGGCGAAAGCTCGAGCACGGCCTCGTCGATGACGCCGAGCCCCTGGATGCGGACCTCCTCGACCTTGGGTCGCACTGCCCACTCCCGTTCACTGCCGTGTCTGACGCCGCTGCCCGTGGCGGCCCGCCGGACGCGGCCCGCCATGCTCACGTGATCCTACGCGCTCCGCCCTCCATTCACTCAGGGTCGAGCCCTTCCGCGCCACCCCTGGACCGGAAGCTCGAACTTGGCGACCAGCCGGTCGGTGAAGGGCGCGCCGGTGCTCTCCACCCCGTGCAGCCGGGCCAGCCGTACGGGCTCGGCGCCGCGGCGCACCTCCACCCGCGTGCCCGAGGGCAGCTCGAACCTGCGGCGTCCGTCACACCACAGAACACCGCCGGGCGTGTCCGGCAGGATCTCGACCGCCAGGGTGGAGCGCGGGGAGATCACCATCGGCTTGGCGAACAGCGCGTGCGCGCTGATGGGCACCATGAGCAGCGCCTCGACCTCGGGCCAGACGACGGGCCCGCCGGCGGAGAAGGCGTACGCGGTCGAGCCGGTCGGCGTGGCGCAGATCACACCGTCGCACCCCCACCGCGACAGCGGCCGGCCGTCGATCTCGGCGACCACCTCCAGCATGCGTTCCTGCTTTTCGACGGTGACCTCGTTGAGCGCCCAGGTGTCGGCCAGGACCCGGCCGTTCTGCCGGGCGAGGACGTCGACCGTCATGCGCTCCTCGACGTCGTAGCGCCCGGCCACGACGCTGTCGACCGCCGCGGCCAGGTCGGCGACCTCGGCCTCGGCGAGGAACCCGACGTGCCCGAGGTTGACGCCCAGCAGCGGCGTGCCCGCGGGCTTAGCCAGCTCGGCGGCGCGCAGCAGCGAACCGTCGCCGCCGAGCACCATCATGACCTCGGCGTCCTTGGCCGCGCCGGGGTCGCCGGGCACCGCCTCGGCCCCGGCGCAGCCGATCTCACCGGCCTCGGTGTCGAGCACCCTGACCGTGATGCCCGCGTCGACCAGCCGGTTGATGACCAGCCGGGCGCTGTCGACGGCGACGTCGCGCCCGGTGTGCACGGCGACGAGCACGGTACGTTTCATTCCGCTCATTGCGGCCCTTCCACGACGGCTCGCTGGATCTCGGCGTCGAGGTCGGCGACCTCGGGCGCGCCCTCCCCTTTGCCCAGCCAGAGCAGATACTCCACATTCCCCGACGGACCGGGCAGCGGGCTGGCGGTCACGCCGCGCACGCTCAGCCCCAGCTCCCTAGCCTTGGCCGCCGCGTCGCGCACGGAGCCCGCCCGCAGCCCGGGATCGCGTACGACACCGCCCGCCCCGACCAGCTCCTTGCCCACCTCGAACTGGGGCTTCACCAGCAGCACGAAGTCGGCCTCGGCCGCGGCGACCCCGGCCAGCGCGGGCAGCACGAGCCGCAGCGAGATGAACGACAGGTCGCCCACCACGAGCGTGGGCGGCTCGCCGACCATCTCGGGGGTCAAGTCGCGTACGTTGACGCGCTCCATGACCGTCACCCTCTCGTCGTTGCGCAGCGACCAGGCGAGCTGCCCGTAGCCGACGTCGACGGCCAGCACGTGGGCGGCCCCGCGGCGCAGCAGCACGTCGGTGAACCCGCCGGTGGAGGCCCCCGCGTCGAGGCAGCGACGGCCCTCTGCCGACAGACCGGCGAACGTGTCGAGCGCGCCCAGCAGCTTGTGCGCCCCGCGCGAGACGTAGTCGGGGCCGTGATCCGAGGTGGCCACGACGATGGCGGAGGCGGTCTCGACCTGCGTGGCGGGCTTGTGGGCCCGCCGGCCGCCGACGCTGACCCGGCCGTCCTCGATGAGCTGGACGGCCTGCTCGCGCGACCTGGCCATGCCCCGGCGCACCAGCTCGCTGTCGAGGCGGATGCGACGGCTCACCGGAATCCCACAGGTTGATCGCCCATCCGGCCCGCGGCCCGGCCGTCGGCCTGGCTCGGGACCTGGCCGGCCACCAGGCCCACGACGCCCTGACCCGCCTGGCCGGCCGGCTGGTCGCCCGCCCGCTCGTGCGGCGCGCTCTCGTCGACGGCGGCCAGCGTGCCCTCCAGCCCGGAGAACGCCTCCTCGAAGACCGCGACGTGCTCCCCCACAGGCAGCTCACCCAACCGGCCGAGATCGGCCACGATGGCGTCGACCCGCTCGTCGCCGGTCTCCTGCGGCAGCTCACTCATGACTCGACCGTAACGCCTCCCGCGAGCACCCGGGACCTTGGCAGGCGTGTCATGCGTTGAAGCCCATACGGGGGTGCTACTCATGTGGAACGCTACCGTCCGCAAAAGGAAGGAAAGGATGCGCATCATGGCAAGCGTCGAGGAGTGCCGGGCGGCACTGGCCAAGCTCGTCACCCAATTCGACGAGATCGACGAGTCCGACCGCGCCAAGCACGTGGTCGAGCGCACGGTGAGCTGCCGGGTGCCCGACCTGGGCGTGACCTTCTACGGACGGCTGCACCACGGGGGGCTGGACCCGTTCACGGAGCTGCCGCCGCCCGACGGGAAGGCGGCGGACGTCAAGCTCACGATCGTGAGCGACGACCTGGTCGCGCTGGTGGACGGGGAGCTGGACCTGGCGCGCGCGCTGCTCGGGGGGCGGGTGAAGATCGACGCCAGCTTCGGCGACCTGCTACGCCTGCGCAGACTCATCTGAGGGCTGCACCCGAGCGCCCGGTCGAGGCGCTCGTCTGAGCGATCCTCGGCTGCCGGAGCCTCAGCCGAGAGCGGATTCACCTGAGAGCGGAGCAACATCACGGCCCGCCGGGATCCCCGCAAGCCCTCGCCCCGCCCCGACCACACCGAAGAGCCCCTCACGCGGCACGTCACGCGGCACGTCACGCGGCACGGAGCAGCCTCACCTGAGGCGATCGAGCACGGGTTTGACCGCGTCCTCCTCGGCCCGCCCCTCCCCGGCCGCCGCCCACGCCGCGTCGCAGGCCGCCCTCAGCCCGTCGATCCTGCTGCCGTCGCCTTCGAGGCGCAGCACCCCGTCCTTCCAGCGGGCCCGCCATCCCCCGCAGGCCCCGTCCCGCACCTCGGGGTACGGCAGGAGCAGGGCCCGCAGATCCTCCCCCACGTACGTGGGCCGATGGTCAGGCCCGGCCGTCAGCACGTCGGCCGCCGTGGCCACCCCGGTCAGCACCAGGAGGCTCTCGACGCCGGCGTTCGAGGCCCCCTCGATGTCGGTGTCCAGCCGATCGCCCACGACCAGCGGCCGCCGCGCCCCCGTACGGATCATCGACTCCCGGTGCAGCGGCGGATCCGGCTTGCCCGCGTAGACCGGCTCGACCCCGGTGGCGGTGGCGATCACCCGGACCATGGCCCCGTTCCCCGGCAACTCGCCCCGCTGGGTCGGCATCGTGCTGTCCCCGTTGGACGCCACGAACAACGCCCCCTGCCGCACCGCCAGCGCCCCTTCCGCCAGCAGCCCGTACGACAGCCCGGGCGCGATCCCCTGCACCACGGCGGCGGGCAACTCGGCGGCGGTCGAGACGGGCCGCAGCCCTCGGTCGCGTACCGCCAGCCGCAGCCCCGACCCGCCGACGACGAGCACGTTCGCGCCGGGCGGCACCCTTTCCGCGACCAGCCGGGCGGCGGCCTGCGCCGAGGTCACGACGTCCTCGGCCGAGGCGGGCGCACCGAGTTCGCGCAGGTGGGCGGCGATGGCCGCGGGTGTGCGGGACGCGTTGTTGGTGACGTAGGCCAGCCGTACCCCACGTTCCCGCGCCTGCTCCAGCGCCGCCGGAGCCCCCGGGACCGCGTGGCTGCCCAGATAGACCACGCCGTCGAGGTCGAGCAGCAGGGTGTCATAGCCGTCGATCAGCACATCGCCTCTTCCCGTTTGACTCTCACGCTGCGTGAGACTTTAGCGTCGCCCTCGTACCCACCCACAGGAAGGATGACGATGTCCCCGAACCTCGACCTCACCGCCGAGGAACGCGCCGAACTGTTCGGCGGCCACGACCCGGACGAACACGCGCCCGAGGCCGAACAACGCTGGGGCGGCACCCGGGCGTGGTCCGACGCGACGCGGCGTACAGCGTCGTACACGAAGGACGACTGGCGGCTCTTCACGGCGGAGGCGGGCGACATCTCCGTCCGCCTGGCGGACGCGATGCGCTCAGGAGCACCGGCCGACGGCGACCTGGCCATGGACCTGGCGGAGGAGCACCGGGCCCACATCTCGCGCTGGTGCTACGAGTGCACGTACGAGATCCATCGCGCCCTCGGCGACATGTACGTCTCGGACCCGCGCTTCACCACCACCATCGACGCGACAACTCCGGGCCTGGCCGCTTACCTCCAGGCCGCGATCACCGCCAACGCCCTCCGCCACCACCCCTGACCCACCCCCGCCTCACCGAACAACACACCCCCCGGAACAACGAAACGACAGCAAGCCCGGGACAGCGGCCGTAACCACCGAAACCCCGCGCGCCGAGACCCGCACAGACACACCGACGACCTCAACAAGCCCCCCACGCCCGCTCACTGCCTACCCCCACCAAGAGCAATGGGCCTCGCCCTACCAGCACCGCCCGCACCACCGCACGGCCCGCACCTACCGTCCATCACCACGACACCCGCTTTTCACCACGACGACGCCCACATCAGCCCAGGCGCTCTCACTCCGATCGCCCGCCAGATCGTCATCAATGCCCGCCGATCCGCGACACCACCCGCCACACAAAGCCACCGCCACGACCGCCCCCATCCACCTCATCCACGCTCTCGACGCCCTGGCCAGCACGTACGACGCGCAACATAAACGCGACCTCATCCCAAACGCGAGGCAGCCCCGTCCTCGCTCCCCAGAAACCCAACAATCCCTGCCCGCCAGACCCCGCCACCCTCAAAGGACCCGCACCCACCACACCCCCGAACGTGGCACCCCGAACACGCCAATTCCCCACAAGCCTGCCTCCCCCACACCCCAGGCCCCACCATCGGCGTGTCCGCCGAACCCGCTTGTCAACTGAACCCACTCATGGCTGGAACCCGATACCGCACCGAACCCCACACTGACCCGAACCCACATATTGGACTGAACCCACATACTGGCCCGAACCCCGCGTGCGGACCGAACCCGCCCGCCAGCTCCGACCGACCCCACCCACCAGCTTCGACCAACCCGCGCCTACATCTCCCGACGAGCCCGCAAGGTCGCCCGCACGCTCTTCAAGGCCGAAACATAGTGACGCTCGTCGGGACGCATCGCCACCGCAATCGCCAGCGGCTCCTGAGCCCCTTCCACATCACCAGTCCGCCACAACGACAACCCAAGCCCGAAATACGCATAGTCCTCGGCGGGATTGGCATCCACAATCTGCCGAAAACTGGCCGCCGCCTCGGCGTACTGCCGCGAGTTGAACTGCGCCCGCGCCAACGCCTCCAAAATGCTGCGCGATTCGGGCTCAGCCGCGGCGGCCCGTTCGAGCAATGCCGCAGCAGCCGCCGGACTGCCCTCTTTCAACAACCTGACCCCACGCTGGTACCAGTCGTAAACGCCACCCCTTGGCGCACCTGCCCCGCTCTCGTCATGAACGTTTTGATCATGATCCATGCGTGAGGACTCCTTCATCGCTCGTACGGTAACCCAGTACCGCCCTGCTGCGGAACGGGCACGACTGCAACCATGGGGCGACGTCTGGAAGACGCATGCATTTATGGCAGCATGCCCGGTATGGGGACTCCTGAACTGCCGGTACCCGACGGACTGGTGCTACGGCCCTTCCGAGGTGTTCGTTTCGCTGTCGAAGATCCCGCCAAGGTGACCTCCCCGCCATACGACCTGATCTCCGACGCCGACGTAGAGGTCCTCCTGGACTCTCACCCGAACAACGTCGTCCGCCTCATCCTTCCCTGCTCCTCCCGGGGCGACTCCTCCACTCCTACACCAACCAACCCCCAAGCCCGACAATCTCACACCGCCCCCCACCAACCCGACCCCATTTCCCCTTCAACAGCCGACCAACCCCCCGCCGCCGCGCCCCTCTCCGCAACACCCCAACCAACGCCATCTCTCACCCATCCCCCCATCCGCCCCCGCCCCAGCACGGTCACTGCCCTCCACCCCATCGCCATCAGCGACGGCAACAACGCCAGCCACGAGGCCGCCGACAACAGCATCAACGAGAACAACGTCACCAGCGACCACAGAACCAACGCCACCGACACCGGCAGCAGCACCGGCACCGGCACCGGCACCGAGGACGGGAGCGACGGCGACGGCACGAACGGCGGCCGGGACGGAAGCATCGTCAGCACCGGCACGGGCGGCAACGGGGACAGCGGAGGCAGCGCCGAGAACGACAGCGCAGACGAAAACACCACCAGCACAAGCGGCGGCGAGGACAGCGTCGGGAACGGCAGCACCCTCAGCAGAAGCAACAGTGCGAACGCCCACGACGCCAGAAGCAGCGGTGCAGACACCCGCGACGCCAGAAGCAGCAGTGCAGACGCCCACGACTCCAAAAACAACAGCAGCGGCACCCTCCAAGGCCGGTACGCCGAGGCCGCGAACACCCTGAGGTCCTGGCTCGACTCCGGCGTCCTGGTGCCAGACGACATACCGGCCCTGTACGTCTACGAGCAAAGCCGCGCCCCGGCCCCCGAGGAACAGAACGGCCCCAGCGTCATCCAACGCGGCCTGATCGGCGACGTCGGCCTGGCCGACCCCGACCAGCGCATCATCCTGCCGCATGAGAACGTCATGCCAGGCCCCATCGCGGACCGGCTCGCCCTCATGAGCACCACCCAGGCCAACCTGGAGCCCATCTTCCTCCTCTACGACGGCGAGAACGGCGTGGCCTCCCGTCTGGTGGACGAGGTCGCCACGACCCGCCACCCGCTCGTCTCGGCCCACACCGAGGACGGCCTGACACACCGCCTATGGGCGATCACGGACTCGGCGGAGATCGCGGCGATCAACGCCGACCTGCACCACCGTCAAGCCCTGATCGCCGACGGCCATCACCGGTACGCGACGTACCGCGTCCTCCAGCGCCAGGAACGCGACACCCACACCGCTGACACCACCCTCGGCCCCTGGGACTTCGGCCTGGCCCTGCTCGTGGACTCCAGCGCGTACCCACCCGACCTCAAAGCCATCCACCGCGTGATCCCGGACCTCCCCCTGGCAGAGGCCGTCGCCAAGGCCAAGACCTCGTGGCAGGTGCACGACTACAACGACCTGGCACGTGGCCTGGCCGCACTCGAACAAGCCTCTGAGCCCGCCTTCCTACTCGCCGGCGAGCAGGGCGCACACCTGCTCACCGACCCGGACCCGGTGCAACTCGCCCGCGCCATGCCGTCCGATCACTCCGACCGCTGGAACTCGCTCAACACCTCCGTCCTCACCGAGTTCGTGCTGCCGGTGGTGTGGGGCATGCGCGACAGCGAGGAAACCGTACGCATCGTCCACCACGACACGGCCGCCGCAGTCCGCCTGGCGGCCCGCACCGGCGGCACCGCCGTGATCCTCAAGCCGCTGGCGGTCGAGGACGTGCTGGCTGTGGCGGCCGGAGGCGAACGAGTGCCCCGCAAATCCACCTCCTTCGGCCCCAAACCGCGCACTGGCCTGGTACTACGCACCTTCGCCATCGACTGACCCGCCCTTCACCAACAACAAGAGGATCCGCTCAGGATTCACATCCCAGATGTCCGGGATGCCCCTGCTCGGAACTCACACCCCGGACGTCCAGGGCGCCCACGCTCGGGACTCACACCCCGGACGTCGGGGGTGCCCATGCTCGGGACTCACACCCCGGATCTCGGGAGTGTCCACGCTCGGGACTCACACCCCTGGATGTCGGGGATGCCCATGCCCGGGACTCACACCCCTGGATGTCGGGGATGCCCACGCGAGGATGACCAGCCCAACCCTCGCGTGGGCACCCTCGTCCCGCCGGCAGACGCAGCCCAGACCGCAACCGGATGGGGACGAGGGCGCGCGGGCATCCCGGCAGGTCCGGATTTCCACCCGCTGACCGAGACCCAACCCGCAAGCCAAAGCCAACTACCGCTCACGGGCCGGAGCCAGTTGCCACCCCATCGGCCGCGACAGACCTCCGCCCACCAGCCAAGGACCGATCTCCCCCACACGCCGAAGCGACCGTCCCCGCAGACCGGAGCGCCCCTCCCCCGCAGACCGGAGCCAACTGCCGACCACCGGTCCGGGACAAGCCTCCGCCCACCAGCCAAGGACCGACTCCCCCACGGTCCGAAGCCAACTACCGCCTACCAACGAGATCCAACCCTCGCCCACTAGCCAGGGCCAAGTGCCAGCCACGGCCCGGAGCCGACCCCGACCCCGAACCTGGCCCTGGCCGTGCCCCTCCCTGGCTGTGGCCGTAGCTGTTGCCGAGGGCGTGGCTGTGGCCGTGGCCCTCCCTGGCCGTGAGCGTGACCGTGGGCCTCCCTGGTTGTGGTCGTCGGCGTGGCCCTCCCTGACCGTGGGCGTGGGCGTGGCTCTCCCCGGCCGTGGCCGTGGGCGTGGGCTTGGCCGTCATGACGGCGCTGCCTCGCCCCCGATCGCCATCACAGCACCGCCTCGTGACCGGCGTCGTCAGCCGGTCGGGGCCAGGTAGTGCACCTGCCGGGGTATCAAGGCAGCCAGCTTCCCACCACCTCCAACGTCATCCACCGGGCTGTCACCAGGCTGGGCGAGCTCGGCGTCGTACGGCCTCGCGGTGCTCACCTCCACCTCGTACCGCCAGATCTTGGCCGCCGACGGCCCGAAGACACGGCAGCGGAACGAGCCCGTCACCTCGATGTAGTCGCGCGGCTTGAGACCCCGCACCACGGCGGCCGTCTCCGGGTTGAACGTGACACACGGGATGCTGTCGGTGAGGGCCGCGCCGCGTCGGTGCCGGCGACGGCGGACGATGATGCGCCACTTCGTGACGGTGTCGCCGCTCGGCAAAGGGTGCTCCTCGACCGGCGCTGACAGCCTCCCCACGAGCAAGACTTCGTTTCGGTCCACGGTCGTCCTCCTGTCGGTGCTCTGGTGGAGATCACTCTCTACGATGAAGAGGAGGCCGGATCGGCTGGAACGCCGTTCTGGGGACAACGGCTGGACGCTCGGGAGTGCCTGTGGACAACATCACCGCACTAGGCGGCGACGTCTATGAGATCGACACCAAAATGGCCGGATACACGGGCATCACGGCGGGTTACCTGATCCTGAGTGATCGTCCGTGCCTGGTCGAGACAGGCACTTCGACCTCGGCACCCGTGGTGCGGGACGCGATCGCCTCCCTCGGCGTCGGCCCCGACGACCTGGCCACGGTCGTCGTGACCCACATTCACCTCGATCACGCCGGAGGCGTCGGCGACATCGCCGGTTTCTTCCCGTCCGCACAGGTCGTCGTCCACGAGAAGGGCGCCCGGCACCTCGCCGAGCCGTCCAGGCTCATGGCCAGCGCACGCATGGTGTGGGGCGACCGGCTCGACACGCTCTTCGGCGAACTGTCCCCCACCGATGCCGCACGCATTGTGGCCCTCGGCGACACAGGCGCCATCGACCTGGGCAACGGCCGTACGCTGAGCAGCCACTATTCCCCCGGGCACGCGAAACACCACGTGGGGCTGGTCGACTCCGCCACCGGCGACCTGTACGTCGGTGACGCGGCAGGCGTCTATCTGCCCGAGACGGGCGATCTGCGTCCCGCCACCCCTCCGCCGGACTTCGACCTGCAGACGGCACTCGACTCGATCGCGCTGTTCGAGGCCCTCGGGCCGCAGCGACTGCTGTTCAGCCACTATGGGCCGGTCGATGCCGTTCGGGAGACGCTTGAACGATCTGCCGAGGAACTCCGGATATGGGTAGACCTCACCCGCCGGGCACGGTCCGAGGGCATGGATCTGGACCACGCCGTCGCCATGGTCAGAGACCGCACCAAGGAGCGCTACAAGGCGCTGACGTCCGAGAATCCCGACATGCTGGAGGAGGCCAGGGCCGAACAGTTCGAGATGCTGAGCGGGGCCGAGTCGAACGTCGCCGGGATCCTGCACTGGCTGAACCGCGTCTCCCCATAACGTTCTCCAGAACGCCCCCGCAGTGCCCCAGCACCACCCGCCCACAACGCACCCGGATCGGAGCCTGTGCGACGGGCTCGACACGCAGGCCCACACCGACCCGGACGACGACGAAACACCGAATACCCCAGATCGCCCCGATCCGGGAAAATCCGAGGCGCAGCTTCCCCAGGGCACGATGAGCGCCTCACCCGCCACTGCCCCGTCCAGAAGCCCGACGACGAGGCCCCTCAAGGATCTGCATCGACCTTGAGGCCCCACACCACCCACCTGAAGAACCGTCCCCAAGAAGCCGCACCGCACCGGAGTGCGTCATGAATCCCAGCGCCCAAGGACCCCGGCACACCTGCACCAACGACCCAGGCACGGCCCTGCCCAGAACGCACCCTGCCGTGCCACCTCCACGAGGCAGCACGGCAGGGCGGTGAACGGGGGCTCGTCAGTCGTCTGTCGTAGCCTTGCCCTTGGCGGGCTTGTCCGACTCATCCAGTACGTCACCGAAGTCCGGCTCGATGAACGCCGGAGTGATGCCGGGCACCTCAGCCGCCTGCCCCGAAGGCTCCTTTACGGCACCTCGCCCGGCATCGCCCTCGCTCTCGGCACCCTTGGCAGCCTCGGCCTCCGGAGCGCTCTCCGTGTCCTCAACTCCCTCATCGGCCCGCGCAGCCTCCGAGCCCTCCGGCCTCTCAGAGATCTCCGCGACCTCACCGTCCGCAGAGCCGTCCGCAGAGCCGTCCTCAGCGCCGTCGTCAGAGCCGTCGTCATCGGCCTCCGCCGGACCGGCGTCCTCCGCTGCGGCAGACGGGGCGACGGTCTCGTCTCGCACGTCGCCGCCGAGGTCGCCCTCCGCTGCCACCTCGTCCGAAACCTCCGCCACCTCGTCCGAAACGTCCGCGGACTCCGCGTCGCCAAGGTCGTCCGCCTCGGCGACGACCGCGATCTCGCCTTCCGCGTCCTCGTCCGCCTCCGCTTCGTCCACGTCGGCCTCGTCGCCTTCTGCCTGAGCCGCACGCCCCGCCTGGGGCGTGCCCTCGTCGGCGGCGGCGGCGTCGTCGTCCTCGAGGTCGAATTCCTCCTCGACGTCCTCGATGAGGGCTCCGGTCAGCTCGGCGTACCGCTCGGCCGCGTCGGTCTCCCCATCCTCGTCGAACGCCATCGCCTTCCCGAACCAGTCGACGGCCGCGTCCTGATGCCCGGCATCGGCCAGCGCGTCCGCGTACGCGAACGCCAGCCGCGCCGACCACGGCTTGGCCTGGGGGTCGCGCAGCTCGGGCAGACGCTGCAGCGTGATCACGGCGGCGTCATGCTGGCCGAGGTCGCGACGGGCGCCGGACTCGACGATGGTCAGCTCGATGCGTCCGGCCCGGTCGAGGCGTTCGGCTTCCGGCGAACGTACGAGGTCGATGGCGCGCTCCGGACGGCCGAGACCACGCTCACAGTCGGCCATGATCGGCAGGTACGCGTCCGACCCCGTCATCCTCCTGGCCGCCCGCAGATCGCTCAGCGCCTCGGAGTAGTGACCCGCGTGGTAGGCGACGATGCCCGCGGCCTCACGCACGACGCCGATGCGGGCCGCGAACCGGCGCGCCACCTTCGTGTGCTCGTACGCCTGCTCGGGGTTGTCGTCCTGGAGCGCCCGCTCGGCGGCCACCAGGTGCCGCCCGACCAGGATGGCGAGGTCGCCGGGAAGAGAACGCAGCTCCTCCAGGACCTCCTTGTCGAGCTCGTCCACGGTGATGTCGGGCGCGACGTCGGGCAGCTTCTCACGCTGCGGCGCCTCGGCGGCCTCGTCACGGTCGGACCTGCCGTAGCGCGCACGAGTCCCCGGACCGGAACGGTCGTCGCGGCCCTCACGTGAGAACGGACGCGAGTCGCCACGCCCCCGATCCCGGAAACCGCCTTCGCTCCGGTCACCGTAGCCACCCTCACGACGGCCCGCGTAACCGCCGCCCTCGCGCCGGTCGCCGTATCCGCCGCCCTCACGACGCGGACCCCGGTCATCGCGGAACCCGCCCTCACGACGGGGCCCCCGATCGTCCCGGAACCCACCTTCACGACGGGGCCCCCGATCGTCCCGGAACCCACCTTCACGACGCGGACCCCGATCGTCCCGGAACCCGCCCTCACGACGCGGCCCACGATCATCACGGAACCCGCCCTCACGACGGTCACCGTAGCCACCCTCACGGCGAGGTCCGCGGTCAGCGGAACCGCCCTCGCGCCGGTCGCCGTATCCGCCGCCCTCACGGCGCGGACCCCGGTCATCCCGGAAGCCACCCTCGCGACGGGGGCCGCGATCGTCACGGGACCCGCCCTCGCCACGACCCGCGTAACCGCCCTCACGACGCGGCCCGCGGTCATCCCGCTCGCGGAACGGACGCCGGTCGCCATAACCACCTTCACGACGCGGGGCGGATCCGCCTTCCCGGCCCGCACCGCGATCCTCGCGGAACCCGCCCTCACGACGGGGACCACGATCGTCACGGAACCCACCCTCACGACGACCCCCATAGCCGCCACCCTCACGACGGGGACCCCGGTCATCACGGAACCCGCCCTCACGACGACCTCCGTAACCCCCCTCACGGCGATCCCCGTAGCCACCACTCTCACGGCGTGGACCACGATCGTCACGGTCCCGATAGGTACGGCGCTCGTCACTCCGAGGTCCGCGATCCTCACTCCGAGGTCCGCGATCGTCCCCCTCACGTCGGGGGCCGCGGTTGTCCCGGTAACCGCCCTCACGGCGCCCACCGTAGCCGCCACCTTCGCGCCGATCGCCGTAGCCACCGTCACGACGCGGGCCACGGTCATCCCTGTCACGGAACGAACGCCGCTCATCACCCTCGCGCCGCGGACCGCGGTCGTCTCGAGAGTCGTCACGCCGCGGACCGCGGTCATCGCGGGAGTGGGAACGCGGCCGGTCATCCCCGGAACGGAACGGACGGTCGCCGCCGGAGTCTCGCCCTCGAGAGCCGTAACCGCCACTCCTGCTTCCTCCGCCTGAGCGCCTGTCTTCGTAGTCGCCGCGCCCGCGCTGGCCGCCGTCCGATCCGTTATCTCTGTTCACTTCTGGTCCATTTCGTTGGCTCAACCAGCGGACTCACAACGACGGTCCACCGCGGCTGGTCGCCGCCCGCTCTCGGGCCTTACGCGACGAAGGCCACCCGTGGGGGTGGCCCGCTCACCCCAGCCTAGCAAGCCCCAGAACGTACCCGAGCCTCGCGCAGCCCGGATATTGACTGGACCGTAAACGACGGCCCGACAAGACTGCTCCCCATGTCACTACGTTTCCATGAAATCGCCGAGTCCCGCCACCGAATTCTGAACCCGCTGACAGACGACAAGCTCAACCTCCTCGGCAAGATCTGCGACTTCGCGCCCGGCACCCGCCTGCTCGATCTGGCGTGCGGAAAGGGCGAATTGCTTTGCCGGTGGGGCGCCGAATACGGCATCCAGGGTGTGGGGGTCGACATCAGCAAAGTGTTCCTGAGTGCCGCCGAAGCCCGCGCTCAGGAGCTCGGAGTCGCCGACCGCATCACGTTCGTGGAAGCCGACGCCGCCGCCTACAAGGACGCTCCCGAGTCGTTCGACGTCGTTTCCTGCATAGGCGCGACCTGGATCGGCGGCGGCCTCCAAGGGACTTTGTCGCTGATGCGCCACTGGCTGCGCCCGAACGGCATCGTGCTGGTCGGCGACTGCTATTGGATCTCCCCACCCCCGCCGGCGGCCTGCACCGCGCTGGGAATGGCCAGCGGCAGTCTGGCCTCCCTCATCGGTACGGCCGACCGCGCCGAAGAGGCCGGCTTCGAACTCCTCGAAATGGTCCTGGCCAGCCCGGACACATGGGACCGGTACATGGCGAGTCAATGGTGGACGGTCAGCGACTGGCTGCGCGACAACCCGGACGACCCAGACGTACCGGGAATGCGCGATCTCCTCACCCGCTCAAAACGCTCACACCTCGAGTACGGCCGCGACTACCTGGGATGGGGCGTCTTCATCCTCCGCCCACTCCCCGAATAAGAAAAGGCTCCGACCACCCCGGCCAGAACCCCTTACAGGAGAAACCCAAACCGCACCACCCACAGCCCACTCACCCCTGAGCACACCACCAGGCAACCCCCAAACCTCAGCCGCCCCACGCCTAGCCCTCAGAACGCCGATCAAGCCTCCCTGAAAGCAAAAGAGGCCCGGCCACCCCCGGCCAAGCCTCACCCTCTCCCCAGAAAAACAGCAGAAAAGACCCTAGAAATGCAGGAAGGGCCCGACACAAACCGTGTCAGACCCCTTCCCGAAATGATTGTCCGGCGGTGACCTACTCTCCCACACCCTCCCGAGTGCAGTACCATCGGCGCAGAGAAGCTTAACTTCCGGGTTCGGAAT
>NZ_JBVJIM010000013.1:0-309606 GCF_055586305.1 Nonomuraea sp. NPDC051298
AGGGTCGTCAGGGCCGGATAGGTGTGACCACCGGTGCCGCCGCCGGTGATCAACAGTCGCAGGGTTCGTGACATGCGATCAGCGTAGGGCCGCACAGCGGAAGCCCGTGTGCCCGGTGGCGGAGTCGGGCGTGTTCGAGGTGCGCGCCGCCACGCGGTAGCGGTTGCAGTAGGAGTCGTGGCACATGTACGAGCCGCCCCTGATCACCTTCGCCGTGCCCTGCGCCGGGCCCGTGGGGTTGTCGGCGTACGGCTCCCACCGCGTGCCCCACCAGTCGGCGGTCCACTCCCACACGTTGCCGGCGACGTTGTAGAGGCCGTAGTCGTTGGGCTGGAACGACTTGACCGGCATCGTCCCCTTGCTCGGCGCGGTCGGGAAGTGGCCCTCCCAGATGTTGCACCTCCGGCGGCCCTTGGGGGCCAGCTCGTCGCCCCACGGGTAGCGCTTGCGCTCCAGGCCGCCCCTGGCCGCCATCTCCCACTCCGCCTCCGTGGGCAGCCGCTTGCCCGCCCAGGCGGCGTACGTGGTGGCGTCGTTCCAGGAGACGTGGACGACGGGGTGGTTCTGCCGGTCGCCGATCGTGGAGCCGGGGCCCTCGGGCGAACGCCACGTGGCCCCCTCGACGCCCGCCCACCAGGACGCCCCCGGCACGCCGGCGTCCATCACCCCGCCGGTGGCGAACTGGTGGAACACGAACGACCAGCCGATCCGCTCGGCCTCGGTCACGTAGCCGGTCTCCTTGACGAACGTGGCGAACTGCGCGTTCGTCACGCACGCCGGGTCGATCATGAACGGGTCGAGCCGCACCTCACGCACGGGTCCCTCGCCGTCCTCCTGGTGCCCGTCGGGGTCGTCACCGCCCATGAGGAACGTCCCGCCGGGGATGCGCACCATCCCGCGCGGCACCACCGCCCGCCTCCCAGGAACGGCCCCAGTGATCGATGCAGTGATCGGTGCAGTGATCGGTGCGGCGGTCGGCCCGGCGGTCGGCTCGGCGGCGGCATCTCTGCTCGGGCCACAGCAAGCGCTCAAAGATCCCCCCAACGTGTCATGACACCAAGGAAGGGTAGTGCCTGGAACATGTCCACGATCACGCGGTCGTCCCGGGCCACGGCCGCACACCGGGGTGGTCCGCCCCGGCTTCCCTGCCAGGCCCCTCCTGTGTGAACGCTCAGTCGTTTCTTCTGTCACGTTGGAGGATTCCATGCCTGCCTCGCCCCACCACGTGCGGCTCGGTTTCGCCGTGATACCCGCTGACCGGTAGCGTTTCCCCATGCGACTCGGCGTGCTGGACATCGGTTCGAACACTGTCCATTTACTGGTCGTCGACGCCCATCGCGGCGCCCGGCCCATGCCTGCCTACTCCCACAAGGTCGACCTGCGCCTCACCGAGCACCTCGACAAGGACAAGAAGCTCGGCAAGCAGGGCGTCGAGCGGCTCGGCAGCTTCGTCGAGGAGGCCGTCCGCCTCGCCGAGGACAAGGGGGTGGAGGAGCTGCTCGCCTTCGCCACCTCGGCCGTCCGCGAGGCGGCCAACGGCGAGCAGGTGCTCAGGGAGATCGACGCGCGCTGCGGCGTGCACATCGCGGTTCTGTCCGGGCGTGACGAGGCCAGGCTGACGTTCCTGGCCGTGCGGCGGTGGTTCGGCTGGTCGTCGGGGCGGCTGCTGGCCTTCGACATCGGCGGCGGCTCGCTGGAGATCGCCGCGGGGTTCGACGAGGAGCCCGACGCGGCCGTGTCGCTGCCGCTGGGCGCGGGGCGGCTGACGCGCGACTGGTTCACCGGCGACCCGCCCTCGCCCGACGAGGTGCGCAGGCTGCGCAGGCACGTACGCGCCGAGATCGCCCGCACGGTCGGCGACGTCGCCAGATACGGCCAGGTCAACCGGGCGGTGGCCACCTCCAAGACCTTCAAGCAGTTGGCCAGGATCGCCGGGGCGGCGCCGTCCAGCGAGGGCCCCTACGTCGCGCGGTCGCTGTCGCGCCAGGACATGGCCGACTGGGCGGTCAAGCTCACCACGATGGACGCCGCCGAGCGGGCCGAGCTGTCCGGCGTGTCCGAGGGGCGCGCGGCGCAGCTCGCGGCCGGGGCGCTGGTCGCCGACGCGGCCATGGACCTGTTCGAGGTGAGCAGGCTCGACGTGTGCCCGTGGGCGCTGCGCGAGGGCGTGATCCTGCGCAGGCTCGACATGCTGCCGGGACGGCTCGACCAGCTCAACGGCGGGTCTTAGTGAGCAGGTCACGGTAAGCAGGTCACAGTAAGCTCGATCTATCCCCATTTATTGGCATAAATTGCTGGTGGGCGGGCATTCTCCGCCGAATGATGACACTGCTCGGCGCCATCGGGACCCTGATGGTCGTCCTCGTCCTCGTGGTCCTGGCCGTGTTGCTGGTCGCGGTCGTCGCGCTGCTCGCGCTGCTGGGGCTGGCCGCCTCTCTGACGCACTGGCGGACCCTGTGGAGACGACTGGCCGGGCAGTCCCGCTCGAAGACCCAGCGACCGGCGTCTCAGCAGGCGTCTCAAGGGCCGTCTCAGGGGCCGACTCAGGGGCCGCCTTCTGGGGAGCGGCCGGAGGAGGGGCGGCAGGGGCTGGAGCTGAAGCTGAGCGGGGAGGCGGTGCCCGAGCGGCGGCGGGCGGAGCTGAGCGGAAGCGTGCCCCGGGTACGCCGCCACTTCGTGCTCGGCGGCGCCCGTCCCGGGGAACGCGTCCGGAGCGGCGACCCCCACCGAGCCAGCCCGCGCCGGCGGCCGGTGGAGAGTCACACGGGAACCTGACGCCTCAGGCGGCCATCCTCGGGTGGCCTCCTCAGGTGGCCATGAGGTACTGCCCGGCGGCCCCCGGCGTGTACCGGAGGTGCTTTTCCAGACAGACCACCGCCCCGTGTTCGCGCCTGTTGCTGAAGCGGATGTCGTCGGCCAGCGCCCGCATGATCTGTATCCCGCGCCCGTGATCGGCCTCCGGCTCGGGGTCGAGCACCTTGCGCGCGTCGAAGCCGTTCCCGGCGTCGACGACCTTGATGACGCACAGGTGATCGTGGACGGACGCGCTGACCGTGTAGTTGTCGCTGGGCTCGGCGTGCTTGATCACGTTGGCGCACGCCTCGGTGAGCATCAGCTCTATGTCGTCGCGGACCTGGGGGTCGACGCCGAGCGACCGCAGCGTGCCGTCCAGCATCTGCCTGATCAGCGGGACGCTCGCCGCGTCCCTGGGCAGTCGGAGCGCCATCGTAGCCTCCACTGCGCCTCCTCTCTGCTCTGTCTCCTCCCTCTCCGGATGGGTGCGTGGATCCTGCCCCGAATTCGCGGTCCCAATCGCCGGTGACGGCGGGTTCTCGCCGGAAATCGCGCCCCGCTACGGCTCCAGCAGGCGCCGGGCCACCTCCAGGGTCGCCCGATGGATCTCCTCGTCGGTGAGTTCGCCCTCCTTGACCAGCCATTTACCGGTGTGCAGGGCGAACAGGGCCAGGGCGTGGCTGACGCGCTCGGCGGGGGTGGCGTCGGCCGGGCTCATCTCGGCCGTCAGCTCCATCATCCGCTCGCGCATCTTGGTCAGCGTCGGGTGGCCGCGCAGCGCGGTCTGGTTGCGCTCCAGGAATCCGGCGATCCCGAGCTGCCGGGTGGCGCGGAGGCCCGCGGCGTAGCGTTCGATCAGCTCGCGCCGCGTCTCCGGGGTCCTGGGGCGGCTCCTGAGCCAGTCGAGCAGCTCCTCCAGCTCGGCCAGGCGCGTCTCGACCAGGCCGGCCACGATGTCGTCCTTGGTCTTGAAGTGGTAGTAGAGTGCCGCCTTCGTCACCCCTAGCTCCTCGGCGATCTCCCGCAGGGAGGTCGCCTCGTAGCCCTGCTCGGTGAAGAGCCTGAGTGCGATCTCCTGGATCCGGGTTCGCGTGTCTTCCCGCACTTCGCACCTTTTCGACTTGACGGCAGGTAAGTACGCCTCACGCTCATTCTACGTTCGCCGCCCGGCGGCCAGACGCATCGCCGACCGGATCAGCACCAGCCGGTATATGGGCTGACCAGGAGAAAATGGGAGGCGTCAAGGGGGATGTTTGTGGACAATCCTCCCCATGCACACCATCAGCCGGCCTCGCGTGGAAGACGCCGCTTCCATCCACGAACTCGTCGCCGCGTACGACACCTCCGTCATCGGGGGCCCGGACTCGACGTTCGACGACATCGCCGACGACCTGGTCGAGCCGGGCTTCGATCTCGGCAGGGACGGCTGGCTGGCCCACGGCCCCGACGGACGGCTCGACGGCTGGGCCTGGGTCTTCCGCAACGGCCCCAGCGACCTGATCGACGTGGAGGTGATCGTCCGCCCCGGAGTGACCGGTGGCCTGGCGGACGAGCTGTGGCGGGCCGCGCTCGGCCGCGCCGCCGAGATCCGCGCCGAGCACGGCTACGACGCCGTCACCCTGCACATCGGCGTCTACCGCGCCGACCAGGACAAACAGGCCGGGGTGAAGGAGCTGGGGTTCGAGCCGGGCACCAGCTTCCACCGCATGCGCATCGACCACGACGGCCCCGTCGAGCCGCCGCCCGCGCCGCCCGGCGTCGTCCTGTACACGGGGGAGAGCGAGGAGGTGCGGCGCGCGGCCCACCAGGTGCACCAGGAGGGCTTCGCCGAGCACTTCGGCTTCGTCCGTGTCACCTACGACCAGTGGTACGAGCGCCGGCAGGCGATGTCCGTGACCGACTGGAGCCAGCTCACGCTCGCCCGGCTCGACGGCCGCCCGGCCGCGGTGCTGATCGGCAGCAACCAGTTCGTGCCCGACGAGGAGTGCGGCTACGTGGCCACGCTCGCGGTGCTGCCCGAGTTCCGGGGGCGGGGGGTCGGCCGGTTCCTGCTGCGGCACGCGTTCGCCGCGGACGCCGCCCGCGGGCGCAGGGGCACGATCCTGCACGTCGACTCCAACAACACCACCCCGGCCCTCGGCCTGTACGAGTCGGCGGGCATGCGCCCGGTCATGGCCATCGACGTCTGGCGCCGCCGCCTCTGAGCCACCCGCACGTGTGTCTGGCGCCGCCTCTGAGCCGCCCGTACGTGCGTTTGGCACCGCCGCCTCTGAGCCGCCCGCACGCGCCCGCCCTACACCCGGTGCCGGGCCAGGTGCTCCAGCACCGACTGGTTCGCCTCCCATCCGTCCGGGAACTTCACCGGCACCCCGAGCTGCACCGGCTCGGCCGACGGGTGCGCGTCCAGCAGCTCGGCGATGCCCGCCCTGGCCACCACCACGCAGGCGTGCCGGTGCCGCGAGGCCAGCACGCACAGCCGTCCCGAATCCAGGTGGAAGGCGGTGGCGTCGCGGCGGCCGGACAGGGGGTGCAGCACGATCGTGACGTCGTACTCGCGGCCCTGGAGCCGGTTCGCGGTGTCCACGGTGATCTCGGGTGGCAGGCCCGCGGCCCGGATGGCGGCCACCTGGTCGCGGTGCGCGGCCCCGACCGCGATGCGGTCGGCCGTCACCGGCCGTTCGCCCTGCTCCGACCCGGCCACCGCGCCGCGCTGCAACAGCCGTTCCGCCAGCAGCGCCACCGCCTGCACGGCCTCCCCGTCGGTACGCACCGTGTGCCGGTTCGGCAGCTCCAGCAGCGCCCACCCCGACCGGGCCGCCTCCTCCAACGCCCGGTCGTGCACGGTGCCCATGCCGCCCGTCGACAGCTCGAGCCACCGGTCGCCGTGCCCGGTGCCAGAACGGAACCCGGTGAACGGGTAGAACGCCCGCGACACCACCGGCGCCGCCGAGGCCGGCAGCCGCCACGACACCGGCAGCCGGTGCACGGGCAGGTCGGGATTGTGCCGCAGCAGCACCGACACCGCGCTCTGCAACGGGTCCCACGACAGCCCCGACCAGCGGTCGCCGTCCACGATCGAGAACGGGTCGAGCTGCCCTGGATCACCCACGAACAGCGCCCGCTCGAACAGCCCCGCGATGCGCAGCAGCTTGTCCGAGCGCATCTGGTACGCCTCGTCCACGATCGCCCACGGCCACACCCGGTCGCCGATCCACGCCCACTTGTCCGCCGTGGCGATGACGATGTCCGGGTCGCCCAGGTCCTGGATCCGGGTGCCGACCCGCGCGCCGGGCAGCTCCAGCATGCGCAGCGGCGGGACGTACCCGCTCGCCGACAGGCGGCCCACGGTCAGGTGCGGGTGCTTGTCGCAGATCCTGGCCACCAGGTCGTCGACCTGCTCGTTGGTCTGGGCCACGATCATCAGCGGCTCGCCGGTGGCGGCGAGGTGGGCGGCGGCGCGTACGACGAGGGTGGACTTCCCGGCTCCCGGCGGCGAGTCGACCACCACGCCCCGGTGCCGGGGCAGGTCGGCGAGCACCCTCCTGATGACCTGCTCCGGACTGGCGTCCTGCTCCGGACTGGCGGTCACGACCACTCCTCCTGGGCGTCCTCGTCGTCGGGCACGTAGTCGTGCGGCGGGCCGCCGTGCGTCCACGGCGTGGCCTCGGCCTCGGGCAGCGCGGGCGAGCCCTGGAAGTCGTCGGTCAGCGACGTGTAGCAGACCCGCTCGCCGACCTCCGGCACGGCGCCGGGCGCGGCGACCTTGCCCCGGCCCATGCCCTTGGTGATCTTGACGGTGACCAGGCCCTCGCCCGCCTCCACCAGCTCGGCGCCCTGGCCGCGGCGCTGCGGCGTGCCAAGTGCCGTGCCGGGCGGCAGGCGTACGGGGTCGTCGGACTTGATCACCACCAGCGGGCGCAGCTTGCGCGAGCGGCCCTCGCCCTCGGTGTGGTCGGGCACCGTCTCGGCCACCTCGCCCGCGAACGCCTCGCCGGTCAGGCGGTACTCGGCCATCACCAGCGGGTCGTCATAGGCGCGCTGCACGTCGTAGGCGGCCTGCGCGCGTTCCATGCGGGCCAGCTTGGCGGCGGCGGTCACCGCGCCGTCGCGGCGCGGCTGCGGCGGGGCGCCCTCGGCGATGTGCACCGCCATCCCGCTGAACGAGCCGCGGTCCTGCTCCCAGCGCTGCGTCACGCTCGGGCCCGCCGGCAGCGCGGCCAGCAGGTCGACCGCCTGCCACATGAGCCGCCAGGTCGGCTCCACCTGCGTACGCAGCGCCTCCGTGATGCGCTCGGCCGACCCGCCCTCGATCGCGGGGGCGAGCACCTCGGCGTCGAAGCCGGGATCGGTCGCGGGCCCGGCGGGCGGCCAGATCAGCGGGTCCTCGGCCTCGTCGCCGGGCCCGGTGGTGATCCAGCCGAGCAGCGCGGCCAGGTTCGCGTCCTCCAGCGAGCTCTGCCCGCTCGCCCAGTGACGGCCCAGCTCCTCCGTCGCCGCCAGCACGAGCGACGAGCCCGGGTACGCCGCCCGCTCCCCGAAGTACGTCAGCCACCGCCCCAGCAGCGGCACCGCCTCCGGAACCGGGTAGGGCCCGTCGGCCCGCCGGAACCGGGTCGAGCGGCCCAGCAGCCGGGTGAAGGCCACGCCCGTCAGGTTCGGCACCACGATCTGCGGCGCGTCGAGTGCCCGCTCGTACGGGTCGGCGTTCCTGCGCTCCACCGTCTCGGTGTCGTTGAGGAACGACTCGACGTACGGCAGCAGCACCCCGGCCAGCTCGGCGGCCCAGGCGAAGCGCAGGTCGCGGTTGCGCGGCTGGGTCACCACGAGCAGCCGGGGCCGGTCGCGGTCGGTGCCGAGCATCGCGGCCAGCGGCGCGGCGGACTCGCCCGACAGCTTCAGCGGGATGAACACCATGGGCCTGTCGGACAGGTGGCAGTGCCTGACGGTCGCGACGGGCTGCGCGATCCCCTCGTCGAGGGCGCGCAACCGGGCGAGCGAGGTCAGCAGGCTCATGTCGGGCGTCTCCGCGGCGGGCAGGCGGTGGGCGGCGGGGTCACGTGAGGCACTCCCCGCGCAGGCGTTCGGCGTTGCGGAGCAGCCGGGCGATCTCCTCCTGGCCCTCGGCCGGGTCGCGGGTGCCGTCGGCCAGGCCCAGCGCCTCCGCCACCGAGGCGACGCCGCCCAGCTCGTCGCGTACCTGTCGGCCGAGCAGGTCGGAGGCGCCCTCCTGGCGGGCCTCGTCGCGGCAGAAGAAGCACAGGTCGCACGTGGACAGGCAGTCGGGCGCGTAGCGGGCGGTCGTCCTGTGCAGCGCGTCGGCCAACTCGGCCACCGGCCTGGTGGGCCGGCCGTCGTCGTCGGGGCGCAGGTCGAAGCTCAGGTCGTCGGGCAGCCCTTCGAGCAGCCGGTCGAGCGTGGTCATCCGGGTGAGCTGACGGCGCAGGACGGCGAGCTGCCTGCGTACGTCCACCAGCGTGGCGACCGGCCGGTTGGCGAAGTTCTCCGGGCAGACCAGCACCACGTCATGGGAGACCTTCGCCGGGTCGTGGCCCAGCTCCTCCAGCAGCGTGCGCAGGGCCAGCACGTACACCGCCGCCTGCCGGGCGGCCGCCGCCACCGCCGACGGGTCGGCCTGGCCGTCGATCACCGCGAACGACTTGATCTCCACGATGTGGAAGCGCCCGCCGAGCTGGAAGGCCACCACGTCGGGCTCCAGGTAGGCGGTGTGCCCGGCGATCTCCAGGCTGAGCAGCGGGTGGTCGTACAGGGTGCCCGCGTCGCGGCCCTCGGCGGCCGCCCGGTCGATCAGCGCCCGGGTGTGCGCGTGGCGCAGATGGGCGCCGACGTTCTCCACGTCGTGGTAGGACACCTCGGCGATGGGCAGGCCGAGCAGCTCGCGCAGCATGCGCAGCAGCTCCGCGCACCCGTCGGCCTTGACCAGCGCCTCGAACACGTTGCCGCGCGTGATCGCGAACGGCGACTGCCCGAACGGCGCGGGGAAGCCCAGATGCCGGGCGGCGGCGTCCTTGTCGATGCCGGCGCCGTCCATGAGGGCGCGGCGGGTGCAGCCCGGGTTCGCGGCCAGGGCCGCGATGGCGCGGGCGTCGTGCGGCTGCTGCGGGGTGGTGCCCCGCAACGCCTCCAGCCGGTGCACGTGATCGCCCTCGCGCTTCAAGCCGCTCACTTCGCGTTCTCCTTCTTGATCGTGCTCAGCGTAGCGGCGCCGAACAGCCGGGAGACCTCACCGAGCTGGGCGGCGGCGCGTTCTGCCAGCTCGGCGCGATCCCGCGTGTCGTGATCGGCGTGTACGCGCAGCTCGGCGCGGGCCGCTTCGGCCACCCGCGCGGGGTCCGGTGGGCCGAGCGAGCCGTCCGTGGCGCCCGGGATGTTCCTGGCCATCCTGACCAGTAAGCGGGTCGCCCGCCCGTCGTCCGCCTCATCCTCCTGCGGCTCCTCCCTGAAGTGCTCCCCGCAGTGCTCGGCCACCGCGACGGCGCAGGTCAGGAAGTCGACCCGAGGGCTGAGCGGGCCCACCACCCGCCGCTCCAGCGGCCAGGTGCTGAGCGTGAGCAGGCCGCGGGCGGGGGACAGGCGGTCGGTCAGGGCGGCGCACAGATAGTACGGCCGCCCGAACGGCGAGGACCGGAACGAGCGCTCCTCGTCCCTGCGCAGGCTGGTGAGCTGGCCGCTGCGGACGGTGCCGCCGAAGAACGCGTCGCTGACGGCCACGACCAGCCGGGGCTGGGCGGTCGCCCCGAGCAGCCGCAGCCCTTGGTGCACCTGCTCGCGCAGGGTGACCAGGCGCGGCTGGTCCGCCGCCGGTCCGGGCTGCCGCTCGCCCGGCACGGGCTGCCGCTCACCGCTCACGAGGGCGTCCCAGGCGCGTTCGGCGCTGCGCAGCTCGGCGCGCAGGACGCGGGCGGCGGCGCCGTCCCTGACCCGCATCGCCTTGCGTACCCCGGCCCGCAGCTCGTCGATCCGCCGCTCGAGATCGTCCAGCCGGTCACTCATGGCGCGAGCGTACCAACAGTCCCAGTATTTTCCAGTAAATGCGTGGAGATCGACGCCATTATGAGATCTACATCGTAAAGGCGGGTGGTCAGGACGGGGTGGCGGCCAGCCAGGTGCGGTCCTCCGTGAGGAAGCGGTCGAGCCGGAGGCCCTCGGTGGCCAGCTCGGCGGCGAGTTCGCCGTCGGTGAGCCGCCTGGAGGAGAACGACTGCGTCCAGACCCGGTCCTCTCCGTGCGTGTAGCGCATGGTCGCCTCGAAGAGGCCGGGTGACACCTCCTCCACGGCCGCCATCGTGATCGTGAGGTCGCCGTCCCGGCGTCCCATGCCCACGTGCCACCGGTCGTGCGCCTCGGCGGGCATCCACTGGATCAGTACGGTGCCGCCGGGCCGTACGTGCCGGGCGCAGGCGGCCACCAGCTCGCGCCGCGTCTGGTCGTGGGCGGTGTTGACGAGCTGGGAGGCCAGCATCACCGTGTCGAAGCGTTCGCCGAGGCGCAGCTCCTGGACGCGGGCGTGCACCGTGCGGGCGCCGCGGATGTGGGCGAGCATCTCGGGCGACTCGTCCACGGCCACGACCTGGAAGCCGCGGTCGACGAGCGGATGCGTCACCCGCCCGACGCCCGCGCCCAGCTCCAGGACCGAGCCGCCGGGCGGAGTGACCTGGGCGACGATCTCGGGGTCCGCGCCGGGGCCGAGCAGGGTGTAGAAGTCGACGGGGGATCCGTCAGGGGTGATGGGGCCGGGGCCTGTGCCTGGTTCGCTCATGCTTCGAAACTATCCTCGCGATCACGCCCGCGCAGGAGGGCGTGCGCGGAAGGGCCGCTCGGGAGGGCGTGCGCAGGAGGGCTCGCGCAGGAAGGGACGCGCGGGAGGGGCGCTCAGGAGGGTCTGCGCGGGTCAGGCCGGTTGCATCCGGCGGTTCGTCCGCTGATCGGGGTGGGACGCGTGGCCGGAGGCGGTGGGGGTCATCTGGACGTGCAGGCGCAGCAGCGAGCCCGAGTCCGTCCGTTCGAGCTCGACGCCGTCGCACAGGTGCTGGATCAGCCACAGGCCGTAACCCCGCGCCCCGGTCGGGTCGACCACGGCCGCGGCCAGGTGGTCGTGGGTCAGCCCGCCGGCGACGTCGAGGACCTCCACCACGACCCGGCCGCCGGTGTTGCGCGCGGTGACGGTGCCCGCCCCGCCGCCGTGGTCGAGCACGTTGGTGACGGCCTCGTTCACCGCCAGCACCAGCTCCTCCAGCCGGTGGCAGGGCAGCCCGCTGTGGCGGCCGTGCAGGCGCACCAGGTCTCGGATGAGGCCGAGTTCGGCCGTGATGGCACAACGCAGTTCGAAGTCGAAAACCATGATCGTCTCGCCCGTCGAGGGCTCGGGAGGTGTCCGCGGGCCCTCTTGCAGCTTTCCCCGCGGGAGATCGTCAAACGCCTCCCGCCAGATCCGGTCTCCTCTCGGGCACGGGTGGCACCGGGGGCACCGGGGGCGGGGCGGGGATCGCCAGGATGTCGCGGTAGTGGGCGAGCAGTTCCTCGCACAGCACCGGCCAGGCGCGTCCTTCGACCGACGCCCTGGCGTGCCGGGACATGCGGGCGCGCAGAGCGGCGTCCCCGGCGAGCCGGGCCACGGCGGCGCGCAGTGACGACGTGTCGTCCGGCGCGTAGAGGAGCCCGTTCACCTCCGGCCGCACCAGGTCGAGCGGCCCGCCCGCGGCCGGGGCGACCACGGGGACGCCCGAGGCGAGCGCCTCCTGCACGGCCTGGCAGAACGTCTCGTCGCTGCCCGTGTGCACGAACACGTCGAACGACGCCACCGCCCGCGCCAGGTCCGCCCCGGTACGCAGGCCGAGGAACTCCGCCTCCGGCAGCAACCGGCGCAGCCCCTTCTCCGACGGCCCCGCCCCGACGACGGCCAGCCGGACCCCGGGCAGCCCCGCGACCGCCGTCAGCCGGTGCACCTGCTTCTCGGCCGCCAGCCGCCCCGCGTACCCCACGATCACCTCCCCGCCGGGGGCGAGCCGGTGGCGCAGCCGTTCGCATCGGCGGCTCGGGTGGAACAGCTCCAGGTCGACCCCGCGCCCCCACAACGCCAGCCGGGGGACGCCACGGGCGGACAGCTCCCGCAGCGTCGCCCTGGACGGCGCCAGGGTCCGGGCGGCCCGGCGGTGGAGGCGGCGCAGCCACGACCAGATGATCCGGCCGGCCACGCTCATCCCGTACCGGCGGGCGAACCCCGCCAGGTCGGTCTGGAACACCGCGACCACCGGGACGCCCAGCCGGTGAGCCGCCGTCGCCCCCGCCGCGCCCAGGACGGCGGGGGAGGCCAGATGCACGATGTCGGGCTTGAACGCGGCCAGCACACCCCTGATCCGCCCGCCGAGCAGCCCGACGGAGACGGAGCGGTAGAACGGCAGGGCGAGACCGGGGATCTGATGGACGGGGAAACCGGCGTAGGCGGGCGGCGCGCCGGCGGGCGCGAGCACGATCGCCTCGTGCCCGCCGGCGGCCAGGTGGTCAAGGATGTGGCAGACCGAGTTGGTGACCCCGTTCACCTGCGGCAGGAACGACTCGGCCACGATGGCGACCCTCATGTCCTGGTTCATCCCTGCCGTGGTCGACTCGTGGCTCACCAGCAGGCACCGGGCAGGCGAATTCCACGTCAACGAGTTTCGCGTCGACGAGTTCCCTCTTGACGGGCGCGGCACGCGATGTCGTGGCCGCTTCCACGACCGGGTCCACGATTGGGTCGGGTCCGCGGCGGTACTCGTCGGCGACGAGGCGGGCGAAGGTGGGCAGGAAGTCCAGGCAGCGCCGGGCCAGCCAGGCCGTGCCCGCCGTGGCCAGCCAGAACGCGCTCGCCCACGCCGACGGCTCCGGCTCTGCCGGCTCGGGGTCCGGCAGGCGTACGGCCAGGCCGCGGGCGGCCAGCTCGGCGGCGAACAGGCGGGCGAGGTGGCGGTGGCCGCGTTCGCCGGGGTGCAGCCGGTCCACGCCCCACATGCGGCGGTCGTACAGGGCGGGCTGACGGGCGAGGTCGAGGTGGACGGTGCCGTGGCGGGCGGCGGGTCCGGCCACGGCGTCGTTGATCGCGTGGGCGCGGCGGGCCAGCGGGCGGTGCAGCGCCCCGGGCAGGCGCAGCATCAGGCCGGGGTCGGGCAGCGTGCACGTGAGGACGACGGCGGACGTCTCGCTCAGCCTGGCCAGCAGGTGCGCGTAGTCGGCGGCGAAGACGTCCTGGTCGAAGTCGCCGCGCAGGGTGTCGTTCACGCCGACGAGGACGGTGACCACCGCCGGGCGTAACTCCAGGGCGCGGGGGAGCTGGTCGCGTACGACGTCGGCCACGCGGGCGCCGCAGACCGCGTAGTTGCCCAGCTCCACCCGCCCCGAGGGGGCCAGGGACTCGGCCAGCAGCCCGGCCCAGCCCCGGCCGCGCACGGGATCGCCCATCCCCACGGTCACCGAGTCACCCAGCGCCGCCACCCGGATCACCCCCGTCATCGGGGCCTCGCGGGGGTGCGGGTGAGGCCGTGCGCGGCGAGGAAGCCGTCGACCGCCGATTCCCAGCCGTACCGTTCCGCCTGGGCGCGGGCCGCCGCCCGGCGCGGGGGATCCGAGGGGGCCAGGAGCCGGCGCACCGCGTCCGCGTACGCGGCGGGGTCGTCCGCCACCGCGACCCCGGCGTTCCCGACCACCTCGGGCAGGGCGCTGTCGCGGCTCACCACGACCGGGGTGCCGCTGGCCAGGGCCTCCAGCGCGGCCAGCCCGAACGTCTCCACCGGCCCCGGCGCGATGGCCACGTCGGCGGTCGCCAGCAGCGCGGCCAGCCGGTCCCGGTCCGGGAGGTGGCCGAGGAACACCACCGGCAGTCCCTCCGCCCGCCGTTCCATCGAGCGTCTCAGCGGACCGTCACCGGCGACGACCAGGACGGCGGGCACCCCCGCCCGGTGCAGCTCGGCCAGCGCCAGCACGGAGCGGTCGGGTCGTTTCTCCGGGTACAGCCGGCCGCAGTGCACCAGCAGCGCCTCGTCGCCGCGGGTGAGCCGCGAGCGGAGCCCGGCGTCGTACCGGCCGGGGCCGAACGCGGTGAGGTCCACGCCGAGCGGCACCCGGACCACGTTCGCCGCCCCGAGCCGGCGGAACTCGGCCTCGGCCCAGCCGGTCGTGCAGACCACGGTGTCGAAGTGGGCGGCGGTGGCCCGGTTGAGCGCGTCCGCGAGCCGGGCGGGCGCGTGGTAGAGGCGGAGCAGCCCGGACAGGCTCTCGTGCGAGACCATGACCGAGGGCACGCCCGCGGCGCGCGCCCAGGCACCGGTCCAGCGCAGGGTGCTGCGGTCCGACACCTCCAGCCGGTCGGGACGCAGCTCCTCCAGCAGCCGCCGCAGCGGGCGGCGGGCGGCGATGACCCGGTAGCCGCCGAGCCCGGGTACGAGCGGGCCCGGCACGGTGATGAGGCGCCCGGCCGGCGTCTCCTCCTCGCGGGCCCGCTCGCCGGGCACGACCAGTACGGGTTCGTGGCCCGACGCCGCGTAACCGGCGCCGAGCTGGTCGAGGGCGACCCGCAGGCCGCCGGACGAAGGGGTGACGAAGTTCGCCAGCCGTACGATGCGCATGTCAGGTTGGTTGCCGCGTGGGTGACCTCGTTCGCTAATGACGAATGAAGCGCCTGGTAATCCTGCGCGACATCCTGTGCGGCGTTTTTGTGCGGCGGGCAGGCGCCGGAGGCACGGGCGACGCCGGGCGCGCGTCACGGGGCCCGGCCGCGCCTCGGCGAAGATCTGCGGCCCCTTGACGTCCGCAAGAGCCTACAAAGGCCCTGACCTGCGTAAATTGGGGACATGCAGGCATCCGGCGGCGACTCCCGATACCTGCCGATCGGGGAGCACGGGCTGATCGGCGATCTGCGGACCGTCGCGCTCGTGGGCACCGACGGCACGATCGACTGGTACTGCTGCCCGCGCTTCGACGCCCCCAGCGTCTTCGCCTCCATCCTGGACGCCGACCGGGGCGGCTCCTTCGAGCTGCGCGCCGACACCAATGCCACGACCAAGCAGTTCTACTTCCCCGACACCAACGTGCTGATCACCCGCTTCTTCTCCGACGACGGGGTGGGCGAGATCCAGGACTTCATGCCGATCGCCGGCGACCCGCGCGAGGTCGACCGGCACCGGGTCATCCGCAGGGTCACCTGCGTACGCGGCGCGCTCCCGTTCCACGCCCGCGTGGCCCCGCGCTTCGACTACGCCAGGCAGCCCCACACCGTGCGCCGCGTCGACTCCAGCCTCGCCTTCGAGTCGCCGTCACTGACGCTCGCCCTGACGGCCACCGTGCCCCTGGAGACGGACGGCCGCGACGCCTGGGGCGACTTCGAGCTGAAGGAGGGCCAGTACGAGGTGTTCGCCCTCGACCGGGTCGGCGACGGGGTCGCGCCGCGCGGCTGCCCGATGGAGGAGGCGGAGCAGGAGTTCGCCGACACGGTGCGGTACTGGCGCCGGTGGCTGTCGGCCTCCCGCTACCGGGGCCGCTGGCGGGAGGTCGTGCACCGCTCGGCGCTCACGCTGAAGCTGCTCACGTACGCCCCGACCGGCGGCATCGTCGCCGCCCCCACCACGAGCCTGCCGGAGCGGCTCAAGGGCGTGCGCAACTGGGACTACCGCTACGTCTGGGTGCGTGACGCGGCGTTCTGCGTCTACGCCCTGCTCCGGCTGGGCTTCACGGAGGAGGCCGAGGCGTTCATGGGCTTCCTGGAGGAGCACGTACGACTCGGCCACAACGGCCACACCGCGCCCCTGCAGATCATGTACGGCATCGACGGCCGCGCCGACCTGCCCGAGCACGAGCTGACCCACCTGGAGGGCCACCGCGGCTCGGCCCCGGTGCGCATCGGCAACGCCGCCGCGGACCAGCTCCAGCTCGACATCTACGGCGCGCTCATCGACTCCGTCTACCTCTACAACAAGTGGGGCGACCCGATCTCCAGCGACCGCTGGAACGAGGTCTGCACGCTGGTCGACTGGGTGTGCGAGAACTGGGACCAGCCCGACGAGGGCATCTGGGAGACCCGCGGCGGGCGCAAGAACTTCGTCTACTCGCGGCTGATGTGCTGGGTGGCCATCGAGCGGGCCATGCGCATGGCCCGCCAGCGCGGGCTGCCCGCGGACATCCCCCGCTGGCGGGGCACCCGCGACAGGATCTACTGCGACATCATGCGGCACGGCTGGTCGGAGCGTGTGGGGGCGTTCGTGCAGCACTTCGACGAGGACGTGCTGGACGCCTCGGTCCTGATGATGCCGCTGGCCAAGTTCGTCTCGCCGACGGACCCGAAGTGGCTGTCCACCCTCGACGCGCTCGGCGAGGGGCTGGTGTCGGACTCGCTGGTGTACCGCTACGACCCCGAGGCCAGTCCCGACGGGCTGGAGGGGCCGGAGGGCACGTTCTCGATCTGCTCCTTCTGGTACGTCGAGGCCCTGGCCCGCGCCGGGCGTGTGGACGAGGCCAGGCTGGCGTTCGAGAAGATGCTGACCTACGCCAACCACCTGGGCCTGTACGCCGAGGAGATCGGCCACAACGGCGAGCAGCTCGGCAACTTCCCGCAGGCCATCACCCACCTGGCCCTCATCAGCGCGGCCTTCAACCTCGACCAGGCGCTCGGGTGACGGCGGGTCTTCCTCGGAAAACCGGCAAGGTGGCATATGTCCTGGCAAGGGTTGGTCAAGGGAGAATCATCCCAGGTCAGCGTGGCTATCCTGACCTGATGGAGCCGTTGGGAGCACGGGCATGACCACGGCCGTACCGGGCGGCGCGGGGGCGACGATCCCGGCGGTCATCGTGATCAACGCCGAGGGGGTCGTGATCGGCTGGACCCCGGTCGCGGAGGAACTGCTCGGGTACCGCGCCGCCGACGTGCTCGGACGCCCCAGCGCGATGCTCCTCCTGCCCGGCCAGGAACGGCTCTGGGCCGGGCGGCTCGGCGACCGGGAGCACTGGACCGGCCCGGCCGAACTGCTGCACCGCGACGGGCGGCGGCTGCTGGTCCGAGCCGAGGGGACCCGCCTGGAGACGGCGTGGGCGGGCGATGCCTGGCTGCTGGCGGCCTTCCCCGCCGCCACCGACCTGGCCGGAGGCACCGGCTCCCTGCTGGAGACGCTCATCGACCGCCTGCCCGTCGCCATGGCCATCTGGGACCGCGACCTGCGCTGCGTCTGGCACAACGCCGAGGCCGGGCGCACCAGGGACGTCTACCCCCACTACCGGGTCGGCAGCCTGCTGACCGAGTCCCTCGCCGGGGTCGACACCCGAGGGCCGGTGGAGACCGTGCGCGAGGTGCTCGCGGGCGACGAGCCCGTGATCGACCGCGAGACCCGCTGGGCCGCGGCCGACCGGAGCGGGGAGCGTACGCTGTCGGTCTCGCTCTTCCGGCTGGACGGCGTGGACGGCAACCCGCTCGGCGTGTGCTCGCTGGCCCTCGACATCAGCCACAGCAGGGCCCGCGACCGCCTGACCCTGCTCCGCGAGGCCAGCACCCGGATCGGCAGCACGCTCGACGTCGGGAAGACCGCGCAGGAGCTGGCCGACCTGGCCGTCCCGGTGCTGGCCGACTACGTCACGGTCGATCTCGCCGAGGCGGTCCTGCCCGGCGCCGAGCCGCTGCAGCGGCTGCCCGCCACGCCGGAGAGCATCCCGGTGTTCCGCCGCGCGGGCGTGGCCTCGGTGCACGAGGGGATCCCCGAGTCGCTCTGGCCCATCGGGGACGCGGTGTTCGTGCCGCCGTCCTCGCCGTTCACCGCGGTGCTGGCCTCGGGGGAGTCGCACTTCGAGCCGGTGCTCGACACCTCGGCCGGCACCTGGCTCGACCTGGACCCCGACCGGGCCCGCATCATCCACGGCACCGGCATGCACACGCTGATCATCGTCCCGATCAGGGCCCGCGGCGAGCTGCTGGGCGTCACGGTGTTCGTCCGCAACGAGAACCCGACGCCGTTCAACAGGGACGACCTGGTGCTCGCCGAGGAGCTGGTCGCCCGCGCCGCGCTGAGCCTGGACAACGCCCGCCGGTACACCCGCGAACGCACCGCCGCCCTCGCGCTCCAGCGCAGCCTGCTGCCGCACCGGCCGAACGGCGGCGGCGCCGTCGAGGTGGCCTCCCGCTATCTGCCCTCCGACAGGCACGAAGGCGTCGGCGGCGACTGGTTCGACGCGATCTCGCTGCGCGACGGCCGGGTGGCGCTGGTGGTCGGCGACGTGATCGGGCACGGCATCGGCGCCGCGGCCACGATGGGCCGCCTGCGTACGGCCGTGCGCACGCTGGCGTACGTCGGCCTGCCCCCGCACGAGCTGCTCGCCGGGCTCGACGACCTGGTGGTCCGCCTGGGCGAGGAGGACGACGTGGGCGGCCTGCAGTTCGACGCCACGGGCGCCACCTGCGTGTACGCGGTCTACGACCCGGTCACCCGGCGCTGCACCATGGCCGGGGCCGGGCACCCGCCGCCCGCGCTCGTGCACCCCGACGGCGAGGTCACCTTCGCCGGCCTGCCCAGCGGCACCCCGATCGGGGTGGGGCTGGGCTCCTTCCAGTCCCTCGACGTCGAGCTGCCCCCCGGCACCGTGATCGCCCTCTACACCGACGGCCTGATCGAGACCCGCGAGGCCGACCTGGACGCCGGCATGAATCGGCTCGGCGCGGCGCTGGCCCGCGCGCCGCGGCCGCTGGAGCGCCTGTGCTCCTCCGTGATCGGCGACATCGTCGGCGACGCCGCGGCCGAGGACGACATCGCCCTCCTGGTGGCCCGCACCCGGTGAGGCCGCGCCAGGAGTGCGCGGCCACCCGCGCACTCCGGCGCGGCCCGCTCGGGCATTCGACCGGGGAGGGCGTGGGCTGGGATACTCCGCGAATGCGGATGGATGATCTCAAACCCGATAAAACCCTCCTGGACCTGCAGCACGCCGCCTACGCCGTGGAAGCGGCCCTCATCCGCGACGACCGCATTCCACCCCTGCACGAGTCGCTCGACGAGCTACTCGCCGCCCCTCTGGCGTGGCGGGGCGCGTTCGACGACGACGGCACGCTGGTCGGCGCGGTGGCGTGGACGGAGACCGAGGACCTGGTCGACATCGACCGCCTCGTCGTCGACCCTCGCGCGCACCGGCGGGGCATCGGGCGGACACTGGTCGGCGAGCTGCTCGGCAGAGCCGGTGAGAGGACGACCGTCGTCTCGACCGGTCGCGGCAACGTGCCCGCGCGGACCCTGTACGAGCGGCTCGGCTTCACCAGGATCGAGGACGTCGAGGTGATCGCCGGCCTGTGGATCACGAGGTACGAACGCCACGGGTGATACGGCCGCCTCGTGGCCGAAAGCTGGGAGGACCGGCCCGCCGCGAACCCGCCCCGAAGCGGCGGCATACCCGCGAGGTATCGCGTCGGTCCTCAGCGGACCTGGCGGCGGGAGAGCGGGGCAGGTGATGATCGGGCTTCGTGGCGTGCGCCGCCGCGGAGCCCTTCCGCGCGCGGCGTCAGGGGAGGGAAGGTGTGCGCACGGTGGTGGAGCTGCGCGAGATCGAGGTCTTCCTCGTCCTGGTCGAAGAACTGCACTTCGGCCGGACGGCGGAGCGGCTGCGGCTGTCGCCGTCCCGGGTCAGCCAGACCGTGCGCGTGCTGGAGCGGCGGGTCGACGGGCGCCTGTTCGAGCGCACCAGCCGCAAGGTGGTCCTCACCCCGCTCGGGCAGCGGCTGAGCGACGGGTTGCGCACGCCGTTCGAGGAGATCCACCGGGTGATGCGCTCGCTCGGCAAAGCGGCCGGCGAGGTGAGGCTGAGCGTCGCCAACCGCGTCTGCGCGGGCCCGTCGTTCATCGAGATCCTGAAGACCTTCGAGACCCTCCACCCGGGCTGCCGGACGGTGGTCCGCGAGGAGACCACACTCGACGGCCTCGCCCGGCTGAGAAGGCGCGAGGCCGACGTCATGATCGCCTGGCAGCCCATGGGGCAGGCCGACATGACCGTCGGGCCGGTTGTCAGCCGCCAGTCGCGCGTCCTGCTGGTCCGTCGCGATCATCACCTCGTCCGGCAGGGCTACGCCACCGTGGAGGACCTGGCGGAATGCGACCTGCCCGACGGGGGCGGTGTCCCCACGGCCACCCTGGACGCCTTCATGCCGCCCACGACGCCCAGCGGCCGCCCGATCAGGCGGAGGTATGCGCAGACCACGCTGACGGAGGCGGTGTGGCGCATCGCGATGGGCCTCATGGCGCATCCCACCGTGGAGACCTCGCCCCAGTTCTACGGCCATCCCGACATCGTCGCGCTGCCGTTGCACGGCCTGCCGCCGCTGGAGAGCGCCCTGATCTGGGCCACCGGCCGGGACACACCGCTGATCCACGCCTTCGCCCAGGCCGTCACGGAGGTGCGCCGGCGATCCGCCGCCGCGATCGACGGGGAGACGTGAACCGACGTCTCGTGACGCCCGCGCGGGCGCGGCCGGATCTCCGCTGATCGACCCGTCCGGGGCTGGACCGGGGGACGCCGGGCGCATCGCCGGCGCACTCACTCCCGTGGCCCCAGCAGGAGATCGGGAGTGATCGGCAACTGGCGTACGCGGCGGCCGGTCGCGTGGTGGACGGCGTTGGCGATCGCCGCCACGGTGCCGGTTCCGGTCACTTCGCCCATGCCTCTGGCGCCCAGGGCGCTCGCCTCAGGGGCAGGCTTGTCAACGAAGATCACGTCGAGGTCGGGGACGTCGGCCTCGACCGGGATCAGGTAGCCGGCGAGGTTGGCGGTGACGACGCGGCCCAGCCGCCGGTCGACGAGGGTGTGCTCGGTGAGCGCCATGCCGATGCCCCAGATCATCCCGCCGATGGCCTGGCTCCGGGCCGTCTTGGGGTTCAGCACCCGGCCCACGTCCACCGCGCCGACCAGGCGGGTGACGCGCACCTCGCCGGTGACCGTGCTGACGTGCACCTCGGCGAAGACCGCGCCGTACGAGCCGCCCGCCTGGTCGGCGAGGTCGGCGTTCCCCCGCGCCTCGACCGGCGAGCCGTGCCGGGCCAGCACGTCGCGGTAGGTCTCCCCGCGCCGCGGCCTGGCCTTGAGGAAGAGCCGGTCGTCCGCGGTCTCGACCGAGCCGGGGGCGGCGCCGTGCAGCGGGGAGCGCGGGTCGGCGATCGCGATCCCGATCACCTTCTCCCTGGCCGCCCGGCCGGCCTCCCGCACGGCGGTGCCGACGGTCACGGCGGTGGCGGAACCGCTGGAGGACGCGGCGGGCGGCAGGCGGGTGTCGCCGAGACGGGGCCGTACGGACGACGGGCGCATGCCGAGCGCGTCGGCGGCGATCTGCGTCATGATCGTGTAAGTGCCGGTGCCGATGTCCTGCGTCCCTGAGCGGACGGACGCCCGCCCGTCCGTGCCGATCTCCACCGCGGCCTGCGCGATCATCCCGTGCCAGTTGTGGAAGGAACCCGCCATTCCCGTGCCCACCAGCATCTCGCCCGCGCGCGTCGAGCCCGGCTCCGGCCTGCGGCGCCGCCAGCCGAACCGCTCGGCGCCCAGTTCGTAGCACTCGCGCAGGTACCGGGTCTGTCGCGCGCCGGTCGCCGGGTCGCGGTCGGTGTAGTTGGCCAGCCTGAGCGCGATGGGATCGATGCCCAGCTCCAGGCTCAGCTCGTCCAGCGCCATCTCCAGCACCTCGTTGGTCGGGCCGGAGGGCGGCCGGGTGGCGATGGTGGTGCCGAGGTTCACCTCGACCAGTTCCGTGCTCACCCGCAGGTTCGGGCACGCGTAGACGGCCTGAGGGGAGGCGATCACCGTGAAGTTGACCAGGTCGTGGGAGGCGGTGTGCGAGATGACGTGGTGGGTGAGCCCGGTGAGCCTGCCGTCCTTCGCCGCGCCGAGCTGGACGCGCTGCACCGATTCCGGTCGATGGCCGCAGGAGGTGTACATCTGCGCCCGGGTGAGCACGAGCTTCACCGGGCGGCCGACCGCCCTGGCCACGGCCGCGGTCAGATAGGTGTGCGGCCACACGAAGCCCTTGCAGCCGAAACCGCCGCCCAGGAAGGGGACGACGACCCTGACCCGTTCCCTGGGCATCCCCAGCATCCGCGCCACGACCTCCTGGGTGAACGACATCGACTGGGTCGACTCATAGAGAGTGAGGTCGTCGCCCTCCCAGACCGCCAGCGTCGCCGAGCGCTCGATCGGGTTGTGATGGTTGATCGACGTCGAGTACTCCGCCGCGATGCGGACCTCGGCCCGGTCGAGCCCGTCCCCGGGGTCCCCCCGCTCCAACTGGACCACTCCCGGCACGGTCGCCGGGGGAGCGTAGGCCCGGTCGAGGTTCGCCCGCAGGCCGATGACCGGCGACTCGGCGTCGTAGTCGACCTCGACCAGGGCCGCGGCGTGACGCGCCTGCTCGGGGGTGCCCGCCACCACCATGGCGAGGTGCTGGCCGCCGTACCGGATCGTGTCGTCCTGCATGGGGACCAGCGACTGGCCATGAGGGAAGGTGTAGCCGTCCGGCCGGTAGGCGAAGCGCGGGAGGTTCTCGTGGGTGTAGACGCCGAGCACGCCGGGCGCCGACCGGGCCGCACGCGTGTCGATGGCCCTGATCCTTCCGCTCGCGATCGTGCTCTGCACGAGCACGGCGTGCGTCAGCCCGGCCACCGGCTGGTCGGCGGCGTACCGCGCCGTGCCGGTCACCTTGTCGCGGCCGTCCACCCGGTTGAGCGGCCTGCCCACGGTCTGCGTCATCGTTTCCCCCCGATCCTCGCGAGCACGTCGGCGAGCGTGCGCCGGACCAGCTCGACCTTGAAGCCGTTGTGCTCGCGGGGAACCGCCCCGCGGACCGCCGCCTCCGCCGCGGCTTCCAGCACGTCCTGGTCCAGCCGCCGGCCGCGCACGGCCGCCTCCGCCTGCACGGCCCGCCAGGGCCGGGGCGCGACCCCGCCCAGCGCGATGCGGGCCTCGCGGACGGCGTCGCCGTCCATGTCGAGCGACACGGCCACCGAGACCAGCGCGAACTCGAACGAGGCCCGGTCACGTACCTTGCGGTAGCCGGATCGTGACCGCGTCAGGCCGGACGGGATCTCCACGCCGACGATCAGCCCGCCGCGCGGCAGCGCGGTCTCGACGTGCGGGGTGGAGCCGGGCAGGCGATAGAAGTCGCCGATCGGGATCCGCCGTTCGCCCTGGGCTTCCCGGACCAGGATCGTGGCGTCGAGCACCGTCAGCGCCACCGCCATGTCGGAGGGATGCACCTTGATGCAGTGCTCGCTGCCGCCGAGGATGGCGTGCCACCGGTTCTCGCCCTCGATCGCCGGGCAGCCGCTGTCCGGGACGCGCGTATTGCAGGGCAGGGCGGCGTCCCTGAAGTACCAGCAGCGGGTCCGCTGCATCAGGTTGCCGCCGACGCTGGCCATGTTGCGCACCTGCGCCGAGGCGCTGGCCGACAGCGCCTCGGACAGCACGGGCAGCCTTGTGCGGATCCGCGCGTCCCCGGCGACCGCCGCCATCGAGGTCAGCGCCCCGATCCTGACGGCGTCGCGGCCCCAGGCGATGCCGTCCGCCGGGACCGCGTTGACGTCCACCACGAGGTCGGGAGCGAGCAGGCCGTCCCGGATCAGATTGAGCGTCTCGGTCCCGCCCGCTATGTACACGGCCGTGGGGTCGGCCGAGGCCAGCGTGACCGCGTCGGCCGCGCTCGTGGCGCGGGCATACCCGAACGCCTTCACCCGCGTCCCTCCGCCACGTCGCCGATCGCGTCGACGATGTTGGGGTAGGCGCCGCACCGGCACAGGTTGCCGCTCATGCGTTCGCGTATCTCGGCCCTGGATCGTGGACGCCCCTCGGCCAGCATCCCGACCGCGGACATGATCTGTCCCGGGGTGCAGAAACCGCACTGGAAGGCGTCCCGCTGGATGAACGCCACCTGCATCGGGTGCAGCCGTTCACCACCTGCGAGCCCCTCGATCGTGGTGATCGCCGCGCCCGTCTGCATGATCGCCAGGGTCAGGCAGGACTTCGCGCGCCGCCCGTCGATCAGGACCGTGCACGCCCCGCACTCACCGTGGTCGCACCCCTTCTTCGTGCCGGTCAGCCGCAACCGGTCCCGCAGGGCGTCCAGCAGCGTGACCCTCGGCTCCACGGCCGTCTCGCGGATCGTGCCGTTGACCAGCAGCGACACCTCCACCTCGGCTGGCCCGACCACCTCCGGCACGGCAGGCGTGGCCGCCGCCGCGGGCCGCTGCCCGGACGCCGGGACCACGGTCGCCCCGGCCGCCAGCACCGTGCCCGCCACGATCACCTGCCGCCGGCTGACCTGTCCGTCCGCGTCTGCGTCCATGCCTGTCTCCCGTTTCGTCGGCGATCCCGGGGACGCGGTGCCGCGTCGCCCCGGTTCGTACTGTCCTCAACGGCGACGGCCGGGAACAACGGCGATCAGCTCAACGCAGCGGTCAGCATCGCTAACGGATGGGGCCCGGCCTGCCGGCCGTCACCGGAGCCGGGGGTCCCCCGCTCGCCTCGCCTCGGTGAGCCACAGGCCGACAGTGGCGTAGGAACGCCATGGCCGCCACCGCTCGGGGTCGCCGCCGCCGAGCCGGTGCAACGCCCGGCGGGCGGTGAGGTCGGGGATGTGGACATCGGGGTCGCCGAAGCCCCGTATGAGGACGTAACCGATCGTCCACCGGCCGATCCCCGGAATCTCGCCCAGCCTCCTGCGGGCCTCTTCCCGGTCGGCGTCCCGACCCAGCGTGAAGGTCGTCGGCGGGAACGTGTGGGTGATGGACCCCACCGGCGTGGTCAGGGGCTTGCCGCGGTCGCGGACCAGTGCGGCCAGGCGGGCGCGGGCCGTACGGGAGCGCCGTCCGAGCATCATGCGGACCACGAGCTCGTCCGGATCCGGATGACCGGGTATCGCGGTGGCCGCCCAGGGCGGCAGCGTTTCGGCGATGGCGAGGCGGTCGGCGTCGAGGTCGAGCATGCGGCGGCAGCGTTGCACGGCCGCGGACAGGTCGCGCAGGTCGTCCAGGTGCAGCTCGCAGGCGATGTGCCCGGCGCCGTCGCGCAGCGCGGCCACGCCGGTGCCGTGCGGCAGCGTGAGGGACCGCCGGTAGGTGGTGCCGTCGTAGTCTTCGATGCCGGGCAGCGCGCGGGTGCCCAGGTAGGCCAGAACCGCGGGCACGTCAAGGACCGGCCGGTAGGCCAGGCGCAGCACGATCGCGCCCGGCCCGCCGGCCGGGCGGCCGCGCAGCCGGGTCGGGGTGGCGCCGCACAACTGCCGGACGGTGTCGTTGAACTGGCGAATGCTCGCGAACCCGGCCGCGAAGGCGATGTCGGCGACCGGCAGGTCGGTGTTCTCCAGCAGCAGGCGCGCCGTCCGCACGCGGTGCGCCCTGGCCAGCGCCTGTGGCCCGGCCCCCACCTCGGCCACCAACTGGCGGTGCACCTGGCGCACGCTGTAGCCCAGGCGGGCGGCCAGCCCGGCGACGCCCTCGCGGTCCACCACCCCGTCGGCGATGAGCCGCACCGCGCGGCCGACGAGATCGGCGCGGGCGTTCCAGGCGGGCGAGCCCGGCGCGAGATCGGGACGGCACCGTCTGCACGCGCGGTACCCGTCGACCTGCGCGGCGGCCGCGCTCGGGTACAGGCGCATGTTCTGCGGTTTGGGCATGACGGCCGGGCAACTGGGGCGGCAGTAGATGCCGGTGGTGGTGACGGCGACGTAGAACCACCCGTCGAAGCGGGGATCCCGGCTTTCCATCGCCGCACGGGCGGTCTCCGCGGAAATCATCGCCTTCAGGATGCCATGCCGCGGCGAGGCGATCTGGCGGGCATCGGACGGCGACGGTCGGCGGCCGATCCCCGCCAGACACCCCGTACCCGCGGCGGCCAAAGTTCATCGGCATGCGTGTTCTCCGTTCCAACACCGACTTCCGCCTGCTCTGGCTGGGTTCGTTACTGTCGCTCGTGGGCGACGGGATGACCTTTGTCGCCCTGACGTGGCTGGTGCTCGACCAGCCCGGCGGCACCGGGCGGCTCGGGCTGCTGGCCGTCTGCTACACCCTGCCGGTGTTCGTCGGCGGGCTGCTGACCGGGCCGCTGCTGGACAGGTTCGACAAGCGACATGTCCTGGCCGCCGACAGCCTCGTGCGTGGTGCCGCGATGGCGTCGATCCCGCTGGCCGCCGCGTTCGGGGAGATCCCGCACGTCCTGCCCTTTGTCGTGGCGGCGCTGTACGGGCTGTTCAAGATGGTGCCGCTGGCGGGGTTCCCCGCGGCCATCCCCGATCTGGTCGCGGAGAAGGATCGGGACGCCGCCAACGCGCTGGAGTCCATCAGCTTCAGCGTCGCCGGGATGGCCGGGCCGGCGCTCGGCGGGCTGCTCATCGGCTGGTTCGGCAGCGAGGCGGTGCTCGCCTTCGACGCGGTCACGTTCGTGGTCTTCGCCGCCGCCGCGCTGGCCGTGCGACGTCCCCTGCGCGCCGCTGAGCGGCCACCAGCGCGCTCCGGGCAACTGTCGCCGCTGCTGCGCGACCGCGTCCTGATCACCACCACGCTCGCGTTCATGGCCTTCAACATCGCGACCGGGATGTTGCTGGTCACCGGCCCGTGGCTGGCCAAGACGCAACTGGACGGCGGTGCTCAGGCCCTGGGCCTGCTGCTGGCGGCCCTGTCGATCGGCGAGCTGATCGGCTCCGTCCTGGCCGGTGCGCGACCGGGCGCATCGGGCGGGGCCGCGGGCAGGGTCAGGGCCATCGCCGTCGTCCAGCTCCTGGCCGCCGCGGCGTTCCTGGCCGTCCAGGCCCTGCCGTACGCCGGGTTCCTGCTGGTGGGGCTGTTCAGCGCGCCCATGACCGTGTGGGCGCAGTCGCTGCGCATGCGGCGTATCCCGGCGCACCTGCGCGGCCGGGGCTTCGCGATCCTGCGCACCCTGATGCAGGCCACGCCACCCGCCGGCGCCGCCCTCGTCACACCGTTGCTGGAGGCAGGCCGGCTGTTCACAGCCGTCACGGTGATGGCCGCGCTGGCGGGCGTCCCCGCACTGGCCCTTCTGGTGGGCCGACCCGCCGCCGACCGCTGACCCGGACGAAGCCATCGCGGTGCCGTGCTCAGCGAGCCAAGCCGCGCACCCGTGCGCAGGGCTTCAGACCTCCCGCAGCCGACTTCGGAAACCGGCTTCGGGTCGAACAGGTTTCGGTTCTGCCTTGAACGGCGGCCGTTTCGAGAGCATTTTAGTACAGAGTCTGATCATCTCTGTCCGATCATCCCCCTTACGCCGGCGCCCGGTGGCCGTCGGGACACCCGCCGCCCCACCCCATGGCGACGGCGGCCGCACCGCGTATGAAGGAGACCACATTGAGAACGGGAGCATGGCTGATCGGGGCCCGCGGATCGGTCGCCGTCACCAGCGTGATCGGCGCGCTGGCCGTACGGGCGGGGCTGGCCGAGCCGACCGGGTGCGTGCTGGAGTCGCCCGGCCTGCGCGACCGCGTCCTGCCCGGCATCGGCGACCTCGTCTTCGGCGGCCACGACGTCACCTCGGTCCCGCTGGACAAGAAGGCCGCGGAACTGGCCGCGGCGGGAGTCGTGCCCGCGGCGCTCGCCGGCGCCGTGCAGAACGATTTGCCCGCCGTCGAGCGGCGCGTACGGCCGCTGCCCGCCGAAGCGACCCAGGCCGCCACGGCCCAGGCGATCGCCGCCGACCTCGACCTCTTCCGCGACCGGAACGACCTGGACCGCGTCGTGGTCGTCAACGTCTCCACCACCGAGCCGGCCCCGCCGCCGCACCCGGCCCACGCCTCGCTCGGCGCGCTGCGGGCCGCGCTGGAGGGCCGGGAGCCGGTGCTGCCGCCCAGCTCGCTGGCCGCCTACGCGGCCTTCCAGGCCGGCTGCCCGTACGTGGACTTCACCCCCTCGACGGGCGCCCGCCTGCCCGCGCTCGACGAGCTGGCCCGCGAGCGCGGGCTGCCGTACGGAGGGCACGACGGCAAGACGGGGGAGACGCTGGTCAAGTCGGTGCTCGCGCCGATGTTCGCCCAGCGCAACCTCAAGGTGCGCACCTGGTCGGGCATCAACCTGCTGGGCGGCGGCGACGGCGCCAACCTGGCCAGGCCCGGCGCGAACGCGGCCAAGGCGGCCAGCAAGCAGCGCGTGCTGGCCGAGACGCTCGGCTACGCGCCGCAGGGCGAGACCCGCATCGACTACCTGGAGGACCTCGGCGACTTCAAGACCGCCTGGGACCTCGTCACGTTCGAGGGCTTCCTCGGGACCGCGATGCGCATGGAGTTCACCTGGCACGGCTGCGACTCGGCGCTGGCCGCGCCCCTGATCCTCGACCTGGCCCGGCTGACCGCCGCCGCCCACCGCGCGGGCCGCTCGGGGCCGGTGCCCGAGCTGGCGTTCTTCTTCAAGGATCCTCTCGGACCCGTCCCGCACGGGCTGGCCGAGCAGTGGCGGGCCCTGCACGACCTCGTCGCCGCCATCGGCACGGGGGACGCGCCGTGACGCCCGCGCCGATCAGGTTCGGCTACGGCACCAACGGCTTCGCCAACCACCGCCTCGCCGACGCCCTCCAGGTCATCGCCGACCTCGGCTACCAGGGCGTCGCGCTCACCCTCGACCACCACCACCTCGACCCGTACGCCGACGGCCTGGCCCGGCGGGTGGCCGGGCTCGCCGACCGGCTGCGCTCCCTCGGGCTGGCCGTCGTCGTCGAGACCGGCGCCCGCTACCTGCTCGACCCCCGCCGCAAGCACGCCCCCACGCTGCTCGACGACGACCGCGCCGAGCGGGTCGCCTTCCTGCGCCTGGCCGTCGCGATCGGCGCGGACCTGGGGGCGGAGGCGGTGTCGTTCTGGTCAGGGGTGCGCCCGGCCCACGTGCCGCAGGAGCGGGCCTGGCGGCGGCTGGTGGCGGGCTGCGCGCAGGTGCTGGAGGGCGCCGACGGGCCGCCGCTGGGCTTCGAGCCCGAGCCGGGGATGCTGGTGGACACGATCGCCGGGTGGCACGCGCTGCGCGGGGAGCTGGGGGCGCCGGACCGGTTCGGGCTCACGCTCGACGTCGGGCACTGCCGCTGCAACGAGCCGGATCCGGTGCCCGCGTGCGTGGCGGCGGTGGCGCCGTACCTGGTCAACGTGCAGATCGACGACATGCGGCGGGGCACGCACGAGCACCTGGAGTTCGGCGAGGGCGAGATCGACTTCCCGCCCGTGCTGCGCGCCCTCGCCGAGGGCGGCTACCGCGGGCTGGTCGCCGTCGAGCTGCCGCGCCACTCGCACGCGGCCCCAGACGTCGCCGCCCGGTCCCTGGCCTTCCTCCGCCGGGCCGAGCGGGAGGCCCTGCCGGAGCCAGTGTCCCAGGGCTCCGGCGCGCGGGAAGGGGGTGGCTCGTGACGGCCGGGCGGTTACGCGTCGCGCTGGAGAGCACCCCGCACTGGGCGTGGCTGGAGGGGGCGCTGGCCGAACCCGGCCGGATCGCGCGCTCCTTCGCCGCCGCGGGGCGGCGCACCAGCAGGGCCCCACTGCCGGGAGCGCCCGGCTGGACGACCGACGAGGCGGCGCGGGCGCTGCTGCTGGCCGCGCTCCCGCCCGGCCGCCGCGCCGACGCGGCCGGTGAGCTGTACCGCCACGGCGACGCCGACGAGAAGCGCGCCGTGCTCAAGGCGCTGCCGCTGCTCGGCGTGGCCGCCGAGGCGGTCCCGCTGCTGCTGGACGCCATCAGGACGAACGACGCGCGCCTGCTGGCCGCCGCGCTCGGCCCGCCCGCCGCGCACCTCGATCAGCCCGCGTGGCGGCAGGCGGTGCTCAAGTGCGTGTTCACGGGCGTGCCGCTGGCCGCGGTGGACCGGCTGGACGAGCGGGCCGACGGCGAACTGGCCGCCATGCTGGCCGCCTTCGCCGCCGAACGCGCCGCCGCCGGACGCCCCACGCCCTCCGACGCCGCCGCCCTGCTACGCCGTCTCACCAGCGAGGAGACCTGATGCGCATCTTCGACCCCCACATCCACATGACCTCGCGCACCACCGACGACTACACCCGCATGGCCGCCGCCGGCGTGCTGGCCGTGGTCGAGCCCGCCTTCTGGCTGGGCCAGCCGCGCACCGGCCCCGGCTCGTTCACCGACTACTTCGACTCGCTGCTCGGCTGGGAGCCGTACCGGGCCGCGCAGTTCGGCGTCGTGCACCACGCCACCGTCGCGCTCAACCCCAAGGAGGCCGGCGACCCGCGCTGCCGCCCCGTCCTCGACCTGCTGCCCCGCTACCTGGACAAGGACCGCGTGGTCGCGGTCGGCGAGATCGGCTACGACTCGATGACCCCCGACGAGGACGACGCCTTCGAACGCCAGCTCGCCCTCGCCGTCGAGCACGAGCTGCCCGCCCTCGTGCACACCCCGCACCGCGACAAGGCCGCGGGCACCCGGCGCAGCCTGGAGGTCGTCGCCGCCTCCGGCCTCGCCCCTGAACGCGTGACCATCGACCACCTCAACGAGGTCACGGTCGGCCAGGTGAAGGACTCCGGCTGCTGGACGGGCTTCTCCATCTACCCCGAGACCAAGATGTCGCCGCCGCGCATGGTCGAGATCCTGCGCAGGTACGGGCTGGAACGCGTGCTCGTCAACTCCGCCGCCGACTGGGGGGTCTCCGACCCGCTGCTCACCCTGGCCACCGCCGAGGCCATGCTCGCGGCCGGGTTCACCGCCGACGACGTGGACCGGGTGTTCTGGCGCAACCCCGTGGAGTTCTACGCCCAGTCCGGCCGGCTCGACCTGACCGCCGTCGCCGGGGCGGCCGAGCCCACGTTCGCGGGCAGCTCGATCAGGCGCGGCGGCTCCTGATGCGGCTGACCCACCCGTCGGGGACGACCCTGCACCTCGGCTACTGCACCAACGTGCACCCGGCCGAGGACCTCGACGGGATCATCGCCCAGCTCGACGCGTACGCCGTCCCGATCCGCGACCGGCTCGGCACCGGCGTGCTGGGGCTCGGCCTCTGGCTGGCCGCCCCCGTCGCCGCCGCGCTGGCCGCCGACCCGGCGCCGCTCGGCCGGCTCCGCCGGGAGCTCGACGCCCGGGGGCTGGAGGTGGTGACGCTCAACGGGTTCCCGTACAGCTCGTTCCAGGACCCGGTGGTCAAGCACGCCGTCTACCGTCCCGACTGGACCACGCCGGAGCGGCTGGCGTACACGCTCGACCTGGCCCGCGTCCTGGCCGGACTGCTGCCGGGCGACGCCGCCCGCGGCTCCGTGTCCACGCTGCCGCTCGCCTGGCGCGAGCCCTGGGACACCGCCATGGCCGACCTGGCCGCCCGCCGGCTCGACCGGCTGGCCGCCGGGCTGGCCGAGATCGAGTCCGCCACCGGGCGCATCGTACGCGTCGGGTTCGAGCCGGAGCCCGGCTGCGTCGTGGAGACCACCGAGCAGGCCGTCGCCCACCTCTCCCGCGTCGACACCGACCGGCTCGGCGTCTGCCTCGACCTGGCCCATCTGGCCTGCGCTTGGGAGCGGCCGGCCGGCGCGCTGAAGGCGCTGGGCGCGGCCGGGCTGCCCGTCGTCAAGGTCCAGCTCTCGGCCGCGCTGGAGACCGCCAGGCCGCCCGCGCTGCGCGAGTACGCCGAGCCGCGCTTCCTGCACCAGACGCGTACCGAGGGCGGGCAGGCCGCCGACGACCTCGGCGAGGCGCTCGAACGCGACCTGCCCGCCCCGTGGCGCGTCCACTACCATGTGCCGCTGCACGCCACCCCCGCGCCGCCGCTGGCCACGACCGTCCCGGTGCTGCGCGAGGCGCTCAAGGAGCTGGTGGGCGGGCCGGAGCCGCTGTGCGACCACTACGACGTCGAGACCTACACCTGGGGCGTGCTGCCCGCCGCCCTGCGCCCGCGGACCCCCGGACAACTCGCCGAGGGCATCGCCGGCGAGCTGGACTTCGCCCGCACCGAGCTGCGCGACCTGGGAGTGACGGCATGACCAGACTGCTCGTCCTGGACGTGGTGGGACTGACCCCGAGACTGCTGGCCCACATGCCCCGGCTGCGCGCGGTGGCCGACGGCGGCTTCCAGGCCGGGCTCGGCACCGTGCTGCCCGCGGTCACCTGCACGGTGCAGTCCACGTTCCTCACCGGCCTGCCGCCCTCCGGGCACGGCGTGGTGGGCAACGGCTGGTACTTCCGCGACCTGGGCGAGGTCTTCCTCTGGCGCCAGCACAACGCCCTCGTCGAGGGGGAGAAGCTCTGGCACGCCGCCCGCCGCGAGCGTCCCGGCTACACCGTCGCCAACGTGTGCTGGTGGTACGCCATGGGCGCCGACGTCGACTGGACCGTCACGCCCCGCCCCGTCTACCGCGCCGACGGCCGCAAGGACCCCGACTGCTACACCGACCCGCCCGAGCTGCACGGTGAGCTGACCGCCGCGCTCGGCACGTTCCCGCTGTTCAGCTACTGGGGGCCGGGCGCCGGCATCGCGTCCTCACGGTGGATCGCCGAGGCCGCGCGGCACGTCATGACCCGCCACGACCCCGACCTCACGCTCGCCTACCTCCCGCACCTCGACTACGACCTGCAGCGGCACGGCCCCGCCGACCCGCGCTCCGCGGCGGCCGCCGCCGAGCTGGACACCGTGCTCGCGCCCCTCCTGGACGCCGCCCGCGACCGCACCGTGGTCGTCCTGTCCGAGTACGGCATCACCGACGTCTCCCGCCCGATCGACGTCAACCGCGCCCTGCGCGCCGACGGCCTGCTGCGCGTGCACACCCAGGACGGCATGGAGTACCTCGACCCGTGGACCTCCCGCGCCTTCGCCGTCGCCGACCACCAGATCGCCCACGTCTACGTCCGCGACCCCGCCGACGTGCCCGCCGTGGCCAAGCTCTGCGCGTCCGTGCCGGGCGTGGCCACCGTGCTCGACCGGGACGGCAAGGCCGCGCACGGGCTGGACCATCCCCGCTCGGGCGACCTCGTCCTGCTCGCCGAGCCCGACGCCTGGTTCACCTACTACTACTGGCTCGACGACGACCGGGCCCCCGACTTCGCCCGCCTCGTCGAGATCCACCGCAAGCCCGGCTACGACCCCGCCGAGCTGTTCTTCGACCCGGCCGCCCCGGGCGCCGCCAAACGCCGCGCGGCCACGGCGCTGCTGCGCAAGAAGCTCGGCCTGCGCTACCTCATGAGCGTCGTCGGGCTCGACGCCGGGGCCCGCGCCGTACGCGGCTCCCACGGGCTGCTGCCGCGCGACGACGCCGACGCGCCCGTCCTGCTGTGCTCCGACCCGGCCGAGGCCCGCGACCGCTACGAGGCCGTCGAGGTCAAGGATCTCCTGCTGCGGCTGGCCCGCCGGTGAGGCGGCTCCCGACGTGGGCGTCCCCGATCACGTGGGAGACGTGCCAGCGGGTGAACCGGTCGAGCCGGTCGATGACGAAACCGGCCCGCCGGATGGCGGCCACCACGTCGCGGGCGGGGTGGCAGCCGCCGCTCACGCGCGCCCACACCGGGGTCACCACCGTCTCGGCCAGCGCCACGGCCGGGTGCGCGGAGCGCTGGTGCTCGTGGAAGCGCAGTTCGCCGCCCGGACGCAGGGCGCGGCGCACCTGCCGGAGCGCCGTCTCCAGGCAGGGCGCGCAGCAGAGCGCGAGCGAGCAGATCACCGCGTCGCACGAGCCGTCGGCCACGGGCAGGCGGCAGGCGTCACCGTCGAGGATCCGCACGGGCACGGGCACCTGGCCGGCCACGCGGCGGGCCGCCGCGCGCAGGAAGGGGTCGGCCTCCACCAGGACGATCTCCGCGCAGGCGGTGGGATAGCAGGTGAGCTTCACACCGTCGCCCGCGCCCACCTCCAGCACGCGTCCCGAGAGGCCGTCCATCAGCCGCCGCCGCTGCTCGGTCATCCGGCCGCCGCAGCGCACCGGCCGCGGGTGGTGGAACTGCTCCATGCCCCAGCCGACGTCGTACTCGGCCTCGGCCTCGGGGGGAAGGCTGGGATGGGGGACATGTACGACCATGACTCAAGCTTGCGCCAGATTCCCGCCCGACGGGTGACATCCCTACGCGATTCCTACGGCCCGCCGCGTAATCGCCACGCGTCCTTGACGAGTCGCGCCCCTTTTTCACCATCTGTCACTGGCGAGGCGGCCAGAGCTGATGCCGTTTCCGCAGGCAGGCAGCGCGGCCCGCCTCGGCCGGATAACCTTTCCGAGGCCCGCAGGAGGACCCGGCAGAGGGGGAGACGACACGTCGATGCTCGACCCGCACCATCGCCGCCTTCTGGGCGCCGCGACCGGCCTGGCCGCCCTCGTTCCCGTCTACTACCTCACCGAGGCCGCCGCCAGGGCCCTGCGCACCGGTGTCACCGCCTTCGACCCCGCGCCGTCCGGGCTCGGCTACCTGCTGGCGGTCGCCGCCATCGTCACCGTCCTGGCCGCCTGGCCCGCGGCCGCGCTCGCGTGCGGCGTCCCGCTCGCGGCGGCGGGCGCGCTGTTCGCGCTCGACCTCGACGCCGCCATCGGCGCGGCGGGCACGCTGCCGTTCGCCCGGTCCGGCGGGCTGCCCTGGGCGTCGCCGGACGGCGTGCCCTGGGCCGAGCCGGGCGAACCGCCGGGCACCCTGGCCGGGATGAGCGGCCTGTACGCGCTCATCGGCGCCTTCCTCGTGCTCTCGGCGCTGCTCCCGGCCCGCCGGCGATCTATCCTGGACCGGTGAGCGGGCGGGATCCGGATCGGCGCAGGGCACTGCTCGACGCGGCCGACCGGGTCATCATGAAGGAGGGCCCCGAGGTGTCGATGGCGGCCATCGCCGCCGAGGCGGGCATCACCAAGCCCGTCCTCTACCGCCACTTCGGCGACAAGCACGGCCTCTACCAGGCCCTGGCCGACCGGCACGTACGCACGGTCATCGCCCAGCTCCGCCCCCGCCTGGCCGGCCCCGGAGCCCCCAGCACCGCCGCGGCCGGTGCGGCCGACCTGCGCGGCAGGGCCGGGGCGGCCATCGGCGTCTACCTCGACCTCGTCTCGGCCAACCTCAACCTCTACCGCTTCCTGTTCCACCGGGCCGGCGCCGAGGACAGCCGGGTCCGCTCCCACATGACCGCGCTGGTCCGCAGCCTGGGGGAGGAGCTGGGCGCCGTGCTGACCGCCGAGCGGACGGTGCCCGACCCGACGCGCGCCCAGGTGCTCGGCCACGCGTTCGTCGGCATGGTGCAGACCACCGGCGACTGGTGGCTCGACCATCCCGAGGTCGACCGCGTCCAGGTGGTGGAGGGCCTGGTGGACGTGATCGTCGCCGCGCTCACCCTCCGGAGCGGCCCGGCGCCCGCCGCCCCCGGTCACGGCTGAGCGCCCCGCACGACGGTCACCGGCCGGGGTCACGGGTAGCCCTGCCGCTCGCCCAGCAGCCGCAGCAGGTCCCACTCGTTCTCGCACGCGCGCCGCCCGATCGCCGCCAGCTCCACCGACGCCGCCCCGCCGCGCAGGTGCCGCATGGTCTGCATGACGCAGATGACCCCCCACTTCAGCACGCCGAACGTCTCCCACCACCGCAGCGCCTCACGATCGACGGCCTGCCCCCCGGCCTCCTCGTAGGCGTGCAGCAGCTCGTCGTACGCGCCGAACCCGCCCACCGGCGGCCGCTCGCCGAACCGCCACGCCTTCACGCACAACCACCCCAGGTCCTCCAGCGGGTCACCGGAGTGGGCCAGCTCCCAGTCGAGCACCGCCCTGATCCCCTCGGGCCCGACGATGAGGTTGCCGTTGCGGAAGTCGCCGTGCACGACCGTGTGCCGGCGTCCCGGCGGGCGCGTGGCGGCCAGCCGGCGCAGCGTCAGCTCGAACACCGGGTGCGGCTCGCCGAGCGCGTCCAGCTCCTCCCGCCAGCGCGCCAACGGGTCCGGCGGCTCCGCCCGCGGCCCCTCCCACCGCAGCGCCGACAGCGGCATGCGGTGGATGGCGGCCAGCGCCTGGCCGCACTGCCGGGCCAGCCGGGGCCGGGCCGCCGCGTAGGCGTCGTCGCGCAAGATCCTGCGCGGGATCGTCTCGCCGGGGACGCGGGTCATGAGGATGTACGACTCCCCGCACGCGACGATCCGGGGCACCGGCACCCCCGCGCCTGCCGCCGCCCGCATCAGCCTCGCCTCGGCGGCCAGCCCGAGGCCCGCCTCCAGGGGCGCGCCGGGGGAGTCGAGCCGCAGGATCAGCTCGTGCCTGCCCCCGTCGCCGGTGCGCACGTCGAGGGCCCAGGTCTCGCGTGAGGCACCGCCGGGCAGCCGGGCGCTGGACGTGATCTCCGTCCCCGTCCCGAACGTGTCGAGGACGATCGCGTACGGATCCGTCATCGCAGGCCGGACTCCCGGTCGTCGCCGGCCGCGCACAAGCCCGGGACGCGCCGCCCGATGGCGAGCCCCTGCCCGCGGACCGGCCGGACGCCGTCGGCAACCGCGAAGCTCATGAACAGATCCCATCCCGAAACCCCGGCGCCGGTCAACGGCCTCAGGGCAGCCAGCTCACCTTGCCGTGCAGGAAGGCGTACCCGACGAAGGCGACGACGTCGATGAGCGTGTGCGCCACGACCAGCGGCATGGTCCGTCCCCACCGCTGGTACATGCGGCCGAACAGCAGCCCCATCACCACGTTCCCGACGAACCCGCCGAACCCCTGATACAGGTGGTACGACCCGCGCAGCAGCGACGACACCACCACCGCCTTCCACGGCCCCATCCCGGCCTGCCCGAGGCGGTGCAGCAGGTAGCCCGCGACCACCACCTCCTCCAGCACCCCGTTCTGGGCCGCCGCCAGCAGCAGCACCGGCACCTGCCACCACACGTCGGGCAACTGCCCGGGGACGACGGTCAGGTTCACCCCGGACGCCCACACCGCGAGGTAGAAGGCCAGCCCGGAGCCGCCGATCACGGCCGCCAGCACCGCCCCGCGCAGCAGGTCGCCACCCGGCCGCCGGAAGTCGGCGCCGATCGTCCGCATCGACTCCCCGGACCGCACCATCAGGTACGCCACCAGCCCCACCGGCGCCACCGCGATCGCGATCTGCGCGAGCTGCAGCGCCAGGTCCAGCCAGGGACGGCCGGGCGCCAGCGACCCGACGAGCACGGCCTGCTGGCCCTGCAGCTCGCGCGGGGCCGTGAGCGCCCCGATCAGCCGCAGGAACGCCATCAGGGCGCTGGCGCCGAGCGAGACCGACAGCACGACGAAGATCTCGGCCCTGATGAGTTTCGGCCCGAGCACCGGGGACGGCGCGAGGGGGGACTCTGTGTGCATGGCCGCAGACTAGTCCTTACATGATCGGACGCGAATAAATCCCAACAAACCGCCTGCCCGTGCTAAGGAGATCCTGTGACGCGCACCGACCCCCACGACGTCCCCACCGCGGCCCAGCTCGTCTCCGCCGTACGCGGCTTCCTCGAGACCGACGTGCTCCCGGCCGTCGAGGGCCGGGTCCGCCACCACACCCGCGTCGCCGTCAACGTGCTGGCCATGGTCGAGCGGGAGATGGAGCTGGGCCCCGCCCAGGCGGAGGAGCACGCCGCCCGCCTGGCCGCCCTGGGCGTGGCGGACGACGCCGAGCTGGCCGCCGCCGTCCGCGAGGGCCGGATCGCGGACGACGCGCCGTCCCTGCTCGAAGCCCTCGAACAGGCCGTACGCGCCAAGCTGGAGGTGGCCAACCCCGCCTACCTCACCGACTGAACCCTCACCGGCTGGGCCCTCGTTCGGCGGGGCCGGGCCGCGCTCCCGAAGGGTCAGTGGGAGCCGGTCGGGTCGCCGTCCTTTGCGATCGGGTCGCCGTCCTTGACGGTCGGGTCGCGCTCCTCGGCGGCCGGGTCGCGGTCCTCGGCCTTCGGCTCGCCCTCGTCGGCGAAGTAGTCGTCGCGCGCGGTCGCGTCCTGCCCGTCGGCCACCTTGGCGGCCCGGAAGACCAGCGTCCCCACGGCCGCGACCGCCAGGTTGACGATGAGCGCCAGGAACCCGGCGTAGATCGTCATCTTGGTGTCGAAGCCCAGGTTCGACAGCGCGAACGCCGAGCCGCCGAAGTGCTGCTTGCCGGTCGCCGGGTTCGGGATGAGGTACAGCATCCACATGCCCGCCGCCAGGCCGAGAGCCCAGCCCGCGATCAGGCCGCCCTTGTGGAACCACCGCGTGTAAAGGCCCAGCGCCACCGACGGCAGCGTCTGCAGGATGATCACACCGCCGATGAGCTGCAGGTCGATCGAGAACTGCGGGTCGAGCAGCAGGATGCACAGCACCGCGCCCACCTTGACCACCAGCGACACCAGCTTGGAGACGTTGGCCTCCTGGGCGTCGGTGGCGTTCTTGTTGAGGTACTCGCGGTAGATGTTGCGGGTGAACAGGTTCGCCGCCGCGATCGACATGATCGCCGCCGGGACGAGCGCGCCGATGCCGATCGCCGCGTACGCCACGCCCGTGAACCAGTCGGGGAACATCTGGTCGAACAGCACCGGCACGATCGTGTTCGTGTCGGTCTTGCCCCCGGCCGTGACCGGTTTGGTGCCCGCCGCTATGGCCATGAAGCCGAGCAGCGCGATCAGGCCCAGCACCAGGCTGTAGGCGGGCAGCGCCGACATGTTGCGCTTGATGACGTTGCGGTTCTTGGAGGCCAGCACGCCGGTGAGGCTGTGCGGGTACAGGAACAGGGCCAGCGCCGAGCCGAACGCCAGCGTCACGTACTGGAGCTGGTTGCCCGCGTTCAGGATGTAGCCGTCGCCCGGGTTGGGGGTGGCGTCGAACTTGGCCTTGGCCGCGTCGAAGATCGAGTCCCAGCCGCCCAGCCTGGCCGGGATGTAGATGACCGCGGCGAGGATGACGATGTAGATGAGCGCGTCCTTCACGAACGCGATCAGCGCGGGGGCCCGCAGGCCGGACTGGTAGGTGTAGGCGGCCAGGATCGCGAACGCGATGATGATCGGCAGGTGCCCGGTGATGCCCATCGCCTTCAGCACGGCCTCGATGCCGACGAGCTGCAGCGCGATGTACGGCATCGTGGCCACCAGCCCGGTGATCGCGATGGCCAGCGCCAGCGTCGGCGACCCGAACCGGGCCCGTACGAAGTCGGCGGGGGTGACGAACCCGTGCACGTGCGAGACCGACCACATCCGCGCCAGCACCAGGAACACCAGCGGATAGACCACCACCGTGTACGGCAGCGCGTAGAAGCCGAGCGCCCCGGAGCTGAACACCAGGGCGGGCACCGCCACGAAGGTGTAGGCGGTGTACAGGTCGCCGCCGATCAGGAACCAGGTGATCCAGGAGCCGAAGCTGCGCCCGCCCAGGCCCCACTCGTTGAGGCTGGCCAGGTCGCCGGGCCGCCGCCAGCGCGCGGCCACGAACCCCATGCCGCTGACGAGCAGGAACAGCGCGATGCACACGACCAGCTCGGTCGTGTGCCCGCTCACCTGGTCATCCTGTAGACGATGGTCGTGGACACCACGCCCACCGCGATGAACGCGATCTGCAGCCAGTAGAAGAGCGGGAAGCCGAACAGGCGCGGCTCGTCGGCGTTGAACAGGAACGTCAGCAACGGCAGCACGATCGGCAGGACCAGCAGCCAGTTCCACGGGCTGCGGTCGGTGCGTGGCTGCCCGGGTTCCCCGGTAGTCATCGACCCTCCGATGAGTGGATCAGAAGCCGGTTGTCACCGGCCCTGACTTCTTGTCAAGGGAGGAGATTAGCTTTACGGGGGTATTAAGCAGAATGTCGTGGATGTTACGGTTTGGCCTAAATGTCGAGATATCGTCTCGGCATGTGAGACGCCGTGATCGGGCGCACCGATCGCACCCTAACGACGCCCACGGCGTTGGCGGATCCTCGATCGGTGAGTGGTCGCTTACCCGCGCCGAACGGTCGGCTCCACGGGCCGCCGGCTCAGTCGTACAGGCGGGCCATGCGGGCGGCGGCCTGCGCGGTCATCGCCCGCAGCTCCGGCGGCCCCAGCACCTCCGCCTCCGGCCCGAACCGCAGCACTTGCGAGAACGCCACCGACTCCACCGCCAGCCGCACGGTGCCGTCGGGCTGGAGCGAGTCGAGCGCGTCCGCCAGCGCCGCGGGCTCGGCGATGTGCCGCAGCATGCGCACGCCCAGCTCGGTGAGCCGCAGCGTGATCACCTCCCGCAGCAGCGACCGCTGGAACTCGGCCGACTGCTCGGCCCAGAAGGCCGCCAGGTCGAAGCCCGGCTCCCGGTCGAACGTGTCCTCCAGCACGGTGATCTCGCCGAAGCGGGGCACCCGGAAGATCAGCGTCCGGGTCTTCAGCCGGGCCACCAGATACCAGGCGCCCGCCTTGAGCACCAGCCCGTACGGCTCCAGGACGCGCGGCTTGTCCTTGTACACGGCCGCGACCCGCCGGTCGGTCCACACGGCCCTGGCCAGCGGGGCGAGCGCGGCGGGCGGCGGGGCGCCGCCGACGAACCAGCCAGGCGCGTCCAGATGGAAGCGCTGGGCCGCGGTCTCCGGTGCGTCGCGCAGGGCGGGGGAGAGCCCGGCGGCCGCCTTCAGCCGGGCCGTGGCCGCCACCTCCTGCAGCCCCATCTCGCGCAGCGCCCCCGGCACCCCCGACAGGAACAGCGCCTCCGCCTCGGCCCGGTCGAGCCCGTTGAGCCGGGTGCGGAAGCCGTCCAGCAGCCGGTAACCGCCGCCCCGCCCCCGGTCGGCGTAGACCGGCACGCCCGCCGCCGACAGCGCCAGCATGTCGCGGTGGACCGTGCGTTCGGAGACCTCCAGCTCCTCGGCCAGCTCGGCCGCCGTCATCCCGCCCCGGCCCTGCAGCAGCAGGACCAGCGACATCAGCCTCGACGCGCGCACGGCGGCGGCACCACGGCCGAAGGCCGGTCGGGGGAGTGGGCGGAGCCGCCCGCGCCGACGGGGTCGCCGGTGCCGGGATCGGCGTCGAGGGACCGCGGCCGCACGTGTCTCATGTACCAAGCAGTAACAGATGCCGAGGGATGCTCGGTACCCCGAGGGCGTCCGCCGCGGCCCGGCCGAGCCCGGCCGCGAGTCAGGAACGGCCGCGAGGCGGGAACGGCCGCGGGGCGGGAACGGCCGCGGGGCGGGAAACGGGCCCGCCCCCCAGCCACAGGGGACGGGCCCGCTCACTCACCGGGTCCGCTCAGCCGCGGGCCCGCGAACCTACGGGGTCGCCCGGTCGGGGCGCTCGGTGATGCGCAGCGCGTTGACGATCGTCGCGCCCTCCCGGGTCGCGAACCGCACGTTGAGCTGCCCGTCGGTCACCTTCACCGTGTACTGCCTGGACACCGCCGTGTACGTGCCCGCCTCCAGGGCCAGGTCGAGCGCCGGGATCGCCAGTTGCCCCTCGACCAGCACGTCGAAGACGCGCTTGCCCATCTGCGTGTTCTTGATGTCGGCGAAGTCCAGCTCCACCGTGTACGTCCCGGCGGGGACGCCGTCGAACCGGTACTCCAGCATCGACTCCCTGGCCGTGCGGAACAGCGTCTGGTCGGCGGTGCCCGCGATGGTCCTGGACGTGCTCTGCGTACGGTTCTGGGTGGCCACGTAGCCGTGGCCGCCCTGGACGTACTTCCTGTCGGCCGTCCAGGTGTCACCGGCGGCGTCCACGGCGTTCCTGGTCGCGCCTGCGTCGATGGCCACCTGGTGCTTGGGCACCACGACCGTCACCGTGACCTCGATGGTCGGCTGCCGCCCGCTGGCGGACTTGACCAGCAGCTTGCCCGTACGGAACGTGCCCGGCGCCACCCCGGCGCTCGACACCGCCACGTTCAGCGTCGCCTTCTGCCCCTTGGCCAGCTCGCCCGTCGTCGGCGTCACCGTGAACCACGACTCGCCGCTCACCGTGTACGGCGTCGCCGTGCCCAGGTTCGTCAGCTCCACCGTCCGCGTGCGGTTGGCGTCGGCGGGCAGCACCACGGTCAGCTCCGCGACCGACGCGCTCACCCGGCCCGTGACCAGCGCCGTGTCGATCCGCGTCACCGAGGCCGCGGCCACCGTGACCGGCTGGGTGAAGGTGCCGTAGTGCTCCTTGGCCACCTCGACGTCGTAGTCCCCGGCCAGCACCTGGCCGTAGAAGGCGCCGTCGGCGCCGGTGGTGAGCGTGGCCACGTCGCCGACCTTCACCGTGGCCCCGGCGACCGGGTCGCCGTCGTTGGCGTCGGTGACCTTGCCGGTGACCAGGCCGTGCCGGCTGGCCCGGAACGCCAGGCCCTGCCCGGTGGACAGCACCGGCTCGTTGAAGGAGTACATCAGCGCGTCGTTCCCGGCGGCGTTCTCGATGCCGATCGTGGCCTCGGAGCCCCGGTCGCGCGCGCTCTCGATGTCCTTGTACCGGAAGGCGATCGAGCCGTCCTCACCCAGCAGCGCCGCGAACGACACCCGCTGGGCCGTCTCGCTGTAGAAGCTGACGTTGCGCCACTCCACCACGAACGTCCGGTGCGGCGCGGTGCCCGTCACCGCCGTGTACACTCCTGCCTGCGCGTCCACCACGAGGTCGTCCCAGTACGGGTAGAGCGCGTTGTTGGGCGTGCCCGTCGTCGGCAGCCGCCCGTTGCTGCCCGTCGTGACCCGGTCGTTGGCGAACGTGACGAACCCGTTCGTGCCGATCCACGCCCGGCCGTAACCGGTGCCGTAGTACGGGACCGGGAACGGCAAAGTCACCTGCACGGCCTCGTCGTCGCCGGTCAGCGCCAGCTTCTCGGCGCCGGACGGGAACTGCTGCGCGCCGACGGAGCAGGTGTAGCCGAAGTTGTCGCCGCGCAGCGGCAGCTCGATGTCCTCGACCACGTCACCGGCCACCGTGACGGCCGCCCTCGCGCCGCTGGAGCAGCGGGAGGCGGGGGTCACCACCAGCTCGTACGACCCCTGCGGCAGCGTCAGCCGGTAGCGGCCCGACGCGTCGGTCACCGCGCTCACCGGCGTGCCGGAGGCGGCCACGGTCGCGCCGGGCTCCGGCGTGCCCGCCGTGGTGACCGTGCCGGAGACCGTCCCGCCTGGCAGCACGGTCAACGACACGTCGGCCGTCGCGCCCTGGTCGGCGGCGATCGTCACGTCGGCGGCGGACGCCTCGTAGCCGAAGCGCTCCGCGGTGAGCCGGTAGTCGCCCGGCAGCAGGCGCGGGATGGCGTACCTGCCGTCCGCGCCGGTGACCACGCTACGGGTCAGCGGCCCGGTGACCGTGACCGTCACCCCCGCCAGCGGCTCGCCGCCCGAGGTGACCACGCCGGACAGGTCGCCCAGGCCCTCCTCGGGGGCGGCCAGCACGGCGGCGTGGGCGTCGAGCCGGCCCTCGCCCCACACGTTGTTGTCGGCCGCGGTGCCGCCGCAACTGGTGTCGGAGACGTCCACGGCGGTGGTGTCCAGCAGCGGCCTGGTGGCGGCCACGTCGCCCTGCAGGCGCGGCGCGGCCGACCAGATCAGCGCCACCGTGGCCGCCACGTGCGGCGAGGCCATCGACGTGCCGGTGTAGCTGTCGTAGTCGTTGCCCGGGGTCGAGGAGCGCACGTTGACGCCGGGGGCGGCGATGTTCGGCTTGATCTCGCCGTTCTCGCCCTCGCCCTTGCTGGAGCGGGAGTACAGGGCGTTGTTGACGTCGAAGGCGCCCGCGCTGTACGAGGTCACGTACTGGCCGGGCGAGCCGCTGGTGCGGCAGGCCGGGCCCTCGTTGCCGTTGGAGAAGGCCGGGAAGATCCCCGCCGCGACCCACGCGTCGACGACCTCCTTGTAGAACGGGTCGAACCCGTTGCCGCCCCAGGAGTTGTTGACGATGTCCGGCGCCAGGTCGGGGCGCGGGTTCTGGCCGTTCAGGTCGGTGGGCCTGACCACCCACTCCCCGGCCGCCAGCAGGGAGGCGTCGGTGCAGGTGTTGACCTCGCAGCCCTTGGCCGCGATCCACTTCACGCCGGGCGCCACGCCGATGCCGTTCGCGCCGGCCATCGTGCCCATGGTGTGCGTGCCGTGGCCGTTGTTGTCGCACGGCGCGGGGCTCGAGCAGACGCCCGCCGGGTCGAACCAGTTGTAGTCATGGGTGTAGGAGCCGTCGGGGTTCCTGCCCCGGTAGCTCGCGGCCAGGTCGGGGTGGTCGAACTGGACGCCGGTGTCGATGTTGGCGACCACGATGCCCTCACCGCGGTTGCCCAGCTCGTCCCAGACGCGCGGCGCGTTGATCCGGTCGATGTTCCACTCGACGGCGTTGATCCTGGCCTGCGCCGTGCCCTGGTCCGGCTTGGGGAGCGAGACGGTGCGGATCGGGTCGATGCGGTCGACCTCCGGCAGCTTGGCGATCTCGCCGGCGAGCTTCTCGTCGGCGGTCACCTTGACCGCGTTGACGATCCAGTAGGGGGTGTAGTCGGCGTTGCGAGAGTCGAGCAGCTTGCGCAGGCCCTCCTGAGAGGTCTTGGCCTGCTCTTCCTTGGCCTCGAAGACCATTTCGGCCTTCGTCTCCTTCGCGACGGCCCGGCGGGCGCCGCTCAGGTCGGCGCTGCCCTTCATCCGGACCCAGAAGGTGGCCTTGTCGTCCTGCGCGAGCCGCGCCTGGACGGTCGCGTCGATCTTGCCGGGGTCGGGCGCCGCCTGCGCCGCGGCCTGCGGGGCTAACAGACAGGCGGCGACGATCCCGGCCAGGATCGCGCGTAAGCGAGGGGTGTGGGGCACTGGCTCTCCTTCACGACAGCGTGAGAGGTGATCTTTACGTCTCTGCCGAGAAGGGTGAAGAGATCTTGTCGGGAAAGCAATAGGTGTCGTGAAACGTTACTCAGCCAGTCGAATCGAGATATGGTCGGCTGAAATGTCGCCGGACGCCGTGGTCAGGTCTTTTTTCACTTCGCCGGGCGCGGCCCGGTAGCCGACCTGCCTCATGACGGCCGCCAGGTAGGCGGCGATCCGTCCGGGGTCCTCGTCGTCGGGATAGCTGCTGACGTGGTGCACGACCGCCGCCGTCAGCATCTCCTGCAGCACGTCGAGGTCCACGTCACGGGGGAGCCGCCCGAGGTCGCGGGCCTGGCGCAACATCGCGCGCACCATCGCCGCCCGCCGCCCGCCGTTGACCATCCGGTAGGTGGACACCAGCTCGGGGTAGTCGTCGCGGCTGCCGAACAGGCGGCGCAGCAGGCGCCGGTGGCGGGGGACCGCCAGGTACGCCGCCCAGTCGCCGAACATGTGCTCCACGTCGCGCCACCCGGTGAACTCGGGGTCGTGGTCGTGGTTGGCCCACTCCAGCGTCCGCACCAGCAGGGCCGTCTTGTCGGCGAACCTGCGGTAGACCGTCGCCCGCGTCACCCCCGCCCGCCTGGCCACCTGCTCGATGCTGGCCTGCCGCGCGCCCTGCTCGATCAGCACGTCGAGCGCGGCGGCCATGATGGCCAGGTCGGCCTCCTGGCTGCGCGGGCGGCCCGCCGGGCGGGTGGTCATGGCGCGTCCCAGGTGACGGGCAGCCGGTGCACGCCGTAGATGAGCATGTCGGTACGGAGCGGCACCTCCTCCGGCGCCACCGCCAGGCGCAGTGACGGGAACCGGGCGAACAGCGCGGGGAGGGCCGCCCGCATCTCCACCCGGGCGAGCTGCTGGCCCAGGCACTGGTGCACCCCGTGGCCGAAGGCGACGTGCCCGCCGCCCGCCCGGCCCAGGTCGAGCTGGTCGGGGTCGGGGAAGCGGCCGGGGTCGCGGTTGGCCGCCTGGAGGGAGAGCGTGACCGTCTGCCCGGCCCTGACGGGCTCGCCGCCCAGCTCGACGTCCTCCAGCGCGGTGCGTACGAGGAAGGGCACGATGCTCAGATACCGCAGCAGCTCCTCCACCACCTGCTCGGCCCGCTCCGGCTCGGCGCGCAGCACGGCCGCCTCCGCCGGGTGCCGCAGCAGCGCGAACGAGCCCAGCGAGATCATGTTGGCGGTGGTGTCGAGGCCGGCGCCGAGCAGCATGAACCCGATGTTGGTCAGCTCCTCGTCGGTCAGGTCGCCGCCGGTCAGCCCGCTCAGCAGGTCGTCGCCCGGCCGCGCCCGCTTGGCCCCCACCAGCTCGCCCATGTGGGCTCGCATCGCCAGGTAGGCCGGGATCTTCTCCTCCTGCGGGAGGTCCGCGCGCATGAGCGTGGCGCTCTGGGCCATGAACGACGCGCGGTCCTCCTCCGGCACGCCGAGCAGCTCGCAGATCACCACGGCCGGGATCGGCGCCGCGAACGCCGCCACGAGGTCGGCCGGCGGGCCCTGCCGCTCCATGGCGTCCAGGTATCGCGTGGTGACCTCCTCGATCCGCTCGGTGAGCTGCCGCATCCTGCGCACGGTGAACTCCCCGGTGAGCAGGTGGCGGTAGCGGGTGTGCTCCGGCGGGTCGGTGGAGACGAACATTCCGGGCGGCGCGGGCTGACCGGGCTCGCCGCCCGGGCCGGTGGGCAGGTGCCGCAGCTCCGACCGCGCGCTGAAGCGGCGGTCGGCCAGCACCTCGCGTACGAGGGCGTGGGAGGTGACCAGCCAGCCCACGTGCCCGTCGGCGTAGGTGAGGGGGGTGACGGGGCTGCGCCCGCGCAGCTCGGCCAGCTCGGCGGGCGGGTCGAACGGGCCGGGCCGCCCGGTGGGCAGTGTGATCGCCTCGGTCTCCGTCATGGGGGTCTCCTTTCGACCGGCGAATACACAAATACAGTACAGCTCTGTATTGCAATCCGCGCACCGGCCCCCCGGAACCGGGGTCACCGCGCGGGGGTGGCGGGTCGCGTTGCGCGATCATGGTCCGGCGGTTAACCTGGGCGGTATGCGAAGTCACGCTCAGCTCCAGTGGTGGCGCCGCTCCTAGGCGGCGCGTGTTTCGCATTCCTCAACGGACGGCCGCCCCGGATGGCGGCCTTTCTCGTGTCCGCCCCCGGGGCTCGATCATTTGACGTGGTGAAGGGGCAGGAAGTGGAGACGAGCGGATATACCACCGCCGGGGGCATCGGCGTCGAGCGCGAGACACGCGAGGTGGACGAAGCCGCCCTCGAAGAGATCGTGACGGCCCTCGCGGAGCGGCGCGGCGGCGCCTTCTCCTCCGGCATGGACTACCCGGGCCGTTACAGCCGATGGGCCTTCGGCTACGTCGATCCGTGCGTGGAGCTGGTCGCCAAGGGCCGCACCATCGCGGCGTCCGCACTCAACGAGCGCGGCCGGGTCGTGCTGCCCGCCATCGCCTCCTGCCTGCTGGCCGCGGGCAAACCGGTCACCGAGCCCACGGCCGACCGCGTCGAGGTGCACGTGCCCGAGCCCGGCCAGGATGCCGACGACCTGCTGCCCGAGGAGATGCGCAGCCGCCGGCCCACTGTCTTCACCGCCATCCGCGAGGTCATCGCCGCGTTCCGGGGCGACGACCCGCACCTGGGGCTCTACGGGGCCTTCGGCTACGACCTGGCCTTCCAGTTCGAGCCCATCCGGCAGGAGCTGGCGCGCCCCGACGACCAGCGCGACCTGGTGCTGCACCTGCCCGACCGGATCGTGGTGATCGACCGGCAGCGTGAGTCCTGCGTCGAGCACCGCTACGAGTTCGTCGTTGACGGCGCGAGCACCCGCGGCCTCGAGCGCACCGGCGACAGCGCCGCCCCCGTCACGCCCGCCGAACTGCCGCGAAACCCGGCGAAGGGCGAATACGCCAAGGTCGTGGCCGCCGCCAAGGAGAAGTTCAAGCGCGGCGACCTGTTCGAGGTCGTGCCCGGCCAGGTCTTCCACGCGGCCTGCGCCGACCCGCCTGCCTTCTACCGCGGCCTGCGCAAGAGCAACCCCGCCCCGTACGAGTTCATCATCAGCCTCGGCCAGGGCGAGCACCTGGTCGGCGCCTCGCCCGAGATGTACGTACGGGTCAACGGCGACCGCGTCGAGACCTGCCCCATCTCCGGCACCATCGCCCGCGGCAGCAACCCGGTCGAGGACGCCGAGGCCATCCGCACCCTCCTGTCCAGTGTCAAGGAGGAGTCGGAGCTGACCATGTGCACCGACGTCGACCGCAACGACAAGTCGCGCATCTGCGTCCCCGGCACCGTCAAGGTCATCGGCCGCCGCCAGATCGAGCTGTACTCCCGCCTGATCCACACGGTCGACCACATCGAGGGCAGGCTGCGTCCCGAGTTCGACGCCCTTGACGCCTTCCTCACCCACATGTGGGCCGTCACGGTCACCGGCGCGCCCAAGACGTGGGCCATGCAGTTCATCGAGGACCACGAGGCCACCACCCGCCGCTGGTACGGCGGCGCCATCGGCTTCATCGGCTTCGACGGCTCCATGAACACCGGCCTGACCCTGCGTACCGCGCAGATCAGGGACGGCGTGGCGACCGTCAGGGCCGGGGCGACGCTGCTGTTCGACTCCGACCCCGAGTCCGAGGAGCGCGAGACCGAGCTGAAGGCCAGCGCCCTGCTCGGCGCCCTGGCCGCGGTCGGCCAGCCCGACACCGTGCCCGTCGCCGAGCCCAGGCCGCAGCCGGGCCAGGGCATGAAGGTGCTGCTCGTCGACCACGAAGACTCCTTCGTCAACACGCTGGCCGACTACTTCCGCCAGGAGGGCGCCGACGTCGTGACGCTGCGCCACGGCTTCCCCGCGCACCTGCTCGACGAGATCGCGCCCGACCTGGTGGTGCTCTCGCCCGGCCCTGGCTGGCCGACCGACTTCGGCATGTCGGCCCTGCTGGAGCAGATCTACGCCCGCGACCTGCCGGTGTTCGGCGTCTGCCTGGGGCTGCAGGCCATGGTGGAGCAGGCCGGTGGCACGCTGGAGCTGCTCGACTACCCCGAGCACGGCAAGCGCGGCCGGGTCGCCCGGCTCGGCGGCGGCGCGCTGCTGGAGGGCCTGCCGGAGGAGTTCACCGCGGCCCGCTACCACTCGCTGCACGCCAAGCGGGCCGGGGTCGTCGGCTTCACCCCGACCGCGCTGACGCCCGACGGCAACGTCATGGCCATCGAGGACACCGAGCGGCGGCGCTTCGCCGTGCAGTTCCACCCGGAGTCGATCCTGACCCAGGAGGGCGGCGCGGGCGCGAAGGTCATCGCGAACGTCCTGCGCCTGGCACGCAGATAGGACCGCGCCTGGCACGCGGATGGGAAAAACCCGGGCGGGAGCATGCGGGGCTCCCCTAGAGTCTCCGCATGCTCCCCGTAGACCTACCCGACACGGTGCGTGACGCGCTGCTGGCCCCGCTCGTCGACCACCACTGTCACGGGGTGCGCCGCGACGACCTGGGCAGAGCCCAGTTCGAGCTGCTCATCGGCGAGGGCGCGAGCCCGGCGCCGCCGGGCACCACCCACTTCGACACGCCGTTCGGCGCGGCGGTGCGCCGCTGGTGCGCGCCGCTGCTCGACCTGGAGCCGCACGCGCCGCCCGCCGTCTACCTGGCCCGCCGGGCCGAGCTGGGGGCGGGCGAGGTCAACCGGCGGCTGCTGGCCGGTGCGGGCGTGGTGGCGTTCCTGGTCGACGGCGCGCAGGAGGACGTGCCGGGCGACCACACAGGGGAGTTCCCCGAGGCGGCGGAGCTGCTGGGCGCCGCCGAGATGGGCCGCCACGGCGGCGCCGCCGCCGACGAGCTGGTACGGATCGAGCGGATCGAGCGCGACGTGGCCGAGACCGCGCAGCTCGCCGTCGACTACCTCGACGACCTCGGCGAGGAGCTGGCCGTCAGGGCCGCCAGGGCGGTCGGGCTCAAGACGGTCATCGGCTCCCGGTACGGGCTCGACCTCGACCCCGTCAGGCCGTCCAGGGGCGCGGTGATCGCCGCGGCCAACCGGCGGCTGGCCGACCCCAAGGAGCGGCTGACGGACCCGGTCCTGCTGCACTACCTGCTGTGGAGCGCGGTCGACGTGGCCAGGGAGCGGGGGCTGCCCATGCAGTTCCACACCGGGTTCGGCGGGCCGCCGGGGCGCGGGGCGGCCGAGCCGTTCCGTGCCGACCCGGCCAGGCTGACCGCGTTCGCGGGGGCGTTGCAGCCGCTCGGCGTGCCGATGATCCTGCTGCACTGCTACCCGTTCCACCGCCAGGCGGCGTACCTGGCCGGGGTCTTCCCGCACGTGTACGTGGACGTCGGGCTCGCGCTGCCGCACACCGCCGCCGCCTCGGCCCGGGTGGTCGACGAGCTGCTGGAGCTGGCGCCGTTCCACAAGCAGTTGTTCAGCTCCGGCTGCCGCGGTCTGGCCGAGACCGGCTACCTGGGCGCGCTCTACCACCGGCGCGCGCTGGCCGCCGCGCTCGGGTCGCGGGTGGCGGCGGGGGAGTGGAGCGCCTCCGACGCCGCCAGAGTCGCCCACATGATCGGCTCCGGCAACGCCCGGCGCGTCTACCGCCTGTGACCTGGTGCCCGGACGCGCCGTTGGATCGTCGGAGGCAGGGGTGCCGGAGTCGCGCGCGACGGCGCGACCTGGTTTGCTTGGGCCGTCACACTCCCAACCGTCACATTGCCGAACCGAGCGGGGGCTCCCCATGCGCACTGTCGAACCCGAGGTCTTCATCGTCGCCCGTCCGGCGCTCGACTACGACGAGCTGGCCCGCTACCTGGGCGAGGTCGGCGGCGAGAGCTGGCTGGAGCGGCTCGACCGCGGCGACCTCGACGCGCAGAACCTCGCCGAGTTCGCCGGCCGGCTCTGCTACCGCTCGTTCGAGCCCGGCCTCAACCCCAACGTGGTGCGGATCCGGGAGAACCAGGACGAATACCTGCGCAACATCCTGGCCAGCGCCCACGGGTCGGTGCTCGAACACGTCAGCTTCAGCTTCGTCCTGCACAACGTCAGCCGCGTGCTGACACACGAGCTCGTACGCCACCGGCCGGGCGTGGCCATCTCCCAGGAGTCGCTGCGTTTCGTCCGCCTCGACGAGCTGCCGTTCTGGTTCCCGGAGTGGGCCCGCGAGGACGACGAGCTGATGAAGCGGGCCACGGCCGTGCTGGAGCAGCTCGAGCAGTTCCAGCTCTGGATGGCCGGGCACTTCGGGCTCGACGAGGAGGGCGTGAAGTTCTCGGAGAAGAAGCACCGCACGTCGTTCATGCGCAGGTTCGCGCCTGAGGGCGTGGCGACGGGGCTGGTCTGGACCGCGAACGTGCGCACGCTGCGGCACACGATCGAGGCCCGCACGGCGGCCGGGGCGGAGGAGGAGATCCGGATGCTGTTCCAGCGCATCGGCGAGCTGATGCGTGCGGAGGCCCCCGCCCTCTTCGGCGACTACGTGGTCGAGGACGGGGCCTGGGTCCCGGGCTGGCGCAAGGTCTGAGCCCTCCCGGGGCGCTGAGGATCGCTGGGCGAGCGCGGGATCGCTGGGCGGGCGCGGGGAGCCGAGGAGCGCTAGGCGAGCGCGGGGAGCACGTAGACCTCGGCGCCCGGCGGGAGGGCGCAGTCGAGGCCGCCCACCCCCCGGGCGTTCTCCCCGCACACGATCATGCTGATGTGTCGGCGGATGCGCCCGTAGTCGTCGCGCAGCCGCTCCTCCAGCATCGGATGCGTGCGCCGCAGCATGTCGAGGGCCGAGCCGAGCGTGGGCGGGGAGTCGCGGTCGGCCCCGACCGCGAACACCTTGACCTCCGTACGCCCGCTCACCCACCTGCGCAGTGAGCTGGGCAGCACGAACACGACCATCGTCACCGGTCTGGCCATCGGCTAGAGCACCGCCGCACGCACGGTGAGCACGTCGGGCAGGTGGCGGCCGACCAGCGACCACGTCTCGCCGTCGTCGCGCGAGCCGTAGACCTCGCCGTCGCGCGTGCCGAAGAACACCCCCGCCTCCGACGCGGTCATCGCATCGCGCAGTACGGCCGCGTGGACCGGCCCCTCGGGCAGCCCCGCCGAGGACGGCCGCCACGACCCGCCGGCGTCGTCGCTGCGGTAGACCTGGTAGCGGTGGCCGACCGGCGTGCGGTCGATGTCGGCGGTCAGCGGCAGCACGTAGACCGTGTCGGGCCGCGAAGGGTGCACCGCGATCGGGAACCCGAAGTCGGACGGCAGCGCCGCGCCGATGTCGCGCCAGCTCCCGCCGAAGTCGTCGCTGCGGTAGACGCCGAAGTGGTGCTGGAGGTAGAGCCGCTCGGGCCGGGACGGGTGCATGGAGACCTTGTGCACGCACTGCCCGAACTCGGGATATTGCTGCCCCTCCGGCAGGAACGGGGCCCGGATGTTCTTGTTGGCGGCCTCCCACGACATGCCGCCGTCGGTCGTGCGGTAGAAGCCCGCGGCCGAGACCGCGACGGCCAGCACGTCGGGGTCGGCCGGGTGGTTGACGATCGTGTGCAGGCACAGGCCGCCGCCGCCCGGCTCCCAGCGCTCACGGTGCGGATGCTCCCACAGCCCCTCGACGAGCCGGTAGGTGGCGCCCCGGTCTTCCGAGCGGAAGAGCGCGGCCGGCTCGACCCCGGCCCACACCACGTCGGGCTCGGACGGCGAGAGGGCGAGCTGCCACACCCGGCTGAGGGTCGCCCCGGTCTTCTCGGGGAAGGCGATCGGCGGACGCTCCGCCTCCTGCCAGGACTTGCCGAGGTCATCGGAATACATGACAGACGGGCCGAAGTGGCCGTATTCGATGCCGGCCAGCAGCCGGGGCGTGGTGCCTCGCGTGTCGATCGCCACCGAGTGCACCGCGACCGTGGAGAACCGGACCGGCTCGACCTCGAAGCCGCCCCCGCCCGTCGAGCGGGCGAGGAACAGGCCCTTGCGGGTGCCGATCGCGAGCACTGCGTCACTCATAGCATCGCTCCCATGTTCGCTTGCGGCCATCGTGCCACGTGGTGGCGACAGTTTCCGAGGACTGGGAGATTCCCGCGCGGGCGGCGCTTACCTGCCAGGTAATCGAGGCACTTCCCTCCGGTGGATACGGTGGGTGGCATGGGAGCGGTTGCCGTACATGAGGAGTCTTTCGGTGAGTTGCTGCGGTCGTGGCGGCAGCGGCGGCGGGTGAGCCAGCTCGACCTCGCCATCGAGGCCGACGTCTCCGCCCGCCACATCAGCTTCATGGAGACCGGGCGCGCCCGGCCGAGCCGGGAGATGGTGATGAAGCTGGCCGAGGAGCTGGGGGTGCCACTGCGGCACCGCAACAGGCTGCTGGTGGCGGCCGGGTTCGCGCCGGTCTACCCCGAACGAGAGGTGCGCGCCCCCGAGCTGCGGGTCGTCCGCGAGGCGCTGGACAAGATCCTGGCCGGGCACGAGCCGTACCCGGCGCTGGTGGTGGACGCCGCCTGGAACCTGGTGGCGGCCAACTCGGCGGCCGGCATGTTCATGGAAGGGGTGCCGGCCGAGCTGCTGGCGGAGCCGGTCAACGTGATGCGCCTGTCGCTGCACCCGCAGGCCATGGGCGGGCGGCTGCTCAACCTCGCCGAGGTGCGGGCCTACCTGCTGTCCCAGCTCCGGCGGCAGGCCGAGGCGTCCGGCGACGGGCGGCTGGCCGAGCTGCACGACGAGCTGGCGTCCTACGCCTACCCGGGGGTGGACCTGAACGTGGCGCACGTGCCGGGGCCCGCCGACATCCTGGTGCCGCTGCGGATCGCGGACGGTGACCGGGTGCTGTCGATGTTCACGACGATCGCGACCTTCGGCACCCCGCTCGACGTGACGGTCTCCGAGCTCGCCATCGAGACCTTCTGGCCGGGCGACGAGGCCACCGCCGCCGCGTTCCGCGGGGGCCTCCGGCAGCAGCCCTGACGAAACGATCCCCAAGGTGGCCGGATCGCTCGGGGGCGAGGGCGGTGGCCGCCGGTCAGCGGGCCGTGGGCAGGAAGGGCGACGGAGGGTCGCCGCTCGCGATGGCCGCGTCGATGGCGACCGTGGGCGGCTCTCCGCCCGTGATCGGCAGGCCGCCCGTCACCGTGTGCGTCCGTACGCTGAGCGCCCCGCCCGAGGGCGCCGCGGCGACCGCGAACACCGGGAAGGCGTTGCCGCCCGGCACCACCGAGGTGGACAGGTAGTCGCCCGCCGTGCGCCCCTGGGCTCCGGCGGCCAGCCAGTCGACCGCCATCGGCCCGTGCAGCTCCACCGGCGCCGACCAGCTCGCCCCGCCGTTGGCGGAAGAGGTGTAGGCGACCGTGAGCCGGCAGGTCGCGGGCGTGCAGGCGGCCTCGGGCAACCGGTAGTACGCCACCGCGAGCCGCGCCCTGCCGCCCGCGCTCGCACGGTCGACGCCCAGGCCGGGGATGAAGTGGTCGCCGCCGTCCTTGGTGACCCGCAGCACGTCGCCCCAGGCCGCGCCGGTCGCGGAACGGCTCAGCACGATGTCGTTGCCCGCGCAGCCGATCTGGAAGCGGCAGTCGTGCCAGGCGACGTACACGGTGCCGTCCGCGTCCGTCTCGGCCGACGGCAGCGGCGCGGCCCGCAGCCCGCCCGCCACCGGGTGCCGCTGCACGTACGAGACCAGCACGCTCTCGTCCCAGCTCGCTCCCCCGTCGCGGGAGCGGAACGAGCGGATCTCCCCGTCGTTGCTCAGGTACGGCACCACTACGGCCCCGCCCGGCCGCACCACCGGCTGCCCGCCGAGACCGGTGGCGGAGGTCTCGGTGACGGCCCAGGTCAGGCCGCCGTCGGAGGAACGGGCGACCTTGATCGTGTTGCCCGCGCCGTGGTCGTCGAAGACGACGTAGCACCGGCCGTGGTACGGACTGGCGGCGGAGTTGTCGCACACGGCCCAGCTCTTGTCCAGGTCGCCCCCGGAGGCGGCGGTGACCGGGGCGCCCCAGGTGAGCCCGCCGTCCGTGGAGCGGCTGACCAGCACCGCCGCCCCCGACACCGCGCCGCCCGCGTCGTCGAGCGCCAGCGAGGAGACCAGCCACACGCCGTGCCGGGCGTCGAAGGCCACGGACGGGTCGCTGACCCGCGCGTACGGCCCTCCGCCGAACACCGTGAGCCCCGGCAGCACGCCCTTCGCCCACGTGCCCCCGTCGTCGCCGGAGGTCGCGAACGCGACGCCGGAGGCCCCCGCGTCGTGGAAGCGGCCCGTCTGCTGCGCGGTCACGATGGTCGAGCCCCAGTGGAACGTGTCGGGCCCGGTCTGGGTGCCGTGCTGGCTGGTGGCGTTGGCGTAGGCGTCGGAGCCGATCTCGGTCAGCCGGACGCCCTCCGCCGAGGCGGAGGGACCGGAGGCGAGCAGCAGTGTCGCGGCCATGACGGTGACGAGTCCGCCGATTCCTCGGCGCCGGGCGGGGGATGGCACAGTCCACCTCCACTTGGCCCGCCTCCGCTTGGCGGGTCAATATCCAGATGGCACCGTCCGGCGCGCGCTGTCAACCTCCCCGCCCCGGACGACGCCTGTCTCCCACCCCCTTTCCCCTCCCCGCCCGCGGGTCAGTGCTCGCCGGGGACGGTGTCCCGGTGGATGCGGGTGAGCGGCACGCCGTCGGCCTGGAGGCGGCGTACCGTCTCGTTGACCATGGCGTGCGGGCCGCACACGTACACGTCGTGCTCGTCCCAGCGGTGGAAGCGCTGCACGACCTCGGGCAGGTGGCCGCGCATGCCGTCGTAGGCGGGCTGGTCGGACACCACCGGCAGCACCCGCAGCCAGGGGAACGACGACTCCATCCTGATCAGGTCGGGCAGGTCGTACAGCTCGGCGGCGGTGCGGGCGCCGTGGAGCAGGTGGATGCCGGGACGCCGCCCGGAGGCGATGACGGACTCGACGATCGCCTTCAGCGGCGCCAGGCCCGTGCCGCCCGCCACGCAGAGCACGTCGCGCTCGCTCTGTTCGTCCGGCGTCATCGTGCCCATCGGCGGGCCCAGCATGAGGGTGTCGCCGATGCGGGTGTCCCTGATCAGGGTGGTCGAGACCCAGCCGCCGGGGACCGACCGCACGTGCAGCCTGATCGTGTTGTCGGGGCGCGGCGCGTTGGCGACCGAGTACGTCCGCCACACGCGCGGCCAGCGGGCCGTCTGCACGGTGACGTACTGGCCCGGCAGGTACGGCAGCGGCTGCGCGGGCCGCAGCGTGACCACCGCGATGTCCGGGTGGCGCAGCTCGTGGTCGACCACCTCGGCCGGCCACCAGGCGGGGGAGGTCCCCGCGTCCGACTCGGCCGACTCGATCATGAGATCGGCGGCGGCCGTGTACGCCGCCACCCAGGCCGCCTCGATCTCGTGGGTCCACACGTCCGCGGCGAAGCACCGGACGGTGGCCAGCAGGGCGTTGCCGACGGCCGTGTAGTGCTCGGAGAGCACGCCGTACTTGCGGTGGTCGCGGCCGAGCTGACCGAGGAAGGCCGCGAGGCTGTCCGGGCTGTCCAGGCTCCACACGATCCTGGTCAGCGCGCTGAACAGGCGGTCTCGCTGGACGTCCATGGCCGGCGGGAACATGCCCCGTAAGTGCGGGTTCTCGGCGAACAGCCGGCCGTAGAAGTAGGCCGTGGCCTTGTCGGCCTGTGGCTCGACGACAGAGAAACTCTCTTTCACCAGGCGCGGATTCAACGACATATATCCAATCCCCACTTTTCGACCGGAGACAATTTCCGGTCCTCGTCGTTCACCTCCCTGACGCTCCGGGTCGCGAGCGCCGGACCCCTCCCCGGCATGCCCTGCGCTCGAAATCGAGTCTTACACCGCCGATGACGCGTCACAACCGTTTCCCCCAATACGGTGCGAAGCCCAACTATCAGTAGTGGTTTCGTGATTCTCCGCACGCTATGTGCACGGCATTTCGGGCGCCGAATGCGAATATCACTAATATTCGTATTCTTCGGGGAGCGCGAGGCTCTTGGAAGACCTCGGCGCGGGCGATCCGCTGAGCTTACCCAAAGGTACGTACTTACGAAGAGTAAGCTGCTGCCGTAACGTGGGCCGCATGACCACATTGACCGTCGACATCTGGTCCGACCTCGTCTGCCCCTGGTGCTACGTCGGCAAGCGCCGGTTCGACCAGGCGCTGGCCGCCTTCCCCGGGCGCGACCGCGTACGGGTGCGGTGGCGCAGCTTCGAGCTCGACCCCGACGGCAGTCGCGAGCCCTCGCTCACCCTGCCGGAACGCAGCCACCGCGATCTCGGGGGCGACCGGGCCGAGACCGACCGCCGCATGGCCATGCTCACCCAACTGGCCGCCGAGGAGGGCCTCGTCTACCGCCTCGACCGGGCCAGGGCCGTCAACAGCTTCGACGCCCATCGCCTGATGCGGTACGCCGACAGGGAGGGCAGGAGAGAGCGGGTGCGCGAGCGCCTGATGAGCGCCTACGTCGCCGAGGGGGCGATCATGTCCGACCTCGCCACCCTCGTCCGGCTGGCGGAGGAGGGCGGCCTGGACCCCGCCGCCACCCGGGCCGTGCTCGACGGCGACGCCTTCGCCGACGAGGTCAGGGCCGACGAGCGGCGGGCGAGGGAGCTGGGCGTGTCGGGGGTGCCGACGTTCGTCTTCGGGGAGCGGTACGCCGTCTCGGGGGCCCAGCCGGTCGAGGTCTTCGCCGAGATGCTCGGCCAGGCACTGGCCCTCACCGAGGCGGGCGGTGGCCGGTGAGGACGGCCGGGTGAAAGCGGTTTCCGTGGCCTGCGCGGGGGCGTACGATCCGGCCATGGCAGTCCTGCATCCCAGGCGGGTCGCTTGGGAAGGCGCGCGAACGTTCGCCTTCGCCGCCACCACGGACGCCTACTGGTGGCTCAGCGACACGGTGGGGCACTACCTGGGGCTCATGTATCAGCTCCAGCTCTGCGAGACGCGGCTGCGGCTCCAGGCGGACGCCGACGCGGTGTACGCGGAGGCGGGGGCCTGGCGCGCCCGCCTCGACGCCCTCCTCGACGCCCAGCCGGGAAAGGCGTCCATCCTCACCCAGGTGATCACCGAGACCACCGCCCGCCTCCCCTGAACTCCGCCGGGCGCGGTGAGCGGGACCGGGGCCGCGCTCGGCCGGCTCCGCAAGATCCGGATGAGGTGGGCGGAATCGGGCGAGTCACCTGCCGGGGGAGGCAAAGGATGGGCGGGGATCTTTGGGATGGGTGACAAACCGGAAAGACTGTGCGCCATGATGGGGCATGCGACCGTCACCCGCAGAACCTGCCGACGGCCGCACGACTCCACCATGCCCCCTGGAGGTCGCATGTCCCGACCGCTGATCGGTATCACCTCCTACTTCGAAGCAGCCCGCTGGGGCGAATGGGTGCGCGAGGCCGTGCTGTCCCCGCCGTCCTACGCCAAGGCGGTGGGGCGGGCGGGGGGCGCGCCGGTCCTGGTTCCGCCGCTCGGTCCGCAGGCGGCCGACGACTACGTACGCGGGCTGAAGGGCCTCGTCCTGGCCGGCGGCGTGCCGGTCGGCGCCGACGCCTACAACGGCGAGCCCGACTCGCGCGCCCAGGAGCCGCAGGCCCACCGCGACCGTTCCGAGCTGGCCCTGGCGCGGGCGGCCGTCCGCGCCGACCTGCCCATCCTGGCCATCGCCCGCGGCATGCACGTGCTCAACGTCGCCCAGGGCGGCACGCTCATCCCGTGGCTGCCCGAGGTGCTCGACAGCGACCGCCACGCCGAGCCCGGGGGTGCCCACACGATCCAGGTCAGCGTCTCCAGCAAGCTCGGCAAGGCCCTCGGCGACCGGGTCGAGGTCAACGCCCCCCACCACCAGTCCGTACGCCGCCTCGGCACCGGCCTGCTGGCCGTGGCCTGGGCCGAGGACCAGATCGTGGAGGGCGTCGAACTGCAGGGACTCCGCTTCGGCGTGGGCGTCCAGTGGCACCCGGAAAGAGGGACCGACACCCGGCTCTTCGATGCGTTCATCGAGGCGGCCCGCTAGGCTGCGATCATGCCGCTGCACCCCCAGGCACGCGAGTACGTCGCCAGGAATCCGTCGGATCTCAACACCGACCTGGCGCTCCTCGATCCGGCCCGGATCGGGGAGATGCGTGCGCACGACACCCTGGCCGGCCACCGCGGGCCGCAGACGAAGCTGCCCTTCGTCCGCGACGAGCAGGCGGAGGGCGTGCCGATCCGCATCTACCGGGCCGACCCCGGCGACGGCCTGCTGCCCGTCCTGGTCTACTTCCACGGCGGCGGCTGGGTCTTCGGCAGCGTCAAGCGCAACGACCCGGTCGGCCGCGACCTGGCCATCCGCACCGGCGCCGTGGTGGTCTCGGTCGACTACCGGCTGGCCCCCGAGCACCCGTTCCCGGCCGCCGTCGACGACGCGTGGACGGTGGTGCGCGACATCTTCGCCCGCCCCGCCTTCTATCAGAGCAACGGCAGCGTGGCCGTGATCGGCGACAGCGCGGGCGGCAACCTGGCCGCAGTGGCTGCCTGGCAGGCCCGCGACGCCGGGCTGAGCCTGGCGCACCAGGTGCTCGTCAACCCGGTGCTCGACGTGGCCATGGACACGCCCAGCTACGTCCTGCACGCCAAGGGCTACGGGCTCGACGCCGACGAGATGGCCTGGTTCGCCCGCCAGTACGCCGACGGCGTCGACCCGGCCGACCCCCTGCTGTCCCCGCTGCGCCTGCCCGACGTCTCCGGCCTGGCCCCGGCCACCGTCGTGACCGCCGAGTACGACGTGCTCCGCGACGAGGGCGAGCGCTACGCCGCCCGGCTGGCCGAGGCGGGCGTCCCGGCGGAGCTGCGCAGGTTCGAGGGCGCGGTGCACAGCTTCTTCGTCCTGCCCGGCCTGTTCGACCAGGCCGTCGAGGCCCGCGAATACGTCGCGGACCGGCTCCGGGAGTCCTGGTGAACGACGTCTACCAGCGCTACGCCAAGCTGCGCCTCGACCACCCGGCCGAGGGCGTGCTGCGCGTCACGATCAGCGAGCCGGGGCGGCTCAACGCCGTCGACGCCACCGCCCACCGCGAGCTGGGCGAGATCTGGCGCGACGCCGACCGCGACGACGCCGTGCGCGCGATCGTGGTCAGGGGTGAGGGCCGGGCGTTCTCGGCGGGCGGCGACCTGTCCATGATCGAGGAGATGACGCGCGACCACGCCACCCGGCTGCGCGTGTTCGCCGAGGCCCGCGACCTCGTCTACAACGTGCTCAACTGCTCCAAGCCGGTCGTCTCCGCCGTCGAGGGGCCGGCCGTGGGCGCCGGGCTGGCCGTGGCGCTGCTGGCCGACATCTCCGTGGCGGGCCGCACGGCGCGCATCATCGACGGCCACACCCGGCTCGGGGTCGCGGCCGGCGACCACGCCGCGATCGTCTGGCCGCTGCTGTGCGGCCTGGCCAAGGCCAAATACCACCTTCTGCTGTGCGAGCCCGTCTCGGGCGAGCAGGCCGAGCGGATGGGCCTGGTGAGTCTCTGCGTCGACGACGACGAGGTGCAGGACAAGGCGATGGAGATCGCCGTCCGGCTCGCCGCGGGCGCCCAGGAGGCGATCAGGCTCACCAAATACTCGCTCAACAACTGGCTGCGCCTGGCGGGCCCGTCGTTCGACGCCTCGCTCGCGATGGAGTTCCTCGGCTTCACCGGCCCCGACGTGTCGGAGGGCGTACGCGCGCTGCGGGACAAGCGGCCCCCGTCGTTCGGCTGACCGGCTGGTGTGCTCGTCCGGCCCTCGGGTAGGCGGGCCTCATGAAGGACAACGACAGGGTGGACCTGTTGCGCCGGCACCAGGAGATCAGGGCCCTGCTCGCCGAGGCCGAGAACGCCGCCTCGGACCACCGGGCAGGGGCATTCCCGTGGCTGGTGCGGTTGTCGGCGTCCACGAGGCAGCAGAGGAGGAGGTCAGCCATCCGCACGCCCGCCGCGAGCTCGATCATGGAGGCGACGTGATCGACCGGCGGCAGGCCGCGACAAGGCCGCGGCGAGAAGTGCCACAGAGCAAGAGATGTGCCACAGGGCAACGGCCGCAGCGAAAGCCGCGGGAGGTCCGGGCGCTCGTGCCCCGAGGAGGTTGAGCAGCAGCCTCCCGGCCACAAGGGCGCGGCCCGCTCGATCCGGGCGCCGGTCGGGCGGCCCGGACACCCCGCTCATCTGCGGCCTGCCCGCCACCCGGACACCGCACGGGCAACCACCTGAACACCGGTCACCCGCGCCCCACGCGCACCCGGCGGGCGGCTCAGCGGGTGGCTCAGCGGGGCCTGCGGGCGTGGAAGACGAAGGCCGGAGGGGTGTTGCGCCAGACCGTACGCCCAGGCACGACCTCCTCGAACCGCTCGGCCAGCAGCGCGCGGAACCGCCGCGCCGAGCTGAGCGGGATGGCGTGAATGTAGGAGAACGTCGTGAACGCCGCCCCCGGGCTCATCGCCCCCGTCACCGCCCCCAGCAGCTCGTGCTGCAACACCTCGGGGAACGCCGCCCACGGCAACCCGCTCACCACCACCTCCGCCGGCCCCAGCCCGCGCTCGGCCAGCAGGTCGCTCAGCCGCGAGGCGTCGTCGTTCGCCACGTCCACCGCGGGATAGCGTTCGGCCAGCAGCCCCGCCATCGCCTCGTTCAGCTCCACGGCCAGATGGTGCCCGCGCCCGCCCAGCCGCTGCTGGATCTCCGCCGTGAACGGGCCGGTACCGGGCCCGAGCTCCACCACGATCGGCTCGCCCCGCTCCGGGATCGGGGCGCAGACCGCCGAGGCCAGCCGCCGCGAGCTGGGCGCGACCGCGCCGATGGAGGCGGGGGAGCGCAGGAACTGGCCGAGGAAAACCGCGGTGTCGTTGGGCATGCCCCGAAACCTAGGGCCGCGACCGGCCCGCGTTGCTCCCCCGTCCGGGCGGACCTGCGGCCACTTGGAGGAGGCGGGGTCCTCCGCGCGGAGGATCGGGGCATCGCACGTGGCGGATACGGTGTGTCCATGCGTTGGCGTGGTCTGCCGCTGGATGTCCTGCTCGCGGCTTCGGGAGTGGGTCTCGACCTGCTGACCACCGCGCACGCGGGCGACACGGAGCACCTGCCCGCGATGCTGAGCATTCCGATGGCCCTGCTGGTCGGCCTGCCCATGGGGCTGGTGCGCCGCTGGCCGGTCCCCGTCACCCTCTACCTGGCGGCGTTCCTGGCCGCCACCGACCTGCTCGGGTCGTTCACCTCCAACACCGCTCAGATCCTCCTCTGCGTGTCGCTGGGCGTGGTCGGCTACCGCGCCGGCTTCCGCGCCGCCGCCCTGGCCGTGGTCGCCGGCATCGCCGCGACCGCGCTCAACATCGCCGACCCGGGTGTCCCGCTCTCGGGCAACCTGTGGGTCTACTCCGTGCTGCTGCCCGTCTTCCCCGCCGTGATCGGCGCGTACCTGCGCAGCTCGGCAGAGCGGCTCGACGAGCGCGACGTCACCCCCGACGCGCTGCTCGCCGCGGGCGGCGTGGCGATCACCGTGCTCAGCACCTGGACCACCTGGCACTCGGGCACCCTGCCGGTCTGGGTGGTCGGCCTGCTGGCCGTGGTGGGCGGGCTGTCGCTGGGCGTCGCCAGGCGGCTGCCCGGCCTGGTCTTCCTGCTTCAGGGCGTGCTGCTCGTCTCGGCCGACACCTATCTGAACGAAGCGGTCAACACGTGCGTGATCCTCACCCTGATCGCGGTCGGGGTGTTCGCCATGCGGGTGGTGTCCTGGGCCTGGACGATCGCCGCGTACATGACGGGCTGCCTGCTGACCGCGATCGCCGTCGTCGGCGACGACACCGACATCACCGCCTTCCGCGTCGGCGTGCTCATGACGCTGGTCGCCACCCCCATCGCGATCGGCCGCTACCTGGGCATGCGCCGCCACGCCGCGGCCTCCGAGCGGCTGCGCGCCGAGGAGGCGGCCCGCGCCGCGGTCGCGCAGGTGCGCGCCGACCAGCTCGCCGAGCGGGAGCGCATCGCCAGCGACGTGCACGACATCGTCGCCCACCACGTCGGCGCCATGGTGCTGCGGGCCGGGGCCGCCCGCTACACCGCCCCCGACGGCCCGGTCGCCGACGCGCTCGACGACATCCGCCAGACCGGCCACCAGGTGCTGCAGGACCTGCGCGACCTGCTCGACCTGCTGCGCGACCCCGACCGCCAGCCCGACCTGCTGGCCAACCCCGCCGACGTGGTACGCGAGTCGGCCGAGCGCATGTCGGCCGCCGGGCTGGTCGTGGACCTCGTCCTCGACCCGGTGACCGACCAGGCCCCGCTCATCGCGCGTGCCTCCGCGGCGCGCATCGTCCAGGAAGGACTCACCAACGTGCTCAAGCACGCAGGCCCCGGCACCCGGGTCCGCGTCTCCGTGACCCCCTCGGACGAGGGGCTGGCCGTGGAGGTCCGCAACGGCCGTCCGCCCACCGCCATCGAACGCCTGCCCCCCTCCGGGCGCGGCCTGGCCGGCATGCGCGAGCGGGTGCGTGCGCTGGGCGGCACCCTCAGCGCCGGCCCCGACGGGGAGGGCGGCTGGCTGCTGGCCGCCCACCTGCCCACGCGCCTGTCGCAGGGCGCCCCCCAGGGCAACGGCCAGGGGACCGGGCAGGGGACCGGGCAGGGCGACAAGCAGAGAGACAGGCAGGGCGGCAGACGGGGCAGCGGCAGGGGCGGCAACAGGGGGAACAGCAGGGGGAACGCGGCATGATCCGCGTGGTGGTGGCCGACGACCAGGCGCTCGTACGCGCGGGCGTACGGATGTTGCTGCAGGCCACGGGCGACATGGAGGTCGTGGGCGAGGCCGAGGACGGCGCCGAGGCGGTGCGCCTGGCGGAGCGCCACCTGCCCGACGTGATCCTCATGGACCTGCGCATGCCGAGGGTCGACGGCCTGGAGGCGATCAGGCGGGTGCTCGCGTCCCGTCCGGGGGCCAGGATCGTGGTGCTGACCACGTTCGCCGAGGACGGCAACGTCTACGCCGCCCTGCGCGCGGGCGCGGTCGGCTTCCTGGTCAAGGACGACGACCCGGAGCGCATGGTCGACGCCGTGCGCCGGGCGGCGGCGGGGGAGCAGCTCCTCGCGCCCTCGGTGCTGCGCCGTGTCGTGGAGCGGTTCCTGGCCGCGGAGGAGCAGGCCGCCCCGGCGGCGCCGCCTGGGCTGACCGAGCGCGAGCTGGAGGTGCTGGCCCTGGTCGGCACCGGCCTGTCCAACGCGGAGATCGCCGAGGAACTGCACGTCGGCGTCACCACGGTCAAGACCCACATCGCCGCCGCGATGGACAAGCTGGGCCTGCGCAACCGCATCCAGGCCGCCGTCGTCGCCCACCGCACCGGCCTGGTGGACGCCTCCTTCCGCCCCGTACGGCAGCCGCGCGGCGGCCCCGCGGCCTGAGCCGTGTCCTGGCCCCGGCAGCCGCCCGCCACCGCTAAGGTCGGAGACGTGTATGTGAAGATCTGCGGGTTGAGCGAGCCCGAGCACGTGGCCACGGCCGTCGAGGCGGGCGCCGACGCCATCGGGTTCGTCCTGACCCGCAGCCCTCGCCGGGTGACGCCCGAACGCGCGGCGGAGCTGGCCGCGCTCGTCCCCGGGCACGTGCTCACCGTCGGCGTGTTCCGTGGCGAGGACCCCGAGACGGTCAGGGAGGCGGTGCTGGCCTCGGGCGTACGCGCGGCCCAACTGCACGGCAAGCACCCGCACCGCGACTTCACCGCGCTGAAGGACCTCGGGGTGCGCCTGGTCAGGGCCGTCGACGCGCAGGCCGACCTGCGCTGCGGCGCCTACGACGAAGACCTGCTCATCGTCGACGCGCCCCACGCGGGCTCCGGGCAGCCGTGGGACTGGGCGGCCGTGCGCGGCCGGCCCTCCGGGCACTGGCTGCTGGCGGGCGGCCTCGACCCCGCCAACGTGGGCGAGGCGATCGCGGCCGCCGGGCCGTGGGGGGTCGACGTCTCCAGCGGCGTGGAGACCGCGCCGGGCGTGAAGGACTCCGCCCTGATCGAGGCGTTCCTGCGGGCGGTCGGCAAGATCGGCGGATGACCGCGCCAAGGGCCATGAGCACGACGGTGCGACAGGGGAGCCGGAGCGCGGTGGAGCGACCGGGGATCAGGAGCGCGCCCGCGGCTTCCTGACGGCCCTCGACCGCTGAGCGGGCGGGCGGGCTCGAAGGGGCCGGAGCCGCCCCGCGAAGGCCGGTCAGAGGCGGCCCGCTACGGCGGAGTTCCACGCAGTAGGGTCTGCAGCGTGAGTGAAACTTCCGCCGAGGACCGAATCTGGACGGTCCCCAACCTGCTGAGCTTCCTGCGCCTCCTGGGCGTTCCCGTGTTCCTCTGGCTGGTGCTCGGGCCCAAGGCGGACGGGTGGGCCATCGGGCTCCTCGCGGTGGCGGGTTTCACCGACTGGCTCGACGGGAAGATCGCGCGCGCGTTCAACCAGACCAGCAGGCTCGGGCGGATCATCGACCCGGCCGCCGACAAGCTCTACGTGTTCGCCACCCTCCTGGGCCTCCTGCTGCGTGACGTGATCCCGTGGTGGCTGGTCGTCGTCATCCTCGGGCGGGAACTCTTCGTCGCGAGTTTCGCCCCCGTACTTCGCAAACATGGCTATAAGGCACTTCAAGTGCATTTCCTGGGCAAGGCCGCCATGTTCAATCTCATGTACGCCTTCCCCCTCCTCTTCCTTGCCTCCCACGCCGGATGGTATGCCGAAACAGCGCAAATTGTCGGGTGGGCATTCGCGCTCTGGGGAACGGGACTGTACTGGTGGTCGGGCCTGCTGTACGTGGTGCAGGTGCGCCAACTGGTGAAGGCGGCCAAGAAGGAGTGATCGGGTGAAGGCGGTCGTCATGGCGGGCGGGGAGGGCACTCGGCTGCGTCCGATGACCGCCAACCAGCCCAAACCCCTGCTCCCGGTGGCCAACCGCCCGATCATGGAGCACGTCCTGCGCCTGCTCAGGCGGCACGGCATCACCGAGACCGTGGTGACCCTGCAGTTCCTGGCCGCCCTGGTGCGCAACTACTTCGGCGACGGCGACGAGCTGGGCATGAGCCTCCAGTACGCCACCGAGGACCTCCCCCTGGGCACCGCGGGCAGCGTCAAGAACGCCGCCGACCGCCTCCGCGACGCCCGATTTCTCGTGATCTCCGGCGATGCGCTAACGGATATCGATTTATCCGACATGATCCGCTTTCACCGCGAAAATCAGGCTTTAGTGACCATCGGGCTCAAGCGAGTCCCCAACCCCCTCGAATTCGGGATCATCATCGTGGACGAGGAGGGCCGCGTCCAGCGCTTCCTCGAGAAACCCACCTGGGGCCAGGTCTTCTCCGACACCGTCAACACCGGCGTCTACGTCATGGAGCCGGAGGTCCTCGACGCCGTGGCCCGTGGCGAGCCGGTCGACTGGTCCTCCGACGTCTTCCCCGACCTCCTCCAGCGCGGCGCCCCCATCTACGGCTACGTCGCCGACGGCTACTGGGAGGACGTCGGCACCCACGACAGCTACCTCAAGGTCCAGGCCGACGCCCTGTCCGGCCGGGTCGAGCTGGACCTCGGCGGCTTCGAGCTGTCGCCCCGCGTCTGGGTCGCCGGCTCCGCCACCGTCGACCCCGACGCCGTGCTCAGGGGCCCGCTGCTCATCGGCGACTACGCCAAGGTCGAGGCGGGCGCCGAACTGCGCGAGTTCACCGTGCTCGGCAACAACGCCGTCGTCCGCGAGGGCGCCGTCCTGCACCGCGCGGTCGTGCACGACAACGTCTACCTCGGCCCCGGCGCCCACCTGCGCGGCTGCGTCATCGGCAAGAGCACCGACGTGATGGCCGGCGCCCGGATCGAGGAGAACGCGATCATCGGCGACGAGTGCGTCATCGAGGCCGAGGCGTACGTCTCCAGCGGCGTCAAGGTCTACCCCTTCAAGACCATCGAGGCCGGCGCGGTCGTCAACACCAGCGTCATCTGGGAGTCGCGCGGCCGGCGCGGCCTGTTCGGCCCCAGGGGCGTCAGCGGCCTGGTCAACGTCGAGATCACCGCCGAGCTGTGCGTCCGCCTGGCCGGCGCGTACGCCACCACCCTGCGCAAGGGCGAGTACGTCGTCACCTCCCGCGACTGCTCGCTCGCCGCCAGGGCGCTCAAGCGGGCCGTCATCGGCGCGCTCACCGCGAGCGCCATCAACGTGCTCGACCTGGAGGCCGCGCCGCTGCCCGTCGCCCGCTTCCACACGGCCAGGGTGTCGGCCGCGGGCGGCCTTGCGCTGCGCACGACCCCCGGAGACCCGCAGAGCGTGGACATCGTCGTCATGGACGACCGGGGCGCCGACCTGCCCCCGGCCGCCCAGCGCAAGCTGGAGCGGGTCTTCTCCCGCCAGGAGTTCCGCCGCGCGTTCCCCGGCGAGATCGCTGAGCTGGCCTATCCCTCCAGGGCCGTGGAGGACTACACCCACGAGCTGCTGCGCACCGTCGGCGTGAACGGCGTCGGCGACATGAAGGTCGTCGTCGACTGCGCCGGGGGCACCTCCTCGCTGGTGCTGCCCTCCCTGCTCGGCCGCGTCGGCGTCGAGGTGCTCACCGTCAACGCCCGCCTCGACGACGTCTCGCCCACCGAGACGCTGGCCGAGCGCCGCCGTGGCCTGCAACGCCTGTCGGAGCTGGTCAGCTCCTCGCGGGCGGCGTTCGGTGTGCGCTTCGACCCGGTCGGCGAGCGCATCGCCCTGGTGAACGAGCGGGGCCGGCTCATCGACGACGAACGCGCCCTGCTGGTCGTGCTCGACCTGGTCGCCGCCGAGCGCAGGGGCGGCCGGGTGGCCCTGCCGGTCACCACGACCAGGGTCGCCGAGCAGGTCTGCCGCTTCCACGGCGTACAGGTGCAGTGGACCCCCACCGCGCTCGACGCCCTCACCTCGGCCGCCGCCGGACCCGACATGATCTTCGCGGGCGACGGGCGCGGCGGGTTCGTGGTGCCGGAGTTCAGCCACGCCATCGACGGCCTGGCGGCGTTCCTGCGCCTGCTGGGCCTGGTCGCCCGCACCCGGCTGTCGCTGAGCCAGATCGACGCCAGGATCCCCGAGGTGCGTCAGCTCCGGCGTACCGTGCCCACGCCGTGGGCGGCCAAGGGCGCGGTCATGCGCTCGGTCATCGAGGCGGCCGAGTCCGAGCCGGGCGGGCGCCGCGTCGACACCACCGACGGCGTGCGGGTGACCCGCGACGACGGGAGCTGGGTGCTGGTGCTGCCCGCCGCCGCCGAGCCCGTCACCGGTCTGTGGGCCGAGGCCGCGGACCTGGACGCCGCCCAGTCCCTGCTCGAACGGTGGGCCCGCATCGTGGAACGGGCCGCGAAACGAGCCGTTCCTGGGCCGCGGACCGGCCCTGTCACATAGCGTGATCGGAAAGGGTTTGCCGATGATGTGCCCAGAGAGTGCCGCAAGATCGTAATGTAGAAACGCGCGGCGGCATGGACCACGGGGCGGGGGCGACGGTAACTTTGTCTGCGTCCGAACCACAGTGCAGCGCCCCGCCTTGACCTTTGCCGCTGATCAGCGTAAGTTGCGGCATTCGCAAACTTGAAAAAGCGAAGCGAGGCGCGCCCCTGAGCACCGTCGCCGCGTCTTCGCGGTAGGAGGCCGAGCCGATCGATGCCGAGCGTCTACTGCACGCAGTGCGGGCACGCCAACCCCGAGGATGCCCGTTTCTGTTCCCGTTGTGGGTCACCGCTGACCAGGCCCGAGGTCTCCGGGGACACCACGTCGACGATCTCCGTCGCGGGAATCGAGGCGTACGAGGCTGAGACAGGCGACATGCTCCTGGCCGAGCGGGCGCTCGTCGAGCAACTGCCGCCGGGCACGGCATTGCTCACCGTGACCAGGGGGCCCAACCAGGGCAGTCGCTTCCGGCTCGACAAAGAGCTGACGACGACCGGGCGGCATCCCGAGAGCGACATCTTCCTCGACGACATCACGGTCTCCCGCCGGCACGTCGAGTTCTACCGCCACCGCGGCGGCCAGTTCTCGGTGCGCGACGTGGGCAGCCTCAACGGCACCTACGTCAACCGGGAGCGGATCGAGGAGGTTCCCCTGCACTCCGGAGACGAGGTGCAGATCGGCAAGTTCCGCCTCCTCTTCCTGATGCGCGGCCACGCCGGCGTATGACTTCCCAGGCGGCACGCTCGTACATGAGCATCGGGGAGGTGCTCGCGCTCCTGCAGGGCGAGTTCCCCGATGTGACGATCTCCAAGATCAGGTTCTTGGAGGGCGAAGGGCTGATCGAGCCCGAGCGCAGCCCCTCCGGTTACCGCAAGTTCACGCACCTGCACGTGGAGCAGCTCCGGTTCATCCTCACCGAGCAGCGTGACCACTACCTGCCGCTGCGGGTGATCAAGGACAAGATGGCGGAGAGCTTCGGCCTGCCGCGCGCCGTGCAGCAGGCCCAGGAGGTCAGGCTCAGCCGGGCCGAGCTGATCGAGGCCGCCGGGATCGACGACGAGACGCTCGGCGAGCTCGAAGACTACGGCCTGCTGGCCCCCGTGGCCAGACGTTACGACGAGGAGGCGCTCAAGGTGGCCCGCACCGTGGGCGCCCTGGCCCGCTTCGGCCTGCACGCCCGCCATCTGCGTGCGGTCAAGGCCGCCGCCGAGCGTGAGGCGGGGCTGGTCGAGCAGGCCGTCGCGCCCATTCTCAAGCGGCGCGCCCCCGGGGCCATCGGCGAGGCCGACGAGGTCGCCAGAGAGCTGTCCACGCTCCTGCTCGACCTGCACGCATCCCTTGTGCGGACGGGCGTCCGATCGGTCCTGGGGCGCTGAGACCGTAGCGGGCTGGGAGGCGAGGGCGCATTCCAGGCCCGCTGGGTGTTACGTTGAAGTGCAGTAGCCAGTCAACAGAAGCGATGATCGAAGAGCTGTGCCGGGTGACCGGTCAGGAATACGGAGCAGCCCGTGTTGCAGATGGAGGTCGTGGGCGTTCGAGTAGAAATGCCCACAAATCAGCCGATCGTCTTGCTCAAGGAGGCACACGGGGAGCGGTTCCTTCCTATATGGATTGGCATGACGGAGGCCACGGCCATCGCCCTGGCCCAGGCTGAGGAGCCGCCGCCGAGACCGCTCACGCACGACCTCTTCCGAGACGTGCTGAGCGCGCTGGGTGTCGGCTTGCGCGCGGTCAACATCGTCGCCCTGCGCGACGGCATCTTCTTCGCCGACCTGGTGTTCTCCAACGGGGTCGAGGTGAGCGCGCGGCCATCCGACTCGATCGCGCTCGCCCTGCGCACCGGGGCGCGTATCTTCGCCAGCGAAGAGGTCGTCCAGGAGGCCGGGGTGATCATCCCCGACGACCAGGAGGACGAGGTGGAGAAGTTCAGGGAGTTCCTTGACACGATCACTCCCGAAGACTTCGGCAGGGCGGGGTAGGTATTTCAGTGCATTTACGCTTCACGACGCGCCGAGCCGGATCGTTGACTGAGCATGGTCACGGTCCTACGGTGCAAGTGAAACCCGTGGTCGCCCTTTACGAACCCCCAGATCAGGCCGCGGGATGAGAGAAAGCCGGAGGTCCGCGTGGCGGTCAGCAGCGGCGAGGGAAAGACGGCCGGCCAGGAAGATCCGGTGCGGCGCGAGAGCGCGCGGCAGCGTGCCGGGGAGCAGGGCCTGCTCTTCGACGAACAGCCGGCGGCACTGCCGGACGACATCGGTTACCGTGGGCCGACGGCCTGTGCGGCGGCCGGCATCACCTACAGGCAGCTCGACTACTGGGCGCGCACGGGCCTGGTGGAGCCCACGATAAGAGCCGCCCACGGCTCCGGCTCCCAGCGGCTCTACAGCTTCCGCGACATCCTGGTGCTCAAGGTCGTCAAGCGGCTGCTCGACACCGGGGTGTCCCTGCAGCAGATCCGTACGGCCGTCCAGCACCTGCGTGACCGCGGGGTCGCCGACCTCGCGCAGATCACGCTCATGAGCGACGGCGTCAGCGTCTACGAGTGCACCTCGGCCGACGAGGTGATCGACCTGCTCCAGGGCGGCCAGGGCGTGTTCGGCATCGCGCTCGGGCGGGTCTGGCGGGAGGTCGAGGGCTCCCTCGCGGAGCTGCCGGGGGAACGCGCGGCGGTCGAGGACACCGTCCCGGCCGACCATCCCGCTGACGAACTCGCCCGCCGCCGCCGCGCCCGGCGCATCGGCTAGCCGCCTCCGACCCTCTTCGACGGCCCCTCCCGCGCCTGGACGGGGCCTCGCGCCCGGGGCGCCGCCGCCCCCATGGACGCCTCCCGCATCGGCGCCGAGCGCCTCACCGGCCTCCATGCCACGTCACATCGCACAGTCCAGCCACACGTGGCACAACCCAGCCACACACGGCAGAACCTGGCCACACACGGCAGAACCTGGCCACACATGGCCCAGCCCGGCCACCGCGCAACTCCCGCCACCCCGGCCGCACCTCCCACTTTGGCCACACCGCCACTCTGGCCGCACCCGCCACACCGCGCTCCCGTGACCTACGGCTCCTGAGTGCCCGCCGAGGCGGGCACCGTCCGTCGCTCCGGAGCGCCTGGCGGGCCTCGTGCCCGCGACCTCCGCCTCACGGCGAAGACTTTGCGACGTGCGGAAGGGGGCGTGCGGTGCGGTGAGCGGCATTCGCGGCTTACCGTAGTAATCTAGGACAGCAAGGCTGACGACCCCGTGCGGGAGAGTCCCCGGGCCCCCAGGGCGCCGGGGCGCCGAAGGAGCAACCCTCCCCGGAATCTCTCAGGCATCTGTACCGCTCGGGCGAGGCAACTCTGGAAAGCAGGCGCGCCCGCCAGGCGTGCCTCACCGACGGTGCAAGCCCTACCGCGGGGTGAAGCTCTCAGGTCGCGGCACCGTGCACATCGCGGGCCCGCGCTGACAGAGGGGGAGACCCGGCACGCCCGCGCCCTGGCGCCGGTCTCCATAAGCCTCGGGAGGCACACCCCATGACCGATCTGTCAGCTCCGCCGTTCTCGTCCAGGCACATCGGGCCGTCGGAGTCCGAGCAGCAGCGCATGCTCGAGGCCGTCGGCTTCGAATCCGTCGCGGACCTGGTGGCGGTGGCCGTGCCCGAGGCCATCAGGGCCAAGGACCGGCTCCGGCTGCCCGCCGCGATCGGCGAGGCCGAGGCCATCACCGAACTGGGCGCGCTGGCCGGGCGCAACCGGGTGCTCACCTCCATGATCGGCCTGGGCTACCACGACACCGTGACGCCCGCCGTCATCCGGCGCAACCTGCTGGAGAACCCGGGCTGGTACACCGCCTACACCCCGTACCAGCCGGAGATCTCGCAGGGCCGCCTCGAGGCGCTGCTGAACTTCCAGACCGTCGTCTCCGACCTGACCGGCCTGCCCGTGGCGGGCGCGTCCCTGCTGGACGAGGGCACGGCCGCGGCCGAGGCCATGACGCTGGCCCGCCGGGCCGGCCGGTCGAAGAGCGACGTGTTCGTGGTGGACGCCGACGCGCTGCCCCAGACCAAGGCCGTGCTCGCCACCAGGGCCGAGCCGCTCGGCATCCGGCTCGTGGAGCACACGCTCGACGGGGACCTGCCCGAGTGCTTCGGCCTGCTCGTGCAGTATCCGGGCGCGTCCGGGCGGCTGCGCGACTTCCGCGCCGTGGCCGCCGCCGCCCATGAGGCCGGGGCGCTCGTCGTGGCCGCCGCCGACCTGCTGTCCCTGACGCTGGTGGCCGCCCCCGGCGAGCTGGGCGCCGACATCGCGATCGGGTCCTCGCAGCGGTTCGGGGTGCCCTTCGGGTATGGCGGGCCGCACGCGGCGTACATGTCCGTACGGGAGGGGCTGCAGCGCCAGCTCCCCGGCCGCCTGGTGGGCGTGTCGGTGGACGCCGACGGCGACCCCGCCTACCGCCTGGCCCTGCAGACCCGCGAGCAGCACATCCGCCGCGAGAAGGCCACCAGCAACATCTGCACCGCGCAGGTCCTGCTGGCCGTCATCGCGAGCATGTACGCCGTCTACCACGGCCCCGACGGCCTGCGCCGCATCGCCCACCGCGTGCACCGCCACGCCACCGCCCTGGCCGAGGGGCTGCGCGGCGCGGGCGTGGAGGTCGTGCACGGCGAGTTCTTCGACACCGTGCTGGCCCGCGTGCCCGGCCGGGCCGCCGAGGTGGTCGCCGCCGCCGTCGAGCGGGGCGTCAACCTGTGGCAGGTGGACGCCGACCACGTCTCCGTCGCCTGCGACGAGAAGACCGGCGCCGCCGAGGTGGCCAAGGTATGGGCCGCCTTCGGGGTGATCGTCGGCGGCGACGTCGACGCCGGGAACGCCCCCGACGCGCTGCCCGCCACGCTGCGGCGCGAGAGCGCGTACCTGACCCACCCGGTCTTCCGCAGCCACCGCTCCGAGACCGCGATGCTGCGCTACCTGCGCAGACTGCAGGACAAGGACATCGCGCTCGACCGTTCGATGATCCCGCTCGGCTCCTGCACGATGAAGCTGAACGCGACCACCGAGATGGAGCCGATCACCTGGCCCGAGTTCGCCGCCATCCACCCGTACGCGCCGGCCGACCAGGCCGAGGGCTACCGCGACCTGATCGGCACGCTGGAGAGCTGGCTGGCCGAGGTGACCGGCTACGACGCCGTCTCCATCCAGCCGAACGCGGGCTCGCAGGGCGAGTTCGCCGGGCTGCTGGCCATCCGCGCCTACCACCGCGCCAACGGCGACGAGGGGCGCGACGTGTGCCTCATCCCGTCCTCCGCCCACGGCACGAACGCCGCCAGCGCCGTCATGGCCGGCATGCGCGTCGTGGTCGTGGCCTGCGACGACGACGGCAACGTGGACCTGGCCGACCTCGACGCCAAGATCGACAAGCACCGTGCCGCGCTGGCCGCGATCATGGTGACGTACCCGTCCACGCACGGCGTGTACGAGGAGAGCATCACCGAGGTGTGCGCCAAGGTGCACGAGGCCGGCGGCCAGGTGTACGTGGACGGCGCCAACCTCAACGCGCTGGTCGGCCTGGCCAGGCCGGGCGACTTCGGGGCCGACGTGTCCCACCTCAACCTGCACAAGACCTTCTGCATCCCGCACGGCGGCGGCGGCCCCGGCGTCGGGCCCGTCGCGGTCCGCGGCCACCTGGCCGCCTACCTGCCCGGCCACCCCCTGCACGACGACGCGCCGGTCGGCCCCGTCTCCGCGGCCCCGTACGGGTCGGCGGGCATCCTGCCGATCTCGTGGGCGTACGTCAGGATGATGGGCGCGGAGGGGCTCAAGGCCGCCACCGAGCAGGCCATCCTCTCGGCGAACTACCTGGCCAGGCGGCTGTCCCCGCACTACCCGGTGCTCTACACCGGCCGCGGCGGCCTGGTCGCGCACGAGTGCATCGTCGACCTGCGCCAGATCACCAAGGAGACCGGCGTCACCGTGGACGACGTGGCCAAGCGGCTCATCGACTACGGCTTCCACGCGCCGACCATGTCCTTCCCCGTGGCAGGGACGCTCATGATCGAGCCGACCGAGAGCGAGGACCTCACCGAGCTGGACCGGTTCGTGGACGCGATGGTCGCCATCCGCGGCGAGATCGCCAAGGTGGCCTCCGGCGCCTACGACAAGGTCGACAACCCGCTGCGCAACGCGCCCCACACGGCCGAGTCGGTCAGCGCCGACGAGTGGCCGCACCCGTACACGCGCGGCGAGGCGGCCTACCCGCTGCCGTCCCTGCGCGACGGGAAGTACTGGGTGCCGGTGCGCCGCATCGACCAGGCCCACGGTGACCGCAACCTGGTGTGCTCCTGCCCGCCGCTGGAGGCGTACGAGGACTGAGGGGACCTGCCGGGGAGACGACCCAGTCCTTCGGCGTCAAGTGAGCAGACATGATCGCCAGAAGTCGTTAGGCTCGGTGCGACCGCCGCCCCTAGGAGCTCCCTTGACGTCCTCAGAGCTGGAGACCCCGCCTCTCGACACCGCCCGCCTCCTGGCCGAACGCGGTGACCTCGACGCCGCCGCCGCCATCCTGGGCCGGCTCGCCGCCGACCCCGACGAGCCCGACCGGGCGCAGGCCGCCGTCGGCCTGGCCGTGGTGCTGGAGCAGCGCGGCGACGTCGAGGCCGCCAGGGCCGCCGCGCGGGCGGCCCTGGCCACCGGCCACCCGGAATACGCCGCCCAGGCCGCCTGCCACCTGGCCCAGGGCTTCGAGCGGGAGGGGCGCGCCGAGCAGGCCAGGGCCGCCTGGCAGGCCGTGCTGGGGGTCGGCACGGCCGCGTACGTGCCGCTGGCCCATCTCGCGCTGGCCCGGCTGGCCATGGAGACGGACGACCCGGCGGCCGGCCACCTCGACGAGGCCGAGAAGGAGCTGCGCTCGGCCGTCCGCGCCGGGCTGGAGGCGGGCGACGACCAGATCGGCGCGCACGCCGCCCAGCAACTGGCCGAGCTGCTGCTGGAGCACGGAGAGCCGGGAGCGGCCGCCGAGGTGCTGCTGGACGCCCTGGAGTTCGCCCCCGGGGACGAGGTGCCCGGTCTGCGCGTCCGGCTCGGCATCGCGCACCTGGAGCTCGCCTGCGCGGAGTTCGCCGAGAGCGTGGAGGCCGGGGCGGATCCGCGGACCGGGGCGCTGGCCATCGAGCTGCTCGCCCGTACGCTGCCGCTGCGGGGGAGGGACGAGGACGCCGGCCGGGTCTGGACGTACGGGCTGGAGCACGAGGACGAGACGCTGGCCGCCGAGGTGCGGCTGCGCTACCACCGCGAGGTCTGACCGGCCCGCAGGCCCTGTCGCGGGGCTCCTAAGGGCTCCTAGGGGCGGCGCATCGTGGCCATGGCGGCCGCGATGTTGACGACCACGATGGCCAGCCACGTCACCAGCAGCCCGGCGGGCCCCGCGCCGTCGGCCGCGATGGCCGTCAGCGGCACGCCGATGGCGAGCGAGCCGAGCACGATCGGGACCATCGGATGGCCGCTCTGCCGCCGCCGTTTGGGAGCGGGGAGGGCGCCGTGCTGGTCCAGCTCGGCCCGGACCCGATGGGTGATCGTGGCGTCGAGGCGCTCGACGAACGAGTCGATGAGCGCGGCTTCGTAGTCAGGACCCAGGTCGCGGCGCGCGTCGAAGGTGGCCTGCAGGTCGTCCCGGAGGCGATTGTCTGGCATGGATCTCATCATCCCCGGTGCGCGCCGCGCCGTCATCCGCCCTGAGAGCCAGGCCCGGGTCCTCCCCAGGTACGGTGCTGCCATGCAGGTGATGACCCCGAGAGGGCCGGCGCTGGTCGAGATCGACGACGTCGCCGACCCGCGGCTGCTGCTGGTCCTGACGCACGGCTCGGCCGGGGGAGTCGACGCTCCCGACCTGCTGGCCGTGCGCGCGGCCGCGCTCGCGGTGGGGGTCGCGGTGGTGAGGGTGACGCAGGCGTTCCGGGTGGCGGGGGCGCGGGCGCCCGGCTCGGCGGCCAGGCAGGACGAGGCGTGGGAGATCGTCCTCGACGAGGTGCGCGCGCTGCGGCCGGGGCCGGCCCTCGTGCAGGGCGGGCGGAGCAACGGGGCCCGGGTGGCCTGCCGTACGGCCAAGGTCGTCGGCGCGGCGGCGGTGGTGGCGCTGGCCTTCCCGCTGCACCCGCCGGGGAAGCCGGAGCGTTCCAGGGCCGACGAGCTGCGCGGGGCCGGGGTCGACGTGCTGGTGGTGAACGGGGATCGCGATCCGTTCGGCGTGCCCGACGCGGCGGACGCGGCGCGGCTGGTGGTGCTGCCGGGGGAGGGGCACGATCTCAAGCGTGACCCCGCCCGGGTGGGCGAGGTCGTCGCGGAGTGGATCGTCCGCTACGCGTAGGCCCGGCGTGCGGCGGCCGGTGCCCAGCGGGTGGCCCGGCGAATGGTCCGGTGAGTGGCCCAGCGGGCGGCCCAGTGAGTGGCCCAGTGAGTGGCCCGGTGGGTGGTGCTGCGGGTGGCGCCCGTGGAGGGCGCTGAGGAGACGCCGGGGCCTGTGGGCGGCGCTGAGGAGGCGCCGCGGCGGCGCTCAGGTCGACGCCGGTGGGCCGGGAGGCCGGGGCCGGAGGCCCGCAGGGCGTCCCGGTAGGGTGTGCCGGCGATCAGGCCGCGCCGACCACGGGCCGGTGCGGGGCGATGACGGTGCCGCTGGGAAGGAGCTCACCGGTGTCATCGAACAGGACGACGCCGTTGCAGAGCAGGCTCCACCCTTGTTCGGGGTGGCAGGCGAGGGTGCGCGCCGCTTCGCGGTCGGGCGCCTCGGCAGCCGGACAGGCCGGGTCGTGCGGGCACATCGGCGTGCCTCCGATATCTCGTGGGATGCTCCCGTTGTGGAGGGGCGGGAGCGTGGCTCGGGTTGTTCTACTGGCAAGTATGCGACGTGTGTCACGCTTTCCGACATAAGTTCGTGAGAACTGTTACAGGAGGGTCCCCGGACGTGTGACCTTCGACACAGCGTGCCTTATGCAGGATAACGGTCCAAGCGCGACACGCGCATCACGTTTGCAATCCCTTGAGCAGAGCGTCGAGTCCGCGCTCGAAGTCCACATCGGCTCTTTCGTCTCGCCTGACCCACTCGTCAACCTCCGGATCGGCCCACCCCGACTGCTGCACCTCGACGGCCACGCTGCCGAACACGAACGCCCGCAGCGCGCGTACGGCGTCGGCGGCGTCGCCCAGCCCTCCGTCGGCGAGCTGCTCCGTCTGCTCCCTGATGGCCAGGGCCGTGGCCCCCTTGGGCGGCTTGGTCAGCGCCAGGGCCAGCACGCCCGGGTGCTCGCGCAGCAGCTCCCTGCCCGCCCGGCACCACGCCCTGGCCGTCTCCTGCCAGGTGGGGCCCTGCTCGACGTGGACGGTGGTGACGTGCTCGGCCAGGGCGTCCATCAGCGCCTCCTTGCCGCGGGGCAGGTGGTGGTAGATGGCCATGGCCTCCACCTGCAGCGCGTCGCCGAGCCGGCGCATGGTGAGCCGCCGCAGGCCCTGGCTGTCGGCGATGTGGAGCGCGGCCTCGATGATGCGCTCGTGGGACAGGGGGACCGGCGGTCTCTTTGCGGGCATGGTGATCATCTTACTATGTAAAGGGCGCCGGGCCCGGGGCGATTTCCGCCCGTGTCGCCGGACGGCGTAACCTTGGCCGTTGAACGAGTGCCGACAGTTTGGAAGGGCCGGGCCGATGGCGTTTTTCCGTCCGCGGGTGAGCCGGGAGGCAGAGGTCCGCTACCACGCGGACCAGGAGATCTCCAAGAGCTTCCCCGAGATGCTCGACAAGGCCAGGCAGGCCGAGCGGACGCTGTGCGACCTGCGGGCCGCCGTCGCCGACGAGATCGAGCTGCTGGGCGCCGGCCGGGCGTTCGACCAGGCGCTGACCGAGGCGCTGCGGGCCGCCGAGGCCGGGCAGCGGGCCACGTTCGGCGTGAAGTCCTATGACGACCGCATCGCCCGCCGCAAGGCGAAGGCCACGCCGGCCGGGTCCATGTGGACGGCCGAGGTCGAGCGGCTGCGCACGATGCGCGAGGACAACCGGATGTGGGGCATCCCGCGCCTTCCCCGTCCCGTCCCGTCCATAGTCTGACCAGCCCGGCTGACCGGCCCGAGTAGTCGGGGCCGCCCTCAGGGGAGCCGCTTTCCGCGGTTCGGCGCCGAACAAGTCGAGGAAGAAGGGGTTACCGCCGACCGGCGATAACCCCTTCTGGCGCGTCTCGCCGCTCGCGGGACGGCGTGCGGATGTACACGGCCGACCACGTGCGGGAGCGGGCGCAGCGACGGGATCACGGATCGCTGATGTCCGGCCGTCGCGGGCGGCCGAAGTCGAGGGCGTCCATGCCGAACGGCGAAAGACGCCCGGCTGGGGCGGCCCGGCCGGGCGTCTCGCTGTGCTTCTCGACGCTGGAGAGCGATCGCGGTGTTGCGACGACCCCTTGAATCCGCCGTACCGCTAGCTCGCCCAGTCGAGCAGCGGGCGGGTGTTGCTCGGGTGGCGCAGCTTGGACAGCGACTCCTTCTCGAGCTGCCTGATCCGCTCCCGGGTCAGCCCGAGGTGCTTGCCGATCTCGTCGAGCGTGTGCGGCTTGCCGTCCACCAGGCCGAAGCGCAGGGCCATGATCTTCGACTCTCGCGGCGAGAGGTTGTCGAGCACGCCCCTGAGCTGGTCGCCCAGGAGCTGGCGGTCGACGATCTCCGACGCCTCGGGGGAGTCGACGTCCTCGATGAGGTCGCCGATCGTGGTCTCGCCGTCCTCGCCGATCGTGGCGTTGAGCGAGATCGGCTGCCGGCTCGTGCGCAGCAGCTCCTCGATCTGGTCGGGCGTCTTGTCGAGCTCGACGGCCAGCTCTTCCGGCGTGGGCTCGCGGCCCAGCCGCTGGTGCATGTCGCGCTCGACCCGCGACAGCTTGGAGAGCATCTCCAGCACGTGCACGGGCAGCCGGATCGTACGGGCCGAGTCGGCGAACCCGCGCTGGATGGCCTGCCTGATCCACCACATCGCGTACGTGGAGAACTTGAAGCCCTTGGTGTAGTCAAACTTCTCCACGGCCCTGATGAGCCCCAGGTTGCCCTCCTGGACGACGTCCAGCAGGGACATGCCGCGATCGGTGTACTTCTTGGCCACCGAGACCACCAGGCGGAGGTTGGCCTCCAGCATGTGGTCCTTGGCCTCCTTGCCGTCCTCGACCACCAGGCGCAGCTCGTCCTGGACGGCGGACGAGAGCCCGGGCTGGGACTCCAGCTTGTACTCGGCGTAGAGCCCGGCCTCGATGCGCCTGGCCAGCTCCACCTCCTGAGCCGCGGTGAGCAGCGTGCGGCGGCCGATGGACTTGAGGTAGGTGTGCACCGAGTCGCCCATGACGGACTGGGTGTCGTCGAGGTCGATCGGCTCGTCCTCGGTGTCGTCGGCGGTGATGGCGAGGTCGTCGGGGACGTCCTCCATGTGCTCCGGCTTGGGCTCGGCCGGCGTGACCGCCCTGGCCGCCTCGCTCGCCACGGCGGACGACGCGGACGACGACACGGACACAGCGGCGGTTTTTGCCTCGCCCGCCTTGCGGCGGGTAGTCTTTGCCCGCGAGTCCTTCTTGGCGGAAGTCTCCTTCTTCGGGGTGTTCTTCTTGGGGGCGGTGGTGCTGAGAGACGGCTTGTTCTCGGCGGCCAGGCTCACGCCGGTCTCCGACAGCTCACGCAGGATAGTGCGGCCTTCAGAGGGGCTGATGCCGGCCCTCGCGAACGCGTCACGCAGCTCCGCCAGAGAAAGGTGACCCTGGGCTCGCCCTCGTTCAATGAGCTGGTCGAGAGTCGCGGGTGGGGTCGCCACGGCGGTTCTGGGCATGAGGACACCTCCTCCGTACGGAGTGGAAGCGATCAGGCAGGTTGTGGTGGGGCGGCTTCGCGTCCGCACGGCGCACCAGTATCAATAACGCCCATCACCGTCATTTGTTCCCGGGTGTCCATGCGAGATAAAAAAGGGGCGGATCCGCCCTACAGAGCTGAACCGCCCCGGGACACGTCCTATTCCCGCACCTCGACATCGCCCGACCCGACCGCGTAGTCGCCGGGCGACACCTCGGGCATCGGCATCGGCTGGGCGTCTTCCATGCGCTGGTCCGTCCAGTAGTCGACGACCGCGTCCGGGTCGGGGTTGATCTCCTTGGAGACCACGAACCCGTCGTCGTCGCCCTGGTCGGGGCCCGGCGTCTGCTGCTGCGGCGACTGGCCGGACGGTGACGCCTTCTCCACCTCTGCTCGGGTCTCCCTCGCGACCTCGTCGAGCTTTCCCGCCGAGGCAGCCGCCGCGACCGAGGCGCCGCCGACGACGATGACGCCGACGACGGCCGCGGATGCCCACATCTTGCGGGTCTGGTTCATGAAGGCTCCCTCCTTCTCCCCACTATGACGCAGCGGCAACTCGTCAGGTTCCTGCCTTCAGCCGGACCAGGTCGGTCTTGCCGTTGGGCAGCAGCGGCAGCCGGGAGACGAGCCGCAGCCCGCGCGGGGCGGCGTAGGAAGGCAGCCTATCGCGGCAGTATGCCCGCAATTGCGGAAGCGTAAGGGGCGTGTCGGGGTCGGCGGGGACGACGACGGCGGTGACCAGTTCGCCCCACTCGGGGTCGGGCACGCCGATCACGGCCGCGTCGGCGATCTCGGGATGGGTGCCCAGGACGCCGGCCACGGCCCCCGCCACCACCTTCTCGCCGCCGGTGATGATCACGTCGTCGGCCCGGCCGAGCACGCGCAGCCGGCCGCCGCTCAGCTCGCCCAGGTCGGAGGTGACGAACCAGTCGCCGTCGAGCGGGGCGGGCGGGTCGTCGAAGCGGTAGCCGCTGAACAGCACCGGGCCCGCGACGCGGATCAGGCCGTCCGCGCCGATCTTGAGCTCCACGTGGTGGAGGGGCCGGCCGTCGTAGACGCAGCCGCCGGACGTCTCGCTCATCCCGTACGTCGTCACGACCCTGGCGCCGAGGTCGCGGGCCTGTTCGACCAGCCCGGGCCGGGGCGCGGCGCCGCCGAGCAGGATCGTACGGAACACCGACAGGTCCGCGCCCAGCTCGACCAGCCGGTGGAGCTGGGTGGGCACCAGGGAGACGTGGTGGGCGCCGGAGGCCAGGACCGCGTGCGGGTCGAAGGCGGGGTGGATGATCGGGTCACTCTCCGAGAGCAGGGCGCGTACCAGGACCTGCAGGCCGGAGACGTGGGAGACGGGCAGGCAGCACAGCCAGCGCTCGCCCTTGGACGCCTCCACGCGGCGCAGCGAGGCCGCGGCCGAGGCGCGCAGGGCGGTGGCTGACAGCAGCACGCCCTTGGGGGCTCCGGTGCTGCCGCTGGTGGCGATCACGACCGCCACGTCGCCGGGGACGCCGACGCCGTCGCTCCGCGGCTCGCCGTCGGCGTGGGTGGGGCGCAGGGCGGCCAGGGCGGTGGCGGCGGAGTGGCCGGGAGACAGCGGGAGCACCGCCGGGCCGTCGCCCGTGAGCGCGTCGCGGATCGCCGTGAACAGCGCGGGGCCCGGAGGCTGCACAATGGCGTGCAGCGGACGGTCCGGATGCGACGGGTTCCTCCACATGCTCGTAAGGTTAATGGCGACAGGTCGGACAGTGGCGCAGGGAGGGTCGTGAGGCGTTCCCCCATGGCTCGCATGGCTCCTGTGGCTCTCGCGCCACCTGCGGCTCGGGTGCCCTTTGTGACTCTGGTGGCATCTGCGGCTCTCGTGACCTTTGCGGCTCGCATGGCTTCTGTGGCATTCGGGGCTCTCGTGTCTTTCGCGGTTTCCGCGTCTCGTGTGACTCCCGCGGGCCGGGCGCTCGCCGCGCACGCGTGGTTCCGGGGGCGGGCCGCAGGGGAAGGGGTGCTGCTGCGCGGCCCGGCGGGGCGGGGCGAGCCGTTCCCGCCTCCCGACCGGCACCCCGTAGTGAATTTTCAGCATTTGTCGGCATTTGAGATTGAATCTCCCCAGTGGCTTCGCCGGATGCAGGAGGCGTCACGTTGAACCCCGCTACCGCGCTGGCCACCGTACTGGTCGACGAGCTGGTGCGCTGCGGCCTGACCGACGTGGTGCTGGCCCCCGGCTCCCGCTCCGCCCCGCTGGCGCTGGCGCTGCACGCCGAGTCGCGGGTGCGCCTGCACGTGCGCATCGACGAGCGTTCCGCGTCGTTCCTGGCGCTGGGGCTGGCCAAGCGGTCCGAGCGGCCGGTCGCGCTGATCTGCTCCTCCGGCACCGCGACCGCCAACTTCCACCCGGCCGTCATCGAGGCCGGCGAGTCGGGGGTGCCGCTGCTGATGCTGACCGCCGACCGCCCGCCCGAGCTGCGCGGCACCGGCGCCAACCAGACGATCGACCAGGTGAAGCTGTACGGCACCGCGATCCGCTGGTTCGCCGAGGTCGGCGTGCCCGAGGAGCGTCCAGGCCAGGTCGCCTACTGGCGTTCGCTGGCCGCCCGCGCCTACCAGCGCGCGGCCGGCGCGGGCAACCCCGGCCCCGTGCACCTCAACCTCGCCTTCAGGGAGCCGCTGATCCCCGACGGCGACGCCACCTGGTGCGAGCCGCTCGACGGCGGCGCCACCGGCCCGTGGGTACGCACCAGGGTGGCGCCCCCGCCGATCGCCCTGCACATCCCGCCCACGAGGCGCGGCGTGCTCGTGGTCGGCGACGGGGCCGCCAACGTGCGCCGCTACGTGGCCGCGGCGGGCATGGCGGGCTGGCCGGTGCTGTCGGAGCCGAACGGCGGCGCCCGCTACGGCGACCACGCCATCTCGACCTACCACCACCTGCTGGGCACGCCGGAGTTCGCCGACGCGCACCGGCCCGACGTGGTGGTCACGCTGGGGCGTCCCGGGCTGTCGCGGCCACTGCTGTCGTGGCTCAGACGGGCCGACGAGCACATCGTGGTGGCCCCCGACCTCGACCGCTGGCCCGACCCGACCCGCTCGGCCACCCAGGTGGCGCAGGCCGTGGAGATCCCGGTCGCCTCGGGCGACGACACCTGGCTGCACGACTGGCGGCAGGCCGACCTGGCGGTGAGAGCCGCGCTGGACGAGGTGCTCGACGTGTCGGGCACCAGCGAGCCGCGCGTGGCCAGAGACCTGGTCGACGCGCTGCCGAACGGGGCGCTGCTGTTCTGCGGGTCGTCCATGCCGATCCGCGACCTCGACCAGGCGATGCGGCCCAGGCGCGGCCTCCGGCTGATGGCCAACCGGGGAGCTTCTGGCATCGACGGGATCGTCTCCACGGCGATGGGGGCGGCGCTGGCGCACAACGGCCCCTCGTACGCGCTGATCGGCGACCTGTCGTTCCTGCACGACCAGAACGGGCTCATCCTCGGGCCCAGGGAGCCGCGGCCCGACCTGTGCCTCGTGGTGGTCAACAACGACGGCGGCGGCATCTTCTCGCTGCTGCCGCAGTCGGCGGTGCGCGACCCGTTCGAGCGGGTCTTCGGGACGCCCCACGGGGTGGACCTGGGCTATCTGGCGGCGGCGACGGCGACGCCGTACACGCTGGTGGGGGACGTCGGCGACCTGCCCAAGGCGCTGCGCGGGGAGGGGCCGCGGGTGGTGGAGGTGCGTACGGACCGGGAGGAGAACGCGCTCGTGCACGCCCGCCTGCGCGACGCCGCCCAGGACGCCGTACGGGCCCTCATGACCGTCTGAGGCCCTCCGCGCCCAGGGCGGCGGGTCGTCAGCCTCGCGAAGCGTCCGGGCGGCTCAGCCCTTCAGCGCGTCCATGAGGCGGTTGAGCGGGCCGTCGAGCCCGTAGCGGTCCGCCAGGGTGACCAGGGCCTCGGGGGCGCGGGGCTTGTCCGGCAGCGTGAGGTCGGCGGCGGGCAGCGGCGCGTCGGGGGCCACCTCCACCACGGCGGGGGCGGCGCGCAGGTAGTCGCGGGCGGCGGCCAGACGGGTGCGCGCCCCGGCGGGGAAGCCCTCGGTGGCGCCCGCGTCGAGGGCGTCGAGCAGCGCCTCCAGAGAGCCGAACCGGGTGATCAGGGCGGCGGCGGTCTTCTCGCCGACCCCGGGCACGCCGGGCAGGCCGTCGCTGGGGTCGCCGCGCAGGGTGGCGAAGTCGGCGTAGGCGCGGCCGGGGATGCCGTACTTGCCGGTGACGAACGCCTCGTCCACGATCTGCAGGTTGCGGATGCCGCGCGCGGTGTACAGGACGCGGACCGGGCGGGAGTCGTCGACGAGCTGGAACAGGTCGCGGTCGCCGGTCACGATGTCGACCGCGCCCCCGGCCCGGTGGGTGAGCGTGCCGATCACGTCGTCGGCCTCGTAGCCGGGCGACTCCAGGCAGGCGATGCCGAGGGCGTCGAGCACCTCGTGGATGACCGCGATCTGCGGGACGAGGGCCTCGGGCACCTCCTCGACGTCGCCGTGCGCGACGCGGTGCGCCTTGTACGTCGGGATCGCCGCGACCCGGAACGCGGGCCGCCAGTCGGCGTCCATCGTGGCCACCAGCTCGTCGGGGGAGTGCCCGCGCACGAGGGTGGCGATCATGTCGATGAGGCCGCGTACCGCGTTGACGGGCGAGCCGTCGGGAGCCTTGATCGACTCGGGCACGCCGTAGAAGGCGCGGAAGTAGAGCGACGGGGTGTCCAGGAGCATCAGCACTAGGCCAGTATGCCCACCGCCAGCAGGCACGCGTCGTCCTCCGGGTTGGGGCCGCCGATGTCGGTGAGCAGGCGGTCGAGGCCGGCGTCGAGGTCGTGGCCGCGGATGCGGCGGGCAGCGGCCAGGGTCAGGTCGAGGCCCACGTCGATGTCGCGGGTGCGCCGCTCGACCAGCCCGTCGGTGAACAGCAGCAGCAGGTCGCCGGGCTGCAGCCGGGTGGTGGCCAGCTCGTACGGGCTGCCGGACGCGGCCCCCAGCAGCACGCCCCTGGGCTTGACGAGCTGGCTGGCCACCCCGTCGCGCACCAGGATCGGCGCCAGGTTCCCGGCCTGGCCCCAGGCGAACACGCGGGTCTCGGGGTCCAGGTGGCCGATGATCGCGGTGGCGGTGGTGTCCTTGAGCTGGTGCATGACCAGCTCGTTCAGCCAGTCGAGCAGCCGGTTGCCGGCCTGCCCGGTCATGGCCAGGCCGACGAGGGCGTGGCGGAGCTGGGCCATGCGGGAGATCGCGGGCAGGCCGTGGCCGGACACGTCGCCGATGGCCAGCAGCAGACGCCCGTCGGGGGAGGGCGCGGCCTCGAACCAGTCGCCGCCCAGGTTCGCGGTCTTCTCGGCCGGGACGTAGCGCACCGCGACCCGGGTGTGCGGCAGGTCGAGGCAGCCGGCCGGCTCGGGCAGGATGGCCTCGCGCAGGGCCAGCATCACGTGGCGTTCCTCGGCGGCCTGCTCGCGGGCCTCCAGGAGCTGGCGGCGCGACTCCGTCACCATGCGCTCGGCCCGGCGGCGTCCGGTGATGTCCTGGATGACGCCGTGCATGCCGATCGTGCCGCCGGGCCCGGCCAGCGGTTCGAGCACGACGCGCAGGTCGCGCACGTCGCAGGAGCCGGCGCCCCGGCGGATGCGGAACTCGGCCTGAACCGGCTCGACGCCCTGCACCGCCGACCACAGCAGGCGGTCGAGCGTGGCCACGTCACCCGGCTCGACGTGCTCGGCCAGGTCGGGCAGGGGGATCGGGCCGTCGACCGGGTCGCGGCCGAAGATCACGTACACCTGGTCGGACCAGATCGTCTCGCCGGAGTGCAGGTGCCACTCCGCCCAGCCCATGTTGCCGAGCCGCTGGGCGTGCGCCAGCCGTACGGCGAGGATCTCGGCCTCGCTCTCATGCCCGAGCAGCTCGGCTGCGCCTATGACGTCGACCATGGTCTCACTCTCGAAGCGCAGTGGAACTGGACAATTGGCCCCACAATACGTGATCGATCGTGAACGGTGTGTAGTGCGAGCTTGCGGCGTGGTGAGACCTTTCCGCGGATTTTAGGACGGACGGTCCGAGTAGATTGTCGGCTGTGACGTCCTCAGACCTGTACCCCGTGTCCCGGCTCGCCGCCGTCCAGGAGGCCACCGCCAAGGCCGGCCTCGACGCCCTGCTCCTCACCCCAGGCCCCGACCTGCGCTATGTCAGCGGCTACGACGCCAAGCCGCAGGAACGGCTGACGTGCCTCGTGGTGCCGGCCTCCGGCGAGGCGTACATGATGGTGCCCCGCCTGGAGCTGCCCGCCGCCCAGGCGTCGCCGGCTGCGCGGCTGGGCCTGGAGTTCGTGGCATGGGACGAGACCGACGACCCCTACGCGATCGCGGCGGCCCGGCTCGGCCAGGTGGCCAAGGTGGGCCTGGCCGACCGCATGTGGGCCATGGCGTCGCTGCGCTTCCGCGAGGTGCTGCCGAGCGCCGGGCAGGTGCTGGCCGGAAGCGTGCTGCGGGAGCTACGGATGCGCAAGTCGCCCGCCGAGGTGGCGGCGCTGCGGCAGGCGGGAGAGGCGATCGACGCGGTGCACCGGCAGGTGCCCGGCCTGCTGCGGGCCGGGCGCACCGAGCGCGAGGTGGGCCGCGATCTCGCCGAGGCGATCCTGGCCTCCGGGCACGAGACCGTCGACTTCGTGATCGTCGCCGCCGGCCCGAACGGGGCCAGCCCGCACCACGACGTGTCCGACCGGGTCATCCAGGCCGGTGAGCCGGTCGTGGTGGACATCGGCGGGCAACTGCACAACGGCTACTGCTCCGACTCCACCCGTACCTACAGCGTGGGCGAGCCGCCGGCCGAGTTCGCCGCCTACTACGAGGTGCTGCGCAGGGCCCAGGACGCGGCCTGCCGGGCGGTGCGGCCCGGGGTGCCGTGCGAGTCGATCGACGCCGCCGCCCGCGACGTCATCGCCGAGGCCGGGTACGGCGACCACTTCATCCACCGCACCGGCCACGGGATCGGCATCGAGACGCACGAGGAGCCGTACATCGTGGCGGGGAACGGGGAGGCCATGGAGCCCGGGTTCGCGTTCTCGGTGGAGCCGGGCATCTACCTGGCGGGCCGCCACGGGGCCAGGATCGAGGACATCGTGGTCTGCACCGAGGACGGCGGCGAGCGGCTCAACGACACGCCGCGCGACCTCGTGATCGTCTGATCGCGGCCCCCGCCCCCGGCGGGGCGCGGGTGTGACACAGTCGCTGTCATGTTCGCGGAGATCACGTACGCCACCAGGCCCGGGTCCGGGCGGCCCAACGAGGATCTGGTGATCGCCGGGCCGTCCTGGATCGTCGTCCTGGACGGGGCCACGGCGCCGCCCGGGGTCGACAGCGGCTGCGTGCACGACGTGGCCTGGCTGGTGGGGCGGCTCGGCGGCGCGCTGGCCGAGCGGCTGGCCGCCGGTGACTCGGCCCCGCTGGCGGCGCTGCTCGAGTCGGCGATCGAGGAGACCGGGGCGGCGCACGCGTCGTCCTGCGATCTCGCCAACCCCGACTCGCCGTCGGCGACGGTGGCCATGGTGCGCTGCCGGGAACGTTTGGAGTATCTGGTGCTGGGGGATTCGCCGGTGGTGTTCTCGCTGGTGGGCGGTGGGACGCGGGTGGTGTGCGACGAGCGGCTGGAGCGGTTGCCCGGCGGGCGGCCGTACTCGCTGGAGCTGGTGCGGCGGCTGCGGAACGCGCCGGGCGGGTTCTGGGTGGCCGGGGCGCGACCCGAGGCGGCTCGCGAGAGCGTCACCGGCGAGGTGGACCCGGCCGGGGCGCGTGGGGATGCGGTGCGCGGAGTCGGGGTGTTCACGGACGGGGTGGGACGGCTCGCCGACTGGTACGGCTGGAGCTGGGCCGACGTCCTGGAGCTGCTGTCCGGGCGCGGGCCTGGGGCGGTGATCGCGGCGGTGCGGGAGCTGGAGACGGCGCGCGGGCCCGTCTGGGGCAAAACTCACGACGACGCCACGGCCGCCTGGGGACGCCTGGCAGACTGAACCGCCGTCACCTGAGGACGGGCTCACGCCGCCTGCGCCGAGGGGCATGCCGAGGTGTATCAGGCACGGCCTGCGCCGCTCTGAGATTTCGAGGGCGGCGGAGGGAGTGCGCATGTTCGTCGGCAGGACACGAGAGGTCGCCCTACTGCGCGCGGAGCTGCGTGCGGCGGCCAGCGGGGCCGCGCGGAGGGTCCTGGTCGAGGGGCCGGAGGGCATCGGCAAGACGGCGCTGGTGCACCGCGCGCTCGACGGGGAGGCGGGCGCGCGGGTGCTGACGGTCAGCGGCGAGGAGAGCGAGCGGGAGCTGCCGCTGGGGGTGCTGCGGCAGATCGCGGAGGAGGCCGTCCGGCTGGGGCTCGGCGCGACGGGGGCGCTGACCGGCGGCCGTTCCGGCCGGGGTTCCTGCTGTGGTTCCTGCTGTGGTTCCGGCGGTGGTTTCTGCCGGGGTCGCGGCGGTGGTTCCTGCTGTGGTTCCTGTAGTGGTTCCGGAGGGGACGATCGGCTCGCCGAAGCCGTGGCGGGCCCGGCGGGGGAGCCGGACGTGTGCGCCGCCGGGCAGGCGATCTGCGAGGTCGTGGCCAGGGTCCCGGAGGGGGAGACGCTGGCGCTGGTCGTCGACGACGCGCAGTGGGCGGACCGGCCGTCGCTGCGGGCCCTCGGCTACGCGCTGCGGCGGGTACGGTCGGGGCGGGTGCTCGTCCTGGTCGTCTGCCGGGACGCGGCCGAGCCCTGGCTGCCGGAGGGGCTCGGGCGGCTGCTTCGCGGCGACGGCACGCTGCGCGTCGCGCTCGCGGGGCTGAGCGCGTCCGAGTTGGCCGCGCTCGTCGCGGGGCTCGCGCCGTCCACCAACGGACCGGGTACGGACGGGGCGACCGCGATGGTGACCCCGTCCATGGTCACGTTCATGACCCCGTCCATGACCCCGTTCATGATTACGGCGAGGGCAGAGGTCGTGGTCACGGCGACGTCGGGGAGGGAGGCGGCGGCGCGGACGACGTTGGGGGCGGAGGCGGCGGCGCGGTTGCGGGAGCACACCCTGGGGAACCCGCTGCACGCCCGTGCCCTGCTGGACGCGCTGCCCCTCGCGGTCCTCGACGACTCCGGCGCTCGCCTCCCGGCACCCGCGACCTACCAGCGGCCCTTCGCCCGCCGCCTGCACGCCTGCGCCCCCGCCACCAGGCGGCTCGTCGAGGCGTGCGCCGTGCTGGGCGGAAGGTGTCCGCTGCACGTGGCCGCCGCCGTCGCCACCGGGATCGACGAGCCACTGAACGCCCTGGAGGAGGCCGTCGCCGCCGGGCTGCTGCGCGAGCTGCCCGGCCGCCTGATCGGCTTCCCCGAACCGCTGGCCACGGCCGCCGCGTACGACGGCATCGGCGCGGGTGGGCGGGCACGGCTGCACCTGGCCGCGTCCCGGCTGGCCGAGGACACCGGTGCCGGGCTGCGCCACCGCGCGGCCGCCGCCGGAGGGCCCGACGAGGCGCTGGCCGAGGAACTGGCCGGTTTCGCCGCCAAGGCCGCGCAACACGGTCAGTGGCAGGAGGCCGCCGCCCATCTGGAGCTGGCCGCCGGGCTCACCGAGTCGGCGGGACGCCGTGACGAGCTGCGTACGGCCGCGATGGAGCACGTCCTCGCCGGGGGCGACGTGATCCGCACGGCCGAGCTGGCCGCCGTGCGCAACGCCGACCCGCGCCCGGTACGCCGGTACGTGCTGGGCCGGCTCGCCCTGGCCGCCGGGCGCTTCGACGAGGCGTACGAGCTGCTGGCCGAGGCGTGGCGGCACGCCGAGCCCGGGTTCGCCGCCGACGTGGCCGAGCAGCTCGCCTGGCTGCGTCTGGTCACGGGGGACGCGGCGGCGGCGGACTGGGCGCGGCTGGCGATCGAGCAGCCCATCCAGGGCGCGGTGGCCCGGCCGTACGACGTCCTGGCCCTGTCCGTGGCACTCGGCAGCCCTCGGCCGGGCGGCGTGGTGGCGGTGGGCGGGGTGTCCGGCGTGGCCGGTTCTCAGGACGGCGACGGCCTCGCCGACGCCCTGGCGCACCTGGCACGGGACGAGCCCGGCCTCGCGTACGCCGTGCTCAAGCGGGTCGTGGCCGCGGCCGGGACCGCGGGCCTGCCGCACCACCGGCTGTCGGCCGAGGCGCTGCTCGCCGTCGCCGAGCATCGCCTGGCGCGCTGGGACGAGTCCGCGGCCCGCGCGGAGCGGGCACTGGCCGAGGCGGTGGCGCTCGGGCAACGGTGGCTGCTGCCGTGCCTGGCGGCGGCGTGCGTGGCGCCCCTGGCCGCCCGCGGAGATCGGGAACGTGCCCTCGCCCACGCCACCGCCGCTGGAGAGGCCGCCCGGCGGATGGGCCACGCGATGGGCCAACGCCAGGCGGACCTCGCCATGGAGCTTCTGGGAGCGGGGCACCGGGCCGAGGAGGACGGGTCCGTGCCGGGTGGGCCGGCGGTCCCGGTGTTCGTGCCCGACCCGCGTCCGGCCCGGATCGAGGCGCTGGTCGCCGACGGGCGGCTGGAGGAGGCGGCGGCCGTCCTGAACGCATACGCGGGTGGGGCGTCGGCGGAGGGCCCTGACATGGACGGGGACGGGGATCGGGCGGTGGCGCGGCAGGACGCGGCGGAGCGGACAGGTGAACAGGGAACGACCGAGTGGCGGCGGGCCGAGCGGCTCAGGCTCGGCGGTCTCCTGCTGGCGGCCAGGAACGTTCCAAGCCAGGCCGAGGAGCGGTTCGGGCGGGCGCTGGCCCTGGTGGGGGCGGGGGTGTGCCCGCTGGAGGAGGCGCGGGTGCTGCTGGACCTGGGCAGGCTGCTACGCCGTACGGGACGGCGCAGGGCGGCGGCCGAACGGCTCGGGGCGGCACGGGCCATCTTCGAGCGGCTGGGGGCGCGGCCGCTGGTCGAGCGGTGTGTTCACGAGCTGGAGGCGTGCGGGCTGGAGCCGGTCGCGACCGTACGGCTCGGGCTCACCCCGCAGGAGTTCAGCACCGCCATGCTCGTGGCCGGTGGCCTGACGAACCGGCAGATCGCTAGGGAACTGCTCATCAGCGTCAAGACTGTCGAGTATCACCTCGGGAAGATCTACACCAAGCTCGGCATCGGCTCCCGCGTCGCGCTGGCCGCCAAGCTCGCCGCCCACACCGGGCCGGCCTGAACACCGTCACGGGACCGGATCCGCGACGGCCCACAGGCTTGTCAAGACGCAGAGAACATCACCAAATCGACCCCTTCTCGCCTCCTTGAGAGCCATTGCCACGCTCCAAAACCGGCGATTGGATCTAGAGGTGATCTTCTGCGGTGCGTGACCAACGGGGGTTCGGACGCACTGCCACGCATCGAGGTCACTCACACCCCTTCGGACATCCACAAGGAGGCCATGCCGCATGCCCAACGCCCCCCTGCTGCACTACACCACCAGCACCGCCCCCCTCCAGGCGGGCACCCCCGACAAACCCGCCGCCAACACCATCGACATCACCGTCTCCAGCCCGGCCGGCCAGAAGGTCTACTGCAAGAAACTCGACATCGCCGTCCCGATAAGCGCGCCCGACGACGGGGGTGCGTACTTCACCGCGAACCCGCAGTCCTCGATCACCGGCAAGTGGAGTATCGCGTCCGCCCAGGTGGAGAGCGGGCGGAAACTCGGCCTCGACCCGGGCGTGAACTACTACCACGTCGTTTTCCAGGCCCCGCCCGTACCTGGGTTGGACCTCATCGACAAACCGCTGAAGATCAGCATCACCGGAAAGGTCGCCGCCACGCCCGGCAGCGAACTCACCTGTCAGATCACCGAAACCTCCGGCACGACCAGCGGCAAATACACTCCCAAGACCTCGCAGGACCTGACCTGGAACACCGAGAAACCCCCCTTCTACCTGCGTAACTTCCTGGCCGGCGCCCCGGACGAGCCGACCGTCCCCAGGACCGGGTTCAACGCCGGCGACGTCATCTCGCTCACCTGGGAGAGCAACGGCGACTCCTTCCACCTGTACGGCGGCGACGGCGCGGTCCTCCACGAAGGCCCCGAGACCACCTGGACCGTCCCGGCCGGCACGATCGCCAACGACACCACCTTCACCCTGAAGGCGTCCGCGAAAAGCGCCACCGGATTCGAGACGGTCGACCGTTACGCGACCCTCACCGTCACCATCGACAATCCCACCCTGAGCGACCTGACAGTCGGCCACGCGTCCCCGAACAAGCTCACCACCGTCGGCACGAACGGGCTGACGGTCACCGGAACCATGTCCGCCCAGTCCTCGCTCGACGTGTACGGCTATCTGACCGCCCACAACAATATGACCGCCGAACAAGCGGTGACGATCAGCCGCGACCTGACGGTCTACGGCAAGGCCAACCTCGAAGCGTTGTTCGACGGCCAGGACATTCTCAAACCCGTGTGGAATGGGAACAGCACAGATCCCGTCACCGTCTACAGCGACGGCATCCTGTTCCTCAGAGCCGGGGCCACGGACACCGGTACGTGGTCGCTCCTCACCGTGAAAGAGAACGGCGAGGAACGTATTCGCATGAGCATGGGAGGGGCGTCCACCAGCTTCACCATCCCCCTGAGAAAAGGGCAAGAATGGTACGTCCATGGTCTTTCGTATTTCACGTTCGGCTGCCTCACATTTCATTGGTTCAGCTTCCGCTGAGAGGGCTGGCCACCGCCGACCCCGGGGTCGCCGTTCCCGCGTCCGTCACCCACCGCGCCGTAACCACCGCGCCAGAACCGGCGAGCGGGGAGCGTCGATGATCGGGAAATGTCGGCGGCGATCGTTACTGTCCCGGCCATGGATCACTGGAACGAGATCAGGAAGCTGATCGAGGGTCGGCACGCCGAACGGCTCACCGAGCGGCTCGTGGCCCTTGGCGGGGAGGCGCGCAAGCAGGTGGCGGCGCGATTACCAGAGCTGTTGAAAGAGCTGCGGGGCCGCTTCGACCGGTGGGACCGCGACCTGGTCGACTACGCCGTCGTGCTGCGCGTGGCGGGCGCGGCCACCCTCGGCGGCGCCGCGGCCGTGGCCTCCTGGCTGTATCGGCGCGACTACGCGCCCCAGTGGGCCGGGCCCGACAACGACGTCGACCTCGTCCTGACTGTGCTCGCCGACCGGCCCGCCGCCTGGCGGGCCGACCTGGCGGAGCGGCTGGTGCTGCGCACGCGCGTCGCCGACGACCGCGGCATGGCGCTCGCCCTGGCCCTGCTGCGCAGGACCGGGATCGCGCCGCCGCCCCACGACGTGCTCGTCGCGGGCTGGGCGAACGGCTCCCCGTCGCGTCTCGGTGACGATCCGCTGCTCGACCACCTGCTGCCGCGGCTGTTCGAGGCCGAGGGCGTGGGCCGGGTGCTGCAGTGGGACAACGACCCGGACGCGGGCTGGCTGGGCGCGCTGCTCGACCTGGCCGACGCGGGCCGCGTCAAGCGCGAGGCGCTGATCGTGGGGTGCCTGCGCCGCTTCCTGCGCGGGGGCACGCCCATCGACCTGCGCTTCTTCGTACGCCTGCACGAGGCTCTCGACCCCTCGCCCGCCGAGGTGGCCGGGAACGCCCGCGACTACCTGCGCCTGCTGCCGGCCGCGCCTGGCCCGGTCGCCGAGCTGGCCGTCAAGCGGCTGCGCGCCCTCACGCCCAGGAGCGGCGGCACCCCCGCGGAAGGAATAGGGAGCGCCGACGTGTGGGCCACCGGCGGGCTGAGCGCCGACGATCTGGCCGAGGCGTGGGAGTCGCTGCTGTTCCGCGCCGAGCGCAAGCTGGTCCGCGCGGGCCTGTCGTGGCTGCGGGCTTCCGTGCGCCGGTCGCCCGAACTGGCCGACGCGGTGGCCGCGCCGCTGGCCAGGGCGTTCGCCGCCGACTCCGCCGAGCTGCAGGAAATGGCCGTCGAGGTGGCCCTGGCCCACGTGGGCGGCATGGGCGAGGAGAGCCGCGCCGTCCTCCGCGACGCCGTCGAGCTGCTGCCGCCCGGCCTCGGCAGGCAGGTCGCGCTGGCCTTCGACGGGGGTACGGTGGCCGACGCCGCGCCCGCGTACGTGCCACCGCCGCTCCCGCCCGCCCCCGAACGCGCCGGCGCCCTCGAACCCCCTCCCGGCTCCCCGGCGGAGCTGGCCCGGCTTATGGGCCAGGGGGGCGAACGGACGTGGCAGGCGTGGGAGCGGCTGCTGGCCGGGTTCGTGACGCTGGCGGGGCGTGACCCGGACGGCGTGGCGGCGGCGCTGCGCCCGCAGCGGCTCGACTGGGCGAGCTGGAAGTACCAGGAGGAGAGCTGGCGCCGGGCCGACCAGTGGCTCCAGGGGGCGGTGCTCTCCCTGTCGGGGGTCGCGCCGAAGCGGCGGGTGTGGCTGGACCTGCTGCCGACCTCCCGCGTGGCCGCCCCCGACCTGCTCCTGCTGCACCGCGCGGCCGAGATCCTGCGTGCCGTCGAGGAGGGCGGCCTGCCGCCGCTGCTCCTGGCCACGCCCACGCACGACACGGGGCACGTGGCGGCGGCCGAGCTGGTGCGGCGGCTGGAGGTGCTGGAGGCGGCCGGGGTCAGGCCGCTGGCCGCCGACTTCCAGCAGGCCCTGCTGCGCCTGCCGCGAACGCCGGATCCCGAGGCGGCCGGGCGGGCGGCCCGGCTGACGTCCGCGGCGGGCCGGGTGCTGGCCGCCTGGACCTGCCCGGAGCCCACGGTGGCCATGGAGTGGAGGTGCGGCAACGCGGGGCCCGAGCACGACTGGCACGACCGGCGGCACAACCACTCCGTACGCCTGACGCCGACGTGCGCGGGCGGGCGCACCGGGTTGCCGCTGGTGGATCTGATGCTGGGCGAGGTCGAGGAGCACACCGAGGCGAACCACCTGGCGTGGTGGCCCGCGACCCTGCCCGCGCACCGGGAGGTGGCCGCGGCGCACCTGACGCCCTACGCGCTCATCCGCTATTGGGAGGCGAGCTGGGTGGGGCCCGCGCAGGCGCTGGCCCTGGCGCGTTCTGAGGGGCCCGCCGGGGCGGCGTTCGCGCTCCTGCTGGCGCGGGTGCTGGGCGATCCGCAGATGCCCGAGTCGGTGGAGGTGCTGCTGGAGGTGGCCGCACGGGGCGAGCTGCCGGCACGGGAGATGGGCCGGCAGGTCGGGCTGCTGCTGGCGAGCGGCGAGGTACGGATGATCGACATGGTCGCGGCGCTGGAGTCCGCGGCCCGTCAGGGCGCGCACGCGCAGGTGTGGGAGATCGCCGCCGCGGCGCTGCCGGAGCTGCTGCCCCCGGAGGGCGAGCGGCCCCGTAACGGGCTGGGCGGGTTCGTGGCGCTGGCCGCCTCGGCCGCCGAGTGGTGCGGCGCGCGCGGCGAGATCGCCGAAGTACGCGCGATGGCCGCCCGCAAGGGCAACAGCGGCCTGCTGCGCGAGGTCCGCCGCCTGCACGACCACCTCACCGCGGCCCCGGGCCGTGCCATGGGACAGGAGGGATGATCACTATGCGGATTCGACCGAGGCGGATCACGCGGCACCGATCCCGCCACGCGGCGGTGCACGCCAGACGGATGGAGATCGGCGACCTCGCGCGCGCCGCCGCCGGGCCGAGCTGGTCGCGCCTGGCGGTCCGGCACGACCAGGTCGGGGCGTACGCGCGCACCGTCGTCACCCGTGACGGCCGAGAGATCCCCGTCGAGGGCATGGACGAGCCGTTCCAGCTCATGCGCGAGCTGTCCTACGCGGCGGGCGAAGGCACCTGGTTCACCTGCGAGCTGGAGTTCGCGGCCGGCACCCGGGCCTACGCGGGGCGGGTCCAGTCCGCCGAGCCGCCGTTCGAGGAGGTGCCGCCGGTGGCCGCGCTCGCGGAGCTGACCGCCTTCCCCCGCCTGGAGCCGCCCGCCTGGTTGTCGTCGGCGTTGCCCACCGCCGTGCCTCTCGGGCTGCCCGGTGCCCACGACGACCACTTCCACTCCTGGCTCTTCACCACCGACGACCGCCCTCCGATGCCCCCGCCGCCGATCAACGGGGAGGTGTCCTACACGCCGGACGCGGGGATGACGGCGGCCGTGCTCCTTTACGAGCAGGACCACGGCCACCAGAGGCTCTTCCTCGCCGAGCGGGCCGACGTTCAGGAGGGCGAGCACTTCTACGTGGGCCGCCACGACCAGGCGTACTGGGTGGCGCGGCAGGGCATGCGCGCCGCCGGCGAAGCGGTGCGGGCACTCACGCTCGACGGGGACCGGCTGGCGGTGGAGGTGACGCAGGAGGGGGCCGACGAGCTGGAGACCGAGACGGTCTTCACGATCCGCCTCGACCTGCCGCCGGAGCGGATCGGCGCGTTGCGTACGGTGCTGCCGGGCGTGCTGGGCCAGGTCGAGTCGCCCCCCGACCTGATCGGCTTCTGACCGGGCGGGGCGGCCGTCAGGAGGCGCGAACGGTCAGCGGGGTCCGGCCGTCTCGGCAGGCCAGGCCGACATGGCCAGGGCGGCGACGCGCAGGAGGTCGGACTCGGTGGCGCCGTCGCGTGACTGGGTGGACATGCCCTGGATCACCGAGGCGTAGAACGTGGCCAGCCCCGCCGTGTCCGTGCCGGGCGCCAGCCGCCCGGCCGCCACGTCGTCGTCGATCCGCCGCCTGAGCGCCGCCTTCGCCTCCTTCCTGAAGCCCCTCAGCAGCTCCTCGACCTCGGCCGACTCGGGCCCGCAGTTGACCGCCGCCGTGATGATCAGGCAGCCGCGCGGGTGCCCCGGGCCGGCGTACTCGTGGGCGGCCTCGCGCAGGACGCGCTCGATGGCGCCGCGCCCGGTCGGCTCCTCGGCGAGCGCGCGGGCGGTGAAGGCGCCGTGGGTGGCCTGGTAACGGTGTACCGCCTCCTCGAACAGCCGCCGCTTGTCGCCGAAGGCCGCGTACAGGCTGGGCGGCCTGATGCCCATCGCTTCGGTGAGCTCCGCGACCGAGGTCGCCTCGTAGCCGTGCCGCCAGAACGCCAGCAGCGCGCTCTCCAGCGCCGCCTCCCGGTCGAATGCCCGCTGTCTCGCCATGCGCCGATTCTATAGCGATCGCTATGATACGGTTTTTGTATCGATCGCTAAAGAAAGAGAGCGCAAGATGAGGACTGCCCTGGTGACCGGCGGGAGCAGGGGGATCGGCCGCGCCATCGCGCTGCGCCTGGCCCGTGACGGCTTCCACGTGGCCGTCAACTACGCCAAGGACGCGGCGGCGGCCGAGGAGGTCGTCGCGCTGGTCGAGCGGGACGGCGGCAGCGCGTTCGCCGTGCAGGCCGACCTGGGCGTGCCGGAGGACGTGCACCGGCTCGCCGAGCGGGCCGGGAGCGAGACCGGCGTGCTCGACGTGCTCGTGAACAACGCGGGCATCGGCATGTCCAAGCCCATCGCCGACGAGACGCCGCAGGAGTACGACCGGCTGTTCGCCGTCAACGTCAAGGGGCTGTTCTTCCTCACCCGGCAGGTGCTGCCGCTGATCCCCGACGGCGGCAGGATCGTCAACATCACCTCGGGCGTGGCCCGCATCGCCTTCCCCGAGGGGATCGCGTACGCGATGACCAAGGGCGCGGTGCAGGTGTTCACGCTGGCGCTGGCCAAGGAGCTGGGCCCGCGCGGCATCACGGTCAACAACGTCGCGCCCGGGATCATCGACACCGACAACAACGCGAGCTGGCTGCGCGACAACCCGGAAGGGCAGGCGTACGCGGCGTCCAGGCACGCGCTCAACCGGGTGGGGCACGTGGACGAGATCGCCGGTGTGGTCGCGTTCGCCGCCTCGCCGGACGCGAGCTTCGTCACCGGCACCACCCTCGACGCCACCGGCGGCGGAAACCTCTAGCGGTGCCCGGCCGGGCACTTGCCTGAAGGGGCAGCGTGGCGGGCCTGTTGGCCACTCCGCTGATGCCTTGATCGCAAGCACGCGATCATGAAACAATTTCCCGGCAGGTATATCCGGGTGTCAGGGGGTCCCTCGCACATGATCCGCGAGCCGATCGAGCGGCCCTAGGGTGCCGGACGACGAGCTGGACGAGGCGTTCGGGCTCGGCGAGGCATGTGCGCTGGCTGCCGAGTGTGGCAGGGATCTGCGGAGATGTGCCCAGATTTATGTGGGTTTGTTCCCTGCGGCCGCCTTCGGCCCCGACTACTTCAACACCCTGACCCTCGCCACCGCCTTCAGCGCCCCCTGGGCCGGAGCCGACCGGCTGAAGGTCGTCAACCGGGCCGCCCTGTGGGTGAGCGCCGTGGACCGGCTCGTCGACCACACCGCGATCACCTGCGAGCAGGTCGACCGCCTCACGGACGAGTGCCTGGAGGTGGCGGAGGGGGCCGCGCCGCGCTCGGCGGTCACCCGGTTCCTGGCCGACCTGCGCGACGAGCTGGGCACCGTCAAGGAGTTCGGCGACCTGCAGCGGATCTGGCTCGACCAGCTCGCCGCCATGCTGGCGGGCATGGCCAGGGCCTGGGTGTGGCGTGACACGCGCGCCCTGCCCTCGCTGGCCGGCTACGTCGGCAACGCCGACTGCCGAGGCTCGTCCTTCGTGGACCTGTCGCACTGGATCTACACGGCCGACGACTGGTCGAGGGCGCATCTGGCGGAGCTGCGCGGGGTCAGCAGGCAGGTGCAGCGCTACCTGCACCTGCTGGGCGACGTCGCCTCCTACCGCCGTGACATGAGCTGGGGCGACCTCAACGTGCTGGCGCTGGGCGTGGAGCGGGCCGAGGTGACGGGGACGATGGCCGAGCTGGCGCGCGAGGCCGAGACGCTCATCGAGCCGGTACGCCTCCACAGCCCCCGTACGGCCTCCTACCTGCGAAGACAGATGGGCTTCCACGCGGGGTTCACCGGCGTCCCCGGCGGCGGCCCCGCGACGTGAAGCGTTTGTCGGAATTCATGACAGAAAATCTTGACTCTTCCCGTTAGATCAGCGAATGGCATCGCTTACAGCTACAAACCGTGACATTTTGTTTCTTGTAAAAATTCGCGGTTTGAGTGGAAAATGTGGCGTTGCTAAGGTGTCTCGTTGCCAGGCATGTGGACCGACCCTCCTCAGCGTGCCTTGACAGGTACCACTGACCACGGCACCTCAGGAGTGCGGTCGCGCATGCGCGGGAAATGTACGGGCGGTGCTGGATGGAGTTCGGTCGCTCAGACCGTTGGCGGCTGCCGACCGCGATCAAGATTCTGATCGCCGGAGGATTCGGCGCGGGCAAGACCACCATGGTGGGCGCCGTGTCGGAGACCAGGCCGCTGCGCACAGAAGAGGCGCTCACCCAGGCCGGGGTGCACGTCGACGACCTGGTGGGCGTGGAGCGCAAGCTCACCACCACCGTGGCGATGGACTTCGGCCGCATCACCATCCGCAACGACTACATGCTCTACCTGTTCGGCACCCCCGGCCAGGAGCGCTTCTGGTTCGTGTGGGACGAGCTGGCGATGGGCGCGCTCGGCGCCGTGGTGCTGGCCGACACCCGCCGCCTGGAAGACTGCTTCCCCGCCGTCGACTACTTCGAGAAGCGCGACCAGCCCTTCATCGTGGCGCTCAACTGCTTCGAGGGCACCTCGGCGTTCACCGTGGGCGAGGTGCGCTCGGCGATCGGCCTGGAGCCGGACGTCCCCATCGTGCGCTGCGACGCCCGCCGCCGCGACTCCGGCAGGGAGGTGCTCATCACGCTGGTCGAGCACGCCATGCGGCGGGGCGTCACCCCCGTCGGGACCATGTCGTGACCATGACCGGCTACCTTTGATCCGATGGAGGAGATCGACCGCCGGATCGTCACGCTGCTGGCCCGCGACGGCCGCATGAGCTTCACCGACCTGGCCAGGGAGACCGGGCTCTCGGTCTCAGCGGTGCACCAGCGCGTGCGCCGGCTGGAAAAGCGGGGGGTCGTCCGCGGATACGCCGCGATCATCGACCACGACGCCGTGGGGCTGCCGCTGACCGCGTTCGTGTCGATCAAGCCGATCGACCCCGCCGCGCCCGACGACGCCCCCGAGCGGTTGGCCCACCTGACCGCCATCGAGGCGTGCCACAGCGTGGCCGGCGACGAGAGCTACATCCTCAAGGTGCGGGTGGCCTCGCCGGTCGCGCTGGAAGACTTGTTGCAGCAGATCCGCGCCTCGGCCAACGTCTCGACCCGCACCACGGTCGTGCTGAGCACCCCCTACGAGCACCGCGCCCCCGAGGTGGCCGCCGAGCCGTCCCCCGCCTCGGACGACTCGTAGCAGACCGCCCCGTAGCAGACCGCCCCGTAGCAGACCGCCCCGTAGCAGGCCACCTCGTAGCAGGTCACACAGGCGGGGTCAGCGTGGCGGGCCGTAGTGGGCGCGCAGGCGCGCGGCGGCCGGGTCCGCCGCGCCCAGCCGCTCCAGGCCCAGCAGCGCCGCCCCCATGACCGGCGGCAGCTCCGCCACCACGAGCTTGGCCCGCGGCGCCCGCAGCGCGAACCCCGTGTCCAGCAGCGCGGTCATCAGCGGGTCGCGGGCCGTCAGCAGGCCGCCGCCCAGCACCACCTCCGCAGGGGTCTCCAGCAGGCCGAGCCGCCGCAGGCACACCTCCGCCAGCACCGTCACCTCCTCGGCCTGCCGCTCGACCAGCGCCCTGGCCACCGCGTCCCCGTCGCCCGCCGCGGCCAGCACGCCCGGCGTCAGCTCGTGCAGGCGGTCGCCGTCCACGCGGCCGAAGTGCAGGCCCAGCACCAGCTCCTCGACCGTCGCCGTGCCGAAGTGGGCGGTGACCACCCCGGTCAGCGCGGTCGGCGCGCCCCGGCCGTCCTCGGCTCGGATGGCGTGCCACAGCGCCTCCTCCGCCAGCCCCTGACCGCCGCCCCAGTCACCGCTGATGCGCCCGAGCGCGGGGAACCGGGCCACCTCACCGGCGGGGGAGACGCCGACCGCGTTGATGCCCGCCCCGCACACCACGGCGACCCCCCACGGGGCCGACGCCCCCGCCCGCAGCAGCGCGAACGTGTCGTTGAGCACCACCACGTCCGCGCCGACGCCGCGGGCGGCGAACTCCCTGGCCAGCGCCTCCTCCTCGACCGGCAGATCGGCGCCCGCCAGGCAGGCCGACACGTGGTCGAAGCCGGCGCGCGGCACCCCGGCGGGCAGCGTGGCCAGCGCCGCCGCCACCACGTCCAGCGCCGCGCCCACGCCGTCGCGCTGCGGCGTGAACCCGCCCGAGCGGGCGGTGGCGAGCACGTCCCCGTGCTCCGACACCACCACCACGTCGGTCTTGCTGTTGCCGCCGTCCACGGCGAGCACGAGCCTGGTACGCCCCACTAGCCCACCGTCCACGGAAGGTGCGCCCGGTTGGCCTCCAGCAGCAGCCCGGTCAGCTCCTCGGCGGGCTCGTCCTGCCCGATGAGCGGGTGGGCGAGCAGCGCGTCGCGCACCCGGTCCGCGCCGCCGTGCAGGGCCGCCGCCAGGGCGAGCGACTCGTACGCCGACACGTGCGCGATCAGCCCCGCGTACAGCGGCTCCACGGGCGCCACCGGCAGCGGCACGGCCCCGGACGCCGTGATGGCGGCGGGCACCTCGATCACCGCCTCCGCATCGAGGAACGGCAGCGTGCCGCCGTTGCGCACGTTGACGACCTGGGTGTCGCCCCGGTCGCCGAGCAGCGAGGCGACCAGCGCCACCGCCGCCTCCGAGTAGAACGCGCCGCCCCGCCGGGACAGCAGCTCGGGCTTGTTCACCACGGCCGGGTCCGCGTACAGCTCCAGCAGCCGCGCCTCCATCTCCGCGACCTCGGCCGCCCGCGTCGGCTTCGCGCGCTGCTCGCGCACCACCGCGTCGTGGGCGTAGAAGTAGCGCAGGTAGTAGGACGGGATCGAGCCCAGCCGCCGCAGCAGCTCGGGGCGCAGGCCCAGGCCCTCGGCCAGCTCGTCCGCGTGCTCGCGCAGGATCGCGGGCAGGACGTCCTCGCCGTCGAGGTGCACCGCCCGCACCCAGGTCAGGTGGTTGAGCCCGACATGGCCCAGGGAGACGCGCGCCGGGTCCACGCCCAGCCCGGCCGCCATCCGGCGCTGGACGCCGATCGCCACGTTGCACAGGCCGATGGCCCGGTGCCCGGCGTCCAGCAGCGCCCTGGTGACGATGCCGACCGGGTTGGTGAAGTCCACGATCCACGCCTCGGGGGCGACCGAGCGTACGGTGGCGGCGAGGTCCAGCACCACCGGCACCGTACGCAGGGCCTTGGCCAGCCCGCCCGCGCCCGTCGTCTCCTGCCCCACGCATCCGCAGCGCAGCGGCAGCGTCTCGTCCACCTCGCGGGCCGCCTGCCCGCCCACCCTGAGCTGGAACAGCACCGCCCGCGCCCCCGCCGCCCCCTCGGCGACCGAGGAGGTGGCCACCACCCGCGCCGGGTGCCCCGCGTGCGCCAGCATGCGCCGCGACACCCCCGCCACCAGCTCCAGCCGCGAGGGGTCCGGATCGATCAGCACCAGCTCGGTCACCGGCAGTTCGTCGCGCAGCCGCGCGATCCCGTCGACCAGCTCCGGCGTGTACGTCGAGCCGCCCCCGACCACCGCGAGTCTCAACCTTTCACTCCCGTCAACGTCACGCCCTCGATGAACACCCGCTGGGCGAAGAAGAACACGATGATCACCGGTGCGGTCACCAGGAGGGTGGCCGCCATGGTGAGGTTCCACTGCACGCTGTGGAACGCCTTGAACGTGGCCAGGCCGAGCGAGAGCGTGAGGTTCTCCTGCTCGACGCCCGCGTACAGCAGCGGCCCGTAGTAGTCGTTCCAGCAGTAGAAGAACTGGAAGAGCGCCACCGCGGCGACCGCCGGGCGGGCCATCGGCAGGATCACCCTGACCAGCGTCCTGAAGTCGGAGCAGCCGTCCACCTTCGCCGCGTCGGTGTAGTCGCGCGGGATCGTGATCAGGAACTGCCGCAGCAGGAAGATGGAGAACGCGTCGCCGAGCAGCAGCGGCAGGATCAGCGGCCACAGGCTGTCGGTCAGCCCCAGCCGCGCCCACACCAGGTAGATCGGCACCGCGACCACCTGCGGCGGCAGCATCATGGCCGTGACGACCAGGAGGAAGGCCACCCGCCGCCCCCGGAAGCGGAACCGGGCCAGCGCGTACGCCACCGGCACCGACGACACCACGGTGAACAGCGTGCCGAGCGCCGCGTACATGAACGTGTTGGCCGCCCACCGCAGCAGCAGCGACTTCTCGAACACCTCGGCGAAGTTCGCCCAGTTCCAGCTCCGCGGCCACAGGTCGCTGGTCAGCGCCTGCTGGTCGGTCATCAGTGCGGTCAGCGCGATGAACACGATCGGCGCCAGGAACATCAGCGCCAGCGCGATGGCCAGCGCGTGCGTGGCCACCCACGACAGCAGCCGCCGCCTGCGCGCCCTGGCCCCGTCGAGCCGCGGGCCGCGGGCCACGGCCAGGCTCGGCGGCGCGGTGACCGTGGCACTCATGCGTCCTCCTCGACCCGGCGGAACTGCCGCAGCAGGATGGATGTGAAGATCATCGACGTGGCGAACAGGAGCAGCGCGAGCACGCAGGCGTAGCCCATCGAGTAGTCGCGGAACCCGGCCTGGAAGAGCCACTGCGGCAGGGTGAGCAGCGACTCGTCGGGGTAGCCGGGGGCGAACGAGCTGCCCGGCGAGTCGGTCACGCCCGAGGCCACCCGGGAGGCGATCATCGCCTGCGTGAAGTACTGCAGGGCGTAGATGACGTTCGTCACCAGGGTGAACATCAGCACGGGCGCGATCATCGGCAGCGTCACGCTGCGGAACTGCCGCCACGGGCCGGCGCCGTCGATGGCCGCGGCCTCGTACAGGTGCCTGGGGACGTCGAGCAGCGCCGCCATGAAGATCACCGCGAGCTGGCCGCAGCCCCACAGCGACAGCAGCGTCAGGCTGGGCTTGGACCAGGCCGGGTCGCCGAACCAGTCGGGACCCTGGACGCCGAACAGCGCCAGGAACTGGTTCAACGGCCCCGTCGACGGGTTCAGCAGGAACACGAACGTGATCGTCCCCGCCGCCGCCGGGACCAGCGACGGCAGGTAGAAGATCGTCCGGAACAGCCCGGTCCCCGCCTTGAGCCTGATCACGAGCTGGGCCAGCGCGAGCGAGAACAGCACCGTGGCCGGAACCATGATCAGCACCAGCCACAGCGTGTTGCCCGCCGAGGTGAGCACCCTGGGGTCCTGGAGCAGGTAGCGGTAGTTGTCCAGCCCGATGAACTCCAGGGTGTACATGTCGTAGCGGTGGAAGGAGAAGTACACCGTCGACAGCAGCGGGTAGACGAAGAAGACCGACACGCCGACCAGCCACGGCGACAGCCAGACGAGGGCCCGCAGCCCCGCTCTGGGCCGCCGCGGCGGCCCAGGGACGGGCCCAGGGACGGGAGCGGAGAGCGCGGTGGCCACCTCAGCCCCCGGAGAGCTTCAGCTTGTCGTTGATCAGCTTGTCGACGCCCCGCAGCCCGGCGTCCAGGTCCGGCACGTCGCCCTTCTCCCACTTGGCGATGAAGGACGAGAACGCCTCCTGGTTGAAGACGCTGTTGACGCTGGCGGGCAGGGTCGAGGTCTTGGGGTGGGCGAAGATGCCGAGGAAGGTCGCGAAGTTCGCGTCCTTGGCCAGGTCGGGCGAGTCCATCGACGCCTTCGTGGTGGGGACGTTGCGCAGCGCGTTCGACAGCGTCACCAGCGAGCCGGTGTCCATGGTCAGGTGCTTGACCAGCTCCCAGGCGTGCTGCGGATGTTTGGCGCCCTTCGGCACGCCGATCACGGTGCCCGCGGTGAAGCCGCTGCCGTACAGGTCGGGGCTGTCGTCGGCGACGGGCAGGGGAGCGGTGCCGTAGTCGAGGTCCTTCGCCTCATTGGCGATCATGGCGTTGCGCCACTCGCCGTCGAGGACCATGGCCACCTTGCCCTTGTAGAAGGGATGCTCGGCGCTCCACTCGTCGCCCAGGCTCTTGCGGAAGCGTTCGAGCCGGTCGTGGCCGTACCAGTCGACCAGCTCCTTCTGCCAGGTCAGCAGCTTCTTCCAGGCGGGGTCGGAGGCGATGGCCGAGGTGCCGTCGTCGTTGTACCACTTCGCGCCCACCATCGGGCCGAGGTGGCTGGGGCTGTTCTCGTAGTACTGGACGCTCGGGATGAAGCCCGCCACCTCGATCTCGCCGTCGGCGTTCCTGACCGTGAGCTTCTTGGCCAGCGCGGTCAGCTCGCCCAGCGTCTTGGGCGGCTCCTCGCCCTTCATCAGGGCCTTGTTGTAGTAGAGCCCGTACGCGTCGGCCAGCAGCGGCAGCGTGCACTGCCTGCCCTCGAACGCCGTGTACGAGCGCGCCACCGCCGGCAGCACCGACAGGTCCACGCCGTCCTGACCGATCACCGGCGTGAGGTCCTGGAACGATCCCGACCTGCACCATTGGGCCACGTTGTCGGTGGTGAACGAGGCCGCCACGTCGGGCGCCCGGCCACCACGGATCGCCTGGGTGATCTGATCGTCCTGGACGCCCTTGACGGCCTTGACGGTGATCTGCGGGAATTTCCGGTTGAAGCCGGCGATGGCGTCCTCGAACGCCTTGACCTCGGCGTCGGTCGAGAAGCCGTGCCACAGCTCCAGCGTGGCGGCCGGCAGGGCCTGCGAGGCCGACCCTGAGGGTCTGGGCTGGGCGCCGAGCGACGGCCCGGCCTCCCGGTTCGCGGTGCACGCGGTCAGCGCCAGCACGGCGGCGGCCGCCAAGGGGACGAAGCGCACGGGGGGTGCCTCCTGCTCACGATCTGCTCACGACGGAACTGTCGAGCTGAACACCTCGTCGCGGACGGCGGCGAGGGCGAGGTCGAGGGCGCCGGCCAGCACCGGGTTGCCCTCGACGCTGGACAGGCGTACTCGGGGTTGGGGGATGCTGAGCGCGTGCAGCTCGTGTTCGACCAGCTCGCGCAGGGTCTCGCCGCCCGGCAGCACCACGCCGCCGGTCAGCACGATCAGCTCGGGGTCGACGACGGACGTGATGGCGGCCAGGCCCACGGCCAGGCGGGCGGCGATGTCCCGCAGCCCGGCCCTGGCGTCGTCGGCCTTCTGGCCGCCGCCCGCCGCCGCGCGTACGGCGTTGGCGACGGCGTGGCGGAAGTCGGCGCCGCGCACGCCGTACGAGCGCAGCAGCTTCAGCACGACCGTGCCGCCGGTCAGCGCCTGGTAGCCGTGGTTGGCGTAGCGGCCCGACTCGCGGGCGGTCGGCGCGCCCGGGGTCGGCATGTAGCCCACCTCGCCCGCGCCTCCCGTGGCGCCCCGGTGCATGCGCCCGCCCAGCACGATGGCCGCGCCGATGCCCTCGTCGGCCCACAGCAGCACGAAGTCGCGCAGACCGCGCGCCGCGCCGTGCGCCTGCTCGGCCACCGCGGCCAGGTTGACGTTGTTCTCCACGTCGACGGGGACGCCGAGCCCGGCGCTCAGCGCCGGCACCAGGTCGGGCATCTGCCAGCCGGGCACGTCTTTGGCCGCGGCGTAGCCGAGCCGCCCCGTGGACGGGTCGATGGCGGCCTGCACGCCGATCACCACCCGGCGCAGCTTGTCCGGCGGCTGCGTGCCGAGCAGCGCGGCGTTGAGCCGGTCGACCAGCTCCCCGTGGGGCCGGCGCGGCGTCGGCAGCGTGTGCTCCCCGACGACTGTGCCGGTGATGTCGGCCACCCTGGCCTCGATCCGGTCGGGGGTGACGTCGAGCGCGCCCACGTACGCCGCCGCCGGGTTGATCCGGTAGACCTCCGCCGTGCGCCCCGGCAGGCCCTCTCTGACGCCGTCCAGCACGACCAGGCCCGCCTGCTGCAGCCGGGACAGGAGCTGGGAGGCCGTGGGCTTGGACAGCCCCGTGAGCGCGCCGATCTCGGGCCTGGTCAGCGGGCCGCGTTCGAGGAGGGCCTGCAATGCGGCGCGATCATTGATCGCACGTAGCAGACTGGGGGTCCCCGGAACCGGACCGCTCACGGCGTTCTCCTCCAACGAATGGACATCTGGGTTAGGAAAGTTTCCTAACTCTGGACGACCATAAAAAAGCCCGCGGGTGGCGGTCAAGGGGCGAAACCAAGACGTAACCGAACGCGGGAAAGGGGGAAAGTGGATGGGAGTGCATCGACAGGCATGCTAATGTCATCGTTTGTCGTAACAACAAGCAGACTGGCCCGGAGTGTCCCATTAACCACATTAACGGTCAGGCGGCAAGTCGTCAAACGGAGCTCGCGAAAGAGCAGGAGTACGTCTCCCGTCTGTACGACCGCCTCGACACGCTGCGCGAGCGCACCCAGCGGCAGCTCAAGGAAGTGCTGGCCACGGGCGCCGTCGGCACGATGCAGAACCGGTCCGAGCGCGACACGTTCGCCGACATGTACGCCTCCCGCCTCGCCCGGCTCTGGGCGGTCGAGCGCGGCCTGGTTTTCGGACGGCTGGACCACCTCGACGAGGGCCGCCTGTACATCGGCAAGCTCGGCATCACCGACGACGACCAGCTCCGCCTGCTCATCGACTGGCGGGCGCCGGTCGCACAGCCGTTCTACCGGGCCACCCCGGCCGCGCCCATGGGCGTGACCAGGCGCCGCCACCTGCAGACCAAGGGCCGCGGCGTGATCGGCGTCGACGACGACCTGCTCGACCTCGACTCGCTCACCGACGACGACCGCGCCACGCTCAACGGCGAGGCCGCGCTGCTGGCCGCGCTCGACGAGCGGCGCACCGGCCGCATGCGCGACATCGTCGCCACCATCCAGGCCGAGCAGGACCGCGTCATCCGCAGCGACCTCAACGGCGTGCTGGTCGTGCAGGGCGGCCCCGGCACCGGCAAGACCGTCGTGGCCCTGCACCGCGCCGCGTACCTCCTCTACACCCACCGCGAGCGCCTGGAGCGGCGCGGCGTGCTCATCCTCGGGCCCAACCTCACCTTCCTGCGCTACATCGAGCAGGTGCTGCCCTCGCTCGGCGAGACCGACGTGCTGCTGTCCACGGTCGGGGAGCTGTACCCCGGCGTGACCGCCACCGTCAGGGAGCGTCCCGAGGTCGCCGCGCTCAAGGGCGACCTGCGCATGGCCGACGTGCTCGCCAGAGCCGTACGCGACCGGCAGAAGGTGCCGCGCCACCCCATCGAGCTGACCGTGGGCCGCATCACGCTCACCCTCGACCGGGCCATGCTGGAGACCGCCAGGAACAAGGCGGCCCGCTCGCGCCGCCCGCACAACCAGGCCCGCGCCGTGTTCGTCCGGTCCCTGCTCAACGGGCTGGCCAGGCAACAGGCCCGCAAGATCGGCAAGGGGCTCATCGACGAGGAGGAGCTGGGCGACCTGCGGGAGGAGCTGCGTACCGAGCCGGTGGTCAAGTCCGCGCTCAACCGGCTGTGGCCGTACCTGACGCCGCAGCGCCTCCTGCTGGGGCTGTACAGCTCCCCCGAGCGGCTCGGCCACGCCGCCGCCGCGTTCACCCCCGAGGAGCGCCGGCTCCTGCGCCGCGACGGAGGGGAGTGGACCGAGTCCGACGTGCCGCTGCTCGACGAGGCCGCCGAGCTGCTCGGCGACATCGACGAGCAGGTGCTGCGCGCCAGCGCGCTGCAGGCCGAGGAGGAGCTGGCCGCCGCCCGGCAGGCGGAGGAGAGCGAGCGCGAGGCCGAGCTGGCCTACGCCCGCGAGGTGCTGGAGCTGACCGGCCTGTCCGACGTCATGGAGGCAGAACGCCTGGCCGAGCGGCAGCGCGGCGGCGGCCCCTACCTCACCACCGCCGAACGCGCCGCCGCCGACCGCACCTGGGCCTACGGGCACGTGATCGTGGACGAGGCGCAGGAGCTGTCGCCGATGGCGTGGCGGGCCGTCATGCGGCGCTGCCCGACCCGGTCGATGACGATCGTCGGCGACATCGCCCAGACCGGCTCGGCCGCCGGGGCCCGCTCGTGGGCGGAGGTGCTCGACCCGTACGTGGCCGGGCGCTGGCGGCATGAGCGGCTGACCGTCAACTACCGCACGCCGGTGGAGCTGATGGCGGTGGCGGCCCGCGTCCTGGCCACCATCGACCCGGCGCTGGAGGCCCCCACGTCCGTGCGCGAGCTGGGGGTGCAGCCGTGGTCGGCGCCGCTGCCCGCGCTGTCCGAGCTGGCCAAGGCGGAGGCGGGGGAGGGCGGGAAAGTCGCCGTGGTGGTCCCCGACGAGCTGCTGACCGCGCTCGGGGCCGAGCTGGCCGCCACCGTGTCCGGCGCCGTCGTCGTCGAGCCCGGGGCCGGCCGGGCCAGGGGGGCCGAGGCGCTGGACGCCCCCGTCACCGTCATGGGGGTGGCGGACGCCAAGGGGCTGGAGTTCGACTCGGTCATCGTCGCCGAGCCAGACCTCATCGCCGCCCAGTCGCCGCGCGGGCCGAGTGACCTCTACGTCGCGCTCACGCGTGCGACACAGCGGCTGGGGGTCGTTCACGAACGGCCGCTCTCACCGGCTTTGCGGGGCTTGCCAAGCCGGTCCACGAGCACCGCTAATGGGCTTTGACCGGCTTTGGAGGCACCGGCCAAACATGTCCTACCTGCGAAAACTTGATGTTTCTGCTGATCGGGACACGGTTGACATCTGAGGTGGAGTCGGTAGTTTGCTGCGCAGTCCAGCACGGGACTTGGCCGGTTGGCCGTCTCTGACATCGTCGGATCCTGCGTCCGTGACGGAGCGTGACTCCGTCCACACAGCCAGGTGCAGGGCCGTCGGTCCGTCGAGTCGGGGCACCCCAACCGGGCGGGGGGTTGGACCCGGGACGGGCCCGGCAGCCCAGTAGACAACGGAATTCCGCGCTCGCCGCCGACGAGACGGGTCCGGTCCGAAGGGTTTCCGGGCCCTCTTCCCGCTCTCGTGCGCAGGGCTGCCCTTGCGCCGGGTGGTCCCGCTCACTCGCGGGATCACCCTGCCGGCCCCTCCTTCTCGTGTCACTCGCGGCCCGGCAGGGGGCGACGTTCCGATCTTTCCTGGGCCGCGTCGGCCTGAGCGCGGTCCGGGGGCGGTAGCGTTTTCGCAAGCAGGCTTTTGCGAGGTGGCGAGGAGACCCCGGAGTGGTTCAGGACCGAACGAGCCTTCCGCCCACGACCGGGCGGGGCCCCGCGCACGAACCCGCCCAGGGGGAGGCGCCCCCACCCGTGCCCGACAAGGCCGCCACCCCGCCGCAGGCCCCCTCCGAGCCCGGCACCACGCCTGCGCCCGAGCCCGGTGCCGCGCCCGAGCCCGACGGCATGCCCGAGTCTGACGCCACGCCCGCGCCTGGCGGCGTCCCCGCTGCCGATGGCGGTGGTGCCGGTGAGGGCGGGGCGCGTGAGGTCGCCGAGGCGCGGTGGGTGACGGCGGTCAGGGTCGTGGCGGCCGTCGTCGGCGGGCTGGCGCTCTTCACCGCCTTCCCGCCGCTCGACTGGTGGCTGTGCGCCCCCCTGGGCATCGGCCTCATCGCGGGCTCGCTCCACCGCGCCCGCCCCAGGCGGGCCGCCTGGCTCGGCTACCTGGCGGGCGCGGTGTTCCTGCTGCCCACCGTCGCCTGGGTGCGCACGATCGGCGACGACGTCTGGCTCATGCTGGTGGGCACCGAGAGCCTCTTCTACGCCGCCATGGCCGTCCTGGCCTCCTACGCGGGCCGGCTGCCCGCCTGGCCCCTGTGGTTCGGCGGCCTGTGGGTGCTCATGGAGTGGGCCCGCGGCCTGGTGCCCATCGGCGGGTTCCCGTGGGCGCGGGCCGGGTTCAGCCAGGGCGAGTCGATGTTCACCTCCTACGCCGCGCTGGGCGGGGTGCCGCTGGTGTCGTTCGCCGTCGCGCTGTGCGGCGCGCTCCTGGCCCACGTGGTGCTGAGCGGGCGGGCCACGGTGGCGCGCAGGGCCGTCCCGCTGGCCCTGGCGCTGGCCGTGCCCGTGCTGGGCGTGATGATCCCGAGGCCGGGCGACGAGGGCCGTACGGTCAACATCGGCATCGTGCAGGGCAACGTCCCCGGCGAGGGCATGTACGCGCTCGGCGACGAGCCCGCCGTCGTCCTCAGGAACCACGCCAACGAGACCAAGCGCCTGGCCCAGGCCGTACGCGACGGCAAGCTGCCCAAGCCCGACCTGGTCGTCCTGCCGGAGAATTCCACCGACATCGACCCCTACCGCGACGAGACCGCCCGCCGGATCATCCATGACTCGGTCCAGGACGTCGGCGTGCCCACGCTCGTCGGGGCCGTGGTCGCGATCGGCGACGAGCACCGGGCCACCCGCAGCCTCGTGTGGGACCCGGTCACCGGCGCCGGCGACTACTACGACAAGCAACACCTGGTGCCGTTCGGGGAGTACACGCCGTTCAAGGAGATCGTGCTGGCCCTGTGGGAGCGGGCGAGCCTGGTCGGCAGGCAGTCGATCGCGGGCGACCGGCCGGGCGACCTGAAGATGGGGCCGGTCACGGTCGGCGCGGTCAACTGCTACGAGGTCGCCTACGACGACACCGTACGCGGCACCGTGCGCGCCGGCGGCACCCCCCTTGTCGTACAGACCAACAACGCCTCCTACGCCCTGTCCAACCTTCCGCCCCAGCAACTGGCCATGTCGAAGCTGCGCGCCGTCGAGCACAACCGGGCCGTCGTGACCGCCGCGACCACCGGTATCTCGGCATATGTCACGCCTGACGGTAAGGTCTCCTGGCAGACCCGCGAGCGTGTCGCTGACATGAACGTGGTCAAGGTGCCCGTACGCACTCAGGAAACGCTTGCCACCAGGGTGGGCGCGCTTCCCGAGTGGGCATTGATGGTGATGGGAGCGGCGGCGGCAGGAGTCGCCGCGTGGCGCGGCAGGCGGCGTGGCGATCGGATGAGGAACGGATGATGGAGACTCTCGGACGGGTGCTCGTCGTCGTGCCGACCTACAACGAGCGTGACAACCTGGCGGCGATCGTCGAACGGGTGCGCGCGGCCGTGCCCGACGCCCACGTGCTCGTGGCCGACGACAATAGCCCAGACGGCACCGGGGAGGTCGCCGACGCGCTCGCCGCCGGCGACGACCAGGTGCACGTCCTGCACCGGCCGGGCAAGCAGGGCCTGGGCGCCGCCTACATCGCCGGGTTCCGCTGGGGGCTGGGGGAGGGCTTCGACGTCCTGGTCGAGATGGACGCCGACGGGTCCCACCAGCCCGAGGAGCTGCCGAAGCTGCTGGAGGCGCTGGCCGAGGGCGCCGATCTGGCCATCGGCTCGCGTTACGTGCCCGGCGGCAAGGTCGTCAACTGGCCGCAGCGGCGTGAGCTGCTGTCCAAGGGCGCCAACATCTACACCCGGGTCATGCTCGGGCTGCCCGTGCGCGACGCGACCGCCGGTTTCCGCGCCTACCGGGCCGCCACGCTGGAGAAGGTCGGGCTGTCGGGGGTCGAGTCGCAGGGCTACTGCTTCCAGGTCGACCTGACCCTGCGTACGTCGCGGCACGGGCTGCGGGTGGTGGAGGTGCCGATCACGTTCGTGGAGCGGACGGTCGGCAAGAGCAAGATGAGCGGCAAGGTCATGTCCGAGGCGTTGTGGCGGATCGGGATGTGGGGCGTCACCGGCCTGCCCAAGCGCCTCAAGGGCTCGCCGCCCCGCGACTGACGAGGGGCTGAGGGTCGCCCCCCGCGACCGGTGCGCGGCCCTCTCAGGGGCTCAGGGGCACGCCGCCCCGGCGGAAGTCCTCCTGCCGGGCGCGCCCGGGGATGCGCGAAATGGCGACATGCGTGGAACGCCCGGCGGATCCCGGGCGTTGTTCTGGCTGTAACGCGGTTCTGGCTGTAACGCGCGCGTGCGAAACGAGGAAACGATGCGGCTCCTGCTGTTCCTGGCGTTCCTGCTGGTCCCGGTTCTGGAGATCTGGCTGCTGATCCAGGTCGGGTCGGTGATCGGCGCGCCGTCCACTGTCGCGCTGCTCGTCGCCGACAGCCTCCTGGGGGCCTGGCTGGTGCGGCGCGAGGGCCGACGGGCCTGGCGGGCGCTGCAGGAGACGCTTCAGTCGGGCCGCATGCCCGAGCGCGAGCTGGCCGACGGCGGCATCATCCTGGTGGGCGGCACCCTGTTGCTGACGCCGGGCTTCTTCACCGACGTCTTCGGCTTTCTGTGCCTGATCCCGTTCACCAGGCCGATGATGCGCCGCCTGGGTTCCTGGTTCTTCAAGCGGCGGATGAAGCGGATGGCCGCCGCCTCCCCCTACGCGAACCTCTTCCCGCCGACCCCCGGCTTCCCCGGCGCCGACGCGCCCCAGGGCGGCCGGGTGGTGCACGGCGAGGTCATCAGGGACGACCGCGACTCCTAGACGTTCACCGGCCGCCTCCGGGCGCTCTGCGCGGCCCCTGCGGGCTCGTGGGGACGCTGTGGGGCCGCTGAGGGGCACGTGACGGCGCGCACAGCAGAAACCCCCGGGCACCGGGTGCCCGGGGGTTCACCGTGACAGGAGGTCAGGCGCTCTTACGACGCTGGGCCCGCAGGACCGCGAGCCGCTCGTTGAGCACCTCCTCTAGGTCTTCGATGGACCGCCGTTCCAGAAGCATGTCCCAGTGTGTCCGCGGGGGCTTGGTCTTCTTCGACTCCGGCTGCTCGCCGTCGACCCGCACCGCCGTCGCACCGCACATGCGGCACTCCCAGGTGGCGGGGATCTCAGCCTCGGCGGCAAGCGGAACCTCGAAACGATGACCCTTAGGACAGGTGTAGGACACCTCCTGGCGCGGGGCCAGATCCGTGTTACGGTCGTTCTCGTAGCTGGTTGCCCCGAGCCGGGTGCCACGAAGCGCGCGCTCGCCCATGTCTCAATGCCTCCTACAGGGCCCCCTTGCGTGGGGGGTCTGTCTCCCACGGTGTCTAACGCTTGGTACCGTGATGGGATTCCCACCCGCGGGGTGATCCAATCGCGCTTGGGGCCTCGGTTCTTCACATGTTCGCCGACCAGGCCCGTGTACTGCGCTTATGCGGTGCCGCCGACTCGACGATCTGCCGCCCGCCACAGCACGGCCGCCGCCCAGAGGCCGCCGATCATGATGAGGGCGCCGTGTACGACGCGTAGCGGATAGGGCCCGAAGAACTGCGGGATGAACAGCGCGAACCCCAGCGCCAGCGGCGTTCCGCTCCACTTCGGCAGCCGGTCGGAGCGCCAGATCGACACCGCCGCCATGATCGCGCCGACGGCCAGCAGCACCAGCCCGGCGGCGAACATGGTGGCCGGGACGAGCCCGAACCTGAACTCCGCGGCCAGTTCCATCAGCGCGGGCGCACCGTCACGCAGGGAGCGCCGGGCGATGACGTACAGGCCGAAGTCCTCGGCCCCGTAGTACGGCAGCGTCAGGCCCGCGCCGATCCAGGTCACCACGGCGGCCCGCAGCGAGAGCCGGTCGCCGAGCACCTGGTGCAGCCCGAGCACGGCCAGCCCGAGCAGGACGAACCCCAGCATGGCGGCGGCGTGCCCGGCGACCCAGCCGGTGGAGGCCACGGCCGCCGCGTCGTCGCCGGAGGGGCGCAGGGCGGGATAGAGGAGGAAGAGGACGCCGCCGCCGGCGAAGGCGGCGGAGGTGAGCCGGGAGGCCATCAGTGCTCCTTGAAGAGGGCGTTGCTCTATTGCGTGAGCAATGCTCTCGTCATAGTGCGTCGATGTCAAGAGCGGTGCTCTCACTTTGGATGGGTGGTCACTCCCTGCGTCGGGCGGGCGCGGGCCGGAGACGGGCCTGGGCCCCCACGATGCTCGTGAGGGCCCAGGTCCGGCAGGGTTCTTCCGCGGGGGTCAGACGCGCTCGGGCACCTCGTTGCCGGCCGCGCGGATGGCCTTGGGCAGGTTGGTCAGGGCGAGGAGCACGAACCCGATCACGAAGAAGATCACCATGGACATGATGGCGATGCGGTAGCTGTTGGTTTGGTTCAGCGCGATCGTGACCGTCAGCGAGCCGATGAACGCCGAGCCCTTGTCGCTGATCTGCAGCAGGCCGAAGTATTCGGCCTCGCGCCCCTTCGGGATCACCTGGGAGAACAGCGAGCGCGACAACGCCTGCGTGCCGCCCAGCACGATCGCGATCGCGAACGCCATGAGGTAGAACTGCAGCGCCTGCCCCTCGGCGATGAACATGGCCATCGCCACGATCGCCGTCCACAGCACCAGGCTCGCCAGCACCGTCCGCTTCGTCCCGAGCCGGCGGGCCAGCCACCCCAGCAGCAGCGCCCCGAAGAACGCCACGAACTGCACCATCAGGATCGCCGTGATCTGCACCGTCTGCTCCAGCTTGAGCGCCTCGGAGGCGAACGCGGCGCTGTTGCCGATGACGGTCTGCACGCCGTCGTTGTAGACCAGGTACGCCACCAGGAACAGCAGCGTCAGCGGGTAGCGCCGCAGCTCGGACAGCGTACGGCCGAGCTGGCGGAAGCTGCCCCCGACCGCGCGCACCGCCGTGCCCTCGTGGGCCGGCACCCGCCGGTTGCGCAGCCGCAGCAGCGGGATGATCGTGAACGTGGCCCACCACAGGCCCGCCGACATCATGCAGATGCGCACCGCCATGCCCTCGGTCAGGCCCAGGCTCTCGTGCTGGAGGAAGAGCACCAGGTTGAGTGCCAGCAGCAGGCCGCCGCCGAGGTAGCCGATGGCCCAGCCGCGCGAGGAGACGCCGTCGCGTTCCGCGGCGGTGGAGATCTGCGGCAGGAACGAGTCGTAGACCACGACCGAGGAGCCGTAGGCCAGGTTGGCCAGCACGAACAGGACCCCGCCCAGCATGTAGCGGTCGCCCTCGACGAAGAAGAGCCCCATCGTGGCCAGCGCTCCGACGTAGGCGAAGCCGCCGAGCAGCTCCCGCTTGCGACCGGTGTGGTCGGCCAGCGCGCCCACGATCGGCAGGAACACGATCTGCAGGAACACCGCGACCGTGGTGATCAGCCCGAAGAACGCGACCGGGCGGATGTCGGCGCCCAGCACGTCGACGTAGCCGAGCCCGGGGTTGGCCTCGGCCAGCTTGTCGAAGGTCTCCACGCACGTGGCGGAGGCCACGGCGGGGAAGTCCTTCGCGCAGGCGGCGGTCTTGGCGACCGGGATCAGGTACGGGCCGAGGAAGACCGAGATGACCGTGGTGTAGAAGGCGGAGTTGGCCCAGTCGTAGAAGTACCACCCGCGCTGCTCGCGGCGGCGCGCTGCGGGGGAGTCGTCGAGGGCCGCGGGGGGCGCGGGTGCGGGCATGGTGTCGGGTCGCTCCTCTGCGGCGGGGGGCCGGGGGTCTCTATGAACTACGGCGGTGTCGTGCGGTGCTGCGAGGTGTCAGGCGGCCAGGCCCGGATGCCACAGGCCGCGCCGCTCGAGCACGTCGCGCAGGCCGATGAGGTTGTCGGTCATGATGCCGTCGACGCCCAGGTCGATCAGGTGCTCCATGCGCTCCGGGTCGTTGATCGTCCACACGTGCACCTGCATGCCGATGGCGTGCGCCGTACGGACCAGGCGCCGGGTGGTGACGCGCAGCCCGCGGAAGCCCACCGGCACCTGCGCGCACGGGACCCCGGCCTGTGACAGGCGGGTCAGCAGGCGGCCGTAGCCGGAGGTGGCGGCGGCGGCCCGCAGCAGCGCCACGCCGCGCGGCCCGAGCGCCGAGCACACCTCCCTGCCCATCGCCCTCCTGGCCGCGGCCAGGCGCTCGTCGGAGAAGGAGGTCAGGCAGACGCGGTCGTAGGCGTCGGTCCGCCGGATCGCCTCGGCCAGCGGGGCGATGGCCGCGCTCTCCTTGACGTCGATGTTGAAGCGGACCCGCGGCCAGGTGCCGAGCAGGTCCTCCAGCAGCGGGATCTCGTGCACCCCGCCGATGCGGGCCTGCCGGACCGCCCGGTACGGCAGCTCGGAGATGCGGCCGCGCTGGTCGGTCACGCGGTCGAGCGTGTGGTCGTGGAAGGCCAGCAGCACGCCGTCGGAGGTGGCGTGCGCGTCGGTCTCCAGGTAGGTGTAGCCGAGCGCGACCGCCCGTTCGAACGCGGCGACGGAGTTCTCCGCGCCCTCGACCGCCCCTCCCCGGTGCGCGAAGGCCAGCGGGACCGGATGGTCGAGGAAGGGGAATCGGCGGCTCAGCACGTCCAGAAGTATGCCCTTCTCTGATGAACGGTGCGGTTACGAATCGGCGAGATTCTGCCATTCCTGGCGTCGCGCCTCGGCCAGCGCGATGGCCGCCGCGACCGCGACGTTGAACGAGCCCACCCGCCCCACCTGCGGGATGTAGCAGGCGCCGTCGACGGCGTCGAGCAGGGCGGGGGAGCAGCCGTGGTCCTCGCTGCCGACCACCAGGCACACGTCGCGGCCGAGGTCGGCCCGGTGCAGCGGCACCGCCTCTGCGGTCAGCTCGATGGCCAGCACCGTGAACCCCGCCTCCCTGGCGGCCTTGACCGCCTCGGTGGCGGGAACGCCCTCGTGCCAGGTGACCAGCCGCTCGGTGCCCAGCGCCGTCTTGCCGGCCTTGGGGTTGGTGGGCGGGGTGGCGTTGCCCGCCAGCCAGATCTGGTCGACGCCGAACGCCGCCGCGCTGCGGAAGATCGAGCCGATGTTGAACGGCCCGGTGACCGACTCGATGATCAGGCCCAGCCGGTTCTGGGTGTTCCTGCGCCAGGTGCGGTTGAGCCGCTTGACGTCGGTGGGGCGCAGTTGCCTTCTCATCGGGTCACCTTCAGTACGCGGTAGGCGGCCCGGCCGGCCTCGCGGGAGACCTGCCAGCCCTGCTCGCCGAGCCAGCGCTGCAGGGAGTCGGAGCCGAGGTGTTTCTGGACGACCAGGTAGGCGACGCCGTCGGGGGTCAGCCGGGTGAGCCACCTGGTGAGCATCTCGTGCAGCGCCTGCTTCCCGATCCGGATCGCAGGGTTGGACCAGATGGCTTGAAATCTCACGTCATCCGGCATTTCGTCGACATGCACTGATTTTACTTTGTAAAGGCGCGCGGCCTGGGCGTTGCGCTCGGTCAGCTCCAGGCTGCGCCTGTTCACGTCGACGGCCCACACGGTCGCCCCGGGCGCCCGCGCGGCCATGGTCAGCGCGATCGGCCCGTAGCCGCAGCCCAGGTCGAGCAGGTCGCCCTCCTGCGGCGGCGGCGGAACGCTCTCCAGCAGCACCCGCGTGCCGGTGTCGACCCGCTCGGGGGAGAACACCCCGCTGTCGGTCTCCAGCCGCAGGTGCAGGTCGGGCAGGACCAGATCGACGGATCCCGGCCTGCTCGCGGTCTTGGGCTGCTCGGAGAAGTAGTGGGCCACGTCGCCAAACGTTACGGGATCCGCGAACCGAACAGGACCGCCGCGCCCGCCACCAGCAGCCCGGCCAGGATGGCGGCCACGATGAACCACTGGGTGATCTCCTGGCTGACCAGCTTGTAGCCGAGCGAGGTGCCGATCTGCTCGTAGACCTCGCGCAGCTCGCTGCCGGACTCGGCGGCGTAGGCGCGGCCGCTGGTGCCGTCGGAGAGCGACTGGAGCGTCTGCTTGTTGACCGGGACGTTCACGGGCCTGCCGTCGATGTCGACGGTGCCCTCCTGGGTGCCGTACGCGATGGTGGAGACGGGTACGCGGGCCTGCTGGGCGGCCTCGATGGCCTCGTTGACGGACCGGCCCGAGGTGTTGTCGCCGTCGGACAGCAGCACGATCGCGGACGGCGGCGGGTCGGTGGCGGCCTGCTGGTCGAAGGAGCGCACCGACTCCAGCGCGTTGAAGACGGCCTCGCCGATGGCGGTGCCGGGGCGGGTGGCGAGGTTGCCGATGGCGGTGACGACGGCCTCGTGGTCGGTGGTGGGGGAGATGACGACGTTGGCCGAGCGGGCGAAGGAGACCACGCCGACGTTGAAGCGGTCGGGCAGCTCGCGGGCGAACGCCTGGGCGGCGGCCTTGGCGGCGCTGATGCGGTCGGGCTGGACGTCGTCGGCCTCCATGGACAGGGAGACGTCGAGGGCGATCATGATGGTGGCGCGGTCGCGGGGGACGCGTACCTGGTCGGCGGGTTTGGCGGCGCCGACGACGAGGAGCGACATCATGACGAGGAAGAGCGCGGGGGCCACGTGGCGGCGCCAGCCGGGGCCCTCGGGGGCGACGAGGTTGAGCAGGGGGAGGTTGGTGAAGCGCACGGTGTAGCGGCGGCGGGCGAACATGGCGGCGATGTAGCCGGCCACGAGCAGCAGCACCAGCGCGGACAACCACAGCCAGCCGGGGGCGAGAAAGGTCATGCGGTCGGTCTCCTGTGCGCGAGGTGGCTCATGCGGCGCTGGCGGAGAACGAACTGCGCGACGTCGAACACCCAGTCGCGGTCGGTACGCAGGACGAGGTGGCCGACGCCGGCGCGGCGCAGGGCCAGGCGGGTGCCCTCGCGCTGGAGGGCGGCGGCCTCCGCGTACGCTTGCCGTACTTTGGGTGAGAGGTGCACTTCGCGTACCTTCCCGGTCTCGGGGTCGGCGAACGCGACGCGGCCCACGTCGGGGAGTTCGAGCTCGCGGGGGTCGATGATCTCGACGGCCAGCACCTGGTGGCGGGAGGCCAGGCGTCTGATGGGGCGCTCCCAGGGGCGTTCTGCGTCGGGGTCGAGGTCGGGGTGGGCGTCGAGGAAGTCGGAGACGATCACGCGCACGCCGCGCCGCCTGCGGGTGGCCGCCAGGATGTCGATGCCCTCGGCCAGGTCGGGCGGGTCGGGCACGACGCTGCCGCGCGGGGCGTCCATGAGGGAGTGGAGCAGGCCGTAGAGCGCGGGGCGGCCGGTGCGGGCGGGCATGCGGTGCACGTACTCGTCGTGCAGGACCAGCGCGCCGAAGCGGTCGCCCAAGCGGCTGGACAGGAACCCGATGGCGCCGACGGCGGCCACCACCAGGTCGCGTTTGTCGGTGTCGGCGGTGCCGAAGTCCATGCTGGGCGACAGGTCGGCCAGGGCCCAGGTCTCGAGTTCGCGGTCGGCGATGAGGTCGCGTACGTGGGGGACGGTCGTGCGGGCGGTGACCGCCCAGTCCATGCGGCGCACGTCGTCCTCGCCGGGGACGTAGACGCGGCTGTCGCCGGCCTCGCTGCCGGGGCCGGGCAGCAGCCCCTTGTGCGCGCCGTGCAGCAGGCCGTCGAGGCGGCGGGTGACGGTCAGCTCCAGGCGGCGCAGGGCCTGCTCGGCGGTGCTCATCGGCGGCTCGGCGGGCCGGGCCGGCTGCGGGCGCTCAACGGCCCTGGTTCCAGACCACGAGGGGCGGGGGGACGGCGTGCAGGATCTGCCTGACGACGTCCTCGGGGTCGACGCCGTCGGCGAGGGCGTCGAAGGTGAGCATCAGCCGGTGGGACATGACGTCCACGGCGACGTCGCGTACGTCGTCGGGCAGCAGGTAGTCGCGGCCGCGCAGCAGGGCCAGGGCGCGTCCGGCCGCGACCAGGCCCAGGGTGGCGCGGGGGCTGACGCCGATCTCGACGGTCTCGGCGAGGTCGGTCAGGCCGTATTCGGCGGGGCTGCGGGTGGACATGACGAGCCGTACGACGTAGTCGGCGACGAGCTGGTGCACCGAGACCTCTTCCGCGGCCTTCTGCAGGGTGAGCAGCCTGCCGGGGTCGAGCACCCGCTCGGGCACCGGCGGGGTGACGCTCATGCGGTGCAGGATCTCCAGCTCCTCGTGGGCGCTGGGGTGGGGGACGCGTACGCGGAACAGGAAGCGGTCGCGCTGCACCTCGGGCAGTGGGTAGACGCCCTCGGACTCGATGGGGTTCTGGGTGGCCAGCACGATGAACGGCTTGGGCAGGGGATGGGTGACCCCGGCCAGGGTGACCTGGCGCTCGGCCATCACCTCCAGCAGCGCGGACTGGACCTTGGCGGGGGCCCGGTTGATCTCGTCGGCCAGCAGGAAGTTGACGAAGACGGGACCCAGCTCGACGTCGAACTTCTCGTTGGAGGGGTGGAAGACGCGGGTGCCGACGATGTCGCTCGGCACGAGGTCGGGGGTGAACTGGATGCGGGCGAAGGTTCCGCCCACGACCGTGGCCAGGGTGGAGGCGGCGAGGGTCTTGGCGACGCCGGGGACTCCCTCGAGCAGGCAGTGCCCGCGTGCCAGCAGGGCCACGATGAGCCTTTCGACCATGTGGTCCTGGCCGACGATGACACGCCGGACCTCGTCGAGACTCTGACGCAGCAGTGCCGCGTCGTTTCCGTCTGGCAGCTCTTCGGCGACGCTCATGACGCCATTCCACCAAACGCGCCGCAAACGTGCACGACGCCACGTCTGTGCTTTCATGGCAAACGTGGCAAGTCCCCTGCAGTCCCTGCAGTATGGCGATCCGCCCCAACTGGGGCCCTACGTGGTGCAGGCGCGCCTGCACGCGGCGCCCGCCGGCTTCGTGTACCTGGGCCAGGCGCCGGACGGGCGTGCCGTGTCGCTGGCGGTGCTCACGAGGGGGGCCGCGTACGACGCCGCGGCGCGTGACCGGTTCGTGACGGCGATCAAGGAGTCCAGGGGCCGGGAACGGTCCGGGATGCTGGGCTGGCTGGGGCGTTCCGGGCGGGCGCGGAGCGCGGTGCTGGAGGGCGCGCCGGAGGTGCTGTCCTTCGACGGGGGACGGGCGCCGTGGGTGGCGGTGCCGTACGCGCCGGGGCGGCCGGGGGCGGAGCGCTTCCTGGAGCCGGTCATGGTGGGCGGGACGCTGATCGGGCAGGCGCACGGGCCGGACTTCGTACCTTACTGGCTGACCGATCGCGCGCCGGCGCTGCCTGGGCAGGGGCGACGCCGCCCGCCGCTGACCGAGACGCGCAAGCGGGTGCTGCTGGCGGCGCTGGCGGTGGTGCTGCTGCTCCTGCTGGTGATGGCGATCTTGTTGCTGCTGGTGTTCGGGCGGAGTGACACCGAGGTGCAGCCGCGGCAGTTGCCGCCGACGGTGTTCGTTCCGACGCCCCCGCCGACGCCGCAGACGCCGGTGCCGCAGCCCTCGCCGTCGCAGTCGCCCTCGCCGACGGGGAGCGGGCAGAGCACGCCGGGGCGGACGCCCGGTGAGGACCCGGGCGACGAGGCCCGCTTGTGAGGCCCCTTCATCCGGGCGACTTGAGCCTCACGTAACGGGAGGCTTTAGCGTCCGCAGGCATGGAATTCATCGTTCACGACACGCTCACGGCGATGGCCGCCCTGCTCCAGGAGCCGCTCGAGCGGCGGCCCGGCGCGCTGCGGGAGCTGCTCGCGCCCATGCGCCAGGCGATCCCCATGCCGGGCGACATCGTCGACCTCCACCACCGGGGCGGCGGGTTCCGGGTGGACGCCGACGACCCGCGCTACCTGCCCGCCGTCCGGCGGATGATCGAGGCCGACGTGCTCGGCCAGGTGCGGCACGAGCTGGACCGCGCGTCCCGGCTGCTGAGCGGCGCCGCGCAGGCCGAGTCGTTGCGGGTCATGTTCGTGCTGGGCAACCCCGACGACGGGCATCTGATGACCACGACGGGGGGCTACTACGGCATGGGCGGCGCGCCCGGGTGGCTCTATCTGCTGGCCTGGCCGTCGGAGGAGGTGATCGGCCGGATCGCGCACCTCGCGGTGCACGAGTTCCACCACAACGTGCGGTACACGAACGTGGAGTGGAACCCGGCGACCGTGACCGTCGGGGAGCACGTGGTGGCCGAGGGGCTGGCCGAGGCGTTCGTCAGGGAGGCGTCGGGGCCGCGGGCGATGGGGCCGTGGTCGTCGATGGTGACCGGGGAGGCGTTCGAGCGGGCCCTTGGACTGATCATGGCGGACTTCGAGCTGGCGGGGATGCGGCACACGTCCGCGTACGTGCTGGGGGACAGCGCGGCGCGGAACTTCGGGCAGGAGCCGCGCGGCATTCCCGACATGGCGGGTTATGCGGTGGGGCTGCACCTGGTGGACCGGGCGCTGGCCGCGACCGGGCTGAGCGCCGCCGAGGCGACCGTGGTGCCGGCCGCCGAGTTGATGCGGCGCGGAGGAGTGCGCCCGTAGCGGGGCGGGTCGTTCCCGGATGGCCGGTGGCCGTTCGTGGCCGGGCGGTCGCCGGTCCTTCGCGTGAGCACCGGTGGCGTGCGGTCGCGGGTCCTTTGCGCGAGGTGTGGCGGGGGCCATCTCACATTCGGGATTGCCTGTCGATAAAAATTCGCTCTCGGAGTAATGCGCTTTAAGAGAAATGCGCCGCCAGCGAAAACTTTCTGGAATTGCGGTCGCCCGGGACTAACGTTTTTCGCAGAAATACCCGCACAGAAAGGCGTCCGTCATGACGGAGACCCAGCGCGCGGCGTGGCCTGATCAGCTCAGCCAGCGCCTGCTCAAGGAGCGCATCGTCGTCCTCGGTCAGGAGGTCGACGACGACATTTGCAACCGGCTCTGCGGTGAGCTGCTTTTGCTGGCGGCCGAAGATCCCCGGCGCGACATAACGCTTTACATCAATTCGCCGGGCGGCTCCGTGCAGGCGGGCATGGCGCTCTACGACATGATGCAGTTCATTCCGTGCGACGTGCAGACGGTGGCGATGGGCTTCGCCGCGTCGATGGGTCAGGTGCTGCTGTCGGCGGGCGCGAAGGGCAAGCGCTACGCCCTGCCCAACGCCCGCATCGTGATGCACCAGCCGCTGGGCGGCATCGGCGGCTCGGCCAGCGACATCCAGATCCAGGCCGCGAACATGCTCTACACCAAGCGGCGGATGGCCGAGATCATCGCCCGCCACACGGGTCAGCCGCTGGAGCGCATCCAGGCCGACTCCGACCGCGACCGGTGGTTCACCGCCCAGGAAGCCCTCGACTACGGCATCGTCGACCACGTCGCGGAAGGGATGAACTGAGATGAGCGGGCGTTATGTGCTGCCCTCGTTCACGGAGCGCACCTCGTACGGTTTCAAGGAGATGACGCCGTACAACAAGTTGTTCGAGGACCGGGTGGTGTTCCTGGCGGCGCCGATCGACGACACCGTCGCCAACGACGTGATGGCGCAGTTGCTCACGCTGGAGTCGCTCGATCCCGACCAGGACATCAACCTCTACATCAACTCGCCGGGCGGGTCGTTCACCGCGATGACGGCCATCTACGACACGATGCAGTACGTCCGGCCGGAGATCCACACGGTCTGCATCGGCGAGGCGGCCTCGGCGGCGGCCGTGCTGCTGGCGGCCGGGTCGCCGGGCAAGCGGGCCGCGCTGCCGCACGCCCGGGTGCTGCTGCACGAGCCGCACACCGAGGGCGGGCGCGGGCAGGGCAGCGACCTGGAGATCCACGCCAGGGAGATCCTGCGGATGCGTGACCAGCAGGAGGAGATGCTGGCCCGGCACACCGGCAGGGGGATGCTGGAGATCAGGAAGGACATCGAGCGCGACCGTATCTTCACCGCCGAGCAGGCGCGGACGTATCGGCTGATCGACGACATCTACGCGTCTAGGAAGCGGACGCTCGCGGTGACCCGCTGAACCCTCCTGCGGGCGGATCGGGGTGCGGCGCGACTCGTTCCTGGCGGCACGCCGCCACCCCCTTCCACGCGTCAGGACGCTCGCGACGGTCCGCCCGGCCGCCCCGCCGGGCGAGGGAGGACCGCCACGTTCGGCGGCTCACTGGCCGGAGGCGAACCGGTCGGAGGTGAACCGGTCCGGGGTGAACCGCCCGGAGGTGGGCCGGTCGGACGTGAGCTGGTCGGAGGTGAGCTGGTCGGAGGTGAGCGAGTCGTCCGTCCGGTGGGCGTGGGCGTGGGGGCCGGTACGGGTGCGGGGGCGGCGGGCGACGTAGACCCTTGCGGGTGGCAGGTTGCGCCACACCGTCATGGTGGTGACGACCTCCTCGAACTGCGCCCGCAGGCCACCGTGCAGCCGCCGGGCCGGCGCGGCCCAGCGCGTCCAGTTGTAGGCGAACTGCGTGTAGACCCCTTCGGGCGAGAGCACCCGGGCGACCGACTCGATCAGCGGCGGTTCCCCGGCGTAGGCGACCCACGGGAGCCCGCTGACCACGACGTCCACCCTCCACACGCCGAGTCCGGCCAGCAGGGCGGGCAGGCGTACGGCGTCGTCGCACACCACCTCGACCGACGGGTACGCCTGGGCGATCTCCGCCGCGAACCGGTCGTTGAGCTCCACCACGACGTGCCTGCCGCGGCCGTTCAGCCGCCGTTGGATGGCGGAGGTGAACGCGCCCGTGCCCGCGCCCAGCTCCACCACCACCGGCTCTCCGCGCTCCGCGACCCCCACCACCATGTGTTCCGCCAGCTCCGCCGAACTCGGCAGCAGCGCGGCCGTACGCAGGGGCGATCTGATGAACTCCCACAGGAACCGTCCGCTGCCGGTGCCGCGGCGCCGTTGATCCGTCGTCACAGTTCCCACTCCCCGTGCCCGCTCTGCCGTCTCACTGGCACCCTTGCGTACGCGTGGATGGGGCGAATGGCAGGAAGACAACTCACGGGTTAACAGGAGGGATCTTGGCGGACGGGTCAGGCGTGCGCCGTCAGCGCGGAGAGGCGTCCAGGAGGAAGACGCACTCCATCGCGGCCTGAGCCGCGAGGCTGCCGGTCAGGCCCGCGTGGTCGTGCGGCGGGCTGACGGTGTTGACGTCGAAGGCGGCGAACTCGAGCCCGCGCATCCCGCGCAGGATGCTCAGCCCCTCCCGCACCGAGATCCCGCCCCAGGACGGCGTGACCACGCCGGGCGCGGCCGAAGGGTCGAACACGTCCATGTCCCAGCACAGATAGACAGGGACGCCGTCGAACCGGGCGCGGATCCGCTCGACGAGCGCGGGCACGCCGATCGCCGTGAACTCGTCCATGGTGACGACCTCGTAGCCCAGGTCGCGGGCCACGCCCACGATGCCGGGGTGACCACGGTGGGCGGTGTCGCGCATGCCCACGTGCAGCGACGAGGCGGGGTCGATCAGCCCTTCGGTCACGGCGTGGACGAAGGTGTTGGCGTTGTTGTACTCGTAGGGGTAGATGCCGTCGTAGGCATCGGTGTGCGCGTCGAAGTGGAGGACGGCGAAGCCGCCTTCACGCTGCCGCTTCAGTGCGCGGAGCTGGGGGAGCGTCACCGCCCCGTCGCCGCCGAGGGTCAGCGGCACCGCACCCGCCGCGAGGATGCGCGAGACCTCCGCCTCGATCGCGGGGAAACTCCTGCCGACATCGCCCGGCAGGACGTCGACGTCGCCCGCGTCGACCACGCCCAGCTCCCGGAGCAGGTTCGCCCCGAACCCGTCGAGATGTTCGGCGACGAGGGCCGAGTGCGTCCGCACATGCGCGGGACCGGAACGCGCGCCGACTCTGGTGGGGTGATAGCCCATGTCGAAGGGCACGCCCAACACGACGAGCCTGCTCGCTGACAGGTCGTCGCCGAAAGGGACCCCGAAGAGGGTGCCGACCGGTGACACGGACATCGCGTCCACAGGCGTCATCTCCGACATGTTAGCGACCTTCGTCGCGCGGGGCACTGGCGCGGGCCGAGCGGGCCGCGTGACGACGCGTGTCTGCCCTTCGACGCCGGAGCGTCAGCGCGCCCGCCGCCATGGCCGCCATGGCGGCCGCGGCGGCCGCCATGGCGGCGAGGGCGGCGAGGGCGGCGATCAGCGCGGTGCCGGTGAAGCCGAGCATGCTGGACAGCGCGCCGAACGCGAAGGGAGAGACGGAGGCGCCGCTGTAGATGCCCACCTGGACGGTGCGGCCGGCGCTCTCGGTCCGGCTGGGCACCAGGCGCAGGGTGGTCGCCAGCAGCAGGCCGGTCCAGGCCCAGCCCGCCGAGAAGCTCAATACGGCACCGGCCACGAACAGCACTGGGGAGCCGGTCGCGATCAGGACCAGGCCGAGGGCGCCCGTCGCCATCATGGCCGTGATGACGGCGGGGTTGTGGCGGGGGGCCAGGTCGGTGAGCGCGCCGGCCGCCAGCCGTACCGCGATGGCCAGGACCGCGCTCAGTGACAGCAGGTTGCCGGTGAGGGGAGCGGGCAGTCCTGCGTGGCCGCCGAGCTGGACGAAGTAGGTGGCCACGGCGTTGTTGCCGGTCGCCGAGAGCGCGGCGGCCAGCGCCCATAGCACCAGGACGCGGCCGGTCGTCGCTGGGACAACGATCGGTTGTCGCCCGCGGCCGTCCGCGAACCGGCCGTCGGGGAACCGGCCGTCGGGGAATCGGCCGTACGCGAACCGGCCGTTCGTGAATCGGCCGTCCGCGAACCGGCCGTCGGGGAATCGGCCGGAGTGGGAGCGGCCGGAGTGGGAGCGGGCGCAGAGGGAGCGGGCGCAGGGGGAGCGGGCGCAGGGGGAGCGGGCGTCTTCGCCAGCGGGGCGAGGACGATCGGGAGCAGGGCGATCAGCCCGGCCACGAGCATGGAGACGCGCCAGCCGTACTGCGGCACGACGAATGCCACCGGCACGCCGGGCAGCAGTGTGGCCGCGCCGAGTGCCGCGCCCACCAGGCCGGTGGCCGGCGAGCGGCGTGCGCCGGGGCGCGGGCGGCGATCAGGCGTCCGGCCGCCGGTTGGACGAGCCCGTTGGCCAGGCCGCCTGCGACGAGCCGCGCCGTCAGCCGGTCAGGGTGTGTACCTGCGCGGTCACGGTCATGACCACGGCGGCGGCCAGCGCGGCGATCGCGAGCGAGGCCGGTACGGGCAGCCGGGCAGCCGGGTGGCCAGGCGCTTGGCGATGGGTGAGCCCAGGGCGGTGGCGGCGTTGAAGGCGCTCATGGCGAGGCCGAGCGCGCTGCGGGAGCTGTTCAGGTCGGCTTCGATCGACGTGGCGAGCGCGCCGACGGCGAAACCGGGCATCACCGCCACGGTTGCGGTGAGCGCGGTGGCGATCAGGCCGGGCCAGCGGCCGGAAGGCCGGTCGGCGGCCGCACCCGTGGTGGTGGAGGCGGGCGGGATGGGGACGTGCGCGGAGGGCGCGGCAACCGGCCCCGTGGAAGCGGGGTTCATGAAGAGACCTTGCGGAAGCAGGGGTCCGGCCGGCCGGGGTTCTGACGGTCGCCCGCCTCCAGCGGTGAGGTGGGCGGCCCCGGCAGATCCACGACGTGACGCGGCGGCTGCTCGGGGGCTGTGGTCAGGGGTCCTGTGGTCGGGGGGCCAGGGCGGGCGGTGCGCCGGGGAGGGGGCCGGGGGCGGGGGCGCGCAGGCCGTCAAGGACGACCTGGAGGTTGCGGTCCCACTGGCGGGCGCCCGCCTGGAGGCCCAGGGTGTGGGGCCCGGTGGAGGACGCGGCGACCATGAGGAACGCCACGTCCTCCCAGGTCACGTCCGTACGCATCGCCCCGGCCCGCTGGGCTCGCTCCACCAGGAGCCGGATGCGGTCGCGCAGCTCGGCTCGGGAGTGGTCCAGAACGTCACCGAGGCGCTTGTTGACGTCGCACAGCTCGTTGCGGAGGTGAATGTAGGACAGGGCGAAGCTGGTGAAGCCCGCCCAGGGGTCCGGATCGGCCATCCCCTTGTCGCCCTTGGCGATGATCTCCCCCAGCACCTCGCCGAGGACCGCCTCGAGGAGGGCCTCAAGAGAGCCGACCCGGCGATAGAACGTGCCGATGCCCACCCCGGCGCGACGCGCGATCTCATGGGCGGTGATCTCGCCGCCCTCTGTGGCGGCCTGGCGGGCGGCGGCGACGAGGCGTTCCAGGTTGCGCCGGGCGTCGGCCCGCGGGCGCCGGCCCGAGCCGTCGTCCAGGAGCCGGTCCACCGCGGGTGCCGTTGCCGTCATGCGGACAGCCTAGCAATAAGTGGACAGTTCCAGTCCGATTCAACTGGGCGTGGGGCGTCCGGTTGCGTTAGCGTGTCAATCCGGACGCGTTGCGTCCGCTTAGATTTCAGGGGTCGGAGGTCGATCATGTCCAAGGTCCTGCCGGGCCCGATGAAGATCACGGCGCTGGCCGCCGGGTTCGTCATGGCGAGCCTGGACGCCACGGTGATGCAGGTCGCCGGAGCCACGATCCAGGAACGCCTGCACGCCTCCCTCTCCCAGCTCACCTGGGCCGTGGACGGCTACGTCCTCACCTTCGCCGCCCTGCTGATGCTGGCCGGCGGCCTGGCGAACCGGGTGGGCGCCAGACGGGTCTACATGTGGGGAATGGCGATCTTCGGCGGCGCGTCGCTGGCCTGCGCCCTGGCGCCGGGCATCGAGACGCTGATCGCGGCGCGGTTCCTGCAGGGGGTCGGGGCGGCGCTGTTCATGCCCAGCTCGCTCGCGCTGTTGGTGCGGGCCTTCCCCGACACGCGCGAACGCACCAAGGTGCTGGGCATCTGGTCGGCGATCGTCTCCTCGTCCATGGCGCTGGGCCCGACGGTCGGCGGCATCATGGTCGGCGCGTTCGGCTGGCCCAGCATCTTCCTGGTCAACCTGCCGGTCGGCCTCGCGGGCATGCTCCTGACCCGCCGGTACATCACCGAGTCGGAGGGGGACGCCCGGCCGCTGGCGGTTCCCGGGCACGCCGCCGTCATCGTCGGGCTGGCCGGCATCAGCTTCGCATTGATCGAGGGGCCCCAGCTCGGCTGGAACTCGGCCCCGGTGATCGGCTCCCTCGCCGCCGCGACGCTCGCCGTCGTCCTGCTCGTCGGCCGCGAGCGCCGTACCGGCAACCAGGTGATGCCGTGGACGCTGTTCCGCGGCGCTCGCTTCGCCGGGGCCAACGCCGTCGGGTTCCTGTTCAACGCCGCGCTCTACGGCTCGCTGTTCATGATCGGCCTGTACGTCCAGCACGCCCGCGGCGCGGGCCCGCTCCAGGCCGGGCTCGAGATCCTGCCCCTGACGATCTTCATCCCGGTCGGCAACATCGTCTTCGCCCGCGTCTCCGGGCGGATCGCGGCCGGTCCGCTGCTGGCCGTCTCCTTCGTGGTCGCGGGGGCCGCCTCGCTGGCCCTGGTCGCGCTCTCGCCATCCACCCCGTACTGGATGCCGGCCGTCGCCCTCGGCCTGACCAGCATCGCGGGCGGCTTCATCTCCCCCGCCATGACGGCGGCCACGGTGGACGCGGCGGGCACCCGGCACGCCAACATCGCCGGTTCGGTCCTCAACGCCAACAGGCAGGTCGGCTCCCTCGTCGGCATCGCCTCCATCGGCGCCGTCCTGGCCGTCGCCCCCGGCTGGACCGCCGGAGCGGCCCTGTCGTTCCTCCTCGTCGGCGCCGCCTACCTCGCCGGGGCGCTGATCGCCTGGCGCCTCATCCACCTGCCCGACCGGCGCCGGGCCATCGCCGCGACCGGGACCGCGACCGGGACCGCGACCGGGGCCGCGACAGGGGCCGCCGTGTCCGGAACGGTCCCCGTGCCGCGGCCCGACCCCGCCCGGGAGGCGTCCCGGCCGGGTCAGTGATCTTGCTGACGCCGGTGCCGCGCCGGGCTGTCGTCCGCGGTCGTTCTCCACTGGCCTTCCGTGTCGCCCAAGACGGCTCGGATCGGTCACCCGGTGGGATCCGGGCGCTGGCATGCGCGCTGCAAGTGCGGTGCAGGCGGGGCGGGCTATCTGTGGAGGGAAGGGGCCCCGCGGCATCGCAGGGGCATCGTGCTCGCCACAGGAGATCCGATGATCAGTCTCATCGCGCACGCTCGGCGCCTGGTGCTGCTCGCCCTGGCAGTGTCCACGGCGACCGCCACCGCCACCGTTGCAGTCCCCGCCGCTGCCGCAGTCCCCGCCGCTGCCGCAGTGCCCGCCGCTGCCGCCGTGCCCGCCGTGGCCGGGGGTGCCGCCGGGGCCGTGTCCGCCGCCGCCCAGGCTCCCGTACAGGACCGTGTCCACGCCGCCTTCCGGGCCTGGCTGTTCGACAACAAGATCAGCAACGCCGGTCTGGCCGTGATGCGGGACAACCAGCTCGTCGGCTCCTACGGCTCCAACGAGATGTCGGCGGAGACGCCCGCGCCCGTGGCCTCGCTCTCGAAGGCGATCACCGCGGTGTGCGTCATGTCGCTCATCGACAACGGACGGCTCCGCTTCGACACCCGCCTCAGCTCGCTCGGTGCGCGTTTCCGCCGGGCGACCGGGCCGTGGTCGAGCCGGGCCGTCGGTGACATCACCATCGAGCAGTTGCTCCGGCACCGCAGCAGGATCTCCGCCGACCCCTCCCAGAAGGGGCTGGGCGACGTGCCGAACTCCGCCTCCGCCGACCTGACCCTCATCCGCCGCGCGCTGGCCCAGCCGCTGCTGACGATGCCGTCGGGCGACGTCTACAACAACATCAACTACGCCCTCCTGGGGTACGTGATCAGGACGGTCACCGGTGAGTCGTACGAGAGCTACTGCCGCCGGGTGGCGCTGGCGCCGCGCGGCGCGGGCCAGGCGAGGATCGGGGCCGGCACCCGGGCGATGGGGGCGTTCGGCGGGTGGGAGATCTCGGCCGTCGACTACGCGATGTTCGCCCGCGCCTTCGACCCCCGCACGCGGCTGCTGAGCCCGGCGGCGCACCGGTTCATCGACGCCAAGGCCAACTCGCGCTCGCCGAGCGCGGCGCTGGGGGTGTTCGTGGTCGCGACCCCGCAGGGCCGCAATGTGTTCCACCACGGGAGCTGGCAGTCGTCGGCGACCACGCCGAGGCAGTTCGGCGCGTTCTTCGCCATGTGGAACAACGGGATCTCGGTGGTCGCCACCTTCGACAGGAACGTGACGGACGCCGCCCGCCTGGCGCTGGACAACACCCTGCGCAAGGCGGCCTACAGCCGCGCTTAGGCGATCGGCCGAGCCGCGGCTGCAGGCCGCAACGGGGCATCGGACGAGGCCGGGCGCGGCTCCCCGGCCTCGGCCGAGGCCAGGCGTGGCGCTCCGGCCTCGTCCGGTGGGCGGGCCCTGGCCGGGCCCGCAGGTGGTCATCGACGGGTCAGACGCGCTTCCACAGGGCGGGCACGTTCGAGGGCTCCCAGCCGGTGAGGGAGGTGTGCGGCTGCGTGCACTCGTACGTCAGGCCGCCGTAGGTGACCCGGTCACCGGCCCTGTAGGCCGTGCCCGCGCTCCACGTGCCACCCGGCTGGGTTGGGGTCGGCGTGGGGGTCGGCGTCGGTGTGGGGGTGGGCGTCGGGGTCGGGGTCGGGGTGGGTGTGGGGGTGGGCGTGCCGCCGCCGCCGAAGTCCACGTCCGAGCAGGTGTAGAAGGCCTCGTTGCTGCCCACCACGCGCTGCCAGATCGAGTAGAGGATGTGCCTGCCGCTGCGCTGGGGCAGGTTGATGGTCCAGTTCGTGAACGTGGTGGGGTTCTGGTTGTTGAACGTCTGGATGTGCACGAGGTCGGACCACTTGAGCGGCATGGTCGGGTCCCAGCCGGCACGCGTGATGTAGAACTCGAAGTTGCTGTTCCCGTGCGGCGCGGACGCGTGGTAGGTCAGCGTGAAGCTGCCCGGTCGCACCTGGGTGGCGGGCCAGTCGGCGCGCTGCAGGTCGAGCCCGCGGTACTTGTCGCGGCCCGCGCTGCAGAGCTTGCCGTCGGGGATCAGCTCGCGGTGCCGTCCACCGGCTTCGAGGAGCGACACCTCGTTCCAGTCGTAGTAGGCCTGGGTGCCGCCGGCGGCCACGGCGGCCTTGCAGGCGGCGGACTTCGGCGTTTCCGGACCCTCGTTCTTGCAGACGTAGACGCGGCTCGGCGGATTGGACATGGTGCCGTGGGCGTTGGCCGCGGACGCCGGCAGGAGAACCAGCATTCCGGTGGCAGCCGTCACGGCAGCGATCGTGCTCTTGCGCACCTGTGCTCCTGGGGGGATGAAGACAGGAATAAAAAGGAAACCTTCCTAAGAATTAACGATTATCGACGGCTGCGCAACCCGCCCAGGTCAGGGGGTTGCTCCTGCTCCTGCAGAGCCGGAGTTCGGCGATCACGGATGCGGGGCGAGGGGGAGGCAGAGGACGAAACGGGCTCCGCCGGTGCCCGGTGCCGGGTCGTGGGCGGTCAGCGTGCCGCCGTGGCTCTCGGCGATCAGCCGGGCGATGGGCAGGCCGAGCCCGAACCCCCCGGCGTCCCTGCTGCGCGCCGCGTCCAGCCGGGTGAACCGTTCGAAGACCGTCTCGCGCTGGTCCGGCGGGATCCCGTCGCCGTCGTCGAGCACCTCCAGCACGGCGGTGCCGCCCGCGAACCCGCCGTCCCGATCCGCCCGCTCCACCTCCCGCCGGACGACGAGGGTGATGGTGGTACGCGCGTGCCGCTCGGCGTTGTCGAGCAGCCGGCCGACCAGATCGTGCAGCTTCGACGGCTGCCCCGCGACGAGCACGCCGGGCGCGAGGTGGGCGATGACGTTCTTCGTCCAGAGCCGCTCGCCCCGCGCCGAGGTGACCACCTCCGCCAGGTCCACCGCCTGCGCGGGCTCGCGGGCGCCGAAGTCGATCCCGCTGAGCATCAGCAGCCCGGTGGAGACCGCCTCCAGCCGGTCCAGGCTGGGCAGTACGGCGTTGCACAGCGTGAGCACGTCGGTGTCCTGCGGCGCCATGAGCGCGTCCTCCAACTGCACGCGCATCGCGGCGATCGGGGTGCGCAGCTCGTGGGAGGCGTCGGTGCTGAAACGCCGCTGCTCCGCGATCGCCCGTTCCATCCGGTTGAGGCAGAGGTTGACGCTGCCGGCCAGGTAGTAGATCTCGTTCTTGACCTCCGGGACCGGGACCCTGCCGCTCGGGTCGGTGCTGCGGATGTCGTCGAGCCGCCGCTGGATGTGCGCCACCGGGGCCAGGCTGCGCGCCATCAGCACGCGGGCGCAGACGGCCGCGGCCCCGGTGAAGACGGCCGTCCCGATGAGGAGCACCGTCGCGAGCCCCTTGTGGACGTAGAACGGCAGCGACGGCGACGCGGCGTAGACGGTCCAGGAGTCGTTGTCGCGGTAGACCCGCTGCGCGACCACGATGTCGCAGTGGCCGGGGCCGAACACCGCGCCGCAGATGACACCGCTGGCCGTGCGCTGCGGCGACGGCATCCGCGCCGTCAGCGCGGGCTTGCCGCGCAGCTCACGGCTGGCGGCGACCACCCGTCCGTGCGCGTCGACCACCTGGATGGGATGGATCAGGCCGGTCGGGATGGTGGGCAGCGGGGCGACGTGGTCGTTCCGCTGGACGTAGTACGCGGCCAGCTCGGCGTCGGCGCGTACCTCGTCGGTGAGGCTCAGTGTGGCCGCGCGGTGGTCCACCCCCAGCAGTATGGCGGAGAAACCCAGGCAGAGCAGGCAGACCGCGATGCCCGTGAAGAGCGCCAGCCGGTTTTGCAGGCTCATCGCGCCGCCATGCCTGGCGCTTCGGGTCTCACAGCGTTTCCTCCGGCCTCCCCGAGGTGACGTGTCAGCCGTACCGGATCGGCCGGCTGCGACGGCCGCGTTCGGGCCGCATCCGGGCGAAGGTGCTCCCGCGGGGACCCGGTGGCATGGCGAGCACATCGGCGCGGCTCCCCATGGCCACCGGGCCGTAACGGCCGCCGACCTCCACACTGCCACCCAGTTCCTACAAAGAAGGTCAGAGAGGTGGCAAATAGATGTTTCACTACGACAAGCGCAAAAGTGTTATTACGCTACGGCGCATGGAGCGCGGGGCCGCGCAGAAGACGCCACATCAGGTACGCCTGCAGCAGCCCCGCCGCCGCGAGGGCCACGAGGAGCCACGCCGGGTCCACGGAGTCGGGAGGGAGCAGGGACCAGCCCCACCAGATCAGCGGCCCGAGGGGGAACGTGACGACCATGAGGGCCACGGCGGACACCAGGATGGGATCGTGCACGGTGAGCAGGATCACCATGGAGACGACGCCGAGGGCCGCCACCAGGCAGGCGTACACACCCGCCAGAGCCGCCGCGACGCGGCCGTTGCGGTAGCGCCTCATCCCGTCACGCCTTCCTCCGGCATCTCGCGGTCGTCCCGCCCGGTGTCGCGCGCTCGGTCACGATGAGCCGAACGGGCGATCGCCGGGCCACAAAGGTCTCTACCCCCACCCATTCACTCCTATGATCACCGGACGGGCCAGGGCCTCGATTCTCCTCGAAAACTCGCCAAACTCGGGCCGATGGGACTCATGAGGTTAAATCATCGTTCCTCGCGGTTCCCGGCGCGCACCGGTTTACCCTACGGGCGCACGCACTTTGCGCTCCCGAGGGAAATGGGCGTCATGAGTACCGAACAACGGGACAGAAGGCTCATCCTCGACGGTCTCCGGGCCAGGCCGGACGGCGCCGCCGCACTGCGGTACTACGACTCCCTCGCCCCCGTCGCCGTCGAGGAGCTGTTCGGCGTGTGGCGCGGCAGCGAGGTCAGGTCGGACCACCCGCTCGACGGGCTGCTGGAGACCTTCGGCTGGTACGGCAAGCGCTTCGACGGCCCCGACGACGTCCATCCGCTCGTCTTCACCAGGCGCGACGGGCGGCCGGTCGCGGTCAGCCCGTCGTTCCTGCCCGTCAACCTGCTGCTGAACCGCCCGCGCCTGTCGCGCCTGCCCGTGGCGGCCCCGCTGTTCAGGCTCGCCCTGCCGCTCACCCGCACCACCAGGCCGCAGGCGCGCCTGCGGATGGCGGAGTACCGCGGCGTCGTGACCGCCACCATGTGCTACGACGCGCTGCCCGTCCACGACGCGTTCCGCAAGGTCGACGACGATCTGGTGATGGGGGCGATGGAGCTGCGGGGGTGCCCGAGGCCGTTCCTGTTCCTGCTGGGCAGGGTCCGCGGCACGGGTGAGGCGCCCGTCGCGGTCAGCCCGCCCGCCGTCCGCCCGTCGTTGCGGGGTCGAAGAGGGCGGGGTTGAAGGTCTCCCGGACGAAGAGGGCCGGGCGCGCGCCGTCGGCGATGAGGTACCACTTGGCGACGGCGGCGCGTCCTGGGGCCCACACGTCCAGGCCGTGGCCCAGCGGGTGGCGCTGGTGCGGCACGGGCAGGTGCCGTCCCAGCGGCCCGGCGCAGGAGCGCAGCAGGAGGCCGGTCCAGGGCGGCCCGTCGGGCGAGGCCAGGACGAGGTTGCGGGAGACCTCCCGGTGCGCGGTGCCCAGCGTCGTACGGCGCACCAGGACGGGCGCGCCGACGGGCAGGCCGAGCGGCGCGGCGGCCTCGGGGCACGTCTCGCCCACGGTCGCCTCCGACAGGGTCAGGGCGTGGACCTGGACGGGCTCGTTCATGACGTGGTCGAGCAGGCTCGTGGTGGAGCCCGCGTGGGTGAGCAGGGTCCTGGTCAGGGGATCGGTGAAGGCGGCGGCGCTGACGGCCCGCGGCGCGATCCTGGAGAGCGTCATGACAACCTCCGGGGGGACGAACGTTCAGTAGAGGCTGCCGGGGATCCCGGCGTCGCCCGGTCCGTAGGGGCGGGCGTCGAGCCAGGCCCCGGCGCGGGGCAGCACCCGGGCGGCCAGGGCGGCGGCCCGTTGCGCGGCCCTGCGGCGCGGATCGGCGGCGGTCAGGTGCGCCAGCGCCATCCCGGCGGCGGCGCGGTTGCGCTCGGCGGCGGCCCGTCGCACCCGGTCGTAGCCGGCGAGCGCGTCCGTGCCGGGAGCGGACTCCGCGATGGCGCCGATCGCCGCGGCCGCGTCGGCGATGCCGGAGTTGAGCCCCCGTGCGCCGAAGGGGGCGAAGAGGTGCGCGGCCTCGCCGGCCAGCAGCACCCGGCCGACGGTGAAGGTTTGCGCGACCGCCTGGCGGAACACGTAGTGGGAGGACCAGATGATCTCGCACGCGTGCCCGGACGGCAGCAGCGGCCGCAGCCAGGAGCGCGGGTCGGCGGCCAGCGCCGCGGGATCGTCGCCCGCGCGGCACTGCAGGTCCACACGGTGGCCGCCGGCGAAGGGGGCGAGGAACACGTTGCGCCCGGCCACGGCCGGATGGCGGTAGTGGAAGACCCGTTCACCGGGCAGCGGCCGGGCCGGATCGTCGGCGACGTCCACCACGACGAACGCCTCGCCCCCGCGCTCGCCGTTCAGCGGGACGCCCAGCCGCCGCCGCACGGCCGACCCGGCCCCGTCGGCCGCGACGACGTACGCCGAGCGCCACTCCCGCCCGCAGGTCGTGCGGGTCAGGACGGAGGCGTCGGAGGGGATCACCTCGTCGGCCCGCGCGTCCCAGGTGAAGGTGACGCCCGCGCGCTCACCCGCCTCGCGCAGCAGCTTCTCCGTCCTGGGCTGCGGGAGGGTGACGAACGGCGCGCGCGAGGGGTGCACCGGCCCGTAGCCGCGGTGGTACACCCGCCGCCCGGCCCAGTACGTCGTACGCCCCGACCAGACCAGCCCCTCGGCGGCCAGCCGGTCGGCGAGGGCGGGACAGGCCGCCGCGAGCGTCTGGATCGTCTGCCGGTGCAGGAAGATCGCCCGGCTGCCGGGTTTGGGCGCGCCGGCGGGCAGCCGTTCCAGCACGTGCGCGGGCAGGCCCCGGGCGCGGGCCAGCAGGGCGGCGGCCAGCCCGACCGGACCCGCGCCCACGATGAGCGGCCCGTCGATCACGGCGTGGCTCCCGCAGGCGGGCGCGCCGGGCTCGGCACGGCGCGGGGGTGCGGCCTGAGCGGGCCGGTCGGTGGGACGGCGCGTGCGTGCGGCCTGAGCGGGCCGGTCGGCGGGACGGCGCGTGCGTGCGGCCCGAGCGGGCCGGTCAGCGGCATGCGGACTCCCTCCCGGAGACCGTCGCGGTCAGGGCGCGCTTGTCGACCTTGCCGCGCTCGGTGACCGGCAGGCCGGGGACGAGGATCACCCTGCGCGGCAGCTTGTGGACGGCCAGGAGCGCCCGGCAGTGCCCGACGATCTCCTCGGCGGTGGGGGCGGCGCCCGGCTCGGCCACCACCCACGCGCACGCGATCTCGCCCAGGACGGGATCGGGCAGCCCGGCCACCGCGACGTCGTGCACCGCCGGATGCCGCCGGATGGCCTGCTCCAGCTCGGCGGGGAACACCGAGTAGCCGCCGCACAGGACCACGTCCTTGATCCGGTCGACGATCCGGACCCGCCCGTCGGGGGTCACGACGCCCACGTCGCCCGTGCGCAGCCAGCCGTCCGTGCCGATCGCCGCGGCGGTCTGGCGGGGGCTGTTCCAGTAGCCGGGGGTGACGATCGGCCCGTGCACCTGGAGCTCGCCCGGCTCGCCCGGAGGGGCCTCGCGCCCCGGCGCGCCGGCCGGCACCACCCGCAGCCGGACGCCGGGCAGCGTCGTCCCGGCCGTGCCGTGGCGGCCGGTCAGCTCGGGCGCGGCGAGCGTGGCCATGCCACTCAGCTCCGTCATCCCCCACCCCTCCACGTACGGGGATCCCGTACGTTCCTCCCAGGCCAGGGCCAGGTCCTCCCCGGCGCACTGACCGGCCGACAGCCCGCACCGCAGCGAGGGCGGCAGGAGGTCGCCGGGCCGGGCCAGCAGCCGCCGGTACATCGTGGGCACGCCCGCCACCACGGTCGCCGCGTGCCGGGCCGCCCGCTCCAGCAGCGTCTCCACGTCGAAGCGGTCGAGCAGGATCAGCTCCGCGCCGCTGCCCAGCGCCGCGTTCATGACGTTCGTCCCGTACGTGTGCGCCAGCGGCAGCGCCGTCACCACGCGGTCGCCCGGTCCGAGCCGCAACCGCCCGGCCAGGTTGGCGCCACCGGCGCGCACCGCCCGCCGCGTCTGGATGACGCCCTTGGGCGCGCCCGTCGTGCCCGAGGTGTAGGCCAGGCAGGCCGCGCGCGTCGGCAGGGACTGCCCGGACCCGCGCCCGGGTGCGGGCCGGGCGCGGGGCAGTGCGCCGTCCGGGCAGAGCAGCACCCGGTCGGCGCACGTCTCCGCCAGCGCCTCGGCCCGCTCGGCGGACACGAACAGCGCGCGCATGCCGCAGTCGCCGATCACATGGGCGATCTCCGCGACGGCGGAGGCCGCGTTCAGCGGCACGCAGCACGCCTGGAGGCGGGCCAGCGCCAGGTACGTCACCACCCACTCGCGGCCGTTGGGCAGGCACAGCCCCACGAGATCACCGTGCCCGATCCCGTGGGCCGCGAGCCCGGCCGCCCGTTCGTCCGCCAGCGCCGTCAACTCGGCGCGGCTCACCGTGCGATCGTCGCACACCAGCATGAGAGCGCGGTCCCGGCCGTCGTCAGAGCAGGTCGCCGGCGCCGGTGTAGAACGCCCGGAGGAACCCCGCGAAGCTCTCCGTGCTCACCCGTCCGGCGCCTCCGGTGTCGAGGTCGCTGAAGAGCTTCGTCGAGTACGTCAGCGGGAACCCGGCGGCGCTGTGGAAGCCGAGGAAGTCGTCGCGCTCGATGCGGCCGTCGTCGTCGAGGTCGCACACGGCGGGCACCGCCACCGCGTACGCCTCGCCGTACTCGGCGAACCACGCGGCGTCGTGCGAGAACGAGGAGTACTCGGCGAAGGTGATCTCCCCGTCGTCGTCCTGGTCGGCGGCCTCGGCCAGCCCTGCCCAGAAGCGCCGGCACGCCTCGGTCAGCGCCCTGCCCTTGGGCGCGTCGGCGGGCACGCCGAGCACGGAACGGACACGCGAGGCGAAGAGCGCGAGATCGGCGGACGTCAGCGCGCCGCTGGCGTTCAGGTCGAGGAGATCGAAGCGCATCCGCAGGCGCGCGGGGGACGACACGGACATGAGGGCTCTCCATTCGGTTCGCGATCCCGGCGATCGGGCGATCGGCGGGGGTGCCGGTTCCGGCCCCGGCGGGGGAGCCGGGACAGCCGACGGAAGCGGACGGCGGAAGGGGCGGAAGGGGCGGGAGGGGACTCGGTGACGGGGGAGGTCGGCCACCACACCATTACCCTGCGCCATCGAGCGATAACCGTCCGTCGCAGATCGAGTCGGCGTGCGACGCCGCCGTCGAGGATTTGGCCCCCTCATGACCGGCGGCGCGGCGTGCGGGAACGAGGCCGGGGCAGGGCTTCGGTGCGGGCGCGCGTACGGGCCGGGGCCCACGTGTCAGGAAGCCGAGGGGCCATCGCCGGGCACGGCGGCAGGGGGGATGGGACACATGGCGAAGCAGACCGTCGCCGAGCAGTTCGTCGACCTCCTCTCACGGGCCGGGGTCAGGCGTCTGTACGGCGTGGTCGGCGACAGCCTCAACCCCGTCACCGACGCCGTGCGCCGCCACCCCGCGATCGAGTGGGTGCAGGTGCGGCACGAGGAGACGGGGGCGTTCGCGGCCGGTGCGGAGGCGCAGCTCACCGGGCGGCTGTGCGCGTGCGCGGGAAGCTGCGGCCCCGGCCACGTGCACCTGATCAACGGCCTGTTCGACGCCCACCGCAGCATGGCGCCGGTGCTGGCGCTGGCCGCGCACATCCCCAGCGCCGAGATCGGCACGTCGTTCTTCCAGGAGACCCATCCCGACCGGTTGTTCGCCGAGTGCAGCCACTACTCGGAGCTGATCTCGCACCCGGAGCAGATGCCGCGCGTCCTGCAGACCGCCATCCAGCACGCGGTCGGGCTCGGCGGGGTGGCCGTCGTCAGCCTGTCGGGCGACGTCGCCGGCCAGGACGCGCCCCAGCGGACGGCCGACCCCGCCCTGCTCACCCGGCGGCCGGCCGTACGTCCCGGCGAGGCCGAGATCGACGAGCTGGCCCGGATGGTCGACGAGGCGCAGGCGGTCACACTGTTCTGCGGCAACGGCACCGCCGGCGCCCACGAGGAGGTCATGGCCTTCGCCGAGCGCGTCAAGGCGCCGGTCGGCCACGCGCTGCGCGGCAAGGAGTGGATCCAGTACGACAACCCCTTCGACGTCGGCATGTCCGGGCTGATCGGCTACGGCGCCGCCTACGACGCCATGCACGAGGCCGACCTGCTGCTCCTGCTGGGCACCGACTTCCCGTACACCGCGTTCCTGCCCGACCACGTACGCACCGTCCAGGTCGACATCCGCCCCGAGCGCCTGGGCCGCCGGTGCCGGCTGGACCTGGCCATCTGGGGCGACGTCCGCGAGACCCTGCGCGCGCTGACGCCGCGGGTGCGGGAGAAGGGCGAGCGCCGCTTCCTCGACAAGATGCTGCGCAAGCACGCCGACACCCTGGAACGCGCCGTCGCCGCCTACACCCGCGACGTCGACCGGCACCGCCCGATCCACCCCGAGTACGTCGCCTCGCTCCTGGACGACGAGGCCGCCGACGACGCGGTCTTCACCGCCGACACCGGCATGTGCACCGTCTGGGCCGCCCGCTACCTGTCACCGAACGGCCGGCGCCGCCTGCTCGGCTCCTTCAACCACGGGTCGATGGCCAACGCCATGCCCCAGGCGATCGGCGCGCAGCTCGCCGACCGTACCCGGCAGGTCGTCTCCCTGTCGGGCGACGGCGGCTTCTCGATGCTGATGGGCGACTTCCTCACGCTGGTCCAGTACGACCTGCCGGTCAAGGTGGTGCTGTTCGACAACTCCGCGCTCGGCATGGTGGACGCCGAGATGCTGGTCGCGGGCTTCCCGCCGTACGGGACCACCTACCCCCACACCGACTACGCGGCCATCGCCCGCGCCGCCGGCGCGCACGCCCTGCGCGTCGAGGACCCCAAGGACGTGCGGGACGCCATCCGCCAGACCCTGGACCACGACGGCCCCGCGCTCCTGGACCTCGTCACCGACCCCAACGCGCTGTCCATGCCGCCGCGCATCACGGGGCGGCAACTGGCCGGGTTCGCGACCACCACCAGCAAGCTCGTGCTCAACGGCGGCGTCGGACGCATGATCCAGCTCGCCCGCTCCAACCTGCGCAACATCCCCCGCCCGTGACCCGCGAACGGGGCCTCCCGCGACCGAGCGGGCGGCCGACGGGGAGTGAGGCAGAATCAGGGGCGGGAGGTGATCGTGGAATCTGCCCTGTCCGCGCTCATGGCCGATGCGGAGTCGCTGCTCGAGCGCGCGTACGCCGACGCCGTCGAACGGGCCGACGACCTCGACGAGACCCGTGCCCGCATCCTCGACGCGGCCTACGAGCAGTTCTGCCGGATGGGCATCCGGCGCTCCACCATGGAGGACGTCGCCCGCCGGGCCAAGGTCTCGCGCATCACGGTCTACCGGCGGTTCGCCACGAAGGACGCGCTGGTCGTACACGTCGTGCGCCGGGAGTTCCGCCGCTACTTCGACCGGTTGCTCGCCGACCTCGAGCAGGCGGGCACCGCCGCCGACCGGGTGGTCCTGGGCTTCGTCAGCTCGTTGCGCGCCATCAGGGACAACCCGCTGATCGGCGGCCTGCTCGTGCCCTCGATGATCACTGACGGGGCGCGGACGCTGGCCACCGTACGCCGGTTCGTCGCCGGTCAGCTCCGTCGCGAGCAGCGCGCGGGGCAGGTCTCCGGCCGTCTGGACACCGATCTCGTGGCCGAGCTGATGGTCCGGATCTCCGCCTCGTTCCTGGCGATCCCCAGCCACGTCGTCGACCTCGACGACGACCGGCGGCTCGCCGCTGTGGCCCGGCAGTTCCTCGTACCCATGCTGGAGCCCGCACCGGACGTCCCGCCGAAGCCCTGACCTCGAGGGAGTCGGTCGGCGCGTCCGCGACACGCCGGCGAAAGCGAAGCGACATCGCTCACCGCCACAGTGATGACATGCCCGGCCTGGTACGGCCACCCGACGGGAGGCGAGGGGCCGTCGCGGCCTGGGGAAGTCGTGGCCCGGGAAGGAGACCGATGACGCGGGTGCCGCCTGACGCGGAGGGGTGGATCGAACGGCCGGCGGAGGTCGACCGGGTGGCCGCCGCCCTCACCTCGGGGCGCGGCGGGCTCGTCGTGCTGGCCCCGGGGCTGGACGGCGTCGGGGGACTGGGGCTCACCACGGTGGCCGCGCTCGCCCTGCGGCGGGCGGCGGTGATCGAACGCTTCCCCAAGGGGATCGGCTGGGCACGCGTCGGCGACACCTCCGGGGAGGGATGGGCCGACGGCGTGGTGGACGCGGCGGCCGGGCTGTGGGGTGCGAACGCCGAGCCGTTCTACCGGCTCGACCTGGACGAACTCGTCGCCGCCCTGCGGGGGGAGGAGGCGGCCCGGCGGCTGACGGACGACATGTACGCCCCGGGGCCCCGGCTGATGGTGGTGGACGGGCTGCCGGAGGCCGGCCTGATCGTGCCGTTCATGTACATGATTCGGGGGATCACGTGGCTGGTCACGGTGGAGGACGCGCACGACGTCCCAGCGGGAGCGAACGTCGTGCGCGTCGGCCCGATGACCCCTGCCGAGAGCGTGGCGCTCCTGCGCCGTGACGTGCCTGGGCTGGACGAGGGCACGGCGGCCCGGCTGGCCCGGCTGACCGGCGGCTGGCCGAGGGCGCTGACGCTGGCCCGGTCGCTGCTCCTGAGCCACGCCTCACCCGGGGAAGCGGCGGGCACCTCTGCGGGCACGGCGGTGGGCACGGCGGTGGGCACGGCGGTGGGCATGGCGGCGGGGGACCTCGCCGGCGGGCTGCCGCACGGCGTGGACCTGCGCGACCCCGCTCACCGGGCGGTCCTGATCGGCTCCCTGGTGGACCACTCGCTCGCCCGGCTGCGCGAGACGGCCCCCGGCGCCGCGGAGCGGTTCACGGAGCTGGGGCTCTTCGCCGGTGAGCGGTCGATTCCGGCCGGTGCGGTGGCCCTGTTGTGGGGCGCGGCGGGGGTGGTGGGCGGCGAGATCGCCGCGCTGCTCGCCCGGCTGGAGCGGCTGTCGTTGCTCGCGCGCCGCACCGACGAGCCGGTCCTGGTGCTCGATCGAGCGGTCATGACCCACGTACGCCACCGCCTCGGCCCCGAGGGGCTCGACCGGGCCCGGCGGCGGCTGATCGACGCCGACCAGGACGAGCCCCCAGGGCGCTGGGCCCTGCTGCCCGGCGTCACGGAGTGGGCGGCGCGCAACCTGCCCGGCCACTACCTGGCCGCCGGTGAGCTGAAGCTGCTGGCCCGGCTGGTGTGCGACGTTTCGTGGCTGGCCGGACGGCTGGCCGGGGCGGGCGTCGCGGCGGTGGTGGCGGACCTGGTGAAGGCGGGCACCCCCGAGGCCGTCTCGCTCGCGCGTACCGTGACCGCCGCCGCGCACCTGCTCGAAGCCGCGCGGGAGACCGGGTCCGACCCGCTGCCCACCCTGGCCTCCCGGCTGCACGGGGTGCCGGGGCAGACGGGGCAGGCGGGGGAGGCGGGTAAGGCGGGGGAGGCCCACGCGTGGCTGCGGGAGACGGGGCGGCCCTGGCTGGAGTCCCGCTGGCCGCCGCCCGATCTGCCCCATCCCGCGATGGTCCGTACCCTGGACGGCCGCGGCAAGGAGATGAACGACGTCGCGATCGCACCCGACGGCACCTGGCTGGCGGGGGCGAACGAGGACGGCCGGGTGGTGCGCTGGCGCGTGGACGGCGTCCAGTTGCCCAGCCTGCTCGGTCACCGATCCAGCGTCCTCTCCCTCGCCGTCGCGCCGGACGGCGCCTGGCTGGCGAGCGCGGACTCGGCGGGCGTCGTACGCCTGTGGGCGGCGGACGGGACGCCGCGCGGCGTGCTCGCCGGCCACCCCGGGGCCGTGAACGCCGTCGCCGTCGCGCCGGACGGCGCCTGGCTGGCCGCCGCGGGCATGGGGTTCCTGTGGCTCTGGAACGCCGACGGGACCCTGCGGGCCGCGATCTCGGGCCGGGACGACGGCTACGAGTGCCTGGCGATCGCCCCCGACGGCTCGTGGCTGGCGGTCGGCGGACCGGCCGTCGTGGAGTCGTGGCACGCCGACGGCACGTTCAGGGCCGTACTCCACGAGGCCGGCCAGGGAGCCGGGGCGCTCGCGTTCGCGCCCACGCGGGAGTGGCTGGCGGTGCTCACGTTCGACGGGCTCCGGTTGCTGAACCTCGACGGCACCGCGCGCGCGTGGCCGGGTGACGTGGTCCGCGGCGGGTTCGCCCTGGCGGTCGCGCCCGACGCCCGGTGGCTGGCCCTGCCGGATCACGACGACGTGCTCGTCGTGGACGCGCGGGGCCGGCTGCGCGCCCGGCTGCCCGGCCATCGCAACGAGGCGGTCACCGCCCTGGCGGTCGCGCCCGACGGCACCTGGCTGGCCTCGGCCGGTCACGACCGGACGATCCGGGTGTGGGACGCGTACCGGGCGGACGCCGTGACCGCGCGGAGCCGCGTTCCCGACCTGCACGCCGTCGCCGTCTCGCCCGACGGCTCGTGGCTGGCCACCGCGGGAGCGGACGGCCTCACCCTCTGGAACGCCGACGGCGGCCCGCGCTCCGACCGCCTCGACGTGTGGGTGAACGACCTGGCCATCGCGCCCGACGGCACTACCCTGCTCACCGGCGGCGCCGACGACGGCACGGTACGGCTGCACGACGCCGACGGCACCGTACGCCGCGAAGTCGCGCGGGGCACGGCGGGCCTCGACGCGGTGGCGATCGCGCCGGACGGCGCCTGGATGGCGATCGGCCACCAGGACGAGGTGTGGATCACGCGGATGGACGGCGAGAGGGTGAGGACCTTCACCCATCCCGGCGGCGAGGTGACCGCCATCGCCGTCGCGCCCGACTCCACCTGGCTCGTCACCGCGGCGGGCCGGTACCTGCGGCGGTGGAGCGCCGAAGGCCACCGGCTCGGCGGCGACCTGGCGGCCGACGGGCCCGTCGAGCGGGTGGCGATCGCCCCCGGCGGGCGGACGCTGGCGGCGGTCACGGTCCTCGGCTCGGTCGAGCTGTTCGACCTGGACGGCGGGCGGACGGGACGGTTCGGGCTGGACGGCGAGCGGACGGGACGGCTCGGGCTGGACGACGGGATGACGGGCGTCGCGTTCTCGCCTGACGGGGCCTGGCTCGCCACGACGGCCGTGAACGGCTGCCTGCGGGTGTGGGACATCGCCACCGGCGAATGCGTCACCGTGATCGTCGTGGACGGGGCCCTGCGCGACTGCGCGTGGTTCCCCGACGGCTCGGGGTTGTGCGCGGTCGGCAAGCCGGGCCTGTTCGGCTTCACCTTCCACCGATGAGCCGGGGCCCCTCTCCGGAACGAACGCGTGGGCAGGAACGCCGATGCGCTCCTGCCCACGCGTGCTGGGATCTCTTACGTGGAAGCCACGTACTCGACGCCGGGCTCGACGTGAACGGGAGATGTCATCAGTGCCTCCTTCGTCGCTGGACACGTGGTTCCAGTACAACGAGCCGACCTGTCGTACGGTTGTCGCGCTCCTGTCGTCGTCCTCGGGCCCGGGCGGCGGCGAGCGGGGCGGTTCGGCGTTGATGTAGCGTATGGCTTAATGATCAGCTTCGAACTCAGTGTCGAGGACCTGGCCGACACCCGGTTCGCGATCTCCCCGCTGGCCGAGACGGTGTTCAGCCTGCGGGTGCTCCGCGAGCCCGGCCTGCACGTCGTGCACCTGCCGTGGCGCAGGGCGGTGCTCGCCAAGCTCGGCTCGGCCGACACCGGCCTGCTGATGGGCCTGGTCGGGGAGAAGCTGGCGCTCCCGGACTTCCTGACCCCTCGGCCGGAGACGTTCGCGCCGGCGTTCGGGGAGGAGCTGGCCATCGTCCGCCGGGCGGCCCCGGCGCTCGTACGGCGCGACCTGGTGGCGGCGCTCGCCCCCGGGCCGATCCTCGCCGACGACGCCTCCGCCGCCAGGTTCCGGGACACGGCCTGCGAGCTGCTGCGGCGCTACTGGGAGCTGGCCATCCAACCCGACTGGCCCCGGATGCGGCTGGTGCTGGAGGCCGACATGACCTACCGGGCGCGGCGGCTGGCCGTCGGCGGCGCCCGCCTGCTCTTCGCCGACATGCACCCGAACCTGCGCTGGCACGAGGGAGTGCTGTACATCGCGAAGATGATCGGACGGCACCACGTCGCGGCGTCGGGGAGGGGGCTGCTGCTGACGCCGTCGGTGTTCGCCCACAAGCCCGCCCCGCCGGTCCACCCCGAGGAGCCGCCGAGCCTGGTCTATCCCAGCCGCGCCGTGGCCACGTTGTGGTCCCCGGCGCCGGTCCCCGACGAGGGCGCGCTGGCCGAGCTGCTCGGGGCGCCCCGCGCCCGGCTGCTGCGCCTGCTGGCCGAGCCGCTGCCGACCGTCGAGCTGGCCCGCCGCCTGCGGGTCACCGCCAGCGCCGTCTCCCAGCACCTGCGCGTCCTGCACGCCACGGGGCTGGTCACCCGCGCCCGGCAGGGCCGTCAGGTGCTGTATCGCCGCAGTACGCTCGGCGACCACCTCACCGACCCGTTCGGCCCCCACGCCTGACGCCCAGGGCGCCGATCGCGGCGGCCCGCCGCCTAAATCAGTTGCCCACCCCCCGGCCCAGGCTGTGAGGTGGGTCCGGTAACGACCGGGCTGTGCGAGATCCGTACCTGAGGTGATCACGAAGGATGAACGCGACCGCAGTGGACGGCCGCGCCGGAATCGACGCCGCGCTGGTGCAGCGGCTGATCGCCGCGCAGTTCCCGCAGTGGGCCGGCCTGCCGGTCGTGCCGGTGGAGATCGACGGCTGGGACAACCGCACCTACCGCCTGGGCGACGACATGACGGTGCGGCTGCCCACGGCCGCAGGTTACGTTCCGGCGGTGGCCAAGGAGAACGAGTGGCTGCCGCGCCTGGCGCCGTCGCTTCCCGTGGCCGTGCCGCCGATCCTGGGCCTGGGCGCGCCGGGCGAGGGATACCCGTTCCCGTGGTCCGTACGCGGCTGGCTGCCCGGAGAGACGGCCGGCCGGGGGCGCGTCGACGACCTGGCGCGGTTCGCGGTCTCGGTGGCGGAGTTCGTCCACGCGCTCCAGCGCTGCGACACCGCCGGGGGCCCGCCGGCCGGGGAGCACAGCTTCTACCGGGGCACCCCGCCCGCGCACTACGACGAGGAGACCAGGCGCTGCCTGGCGGCGCTGCGCGGGCACGTCGACACCGGCCTGGCCGCCTCCGTGTGGGAGGCCGCGCTCGCCGCCGAGTGGCGCGGGCGGCCCGTGTGGTTCCACGGCGACCTCGCCCACGGAAACCTGCTGGTGGCCGACGGGCGGCTGACCGCCGTCATCGACTTCGGCACCTCGGGCGTCGGCGACCCGGCCTGCGACCTGGTGATCTCGTGGACGATGTTCGCCGGGGAGAGCCGGCGGGCGTTCCGCCGGGCGATCGGCGCGGACGACGCCACCTGGGCCCGTGCGCGCGGCTGGGCCCTGTGGAAGGCCCTGCTCGTGCTCGCGCAAAGCCTGGACACCGACTCCGGACAGGCGGCGGAGAACCGGCACGTGATCGCCGAGGTCCTCGCCGATCACCGCCGCCACGGATAGGGGCACCGCGCCGTTCAGGTGGCGAACACGGGGGAGAGGCGGGGCCAGTGCGCCGCCGCGCACACCACGGGCGGGCGGTCGAGCGGCGCGGGCAGGCGCACCGTACGCCCGCCTGGCAGCTCCCGCCCGGTCCAGACGTCCACCCAGCCGCCCTCGACCCCGGGCAGGTAGACGGTCGCCTCCGTCACGCCGGGCTCGGTCACGGGCGCGACCAGCAGCGCGTCGCCGAGCCGGTACTGCAGCGGGTGCCGCCAGACCTCCGGGTCACCGGGATGGTCGAAGAACAGGCCGCGCATCAGCGGCGCGCCGCCGGAGACCGCCGCCCGCGCCTGCTCGGCCAGGTACGGCACCAGCCGCTCCCGCAGCTCGGCCAGCCGCCGGAACACCGGGAGCACCCGCTCGTCCCCGGTCTGCCCGGCGACGTTCCACGGCGTGCGGTCCCTGGTGGGCCGGCGGTGGTGGTTGAACTCGGAGTGGTACTGCATGATCGGCATGAACGCCGACGCCCCGGCCGCCCGCAGATAGAGCTCGGCGTCCGGCACGGGCCCGGAGAAACCGGCCAGGTCCCACCCCCAATAGACGATCCCGCAGGCCGACGCGGTGATCCCGGCCCGGATCGAGGAGCGGAACGCCTCCCAGGTCGAGTCCTCGTCCCCGGCCCAGAACGCGCCGTGCGGCTGTGAGCCCGCGAACCCGGCCCGGCTGAACGTCACCGGCTCCTTGCCGCACGCGCGCAGCAGGTCGCCGAACGCGCGGGCGTAGTGCACGGGGAACAGCCCGTTGCCCGCCGCGCCGTCGCGCCCGTCGGCGTAACGCAGGTCGTGGCCCCAGGCGTGCTCGCCGCCGTCGGTCTTGAACCCGTCGACGCCCACCTCCTCGACCAGGTAGCGGCGCTTGGCCGTCCACCAGTCGCGGACCTCCTGGGAGGACAGGTCGGGCATGAGCGCGAGAGGGAACCACCAGCCCCGGTTGCGGTAGGGGCGGCCGTCGGCCTCGCGTACGCCGTACCCGCGCTCGACGAGCTGCCGGGCGTCCACGGCGGCCTGGTGGCGGGGGTGCGGGCGGGTCTTCTGCAGCGGGATCTGCCACAGCAGCACCTTGACGTCCCTGCGGTGCAGCTCGTCCACCAGGCCCTTGGGGTCCGGCCACGGCCCGTCCTCGGGGAAGGTGTAGTCGGCCAGCCGGTGGGGCTCCTCGGACGGCTCGTACCCGGCCCCGCGGAACGCCGTGAACGTCGTCTCATCGCTCCACGCCTCGATCACCAGCGCGCCCACCGGGATGCCGTGCTCGCGGTGCAGGTCCATCTCGGCGAGCACGCGTTCCTGGGTGTTCCACTCGTTGCCGCTGGCCCACAGCCGGAACACCCACGGCGGCAGCTCGGTGGGGCGGCCCACGTCGTCGAGGAACGCGCCGAGCACGTCCGCGGGGCGGGCGCCACGGTAGAAGCGCACGCCCAGTTCGCCGTCCGGGCCGGTCTCGGCCTCGACCACGATCCGGCCGGGCCTGGCCGCGCCGACGTCGTACCAGGTGCGCCGCGTGGTCTGGACGTGCCAGCCCCAGCTCGCCGCGCCGCCCACTACCATCGCGTACGGCATCGGCAGGTACGTACGCCCGTGCCGCCCCTGCGCCTTGTACTGCTCGAAGACCACGGCGTCGAGGGTGCGGCCCCGCTGGTCCACGGCGTCGAACCGCTCGCCGAAGCCCACCACGTGCTCCTCCGGCTCCAGCGCCAGCTCGAAGCGGACCCGCAGCACGCCGTCCCCGTCGGCCAGCCATCGCACGCTGCCCGGCACGACCCGGTCCGAGCCGGAGACCTCCAGCTTGCCGCCGGCGTCCGACCAGGCCGCCGCCGTCACCTCGAACCAGCGGGTGGCCCGGCTCCCGCCCGCGCCCGTCGTGGCCACGAAGCGGTAGGCGTAGCGGCTGCCCGCCTGGAGCGCGGGGGTGCGTACGCGCCACGAACCCGCGGCGGCACGGGCCGCCCGCGCCTGGGCGGAGGCCAGGTGCCCACCATCCACCGCACCGTCCGCGCCTTCGGTGGCGTCCGCGCTCGCGGGGTCGTCGCGCCTGGTCAGGGGCAGCTCGATGGGAGCGGCGCCGTCGACTGCCCACTCGCACACCACCGAGGTCACCTGCGCCGACGCGCGCACCCGCAGCTCCACGCTCTCGCCGTCCAGCGGCCTGGCGGGAACGCGCTGGTCCTCGGTCTCCGCGTAGGGGTGCCCCGAGCCGTGGGGCCGGTGCCGGATCACGCCCCCACCCCCAGCTCGCCGGCGAGGACCAGGTACATGCCGTGCGACCACAGCAGCGGCGTGGCCACCGTGCCCCAGCGGTCGAGCCACTCCTGCCGCCGCTCCGGGAACAGCAGCAGGTCGGACACCTGCTCGGGCAGGTCACCCGATGGGGTCGCCTGCGCCGCCATCCACTCCAGGTACCGCTGAGCCTCGGCCCGCCGTCCGGCGCGGGCGTGGTTCCAGCCGAGGAACCCGGCCAGCAGCGGCCAGCGCCCGCCGCCGTAGAAGGTGTCGGCGAGGTAGCGGTACACGCCGCCGTCGCGGGCGAGCTGCCGCTCGACCTCGGCGACGGTCGCCTCGCCCACCGGGTGCCCGGCCGGGTACAGCCCGAACGGCTCCACGCAGGCCAGCAGGCTCGCGTCCACCGCGTCGCTGCCGAGCCACTTGCGCAGGTGCCCGCCCGCCGTGACGCCCTCCCGTTCCACGAGCCCGGCGACCCCCTCGACGGCCTCGGCCGCCGCCACCGACTCGGCCGCGCCGAGCACGCCGAGCGCGATGGCCGCCCGCAGGCCCGCGTGGATGGAGCCGAGCGTGGCCACGTGCCGGTGCTCGACGTGCTCCTCCCACCAGTCGTAGCAGGGCACCCGCCAGAACGCGGTCAGGTAGCGGGCCGCCGTCCTGACGCCCTGTTCGACGCCGGGCACCGCCGTGCCGTGCCGTACGACGTGCTCGCGCAGCGCCCACAGCCACGTGCCGTACCCGTCGAGCTGGAACTCCCACCAGTCGTCGTCGCCCCGCGCGCCCTCCAGCGTGAACCGGGTCGGCAGCATCTCGCCCGCCGGGACGCTCTCGCCGCGCGCCGCCCTGGACACCAGCGCGTCCACCTGGCCCGCGCGGTCGCCGATCACCCGCGCGCACCAGGCGTGGAAGGCGTCCGCGCCGGCCACGTCGCCGTGCCTGCTCACCCCCTCGGCGATGAACGCGCCGTCGCGCAGCCAGGAGTAGCCGCGGTAGGCGGAGAAGGTGGGCGAGGCCGGATAGGCCCCGGAAGGCGCTTGCAACGTCTTGATCACGTCGAGGCTGTGCGCGACGAGGGACAACGAAATCTCCTGAGTGCGTGGAACCTGGGTGCGTGGAAAGGGGGAAGCGACTAGCCGAGCAGCGCGTCGACCTCGGCGGCGGCGGCGTCCAGCGCCTCCTTGACCGACTTGCGCCCGGCCGCGGCCTCGCTCAGCTCCGTGGTCACCGCGTCCTGCATCTCCTGCTGGCGCTTGATCACCGGAGGCAGCGCGATCGACTCGAGCGAGTCGAAGACCGCCTGCCGGTTGGCCGGCTCGGGGTCCTGCAGGTAGGCGGAGAGCAACTGCTGGTCGGAGACCGGCGGCAGCTCCCACGACGACCGGATGCGGGTGGTGGCCGCGGTGTCCGAGGCCGACAGGAACCGGGCCCAGGCCAGGGACTCCCTGCCGTGCTTCGTCGTCGAGGAGGCGGCGACCGCGTTGTGGAAGACGGCGCTGGCCTTGGCCGAGTCGCCCGGCTCGACGACCACGTCCCACTCGAACGGCACGTCCTTCAGGCCCGCGAACTGCCAGATGCCGTTGTGCCACATGGCGAGCTTGCCGGACTTGAAGAGGTTCGTGTCGTAGTCGGCGGTGCCGCCGATCTCGGCCTCGGTCGGCATCGTCTTGCCCACCTTCGACACCAGCCATGTGGCGGCCTTGACGCCCTGCGGGCCGTTGAACGCCGCCTTCTTGCCGTCGGCCGACAGGAACTCGCCGCCCGCCTGCTTGACCGTCTTGTAGAACTCGAAGAACTGCACCGGCTGGAAGTCGCCGTACACGCCCTTCTTCCTGTCGGTCAGCTTCTCGGCGGCGGCCTGCTCGTCGGCCCACGTCCAGGCGGCGGTGGGCGGGGCCACCCCGGCGGCCTTGAACAGGTCCTTGTTGTAGAAGAGCACGACGGTGGAGAACGAGGCGGGCAGCGCGTACTGCTTGCCGTCGCGCTTGAAGGCGTTGAGTGACTCCTGGGCGTACACCGAGGTGTCGCCGTCGCCCCCCACCGTGCCGAGGTCGAGCAGGGATCCGGCGCTGGCGTAGGTGACGAAGTTCTCGTAGTTGAGCTCGAACGTGTCGGGGGCGGTGCCGCCCGCGATGCTGGTCTGCAGCTTGGTGAAGTACTGGTCGAAGGGCGCGGTCTCGACGACGACGTCCACGTTCGGGTTCTCCCGCTCGAACGCCTTCTCGATCGTGTCGAGGTCCTTCACGTGGTCGGGCGCGGCGGAGAAGGTGAGGTAGCGCAGCGTCACCTTGCCGTCCGCGCCGCTCACGCTCCTGGTGGCCGACCCCTGAGCGCAGGCGGAGACGAGCAGCGCGGCCGCCGCGACGGCGGCGGTGATCTTGATGTGTCGTGACATGGGGGGATTCCTTTACTTGAGCCCGCTCTGCGCGACGCTGGCGATGACGTGCTTCTGTGCGAAGACGTAGAGGATGAGGATCGGGACGACGCTCACGACCGAGCCCGCCATCACGACGTCCCACTGGGTGGTGAACTGGCCGTGCAGCGTCGCCAGGCCCAGCGGCAGCGTCATGAACTCGGGCGACTTGATGATGATCAGCGGCCACAGGTAGCTGTTCCAGCTCGCCATGAAGCCGAAGATGGCGAACGTGGCCAGGGCCGGCCGGATCAGCGGCAGCACCACGTACAGGAAGATGCGGAAGTGCCCGGCCCCGTCGAGCACGGCGGCCTCGTCGAACTCCCTGGGCACCTGGTTGACGGCCTGCCGCAGCAGGAACACGCCGAACGCCGAGGCGATCGTCGGCGCCAGCAGCGCGAAGTACGTGTCCACCAGGTTGAACGCCCGCATCTCGATGAACAGCGGCACGACCAGCACCGGCAGCGGCATCATCAGCGTCGCGAGGTAGACCGAGAACAGCGCGCCCCGCCCGGGGAACGGCAGCCGGGCGAACGCGTAGGCCGCCATCGCGCTGGTGACGAGCTGCAGCGCGGTGGAGGCGGCGCCGATCCAGGCGCTGTTGAGCACGATCCGCCAGAAGGGCAACGTCTCCAGCAGCCGTCCGTACGCGTCGAGGCTCGCGCCCTCGGGCGTGAAGTCGGGCGGCACGGACAGCACGGCGTCGCTCGGCGTGATCGAGGTGATCACCGCCCAGGCGAACGGGAACAGCATGACCAGCGCGCCGACGCCCACCAACAGGTAACGCGCCAGCTTGCCCGGCAGCCTCTCACCCATAGGTCACCCACCGCCTCTGGCCCCGGATCTGCACGATCGTCACCAGCAGTACGACCGCGAACAGCAGCCACGACAGCGCCGAGGCCATGCCCGCCCGGCCGTAGCGGAAGGTGAGGTCGTAGATCTGCGACACGACCACCTGCGTCGCGCCGCCCGGCCCGCCGCCCGTCATGATCTGGACCTGGTCGAACACCTGGAAGCCGTTGATCAGCGAGATCACCACCACGAAGAACGTCGAGGGCGACAGCAGCGGCAGCGTGATGTGCCGGAACCTGCGCCAGGCCGTGGCGCCGTCCACCATGGCGGCCTCCTGGTACTCGCGCGGGATCGCCTGCAGCCCGGCCAGCAGGATGATCATCACGAAGCCCAGGTCCTTCCACGCCGAGGCGAGGATGACCGACGGCATCGCCCACGCGGGGTCGGTCCACCAGCCGGGGCCGCTCACGCCGACCAGGCCGAGCGCCCAGTTGACGATGCCGCTGGCCGGGTTGAGCAGCCACTTCCACATCAGCGCGACGACCACCCAGCTCGTGATCACCGGCAGGAAGTACACGCCGCGCAGCAGGCCGCGCGCGGGCATCGCCCGGTTGAGCAGCACCGCCAGGCCCAGGCCGCCGAGGTAGACGAGGGGCAGGTAACCGGCGATGAAGTACAGCGTGTGCAGGAACGCGGCCCTGGTGTCCGGGTCGCCGAGCAACTCGGCGTAGTTGCCGAGGCCCACCCACCGCATGTCGGTGATGAGGTCCCATTCGTGCAGGCTGGTCCAGAGCGAGGCGACCATCGGGATCAGCGTGTAGAGCGTCAGCGGGACCAGGCTGGGCAGCAGGAACACCGCGACCGTGCCCGCGTACCGCCATCCGCCGCGCCGCCTGGGCCGCGCGTGGGCGGGCGGCGCCTCGGACGGCGCCTCGGGAAGCACCTGCCTGACGCTCATGACCCGCCTCCGATCGCCCGCCGGGTCGCGGCCGGGCGGGCGCTCATGAGGTCGTCCCGATCAGGCGGGCACGGACCAGGCGGCCCTGCTCGCCCGCCGCGCCGGCGGCGTCGAACGGGGTGGCCAGGACGAGGGCCGCCGCGCCCTGGGCCCAGCTCGTGTCGTCCCAGCTCTCCACCTCGACGGAGATGTCACGCCGTCCCGGGTAGAGCTGCGCGCGCAGGGCGGGCTCGAAGCCCGTACGCCAGAGCGGCCAGTCGGCCGTGCCCTCGCCCAGCACCACCACGACCTCGGGGTCCACCACGTTGATCAGCCCCGCCGCGGCCCGGCCCAGGATCGTTCCCGCCTCGGTGAACACCTCGCGCGCGGCCACGTCGCCCGCCGCCGCGGCCCTCCCGAGCGCGGCCGTCGAACCCGGGTCGAGCGACCTGGCGCGGGCGGCGGCGAGCAGGCCCGCCGCGCCGACGTACGCCTCCAGGCACCCCTGGGCGCCGCACCCGCAGCGCGGCCCCGTCGGGTCCACCGGCAGGTGACCGAACTCGCCCGCGCCGCCCCGCGCGCCCCGGTAGACGCGGCCGTTCGTGACGATCGCCGCGCCGACGCCCCGCCCGATCGTCAGGACGAGGAAGTCCTGGTGCGTGCGCCCCCGGCCGTACAGGCGCTCGGCGGCGGCCAGCGCGTTCACGTCGTTCTCGACCAGGACGGGCAGGTCGAGCCGGCGGCGCAGCCGCTCACCCACCGGCATCGCCTGCCAGCCGAGCGTCGGCGCGTTCACCGTGCCGACCGCCTGGTCGTCCACGCTGCCCGGCACGCCGACGCCGATCCCCAGCAGCGGCGGCACACCGGAGACCTCGCGGACCACCGACTCGACGGCGCCCGCCAGGCGGTCGAGCGCGTCGGGCGCCGCCGGGTCGTGGGGGATCTCCCAGGAGCCGAGCACCTCTCCGTCGAGCCGTACGTCGACCAGCACCAGGTGCTCGGCCATCACCTTCACGCCGAGGGCTCGCCCGGCGCTGCCCACCAGCCCGACCCGCTGCGCAGGACGGCCGCCGCGCGACGGCTTGAGATCCAGCTCCTCCAGCATCCCGTGCCCGATCAGCTCTTTGGTGAGCTGGGTGACGGTGGCGGGGCTGAGATCCAGCTCGCGGGCTATCTCACTGCGGCTGAGCGGGCCGATCGTGCCCAGCAGGGCGAGGATCGCCGTCCTGGTGAGATCGCCGCGGTCCGTGCCTGCCATGTGTCGAGGACTTTCTTTAGGAATAAAGTTAGTGGTGAAGATACTGGGCCGCGGTCACCTCCTTGTCAAGAGCCGGAAACCATCCCGAAACCGGCGCGCACTCGGTCCGGTGCCGCCGCCCGCCTGAGGTTCCACCGGGTGGAAGGTGCGGATTCAAGCGATGAACGACGTGACGGGTCTTCACCCGATCGGGCAGTCGACCCGGCGCGGGGGTGATGGGCAGGGTCGGCTTCGTCGGGCAGATCGCCCCGATCTCCGGGCCCGTGCTCGACGGCGCGCTGATCGACGGCTGGGGCCCGCGGTCGCCCTGCTCCACGCCCCGGCCGGGCTGAAGAACGCCATCGACTTCCGTACGTCGAATGGAACAAGAAAGCCACCGCCTTCGTCGGCGGTGGCAGTGCGGGAGGCGTCCGAGGGGTGGAGACCTTCGCCTGATCATGGGCGAAGGTTCTCGCCTGGGGCGGCGCCTTGAAGGCGCCGCGTGACACGTGGCAGGCGAAATGCACGTCGGGGGCCGCGTGGGAACCGCGCCCGCTGCCGGTGCCGGGGGTGGGTGCTGCCCTTGTGGGCTTCAGTGCCACGGCGACCGGGCTCTCGGGGGTGGCCGACGGCAGGGCAGCCGAGCACCGCAGGCTCCCCCCGAGATCTGGACCAATACCTACCGCACGCGATCGGACACGTTCAGCAGGGTCAGCCGCAGTGGACACTTTCCTTGAGGACGTACTTCTTGCCGATGTATCCCCGGACGTCGATGCACTTGCCTCGCGCGTTGACACGCACCGGGCCCGCGTAGTATTTGAAGTTTCCTTCTTCATAGTCGGCCCAGGGCTTGTTCTCCACGCTGATGGCCGCCTGCTTGTAGCCGGAGCCGGGGCGGGAGGCCCGGGTGATGGCGCAGTTCTTCCCGTTGGAGGAGTTGTAGTACACCTCCAACGCGCCGACGGATCCGATCTTGTAGTCGCCGACCTTCCGGTAGCCTGCCCCGCACTCACCGGCCGCGCTGGCCGGTGTGGCGCTGACGATGAGCCAGGAAGCGGCCATCACCATGCTGGCCAGGGCCGCGACCTTGCTACGTGTACGCAAATCATTGCCTTTCATCGATCATCTTTCCGCGGAACCGTTCATCGGCGGCGAGTCAGCGCCTCTGGAAGGAAGGGTTGCGAGCCTTGAAAGTGCACTCGCCCACGAACTTGACCGTCTTGCCGGCCGGGATCGTCTTCCATTTGGTGCTGTACTGCTTCGAACCGCCGCCGAACGCGTTGACGCACCAGTACACGAGACGCGCCTGACTGGTCTTCGAGGTGCCGCCCCTCCAGCATTTACCCCAAACGGTGGTGTTTCCGGTTCCCGGGGCATTGCACAGCACGCCCGCCGCGCTTCCCGCGGACGCGGAGGCAGTGGCGGCCCCGGCAACACCGCTGCCGAACGACATCAGCACGAAAACCGCACCCATTGCGATGGCCAGAGAACGGATTGCCTGAGTCACTATTACCTTCCCATCATGAATGGATTGCGCCTGACCTGGCATTAGGGTGCCAAGGTCTCCGCCATGCTGGCACAGGCAACACCGGCCGACAACGGATTGTTCGTCCAGCGTGGTGATTTGGACATTGGACAAATAGATCCGCAGGTCAGGGTGCCTCTACCCGCACGTCCAGAAACACCGGGCGCTTGTCCGGAAGCAGCACCCGCCCTTCCGCATCGGTCATCTTCCAATAGATGAGGCAGTGCCCGGCTTCGTCGACGGCCTGTACCTCCACCGCGATGTCCACGGTTTGGCCAGGCGCTGTCGGCGGTATGCTCACCATTTCAGGTGAACGGCAAGGTCCGGGATTGACGCGAGTCAGTCGTCTGTCCGCCCAGAAGGTCATCCCGATGTTGCGAATCCTCCACACCTTTCTGAAAACAGAGCCCGGTCGCACCTTCGAGCCGTCCGGATACGTCACGTCAGCAATGAACTCTGAATTGTCTGCGGCACTCGGGCTCGCCGTCGGCGCCGCCACCGGGTCGTTTCGGTCCACGATCATTGCCAGATAAGGGGAGGTCAGGCTGAGCACGATGATGGCAGCCAGGGCCATGGTGCCGAAGAGTGCGCGGTGCCACCGCGCGAATTTCGACAGAGGCGCCGGAACCACCACGACCTCAACGGGGGCGGCCTGCGGTCCGGTTGCGGGCTCGTCACCCGCGCCGATGGCCACCGCTCCACCCGAGGCGTCGGCGTCAGCAGCCGAACAAGCCGCTCTCGTGTGCTCCCATAGCTCTCGCCACTCGCGTTCGGTCGCCTCGGGATCACGCCCCAGGCGATGAACCGCGAGGACCCGGACGAACTCCCAGGTCGTTTCCCAGCTCGGCACCTTCCGCCCCTGCGCGGCGCTGGCCAACGACGACTTCGAGGCCGCCGCGCCGAGTCGAGAGGACATCTCCGCGTACGAGGGGTCACCCGCTTCTTCCTTCAGCCGCAGGAGCCGGTCCGCGAAGGCCCCCGCCGCACCCGAGTCCGGATCGGGTCTCATCGGCTGTCGCCCTCGCCGCTTTCCACGCTGGTCAGCCCGCACTTCCGACCCTCATTTCCCCGTCTACCGCGTACCCTTTGCACCAATCATCACAAAAGTCGGCACCTGGCAGCGTCATGATCTGCTCGGCCGGCGACAGCTCCACCGGCGGCTGCCACGTTCTGTGCATGGTGGGGGTCCGCGTGGGTGGTGGCAGCGGCGGGCGATGGCCTGCCCTCGACCGGTCAGCCCGAGGTGAGGTCGCGGCGGTGGAAGCCGTGGAGGCCGACGGCGGCCAGGGCCGCCGCGAGGGCGAGGAGCGCCGCCGTGGCCACGGGGGCGAACTCGCCGAGCGGGCGCCAGGGCAGGTGCGACAGCACCGAGGTGTTCACCAGCCACCCCGGCAGCCCCGCGTACGGCCCCAGCACCGTGACGAACCCGCTGTACACCAGGACGCCCCAGGCCGCGCCCACGGCGCGCGGCGTGAGCCCGAGCAGCGCGACCGGCACGGCCAGCAGCACCAGCACCTCCGGCACACGCAGCAGGCTCGCCCCGAGCGCCTGGCCCGCGAGCGCGGGATCGCCGGTCGAGGCGGCGGCCCCGAGGCCCAGCCCCGCCCCGTACGCCCCGAGCAGGACGACCACCGCGAGCGCGCAGACCGCCAGCGACGACCCCAGCCACGCCGACCGCCCGGTGGGCCCGGCCAGCACGGGACCGAGCAGCCCGCGCGCCTCCTCCGCGCGCAGCCGCACCGCCGAGAGGACCGCGAACACGCCCGCGCAGAGCGACCCCGTGAACACCATGAGGGCGACCCAGGCCCGCCCGAGGTCCGCGCCGGCGAAGATGGGCAGGTCGGTGCTCGTCATCGCGCCCGTCATGGCCCCCAGCACCAGGCCGCCGACCAGGAACCCGGCCGCCCACCAGCCGATGGACGCCTGCTGGAGCCGCAGCCCCAGCGTGAACGGCGAGCGCAGCCACGGGGCCGCCGCCGCGCGTCCGGGGCGCGGGGCCACCAGCGCGGCCCCGAGGTCCCGGCGCGAGGCCAGCGCGTACGCCCCCGCGACCAGCGCCCCGGCCAGGACCAGCGACAGGCCGAGCGGCCACCAGCGTTCCCCGGCCAGCACCCGGCTCTGCTGCGACCAGCCCAGCGGGGACGCCCAGAACAGCGGGCCGCCCTCGGGACCCTGCATCGCCCCCGCGCCGCGCGCCGCCCAGGCGGCGGCCAGCACCGCGCCCGCGATCCCGGCCGCGCCCCTGGAGTGCTCGGTGACCTGGACGGTGATCGCGGTGACCGCCGCGAAGGCCAGCCCGGCGGCGGCGAGCGACCCGCCGAACAGCAGCGCGCTCCCGGCGGGGAAGCCGATGCCCACCGCCGCGGCGGCGGTGCAGAGTGCGAGCGCCGCGTTGCCGATCACGGCGACGGCGAGCGCGCCGGTGAGCTGGGCGTGGCGGCCCACGACGGCCGCCCGGACCAGCTCGGCCCGGCCCGTCTGCTCTTCCGCCCGGGTGTGCCGGGTGACGAGCAGGATGCTCATCAGCGCGGCGGCCAGCAGGAACTCCACCCAGTAGGCGGCCAGGAAGTACCGCTGCGCGGTGAGGGCGCCGTCGCCGAACACGGGCCCCGCCAGCGCCCTCATGAACGAGCCCCTGATCATCTCGGTGGCCTCGGCCATGGCCTCGGGCGTCGGGACGACCACGGTCGTGGCCGCGGCGTAGAAGCGCGGGACGAGGAGCGCGACGGCCAGCACCCAGATGGGCAGCTTGAACCGGTCGCGGCGCAGCGCCAGCCGTACCATCGCCCCGGTCCCGGTCAGATGGCCGCCCGCAGCCCCCGACCCGGTGCGCCCGCGCGCCGGGCTCATGACCGCGGTCATGCCGCCCGCCGCTTCCCGTAGTGGCGGAGCATCAGCTCCTCCAGCGTGGGCGGATGGCTGACCAGCGAACGGATCCCGAACCCGGTCAGGTGCCGGACGGCGGCGTCGAGGTGCTCGGCGTCCACGCTGAAGCGCACGCCGCCGTCCTCCGCCCTCGGGTCGTGCACGCCGGGCAGCCGGTCGAGCCCGGTGACCGGGGACGCGGTGCCCGCCACGATGGTGGTGCGCGACAGGTGCCGCAGCTCCTCCAGCGTCCCCGACTCCACGGTTCTCCCGTCGCGGACGATGGTGATCCGGTCGGCCAGGTTCTCGACCTGGGCGAGGATGTGGCTGGACAGCAGGACGGTCCGCCCGGCCGCCTTGGCCTCGGCGACGACCTGCTGGAAGACCGCCTCCATCAGGGGGTCGAGGCCGCTCGTGGGCTCGTCGAGGATCAGCAGCTCCACGTCGGCGGCGAAGGCGGCGACGAGGGCGACCTTCTGCCGGTTGCCCTTGGAGTAGGTGCGGGCCTTCTTGGCGGGGTCGAGCTCGAAGCGGCCGATCAGCTCGTCCCTGCGCCGCTGGTCGAGCCCGTCGCGCAGCCGGCCGAGCACGTCGATCACCTCGCCGCCGGTGAGGTTCGGCCACAGCTCCACGTCGCCGGGCACGTACGCCAGCCGCCGGTGCAGCGCGACGGCGTCGGCCCAGGGGTCGCCGCCCAGCAGCCGCACGGTGCCGGAGCCGGCCCGCATCAGGCCCAGCAGGACGCGGATGGTCGTCGTCTTGCCCGCGCCGTTCGGGCCGAGGAAGCCGTGCACCTCTCCCGCGCGTACGGTGAGGTCGAGCCCGTCGAGGGCGCGGGCCGACCCGAAGGTCTTGACCAGGCCCGAGACGGCGATGGCGGGGTTCATGGTTGCTCTCCGGAGGTCGATGCGGGGGCGGTCATGCGAGCGGGCCGGTGATCCGGGCCGGTGTCATGGGGGGTCATGCGAGCGGGCCGGTGATCCGGGCGTCGAACTCGCGGTCGGGCAGCGTCCGGTTGAGCTCCAGGAGTGCCTCGGCGTGCAGGCCGACGACGTAGCGGGTCTGCGGCCGCTGCGCCTCGACGGCCCGCAGGATGGTCTCCGCGACCACGCGGGGGTCGGTGGCGGGGCCGTCCGCTCCTGCCCGCGCGCTCTGCTCGGCCGCGCGTGCCATGGCCTCGGCGATCCGCCCGTACGCGCCGCTCCCGGAGATCTCCCTGAGCTGCCGCGCGGTGTCGGCCTCGAAGTCGGTCCTGATGATGCCGGGCTGGATGACGACCACGTCGACGCCGAACGGCCCGACCTCCATGCGCAGCGTGTCGGAGAACGCCTCCAGGGCGTGCTTGGAGGCGTGGTACCAGGCGCCGAGCGGCAGGGCGATCTCGCCGCCGATCGAGGAGACGTTGACGATCGTCCCCGATCCCCGCCGCCGCATGCGCGGCAGGACGAGCTGGCACAGCCGGGCCGGCGCGAGCACGTTGACCTCGAAGTGGGTACGGGCCGTCGCGATCGGCGTGTCCTCGACCGCGCCGTGCACGACGACACCCGCGTTGTTCACCAGGACGTCGATGCGGTCGTGCGCGTCCAGGACGGTGCCGACGACCCTGAGGAGGTCGGCGTCCTCGGTCACGTCCATCGGCAGGGCGTGGCCGCCCGCTTCGCGGATCGCCGCCATCCGGTGAACCCGGCGGGCGGCGCCGTACACGACGTGGCCGGCGGCCAGGAGCTCGAGTGCGGTGGCGTGGCCGATGCCGGACGAGGCTCCGGTCACGAGACAGATCTTGGCACCCATTCCAGGGTCTCCTTCGTTGCCCGTCGCGCGAACGCCCATCGTTCACGCATCGGGAAAGCTACGACTGCGTTCGAGGATCCGGCAAGTCGAAAACGGTATCTCCGCAGCTCAGAGCCGTGTGACTGGCGCAACGACGATGATGGCAAATGCAACAGGTCCGCGTTCCTTGTCGCGTTCGCCGGGGTCGCGCCCGCATACTGATGCGTACGCCGCGAGCCCGCGCCAGGGAGGACGCATGCCGGGAGGCCACCTGACGTACGACGACCGCCACAAGATCGCCGAAGGGCTGGCCGCGGGCCTCGGCTATGCCGAGATCGCCCGCCGCCTGGGCCGGCCGAGGTCCACCGTGGGCCGGGAGGTCGCCCGCAACGGCGGCCCGCACGGCTACCACGCGGCGCGGGCGCAGCAGGCGGCCGGCTGGCGCGCCCGCCGCCGGCCGGGTCCACAGCCGGGTCCACAGCCGGGTCCACAGCCGGGTCCACAGCCGGGTCCACAGCCGGACCCGGGGCCGGGACAGCGGCGCGGAGAAGCGTCCGACCAGATGGCTGCCGCGCACGCCGCCCTGCGCGATCCGCAGGCCGTGCGCGAGCTGGAGCGGCGGCTCACCGAGGTGATGTGGGGCATGCCGGCGATGGCGGCCAGGGTGCTGGTCTGCCTGTTCATCAGCGACACCGGCAACCTGACCGTGGCCGAACTGGTCGAGCGGCTGCGGGTCAGCCCCGCCTCGATCTCCAAGGGCGTCGGCTGGCTCGAACACCTGGGTCTCGTCCGGCGCGAGCGCGACAACCGCCGCGAGCGCTACATCATCGACGACGAGGTCTGGTACCGGACGTGGCTGGTGGGCGCCCGGTCGATGGCGCAGTGGGCCGGCACCGTGGCCGAGGGCATCGACGTCCTCGGCGCGCACACCCCCGCGGGCACCCGGCTCCGCACCGCGAGCCGGTTCTTCCAGGTCCTCAGCGACGACATGGCCCACGCGGCCGAGCACTACCGGCAGACCTTCGCCGACGGGGCCGACGTCCCTCCGTGATCCGGGGCGGTCACATGCCTTCAGGGGCGGGCCCGGTCACCGGGGCCGCCGCGGACATGATCGAGTCGATGGTGGCCAGGTCGTCCGGCCCCAGCGTGATCTCCACGGCGTCCAGGGCCAGGTCCAGGTGCCTCGTGCTGCGCGCGCCGACGATGGCGACCTGGACGGCCGGGTTCGACAGCACCCAGGCCACCGCCAGTTGCCCGACGGTCGTGCCGAAGCGTTCCGCGAAGCGGCGCAGCTCCGCGACCACGGCGAGGTTGCGGCGGAAGCCCTCGCCGGTGAAGTCGGGGCTGTGCGAGCGCCAGTCGTCGGCCGGGAACGTGGTGTGCTCGTCGAACGCGCCGCTGAGCAGGCCGTGCGCCAGCGGCCCGTACGCAAGCACGCCCAGATCGCTCGCCGCCGCGTACGGCAGCAACTCGGCCTCCACCTCGCGCCGGAACAGGTGGTAGGGCGGCTGCACGGTCTCCGCGCCCGGGAAGGCGCGCACCTGGCCGGCGTCGAAGTTCGACACGCCGACGTGCCGGATCAGCCCCTCCTCGACCAGCTCGTGCAGCGCGGCGGCGCTCTCCTCGAAAGGGGTGCGCGGGTCGGGCCAGTGCACCTGGTACAGATCGAGATGGTCGGCGCCGAGCGCCTTCAGGCTGGCCTCCACGCCTTGGCGCAGCCAGGCCGGGCTGGAGTCGCGGACGAGGTCGTCGCCGTCCATGCGCAGGCCGCCCTTGGTGGCCACGACCACCCGGTCGAGGTCGCCGTCCAGCGCCCGGCCCAGGATGCGTTCGGACACGCCGAACCCGTAGCCCTGCGCGGTGTCGAAGAACGTGACGCCCCGGTCCCTGGCGTGCTGGACGGCGGCGACGGCCGCCCGCTCGTCGACCTGCCCCCAGTCGCCGCCGAACTGCCAGGTGCCGTAGCAGATCGGGCTGACCTGCAGCTCCGTGCGGCCCAACCGTACTGTGTCCATTGACTTACCCCCCTCCTGGCCCCTTCCCGCGGGGTGTCAGGGGCAGGTCATGGGAGTGCAAGGTTCGGGCCGTGAGGAGGCGCCCGTCAGGGCAGGGGGAGGCGCAGGACGAACCGGGCGCCTCGGGGCTGGTCCTCGACCCGCAGGGTGCCGCCGTGCGACTCCGCGATCTGGCGGGCGATGGGCAGGCCCAGTCCCGTCCCGCCGGAGTCCCGGCCGCGCGAGGTGTCCAGCCGGGCGAACCGCTGGAAGACCAGCTCGCGCTTGTCCGGATCGATGCCGGGGCCGTCGTCGACGACCTCCAGCTCGGCCACCCCGCGCGGGAAGCGCCGCAGGTCGCGCTTGGCGGCGGCCGAGCGCGTCAGGCGGACGGTGATGGTGGTGGCGGCGTACCGCTCGGCGTTGTCGAGCAGGTTCGACAGGAGCCGCGCGAGCTGGCGGCGGTTGCCGGTCACCACGATGCGGGGTTCGAGGGAGGAGTCGAACACCTTTCCCGCCCCGTCGCGTTCCTCGGCCACGGACGTCACCAGCTCGGCCAGGTCGACCGGCTCCTTCTCCGCCTCGTCGCGATCTTCCTGCCGCGCCATCGTCAGCAGGTCGCCCACGATGGCCTCCAGCCGGTCCAGGCTGGGCAGGACGGACGCGCCCAGCCTGGACACGCTGCTCTCCTCCGGCGCGTAGAGCGCGTCCTCCACCTCGGCGCGGATCGCCGCGATGGGCGTGCGCAGCTCGTGCGAGGCGTCCGAGGTGAACTGGCGCTGCTGGTGCATCGCGGCCTGCAGGCGGGCCAGCGTCTGGTTGACGCTCTCGGCCAGGTCGTGGATCTCGTCGTGGCTGGGCGGCATGCCGACCCTGCGTCCCGGGCACATCTCGGTGATCTCGTCCAGTTCGGTGCGGATGACGGACACCGGCCGGAGCGACGAGGTCACGATCCGGTGGCCGAGCGCGGTCAGGGCCAGCGCCAGCAGACCGGTCGCGCCGATCACGGTCGTGGCCAGCCAGGGGGCGACGTACCAGGGGATCGAGGGGGAGGCGATGTAGACCGTCCAGTCCTCCCGCCCGCGGCGGGCCGACTGCGCGACCACCACCTCGCAGTGGCCGGGCGGGAAGACGCCGCCGCAGGCCGTGCCGGCGATGATGTTCTGGCCGTCGGGGGCGAGGGCGGCCATGACCGGCTTGCCGCGCATCCTCGGGGTCGCGGCGACGATCTGGCCCGCCTGGTTGAGGATCTGCACGTTGCGGTCGGAGTGCTGGACGAGCGGGAAGACGATCTGGTTGTGCTCCATCTGGTGGGCCAGCCGGCCGCCGTCGGCGGCCAGCTCGCCGATGAGGCCGCTGGTGACGTACCGGTGGATCGCGAACATGACGGTCGCGGCCAGGAGAGCGCACAGCGCGGTGGACACCGCCCCGGCGAACCAGGTTATACGCGATGCGATCGACATGTTACGCCAGGCAATCATGTTCTCCCCCTCATAGAGGGGAACACGGACACCTGGCGATCAGAAGCAAGAGGCGTACAGGTGTCGGCATAGGGGGACCCAAGACTCGCCACCCGGCTCCCTGTCCTCAGACGCGCAGGCGGGTCTCGGTCGAACCCCTCGGGTGGTGGGTGACGGCACCGCCGGGGTGCGACAGCTCCACCGGCACCGGGGAGTCGACGGTGACCCGGTCGCCCTCGACTACCGCCTGCGCCGGGTGGCCGAGCTGACAGACCTCAACCCGGCCGACGAACCGGCCCTGCAGAAACTCGCCGCGGCTCTGGCGGCCAGGAAGTCCCGCCGGCGGGAGTCGATGGGTCGGTGAGGTCGCGCGGACGGTCCGGCCGTTCGAGGGGCGGGGAGGCCGGGGGATCGTCCCGGGCGCGGTCGGCCTGGTCCTGCTGGAGGAGGCACATCAGGACGCCTTCCGCACGGGCCTGGTCATCGTCCCTGCGGGGTCGGTGACGATGCCGATGACGTCCAGATCGGTGATCATGGCGCGCAACGCCGGCGCGGTGAGCAGCACCCAGGGCTGCCGCGTGCCGAGCACCCTGGCCAGCTTGAGCGGCGAGGTGAAGGCGACCGCCGTCCGCTTGCCCGCGGGCGTGCGGAACAGCCGCAGGGTCAAGGTGTGTGCCCCGGGCTTCACCGGGACGCACAAGCGAGGCTCTGACATCTGGCTCCTCCTGAGACGGCCTGTCGGGGAAAGGCCACAGGTCAGACGTTAGGCCCGGAGGCGGCGGCGGGCGCGGATCACTATGCGATCCGGACGCGCGGGCCGGAAATCCTGACGGGGAATTGACGCGGCGCCTCCGGGGAGCGCCGGTCGCGCGGGCGTCGGCTGACCGCCGACCCCCGCCACGACCGACGCTGCCACGACCGGCGCTGCCACGACCGACGCTGCCACGACCGGTGCCGGAGCGGACGTCACGCGCTGGGCCACCACGGGTCGACGTCTCCGAGCGAGAACTGCTGGTACGGGGTGTTCCAGCAGCGCCGCTGGAGGACGGGCACGTCCCTGTCCAGGCTGGCCTGCGAGACGTCGAGGCACTTGCCGCCGGCGGTGCGGATGCGCACCGTGCCCGGGCCGGCCGGTTCGATGCGGAGGCGCTGGCTCACGCTGTCGAGGCAGTCGAACTGGATGATCGGTGTGTTGTCCGCGAAGGTGTGGTCCCACGCGTCGAGGCACGCGCCGTCGAAGGTCTCGATCGCCACCCAGTCGTGGTGCAGGTGCTGGATGCGGAAGCGCTGGTGCGACTCATGGTCGCAGACGGACAGGCCGATCGGCGTCTCGTCCTCGAAGTCGATGTCGGCGACGCTGAGGCACTTGCCGGAGTACGTCTGGATCGCCACGAGCCCGCCGTCGTCCCACTCGGCGGGGGCCGCGGCGGACGGCGTCGCGGGCATCGCGGTGAGAGCGATCGCCGCGATGGCGCCGCTCGCCAGCCACCGCAGGCGGGTGGCTGCGCGCGTGAAGGTGCACATGCTCATGATGGGTTCCTCTGTGTCATGAATAGCGGGGCCGAAGCCCGGCAAAACCCCTTGCACCGTGCAGCGAGGATCGACGGCACGGCGAAACGAACATCACTTATGTCGCCAGGACATGCTAAGCGCACCCGAGTAAATCAGCGCGTAAGTGCGAGCCCCGTTCTCTGGGCGTGTCGGGAAAGCCGCAAAGCCGGTGACGTTTTATCGATTTATCCGTATTAAATGGAGTTTTTCCGGCTCAGGGTGGGGCGAGGACGTGGTCGGTGCCGGTCGTCCGCGACACGTGCGCGATGGCGTCGAACCCCTCGAACACCCGCAGGTCGAGAAAACGGTCGGCCATGCGCGTGTGCTGGAACGACGCCCCGTCACCGACGTACGGCCGGGCCGCGCGCAGGTCGGCGAGCGTCCAGAGCCGGTCGGTGGGGAAGGCCCCCTCGACGCTGCCCGCGACGGGCGGCGGCAGCGGCGCGTCGTACCAGGCCCCGTGCGGGCCGCCGGGCCACCCCGATCGCCTCCTCCAGCCCAGCGCCACGACCCGCGCCTCACCCACGACGTCGCGCAGCGGTTCCAGGTCGTCCACGGGGGAGTGCGGGTCGAGGGTGTCCAGGGCGGTGCCGTGCTCGCCGACCCAGCTCGCGAAGCCCGTCGTCGTCACCGTCATGCCCCACAGCCTCGCGTGCGGGGCCCGCCGCGGTCGTCGTGCCGGGGAAGGCTCTCCCGCGTACGCCCATCGGAGCGGCCGCGGCAGCGCGTACGCCGCCGGAAGTACGTGGGACGACCGGAAAATCGTTAATTGCCGGTATTGGCGGTTTGTTACGGTTCTTTCATTGATTCTTGGGTGGTGCCGGAAAATCGGGAACGGCGTGGCGGAGGAGCCGAACTCAGCACAACTGTAAACATCGTACCGGTCTGGCGGTCGCGGAACGCATCACCGAAGGGACCGGGTAAATGGTCAGCTCAATGAGACGAACGGCGAGGCCCGCGGCGTACTGCCTGCTCGCGGTGGCGCTGGCCGTCACGAACACCATGGCCCCGGCGGCGAACGCGGACAAGGACCCCAGCGCCCGCGAGTTCCGCCACTTCCGCGGCATCCACAGCGACCGCGGCTTCCACACCACCCGCCGCGACGAGGGCGGCGGCCGTAACTGCAGACCACGCACGTTCTTCCGGATCCACGAGCTGTCGCCGCGGAACTTCTACGTGCCCCGCACCCAGTTCGTCGACGGCCCCGGCGGCTCGATCACGGTGTCGGTCACCCGCGAGCACGAGGTGAAGGCGTTCGTCGAGGCCGCGAACGAGAAGGAGAAGGAGGCGGAGTCGAAGTTCGCGCCGACCGGCACGAACACCGGCCCGACCGTCGACACGAAGACGGTGGTCGAGAGGCTGCGCCGGCTCGGGCTGCCGCATCTCCAGGAACGGAACAGGGTCTTCACCGGGCACGAGTACACCCGGCGGATCAGCGACGGCATGTACGGCCACATGTGGTACCGCGTGCTCGGATACCGCGCCGCCTGGTCGGCGTGGTCGGTGCTCGGCACGTGCGAGCGCCGCAAGGTCGACGCGGGCATCGCCAACGTGCCCTCCCGGGTGGAGGGGTGGCGGTACTGGGAGTCCAGGCATCCGACGTTCAAGCACCGCAGGCTGTCCGAGAAGTGACCGTCCCGGTGCCGCCGCGGCATCCGCGACCGTACGAGCTGGGAGAAGGCGGCGCGGCGGAGGGGCAGCTTCCGCACCGGGGCACCGGGCTGGGAGGATGTGTCCCGTGTCCGCCCAGGGACGGGTCTCGCGCCTGGCACGCGCCGCTGTCTTCGCGGCGGTGTGCGTCGTCGTGTCCGCGGCCGGGCACGTTCTCGCCGGTGGCGCGCCGGTCGCGGTGGCGGCCCTGTGCGCCGGGGTGGTGGCGGCGTTCGTCCCGGCTTTCGCGCTGGGCGCGCGTGAGCGCGGGCCCGAGGTCGTCGTGGGGATGGCGGCGGGGGTGCAGATCCTCCTGCACGAGCTGTTCGCCAGGAGCGCTCCCCTGTCCGGCGGGCCCGCCGGGCACGCGCACGACCTGATGCCCGGCATGGCGCCAGGAGCCGGTATGACCGTCGCCCACCTCGTGGTCGCGGTGGTCAGCGGGTGGTGGCTGCATCGCGGGGAGAGCGCGTTCTGGCTGATGGTGCGGCTGTGGGGGATGGCCCCGCTGCCGAGGTCGCGCAGGCTGCTCGCCGGGGTGGTCGAGCCGGTGACGACGCCGGTGCGCGTCGTGTTCGTGGCCGGGGCGCGGGTGCGTCGCGGCCCCGAGCGGGTCAGGGCCATCCGGCGACGTGGGCCGCCGGTGCCGCTCGGCGTCCGCTGACGACCGTTCTGGCGCCGCCGCCGGGACGGCCGGGCGTTCGCCGATGACCGCTCCCGTACCGTCCGCGACATCGAGGAACCCATGACATCGACAGTCCAGCTCGTCATCGGCGGGATGACCTGCGCGGCGTGCGCCGCACGGGTGGAACGCAAGCTCAACCGCATGGAAGGGGTCAGTGCCAGCGTCAACTACGCGACGGAGAAGGCCACCGTCGAGGCCGACGGGGTCACGCTTGACGAGCTGATCCGGGAGGTCGAGCGCACCGGCTACAGCGCCGAGCCGTACACGCCGCACACCTCCGAGGCCCCGGAAGACGCCGACGACAGGCGGGTGCGGTCGCTGGGGCGGCGCATGGTGGTCGCCGTCGTGCTGGCCTTCGTGCTGATGGACCTGTCCATGGGGATGGCGTTCGTGCCGGAGTGGCGCTTCGCCGGATGGCAGTGGGTGCTGATCGGCGTGACCGCGCCGATGGTGACCTGGTGCGCGTGGCCGTTCCACCGCAACGCGTTCAGGGCCGCCCGGCACCGCACCACCTCCATGGACACCCTGATCTCGACCGGGGTCATCACCTCCACCTGCTGGTCGGTGTACGTCATCCTGTTCCCGATCGACGCGGGACCGGCCGGGACGGGCCTGTGGGCGTTGCTGTCCGCGCCGAACAGCGCGCTCTACCTCGACGTCGCCGGGGGCGTGACCATGTTCGCGCTGGCCGGTCGGTTCCTGGAGGCGCGGGCGCGGCGCTCGTCCGGCGCCGTGCTGCGGCGGCTGGCCGAACTCGGGGCCAAGGACGTCAGCGTCCTGCGCGCCGACGGCAACGAGTACCGCATCGATGTGGCCGATCTGCGGGCCGGTGACCGGTTCGTGGTCCGTCCCGGTGAGAGCATCGCCGCTGACGGCGTGATCGAGTCCGGGCAGAGCACGATCGACACCAGCGCCATGACCGGCGAACCGGTGCCCGCCGAGGTCGCCGAGGGCGACCCGGTGACCGGCGCGACCGTCAACCTCGGCGGGCGGCTGGTCGTGCTGGCCACCCGGGTGGGCGCCGACACCCAGCTCGCCTCGCTGATCAGGCTCGTCGAGCACGCCCAGGCCGACAAGGCCGCCGTGCAGCGGCTGGCGGACCGGATCTGCGGCTGGTTCGTGCCGGCGGTGTTCGCGCTGGCGGCGCTGACGCTGGCCGGGTGGCTGCTGGCCGGAGGGGCCGCGCACGAGGCGGTCACCGCCGCGCTGGCCGTCCTCATCATCGCCTGCCCGTGCGCGCTCGGCCTGGCCATCCCCACCGCCCTCCAGGTGGCCTCCGGCACCGGCGCGCAGCTCGGCGTCTTCATCAAGAGCCACCAGGCCATGGAGTCCGCGCGGGCCGTCGACACCGTCGTCCTGGACAAGACCGGCACGCTGACCGAGGGCCGCATGAGCGTGGCGGACCTCGCCGCCGCCGACGGCGTGCCGCCGTCGGACGTGCTGCGTTACGCCGGAGCCGTCGAGGACGCCTCCGAGCACGCCATCGCGGCGGCCATCGCTGCCCACGCCCGCGCCCGGCTCGGCGACCTTCCCGAGGTGAGCGGGTTCGCCGCCCTGGCCGGGCTCGGCGCGCGGGGCACGGTCGAGGAGCGGCGGATCCTCATCGGCTCCGCCCGGCTGCTGGCCAGGGAGAACGTGTCCGTCCCCGCGACGCTGGAGCGGACGCGGGGCCGGTGGGAGGGCGAGGGCCGCACCGTCGTCCTGGTCGCGGCCGACGGCACGGCGCTGGGCGCGATCGCGCTCGCCGACACCGTCAAGCCCTCGGCCGCCGCGGCGATCGACGAGCTGCACGCGATGGGGCTGAACACCCTGCTGCTGACCGGCGACAACGCCACCACCGCGCGGGCCGTCGCCGACCAGGTCGGCATCGTCGACGTCGTCGCGGAGGTGCTGCCCGCCGACAAGGAGGCCACCATCGCCCGCCTGCAGAAGGAGGGGCACCGGGTGGCCATGGTCGGCGACGGCATCAACGACGCCCCCGCGCTGGCCCGCGCCGATCTCGGGCTGGCCGTGGTGGAGGGCACCGACGTCGCGCTGGCCGCCGCCGACCTCATCCTGGTCCGCGAGAATCTGGACGTCGTGCCCACCGCGCTCACCCTGGCCCGCGCCACGCTGGCGACCATCCGCGGCAACCTCGTGTGGGCGTTCGGCTACAACGTCGCCGCCCTGCCGCTGGCCGCCGCCGGGCTGCTCAACCCGCTCATCGCCGGTGCCGCCATGGCCATGTCGTCGGTGTTCGTGGTCGGCAACAGCCTGCGGCTCCGCCGCTTCGCCCCGCCGCGCCCGGCCGCCGACCTGCCTGGCGACCACCCGTCCAGTCACCCGACCGGCCACCCGTCCGACCTGCCGTCCGACCCGCCGTCCGACCTGCCGTTCGACCACCCGTCCGGTCACCCGGACGAGGGTCGTCAGGCCGGGAGGCCGTCGAGGACCTCGGCGGCCAGCCCCAGGGCGGTGGTCATGCCGATGCCGGAGGTGACCGACACCACCCGCACCCCCGTCACGGGCGTGGCGACGAGGAACGGCTCGGGGGCCGAGGCGTAGACGCCGCGCCAACGCTCTCTGACCGTGAGCCGCCCGGCCCCCAGCAGGCGGGCGGTCTCGGACAGGACCCGCCGGTCCAGCTCGTCGTCGTCGAACGGCTCCGGCGTGACGGCGTAGGAGTGGGTGTCGCCGATGGTGAGGTCGCCGTCCGGCCGCTGGGTGAACATCAGGTTCAGCCCGATGGCGACCAGCTCCGGGTGCTCGGCCTCCAGGCGGGCCCGCAGGGCGGGCGCGGTGGGGCAGGCCGTGAAGCCGCCGTAGCGGAGGAGTGAGAAGCCGGACAGCACGGCGGGGGCGACCCGGCGTCCGTGCGGGTCGGCCACCCGCAGCATGCGCAGGACGCAGCGGCGCAGCCCGGCGCGCTCGGCCAGGCCGGGGAAGTGCCGGTCGACGTCGTGCCCGGTGGCCACGATCACGTGCGCGGCCCTGATCCGGCCCCGGCCGGTGGTCACCAGGCCGGGCTCGACGAGGTGTGCCGAGGTGGCCCAGTGGAAGCGCACCCCCTGGCGGGCCAGCCAGGCGGCGATGGCGGGCACGGCCCGGCGCGGGTCGACGCGTACGTCCATCGGCAGCCAGGCGCCGCCGACCACGCCGGGGCCGACCGGCACCCGTTCGGCCACCCGGCGGGCGTCGAGCAGCACAGCCTGTCCGTCGCGGGCGGCGGCGAACTCCTCCAGGACCGCGTACTCGTCGTCGGAACGGGCGACCACGACGGTGCCGCCCTCCTCCAGCCAGAGCCCCGCCTCCTTGGCCAGGCGCAGCCAGACGGTCCTGGCGGCCATCGCGTACCGCAGGGCGTCGCCGTCCTGGGCGGTGAAGCAGCCGTGGCCGAAGTTGCGTACCGAGGCCCCGACGGGCCGCTCGTCCCGCTCGACCACCACGACGGACAGCCCCCGGGCCACGGCGTGCACGGCGTGCGCCAGCCCCACGATGCCCGCACCGACGACCACGAGATCGGCCGCGTCGAGCGATCTGTCCCACGGCAGGTCACTTGTCATGATAAGTAAGCTGCCGCGCACGCCCGGACGGCGTCAACGCCGAACCCGACATGTCATCCCGTGTTTCGCCAGGCGTCATTCCCCCAAGTAGCTGGAAAGACGGGCGTTCCGTGGAATGTCGGCATTCCTGTATGGTCAAGTGCCATGGACGCACCCCTCCACGAACGCGTCGCGTCGGACCTGCGCCGCCGCATCAGCTCGGGCGAGCTGCCCGTGGGTGCGGCCATCCCCTCGGAGTCGCACCTGTGCGAGCAGTGGGGCGCCTCGCGGGGCCCGATCCGCCAGGCGCTGGCCACGCTGCGCGCCGAGGGGCTCATCGGCGGCGGGCGCGGCAAACCGCCCGTCGTGCGCAGCCAGAGCATGCCCCAGCCGTTCGAGACGTTCCTGTCCTTCTCGCGCTGGGTGGAGCTGATGGACCGCACGCCGGGGCAGCGCACGCTGGAGATCGCCCGCCGCCCGGCGACCCCCGAGGTGTGCGACGCCCTCGGGCTGGAGGAGGGCGAGCCCGTCGTGCAGATGCTGCGGCTGCGGCTCATCGACGAGGTCCCCGCCATGGTCGAGCGCACCACGTTCGTCTGGCCGGTCGGCCGGCTGCTGTTCGACCACGACTGCGACTCCGGGTCGGTCTTCGCCTACCTGAGCCGGTGCGGGGTCGACCTGAGCCGGGCCCGCCACGTGATCGACGCGATCGGCGCCGACGCGACCGACGCCGGGCTGCTGGGCGTCGCCCGCGGCGCGCCGCTGCTCCGCGAGCGCCGTCAGACCTCCTCCGCGGGCGGGGAGCCGGTGGAGTTCTCCGACGACCGCTACCGGCCCGACCTGGTCTCGTTCACCATCGACAACTCCCAGCAGGCCCGCCCCGCGCTGCTGCGCACCGGCCCCGACGACCTGCCCCCCGCCCGAGCCCCGCAAGGAGAGACACCGTGATCGAACTGGCGGCCCTCGACATCGCCGGCACCACCGTTGACGAGCGCGGCGCCGTCTACCAAGCGCTGGAGGAGTCCGTACGCGCCGCTGGCGGCACTCCCACCCCCGCCGACGTCGGGCGCTGGATGGGTGCCGACAAGCGCGAGGCCATCACCGCGATGCTGACCTCGGCGGGCGGCCCGCCCGGTCACGACGCCATTGAGACCGCTTACGCCGGCTTCCGCGCCCGGCTCGCCGCCGCGTACGCCGCCCGGCCGCCCGCGCCCCTGCCCGGCGTCGCCGAGGCGATCGCCACCCTGCGCGCGGAGGGCGTCAAGGTGGCGCTCACCACCGGGTTCGATCGCGAGGTCACCACGGCGCTGCTGGCGGCCGTCGGCTGGGACCACGGGTTTCTGGACGCGGTGGTCTGCGCGGACGACGTCACGTCCGGGCGGCCCGCGCCCTACCTGATCTTCCGGGCGATGGAGGCGACCGGCGTTCACGACGTGGGCCGCGTGCTCACCGCCGGCGACACCGTGCGCGACCTGCGGGCGGGCACCAACGCGGGGGCGCGCATCGTGGCCGGGGTCCTCACGGGCGGCCAGGACGCCGCCACTCTCGGGGCCGTCCGGCACACCCACCTGCTGCCGAGCGTCGCGAGCATCCCCGCCCTGCTCTCCCTGCGCTGACCGCCGGACGAGCACCCCCGCTCCGTTCCCCACGGGCTCCCGGGCGGGGGATCACGCCGTGGTCGGCGTCCCCGCCAGCTCGGCCAGGGCGTGGCGCAGCCCGGTGGTGTCCGTGCCCGCCCAGCCCACGTACCCGTCGGGGCGGACCAGGATCGTAGGGCCGCCCGGCGTGGCGGGGGCCGACACGTGGACCCGGTCCTGCCAGCCGGTGACGTCGGCCTCCCCGACGAGGACGAACCGCCGGTCACGCAGCGCCTCGTACAGGCGGCCGCCACCGCCGAGCGGAACGTCGGCCGCGCGGGTGCCGACCAGCTCGTGCGCGCCGCCGGGCGCCGGGTAGGCGTAGCCGACGCCGCTGAGCTGGGCGATCATCCTGGCGCGGACCTTGGGGATGGACAGCGCCCGGCGCGCGGCGAAGCCGCGGATCGCCCGGCCGGCGGCCGACTCGATCATGGCGGCCCTGATGAGGGCGCCGCTGCTGCGCAGCACCGAGCGGCCGACCGGGTGCCGCTCGCTCTGGTACGTGTCGAGCAGCGCGTCCGGCGCGCCCCGCAGCACCGAGGCGAGCTTCCAGCTCAGGTTGGCCGCGTCCTGCAAGCCGGTGTTCATGCCCTGCCCGCCGGCGGGGGAGTGCACGTGGGCGGCGTCCCCGGCCAGGAAGACGCGGCCCACGCGGTAGTCCGGCACCTGCCGCTCGTCGCTGTGGAAGCGCGCCAGCCAGCGGGCGTCGCGCATGCCGAAGTCGGAGCCCAGGGCTCGCCTGGTGACCTCGCGGATCTCGTCCAGGTCGAGGGGCGCGTCGTCGGGCACGACATGACGGCGGTCCCAGGCGAAGACCCGGTGGTAGCCGTCGCCGAAGGGCGCGATGAAGGCGAAGGCGTCCCCGACGCCGTTGACGGTCAGCAACTCGGGGGGCGGCTCGGTCAGCCGCACGTCGGCGAGCATGATGGACTTCAGCACCGACCTGCCGGGGAAGGGCTGGCCGAGGGCGCGGCGCACCGTGCTGTGGAAGCCGTCGGCGCCCACGGCGTGTCCGGCGCGGTGGACGCCGTTCGCGGTGGTGACGGTGACGCCGATGGCGTCCTGGCTCAGCTCCAGCACCTCGGCGCCGTACTCGATCGCCGCCCCCGCCTTCAGCGCCCGCTCCAGCAGCAGGTGCTCCACGTTGTACTGCGGAGTGACGAGCAGGTACGGGAACCGGCTGGGCAGCAGGCCCAGATCGACGCTCACCCGGCCGAACACCCGCAGCCTGCCGAGCGGGGCGCCCATGGCCACGAGCTGGTCGGCCAGTCCGCGGGCGTCCAGTTGCTCCAGCGTGCGGGCGTGCACCCCGAACGCCCGCGACAGATTGGAGATCCGGCCGTCACGGCGCTCCAGAATCGTGACCCCGACACCTGACTCCGCCAGATCTCCCGCGAGCAGCAGCCCGGTCGGCCCCGCCCCCACGACGATTACCTCGCTCATGTCGCCTTCCCTTCGGCCGAACGCTCACGACCCAGGATTCGCCGCTCCCACCGAAATGTCAACAGTCGTTGGCCAACGCCTGTTGGCAGGACGACGGGCCGTGCCTACTCCGTCGTGTCGGCCGTGCGCACCACCGCGACGTTGCCGCGCGCGTGGTGCAGGACGCCCCGGCTCACCGAGCCCAGGACGATCGCCTTGAGCGCGCTCCGGCCGTGCGAGCCCACGACCAGCAGGTCGGCCTGGTCACTGGCGGCGGCAAGGGTCTCGACCGGATGCGCGCACCGCACGTCCGTGATCACCCTGACCTCCGGGTGGCGCTCGCGCCACGGGGCGAGCTGCACCGTCGCGAGGTGCTGGTTGTGCTCACGCAACGCCACGAAGTCCAGGTCGAACGAGGTGGCCAGCGCGAACGGCAGCGGCCACGCGTACACGGCCCGCAACGTGCTCTCACGCAGCGCGGCCTGCCGGAAGGCGTACGCCAGGACCGGTTCGCACGGGGCGGAGGAGGCGTCGAAGCCGACGGCGATCTCGCCGCGCACCGGCGCGCCGCCCGCCCTGACGACGACCACCGGGGCCGGGATCTGGCCCGCGACGTTCATGCTGACGGAGCCCAGCACCGCCCCGGCGAAGCCGCCCCGCCCTCTGCCGCCGACCACCAGCTCGGTCGCGTCCTCAGCCCGCTCGCGGAGGGAGGCGGCCGGGGTCCCCGTCATCAGCTCGGTGCTCACCTCGACGGACGGACGCCGCCGGCGGACGAGCTGCTCGGCCTCGGCCAGCACCTTCCGCGCGTGCTTGGCCAGGTACTCCTCCCACTCGACCGCGCCGACCTGCGGGACCTGGTACGGCCAGGTCTCCACCACGCAGACGCAGCGCAGCGGCACCCCCATCCGGAAGGCGTCGTCGGCCGCCCACTCCACGGCGTGGAAGCCGGGCTCCGACCCGTCGACACCCACGACGATCACATCAGACATCGCCTACCCCCTCCTCCCATCTCTTCCCGGCGGCGGATCGCCCGGCAGGGCCGAAACCCCAAGAGGTGGCCATGATCTGGTGTGCGGCCAGACGTTCAGCCCACGTCCCTGACCACCCGGTACGTCAGATGGGTGACCAGGCCGGTGCCCGAGGGCGCGCCGATGGGCTCGAGGGTGAGGTCTCCGGCGCCGGCGAACAGCCGTTCGCCCCTGCCCAGGATCACGGGCGCGACGTGCAGGCGCAGCTCGTCGATGTGCCCGGCCGCCAGGTACTGGTTCACCGTCGCGGCGCCACCGGCGATGGCCACGTCCCGGCCGCCCGCGGCCTCGCGCGCCTGGGCCAGCGCCGCCTCGATCCCGCCGGTCACGAAGGTGAACGTGGTGCCGCCCAGCATCGTCAACGGCTCGCGCGGATGGTGGGTGAGGACGAAGACCGGCGCGTGGTAAGGCGGCTCGTCGCCCCACCAGCCGCTCCAGTCCAGGTCCCAGTCACCGCGCCCGGGGCTGAACATGTTGCGGCCCATGACGAACGCCCCGGCGGCGGTGATGCCCTCGATCACGGCGGCGTGCCGCTCGGGCTCCTCGAACATCCACTGGGTCAGGCGATCGCCCACACCCTCGCCGAACGGCTGGTCGAGGCTCTGGTACTGCCCAGCCACGAAACCGTCCACGGACATCGCCATGTCACAGACGACCTTGCTCATCTCGTTGCCTCCCGCGTGCGCGGGCGCCCTGACGGCGCCGCTTTCACAGGGAGGTCGGAGCCGTCGGCTCGTTCTCTACATGCCGGTCGTGCGCTCCGGCGGTCCGCTCACCGGGCCGGGCCGCCCCCCGCGCGCCCGTCGCCGCGCTCGCCCTGGATTGGGACTCCGACTTGATCCCTTTGTGTCCTGCCGGGCAATCGATTTCGGGGGCGAATCCCCGAACGGGCCGCTACGGTGACCCGTGGAAGATTCGGCCAAGCCCGTAAAGCCTCTCCCGGAGTCTCTCTATGCGTGTAGCAGCGGCAGTCCTGTCCCTCCTCCTCGCCGTCTTCGTCGTGCCGTCCCCGCAGGCCGCCGCCGCGTCCCTGCCGGGCGGCAAGACCTCCTACGTCGTCTCGCAGGGGCATCTCAAAGCCACCTCCCAGCAGAACTGGCTGCGGCTGGGCAGCTACCACTTCGGCACCGACGGCACGGTGACCGCCTCCTTCTACCTGTGGTGGCAGCGCAACCCCGAGGCCAGGCAGCGCACCGGCGCCACCCCCGACGCGAGCTGCACCACCACCGCCGGGGGTTCGGGAACGCGGGCCCGCGCGTGCGAGGTGCTCACCGCCGGAGGCTTCATGGGCGCTCCCGACGAGAAGCGCACCGGGACGTTCACGCTGTCGGGGAACGTGGTGAGCATCCGGTGGGAGATCGCCCAGACGTGGACGGAGCAGTGGACCGTGCAGGCTTCTCCCGACGGGAAGCTGGCCCGCCTCGACCTCACGCACAGCACCCTGGCCACCCACGGCTACGGCTACGGCAGCAACACCGCGCTCTCCACGCGGCGCGCGATGAGCTCGGTGAAGGCGCACCCCGGCACGCTCAAGCAGGACCTGACGAGCTGGGCGGGCGGCAAGATCTCCAACTCCATGGACCAGACGTTCGGCCTCAGCTCCTTCCGCACCTGCAGCACCACCACGTCGTGCCTGACCTACCTGCAGCCGTCCTCGAACAACGCGTGCAAGAAGGAAAGCGGCTGCCCCACGTACGGCGGCGGGACCTCCGCCAACATCACCTCGATCCAGTACTACCTGATCAAGCTCGCCAACGCCGACCGCCGCGACACGCTGTGGCACTGGTGCACCTGCCTGGCGATGGAGCGCGACCAGTTCTGCTACAACGGCAACTCCCACGTCAAGCCGCTCATGCAGATCCTCGACGACGACGGGGCCTTCCGCGGCTGGGTCGGCGCGGAGGCGTCGTTCTCGACCTCCAACTCGCGGGCGTCGGACATGCTGGCCGTGTTCCGCATCTCCGACTTCGGCTGACGGTTCTCCGCTTCCGCCGACCGGCGCCGGTCCCCGCCCAGGGGATCGGCGCCGGTCGCCGTTTCGGCCACCTCGGCGTCACCCTCCGTTCGGTTCGGTGGGCTAGCCTTTTCGGTATGCGCGGGGTTGGAGTGCTCGTCGCCGCACTTGGTGTGCTCGTGCTCGCCGGGTGTGCGCAGGACGACGAGATCTACGTCACCACGGTCACCGACAGCCACGGCCGAGCCTGCACGTTCGTCTACACGGCCCGCGAGGGCGAGGGCTTCAACAGCAGCCGCGACGTCGACGTCAGCCAGCTCGACTGCGAATACCCGCCCGCCGGCCGCACCCCGGGCAAGCCCACGACGGTCCACATGTCGCCCAGCGCGCGATAGCTCCCGCCCTCTGCCTCGGGTCGCCGCCGACGGGCGCGCCCGCCGCCGGAGTGCCGGACGGCGGGCGGCCACGAGAGGCGGCGGCGTCAGAAGTCGTCGGCGGTGCGGATGCGGTCGCGGATCCACACACCGGCCGGCTTGAGCCGCGAGGTGCCCGCGAAGGGGCCGCTGGGGCAGGTGCCCTCGGTGAAGACGGCGCCGGAGCGGAAGTCGTCGGAGAGGTTCCAGTTCACCCAACTGATCTTCTTCTGCGCCATCAGGTCGAGGTACTGCTGCGAGCGGGTGAAGTTGTTCCCGCCGTCGCCCGAGGACGTCTGGGTGCCGAACTCCGTCACGAAGATGGGCAGCCGGTCCGCGGCCCTGGACAGGGTGTCGAGGTAGTCGGCGCCGTGGGAGGCCGCGTAGAAGTGGAAGGTGTACATGATGTTGGTGGCGTTGACCGGGTTGTTGATGATCTCGGTCTCGTTGGCGCCGTCGGAGACGCCGAGTGACGACCAGGCGCGGGTGCCGACCAGGATGGGCGTGTCGGGGTCGTGCTGCCTGATCACGGGGATGAGCTGGTGGGCGTAGTTCCTGACGGTGGACCAGGAGACGCCGTTGGGCTCGTTGGCGATCTCGTAGAGCAGGTTGTTCTTGCCGTTGTGCCGCTGGGCGATCTCGGTGAAGAACGTCTTGGCCCGGTCCAGGTTGTGGTTGGGGTCACCGGGGCTGAGCATGTGCCAGTCGACGATGGCGTACATGCCGCGGGCGGTGGCCTGCTCGATGAGGTTGTGCACGCGGTCGGTGTACAGGCGCGGGTTGGTCTCGTACCCGCCCTCCTGGATGTACATCGAGATGCGCAGGACGTCGGCCTTCCAGTCGTTGGCCAGGGCGTCGAGCGAGGCGGTGTTGAGGCACTGGTGGTACCACTGCAGGCCGTGCGAGCTCATGCCGCGCAGTTGGATCTGCTTGCCGTTCTGGTTGCAGAGCTTGGTGCCGCAGACCCTGAGCTGACCGTTGGCCTGGACGGGCGTTCCTCCGGCGGAGGGCGTGCCGACCACGACGCGGTCGAGGTTGGGGCCGCCGTTGGCGGTGGTGGCCGTGGCGCGAACGGTGTTGGCGCCCGCGTTGAGCGTGGTGGTGACCGTGGCCTCCTGCCAGTTCGTCCAGACGCCGGTGCCGGGGAAGTCGATGGTGCTCGTGGCGCCGTTCACGGCGATGGCCATCGGGCGGTTGACGGTGGTGCCGTTGGCGTACCGGAGGGTGAGGGTGGCGGGGCCGCTCGTGGCGGCGGTGACGGCGAACTGCACGTACGAGCCGGTCGTGTTGTCGTAGTTGACGAAGCCGGTGCCGCTGAATCCGGCGTGGTTGGACTCGACCGCGCCCTGGGAGACGGTGGCGCTCTCGGCCTCGTACGTGGTCGCGGCCGAGACCGGGGTCGCCTGCAAGGAGAGGGCGGCGATCGCGGCCACGACGACGAGCCGCAGGGATCGATGCATGGGGGTGAGCTCCTCTACCCGTTCATTAGGAAACCTTACTAACGAGCATCCGGAGCGTAGATCGGGCCTCTGTCGGCGGGCAAGACCCAAATCTGACCGGGCCGGTCAACCTGCCCGTCCTGGGCCCCGAGCCCGCGTGGCCGCCTGCGATGCGGTCTTCACCGCGTCTCTTGACGCTTCGTCAGGAGAGTGGTCCCATGAGTCGCGATAGGAAGGTTTCCTAATCCGGAGGACGCAGATGCGATCACTCCTCGCGGGCGCGGCGGCGATCGGGCTGCTGTCACCCGCTCTGCCCGCCGCGGCCGACCCCGTCGAGTCCGGCCCGTGGACGGCGTACTCCCCGACCTTCACCGTGCAGGAGCGCGGCTGCGGCGACGTCGGCGACCTGACGTTCCGCCTGACCTGCTCCACCGGCAGCGGCGACCAGCGGGCCGAGCGGCGCTACGCCACCTACTCAGGCGGCACCCGCCAGTTCGAGGGCCACTTCAGGATCACCGGCCTGGAGGGCACCCGCATCAGCCTGAAGCAGACGTTCAAGACGACCGGCCCGTTCTTCATGCTCGCCGTCGAGCGCGGCGGCCGGCTGTACGCGGTGCACGGCGGCACCACGATCGCGACCGGCGCGACCGTCGGCACCACGGTACGGGTCAACACCGTGCACGTGGTGGGCAGCAGCCATCGCACCTACATCAACGGGTCGTTGCGGCACACCGTGTCGAGCGAGAGCGGGAGCTTCTACGACAAGTTCGGCGCCTACCGGACCGACAGCGGCCAGGGGCCCGCCACGGTGCAGTGGAGCAACGTCCAGTTCTGGCGGAAGTAGGGCCTGTGCGGGCTCTGGCGGCGGCGCTGCTCGCGCTGACGGTCGCGGCGTGCGCAGCCCCGCCCCCCGACGCGACGCCGGGTCGCCCGGCGTCGGCCGGTGGGGCGGGGCCGGGGGTGGCGACCGCGCGACTGTCCGGCATGCTCGTCTCGCCGACCGACGTCGAACTGCGCTGGAGCGAAACCGCCCCCGGAGCCGGGACCGCCCCCGGAGCCGAAACCGCCCCCGGAGCCGGGACCGGCCTTGGAGCCGAGAGCGGCCTCGGAGCCGGGACCGGCGCGGGTGCTGGGGAGCGGGCCGTCGCGGGGTACGCGCTGGAGTTCGCCACCGCCCCCGAGGGCCCGTACACGACCCTGGCCTTTCTCCCGCCCGGGGAGACGGCCTACACCCACCCCGACCTCATCCCGCAGACCACCTTCCACTACCGGCTGCGGCCCTACTACGGCCCGGCGTCGAAGCCGGTCGACGTGGTGCTCGGCGGCGGCCCGTACGGGGCGGCGGAGCCCGGCTGGTCGCAGCCGCGTACGATCCCGGGCAGCCCGCCCGGCAGGCTCCCCACGGGCACGGCGGCGCCCTCCGACCTGAGGGCCACCGTCACCCAGGCCGACGGCGTGGCCTTCACGTGGACCGACCGGACGGGCGACGAGGAGGGCTTCCTCCTGGAGAACCGGCCCGCGAACCAGCCCGGCTTCCGGGTGGTGGCCCTGCTCGACCCCGACGTCAACGCCTTCGGCCTGATCACGCTGCCCGAGGAGCGGCGCGCGACCTACCGGGTGCGCGCCATCCGCCACGCAGCCCCGTCGAACGTCGTCGCGCTGAAGACGGGCGGCGCCTGAGCCGCCGGACCCCGGCCGCCGAGCCGCCAGAACAGGCTGCAATCGGTTGCGGAAAGTGCGCGGCGACGACACCTGGGGCGCCCGCCACGGCGACCGGCCGGACCCGCCTCGCCGTGCCCCGCTCCCGGCCTGACGAGCCTGGACGGCGCGCGCCGACTCGACAGGGCGAGCCATGGCTCCGATCTTCGGACGCCCTTCCGGCCCACAATCGGCTGCATCACCCCTTCGCCGGGCCCTTTCATCCGATGAATCGACAGTGAATAAGTTAGGAAAGGTTCCTAAATTATGGATCGTTCCAGTGGTTGACGGCCCTCGCCGTTTGTGGCAAACGTTTGGGGGAGCTCCACTTCCTTACTCGTGGCATCACTCTCAGCCAGGAGCGCCCGATGATCTTCAGTAAGTTCGGGGCCCGCATCGCCGCCTGCCTGCTCGTCCTGGGCACGACGGCACTCCCCTCGGCCGCGGCGCCCACCCGGTACGAAGCCGAGAACGCGACGATCTCCCAAGGCGTCGTCGAGTCCAACCACACAGGCTTCTCCGGCACCGGCTTCGTCAACGGCGACAACGTCGCAGGCTCCTCCCTCGAATGGACGGTCGACGCGCCCAGCGCGGGCACCGGCACGCTGGCCTTCCGCTACGCCAACGGCACCACCTCCGACCGGCCCAGCGACATCTCCGTCAACGGCACCACGGTCGCCGCCGCCCGTTCGTTCCCCTCGACCGGCGTGTGGACCGGCTGGACCACGGTCACGCTGACCGCGCCCCTCACCGCGGGGCCCAACAGGATCAAAGCCACGGCGGCGGGCGCGGGCGGCAACCCCAACTTCGACTACCTCGACGTCGAGGTCCAGTCGGCGGGCTTCACCGACTACCAGGCCGAGAACGCGACGATCTCGCAGGGCGTCGTGGAGTCCAACCACGCCGGGTTCACCGGCTCGGGCTTCGTCAACTACGACAACCTGGTCGGCTCGTACGTCGAGTTCTCCGTCAGCGCGGCCGCCGCCGGCACGCAGGGCCTGACCTTCCGGTTCGCCAACGGCACGACGTCCGACCGGCCGATGGCCGTCGCCGTCAACGGCACGCCCGCCACGGTGAGCTTCCCCGCCACCGGCGCGTGGACCACCTGGCAGGAGGTCACCGTCAACGCGGCGCTCAACGCGGGCGCGAACACCGTCAGGGCCACCTCGACCACCGCGGGCGGCGGCCCGAACCTCGACCGGCTGCGCGTCAGCGGCCCCGGCGACACCGTGAAGCCCACCGCTCCCGGGCAGCCCGCCTGCTCGGCGATCGCGCACGACGCCCTGACCCTGGACTGGCCGCCGTCCACCGACGACATCGGCGTGGTCGGCTACGACATCTTCCACCAGGGCCAGCAGATCGCGACCGCGACCGCGCCCCCGTACCGGCTGACCGGCCTCACCCCCGACTTCGCCTACCAGTTGTCGGTGTTCGCCCGCGACGCCTCCGGGAACGTGTCGCTGAGCAGCCCCGAGGCCGGCTGCCGTACGCTGCCCGCGCCCGCCGACGATCCGCCGACCGCGCCGGGACAGCCCACCGTGAGCGCCGTGCAGGCCACCTCCGCCTCGGTGACCTGGGGCGCGTCGAGCGACGACAACGGGGTGCGCGCCTACCTCGTGCGCGACCACGCCACCGACGCCGTGCTCGCCACGGTCACCGGCACGCCCCCGGCGACGACGGCCGTCGTGCCGCTGGAGTGCGCGCGTACGTACCAGGTGCACGTGGTGGCGCGGGACGGCGCCGGCCAGCTCTCGAACCCGGGCCCGCCCTCCGCGTCGTTCACCACCGGGAGCTGCGGCACCGTTCCGCAGCCGCCGACCAGCGTCGCGGGCGGCTTCGACATCCCGTGGGACGTCTCCTGGGCCCCCGACGGGACGTACGCGCTGGTGACCGAGCGTGACACGTTCCGGGTGTTCAAGGTGACCACGTCGGGCACGAAGACCCAGGTCGGGACGGTGCCCAACGTGCAGACCACCGACGGAGAGGGCGGCCTCATGGGCCTCGACTTCTCACCCACCTGGAACGGCACGACCGACCAGGAGGTGTTCTTCATGCACACCGCCTCCGAGGGCAACCGCGTCGCCAAGATGAACTTCAACGGCACGGCGCTCAGCGGCTACGCCTCGATCCTGCAGGGCATCGACAAGAACCGCTACCACAACGGCGGACGCATCAGGTTCGGCCCCGACGGCCACCTGTACGTCGCCACCGGCGACGCCCAGCAGACGAGCAACGCCCCCGACCTCGACTCGCTCAACGGCAAGATCCTGCGCGTCACCAAGAGCGGCGCGGCGGCGCCCGGCAACCCGTTCGGCACCCGGGTCTACAGCTACGGCCACCGCAACCCGCAGGGCCTGGCCTGGGACTCCGCCGGTCGCCTGTGGTCGTCGGAGCTGGGCAACTCCTCGCGCGACGAGCTGAACCTCATCCTCCCCGGCCGCAACTACGGCTGGCCCACGTGCGAGGGGTCGTGCGGCGTCTCCGGGATGACCAACCCCAAGCACACCTGGAGCACCGCGGAGGCGTCGCCGAGCGGCATCGCCATCGTCAACGACACCGTGTTCGTGGGCGCGCTGCGCGGCCAGCGCCTGTGGCGGGTCGTGCTCAACGGCGAGAACGTCTCGACCGTGAACGCCTACTTCAACGGCACGTACGGCAGGCTCCGCGCGGTGGAGAAGGTCCCGGGCGCCGCCGCCATCTGGTTCGGCTCCACCAACTCCGACAACAACGGCAACGGCTCCGCGGACACCATCAGGCGCTCCGCCATCCAGTGACCGCTCCCTGACCGCCGGCGGCCCCGAGTACGCGGCGGTCGCCGGCCACCCCCACCCCACCTCGACCGTCTGGATGTGACGACATGAGAGAGCCCCTGTCCCGCCGCCGGTTCGGCGCCCTCCTGGGAGCCACCGCCGTCACGCCGCTGCTGCCCGCGCGGCCCGCGTGGGCCGCCCCCACCCTGCTGCCCTCCGGGATGACCTGGCAGTTGCTGTGGTCGCCCGCGGCCGCCGTCAACGGCATGGGCGCGTGGGAGACCATCGAGGACGACCGCGCCGGCTCCCACCCGGCCGGTGCGCCGCACATCTTCCCCGAGGGGAACAACTACCGCTTCACCATGCACACGGCCGACCGGGACACCAGCACCGACCGGCAGCGGAACGAGGTGACAGGCAACCGCACCTCCGGCAGCGGTTACCTGCAGTGGAGGAGCGGTGAGCTGTGGCGGGTCACGTACTCGATGTACATCCCGAGCACGCTCAAGGCCACCACGACGTTCACCCACATCTTCCAGACCAAGATGCCCGGCACGGGGACGTCGCCGATCACGGTCACCTCGCTGCGCCGGGTGGACGGCAGGCAGACCATCGAGCACAAGATCTTCGAGCCGGACATCCTGGTCGGGCGGACCGACCTGGAGCCGCTGCACGACAGGTGGATCGACGTCGACTACGAGATCAGGATCGGGGACGGCTCGTCCGGCGGGGTCAGATGGGTGCTCTCGAACGGCGGCGCCACGGTGGTGGACGCGACCAGGACGGGCGTGGACACGTTCCTCGGCGACCGGGTGCGGCCCAAGTGGGGCATCTACCGTTCGCTGGGCGACACGTCGGGCTCGCTGCAGAACTGCCACCTGCTGCTCACGAACCTCAGGTCCTACAAGGCCGTGCCGGGCAGCGGCGGCGGCGTCACCCGGTACGAGGCGGAGAACGCGACCATCTCCCAGGGCGCGGTGGAGTCCAACCACGCGGGCTTCTCCGGGGCGGGGTTCGTCAACGGCGACAACGCCGCGGGCCCGTACGTGGAGTGGACGGTCAGCGGCGCCGCGGGACCCGCCACCCTCCGGATCCGCTACGCCAACGGCACCACGACCGGACGCCCGGCGACGGTCACCGTCAACGGCGCGACCGTCGCCACCCCCTCCTTCGGCGGCACGGGCGCCTGGACGACCTGGGCCACCGCCACCGTGCCCGTCACCCTCACCGCGGGCGCGAACACGGTGCGGATCACCTCGACCACCGCGGGCGGCAACCCGAACCTGGACTACATCGAGCTGGCGCAGTGAGCGCGCGCTCCGGACCGGCGGAACGTTCCGGTGGCCGCCGCGGGGCGGGGTGTCACCAGGTGACGGGGAGCCGGTGCACGCCGTAGATGTTCATGTCGGCACGCAGCGGCACCTCCTCGATCGGCACCGCCGTACGCAGGTTGGGGAACCGGCGGAACAGCGCCGGGTACGCGCACCGCAGCTCGATGCGGGCCAGTTGCTGGCCCAGGCACTGGTGCACCCCGTGCCCGAACGAGAGATGCCCGGCGGCGCTCCGCGTCACGTCGAGGGTGTCGGGGGCGTCGAAGCGCTCCGGGTCCCGGTTGCCCGCGGGGATCGAGACCGTGACGACGTCGCCCGCCCTGATCGTCACCCCGCCCAGCTCGACGTCCTCCAGCGCACCCCGCTGCGTGCCGAACTGGATGATCGACAGGTAACGCAGCAGCTCCTCGACGGCGTTCTCGGTCAGTGACGGGTCGTCCCTGACCGCCGCCAACTGGCCGGGGTGCGCCAGCAGGGTGAGGACGCCCAGACTGATCATGTTGGCGGTGGTCTCGTGCCCGGCGACCAGCAGCATCATCGCGATGCCGGTCAGCTCCTCGTCGTTCAGCTCGCCGCCGGTGACGAGGCCGCTGAGCAGGTCGTCGGCCGGTTCCGCGCGCTTGCGGAGGACCAGCTCGCGCAGATAGCCGCCGAGCGAGCGCCGGGCGGCCTCGAACTCCTCCGGGGTGCTCTCCATCGTCATCGCCACGCGGGTGTCGTGCTGGAAGCGCTCGCGGTCGGCGTACGGGACGCCGAGCAGCTCGCAGATCACCAGCGACGGGATCGGCAGCGCGAACGCCTCCACCAGGTCCACCGGCGGCCCGGCCTGCTCCATCGCGTCGAGGTGCTCTTCGGTGACGCGCTCGATCCACGGTTCGAGCTGCCGCATCCTGCGCACGGTGAACTCGCCGGTGAGCAGGCGGCGGTAGCGCGTGTGCTCGGGAGCGTCCATGCCGATGAACATCCCGGCCGGGACGCGGTCCGAGGCGATCAGCTCCTCGATCGCGGGCCGGTGGACCGCCGGGCGGCGGAACTCCATCCGGGAGCTGAATCGGGGGTCGGAGAGCACCGTGCGGATCAGGGCGTGGTTGGTGACCAGCCAGCCCGTGTGGCCGCCGGGGTAGGCGAGCGGCTGGACGGGCCGCCGTTCGCGCAGCGGCCCCAGCTCGGGCGGTGGGTCGAAGGGGCAGCCCGCGCTCCGTTCCGTGGGCATGGTGATCGGGGCGGGTGTCCCCGCGGACAACGTCGATGCCATCTCTCGACCTTCCCTTGCGTGCGTACGGACCTTCCCCACGAAACAGCACTTGACGAATAATTGCAAACGATGAAACTTTCGTTGCGTTCTAACATTGGCCGCTGTACGCTGCGCTCGTGGAGAGCGGAGCAGAGGAGAGGGCGCCGAGCCTGCGCGAGCGCAAGAAGGAGCGCACACGGCGCGCGCTGGTCGAGGCCGCCGCGCGGCTGTTCGCGGAGAAGGGGTACGCGCGGACCACGGTCGCCGAGATCGCCGCGGCGGCCGAGGTCTCCACCGCGACGCTCTTCAACTACTTCGCCGACAAGGAGGACATCCTCTTCGCGGGCGACCGGGAGGGGATGGAGGCCGTGTTCCGGAGGTTCGCCGAGCGCGGTCCAGACGAAGGCCCGGCCGAGCTGCTCGCCCGGGTCGTGCGGGAGGGCTTCGGCCGGGTCCTGTCCCGTGACCTCGGCCCCGACATCACGGCGGGCGTCGACCCGCTGCGCGTCCAGCTCGTCATGACCGTGCCCGAGCTGCAGGCGCGACGGCTGCGGCACATGCAGGAGTCGCTGCTGCGGCTGGCCGACGCGCTGTACGAGGCGTACCCCGACCGGCTCGACCGGATGACGGCGGCGGGGATGGTCGGCGCGGTGGTGGGCGCCATCCACGCGGTCGGCCTGGTCGCCGTCGCGCGGGGAGAGCCGACGGGGGAGCGGATGGAGGCGATGGCAGCGCGGGCCGCCGACATCGCGATGCGCGGCGTACGCGCGGTGGCGGCGTCGCCCCGCACGCCGGACGCCACGCGCGCGACGGACACGGCTCTCGCAACGGACGCAGCTCTCGCGCTGGACGCAGCTCGCGCGTCGCGCGGAGGGCCCGCGCCCGACGGCATCTCGGCGGAGGGCGCCTGGCCCGGCAGCGGGTCCGGGGCCGACCGGGGTGACGAAAGTCCGCCAGAGGTGCGTGACGAAAAAGAGGAGGCCGTGGCGTCCACGTGCCCGTGCTGCGCCGCGCCGGTGGCCCAGCCCGCGCGCGGCCGGCCCCGCAGATACTGCTCACACGCCTGCCAGCAACGCGCCTACCGCGCCCGCCACGACCACCGGCGCTCGCGCGAAACCCGCTGATCCGGCCCCGGCATCGTCGTGGCGGCAGGCGCGGGGAACGCTCCCCGGCGACGTGGACCACCCCTGTCCCTTCGGCTTGACCCCGCCCGCGCGGGGGCAGGAGGCGGGGCGGCGGCCTGACGGCGGAGTCACCACGTCACCGGGGAGCGGACGTACGGTATGCCCGCGGATCTATCCCAGGCGGCTAGCTCTTGCTCCAGACGGACGCGATGACGCCGTCCTCGGCGCTCAGGATCTGCGGCGTGTAACCGAGGCTCTTGAGCTCGACCGACTTGACCGTGTAGGTCAGCTTGGACAGGCTCAGGTACTCCTTCAGCCCGGTGGTGCTGCCCTTGCTCCACACGGTGGTGTAGAGCTTGCCGGGCTCGACCGCCATGAGCACCGGGCGCAGGCCCTGCTTCGCCTTCGCCAGGAGTTCCTGGCCGCGCTGCTCGACGGTCTGGCCGAGGGTCACCTGGAGGGCCCCCGTGGTGCCGCCGGCCACCCAGACGGCCGCGTACAGGGGGCTCTCGACCGTGCCGTACACGTCCAGGGAGGAGATGCTGTAGCCGGCGGCGGACAGCTCCGTGTTGACCTTGGCGAAGGTCTCCTTGGACATGGCGAGCTGGGACTTCGCCAGTTCCGTGGTCTTCTCGAAGACCGCGGCGAAGACGGCGTTGGAGCCGATGCCGGTGCCGCTGATCAGCTTCGGCTGGAAGCCGGCCTTCACCTGCTCCTGGATGCGCTGGGGCAGGGTCGTGGCCGTCAGCCCCTGCAGGACGTTCACCTTGCTGGTGGCGTCCTTGACCCACAGGGACGTGTACTGCGGGTTGGCCGCGTTGGTCACGTTCAGCGCCGTGGGGACGTAGCCCTTGCCGAGCAGGTCCTTGACTCGCTGCACCAACTGGTTACCGGTGAGCGCGTCAAGAGAGAGCCACTCCAGCGGCAGGGTCTGAACGGCCTGGGTGGTCTTGGCGGGCTGCTCGGCCAGCGCCGGGGCGGCGACGGCCAGCAGCGGCGCGGTGGCGGTGACCACGGCCGCGGTCAGGATGGCAGCCCTCTTCGTGCTCCTCATGATCCTCCTATGTAGTGAAAGGTCATCCCAATTTGAGACAAGACGGGACCATAACAGAGCATGAGTGGCAGGCAACCTTCCGTTACCGCGATCGTGACAAGTCTGTGTCAAAACGATCGACAACCCGAGAAATGCTCACGTTTTGTGCGGAACGGTCCACGCAACGTGGCGGCGTCACCGAGCGTGACGGGCCGGCGGCGACGGGAACGGTCCCGGCAGGGCTGGAACGATCCGCGCCGCCGCGAGCGGCGCCGGGCCGGCGGGCGGATGCGCCGCCGGCCCGGCGGCGGGTCGGTGTGAGCTCAGATGGTGCCCTTGACCAGGGGGAACACGAGGCCCGTGAAGGTCAAGGGGTGCCGTTGATCAGGGCCAGGGCGAGATCGGGGCTGAAGGTGCCGGCCGGGGTCGTGCCGCCGATCCCGCACGGCCCGTCGGAGTCGCCCGGCACCTTCACCCAGAACAGGTACTCGGCACCGCTCGACTGCTGCCGGGGCGTGGCCCCGAGCTTGCGCCCCGGCGGGTTGCACCAGTTGTCGTCCGGCGTGCCGTCCACGTACGGGCCGTTGCCGTTCCTGCTGGTGTCGATCACGTACTTCTTCGCGCCCACCGTCCCCGCCAGGCGCGTGTTGACGGCCGCCGCGTACGCCTCGTTGTCGGCGGTGGTGACGTAGTTGGAGACGTTCAGCGAGAAGCCGCGGGTGTTGCCGACGCCCGACGCGACCAGCGCGGGCGCGGCCGCGTCGGGGGAGAGCCAGGCGGCGTGGCCCGCGTCCAGGTACACCCAGGCGTTCGGCGCCTGGGCCCGCAGCACCTGCGTGGCGTCCAGCAGCATCCGGTACTGGTCCGCGGCGTCCAGGCCGAACCGCGTCACGCAGCCCGCGGCGGCGACCGCGTCGGGCTCCAGCACGACGACGGCGTGGCGGGTGCCGATCGCCTTGGCGAACTCGGTGATCCACGCGTGGTAGGCGGCGGCGTCGCCCGCGCCCCCGCCCGAGTGGCCCCCGCACGCGTCCCGGTTCGGGATGTTGTACGCCACCAGCATCGGCAGCCGGTCCTGCGCCTGCGCCGCCCCCACGTACGTGTCCACGGCCAGCGTGAGGTCGCCGAACCAGTCGCCGAACCACTCGAAGATCGGCTTGCTGCCGATGGCGTTCATGACGGCCTGGCCCTCGGGGGTCCCCAGGTGCTGGCCGGCCCACTTGGCGGGGTTGGACAGCGAGGACACGTACAGGGCGGTGGGCCGGGTGGTCTGCGTCTCCATGAGCGAGACGTTGTCGAGGCGGACGACCGGCCTGCCGCCGGACCCGCCGAGCTGGAACGTGACCTCGGCGGCCGTGGCGGAGCCGGGCGCGGCCACGAACGGGATGCTGTGGCGCCTGCTCCCCGTGGTCAGGGCCACGTCGGTGGACAGCGACTGGTTGCTGCTCGGGGTGGCCGTGTACTGGACCGTGGCACGGGCCGTGAAGGCGGTCGTGGAGGAGGCGTCGAAGGAGAGGGTGTAGCTCTTGCCGGGGTTCAGGGCGGCGGTCGTGGGCGTGGCGACCATCGCGTCCCAGGGGTTGGCGACGACCGCCTTGACCTCCACCCGCAGGCGCTCGGTCTCCACCGAGATCGCGGACTGCCCGTGGGCCGCCCACGGGCTGGTGGAGGTGGTGAAGGCGCCGTTCGCGATGAGCTGGGCGGCGGCGGAGGCGGGCGAGGGGACGACGAGGGCGGCGGCGGAGGCGGGCGAGGGGACGACGAGGGCGGCGGCGGTCAGGACGGCTGCCAGCGCGGCCGTTCCACCGGATCGGAGACATAAGCGGGATCGCACGTGTGATAACCTTTCGTCGGCTTCCGACGATGATCATGACTGTCCGATCCCGGCCGGGTCAACAGATCCGTTCTGGGCTTCCCGGGTCCTCAGTGACCGGGCAGGTCGTCCGCTGTGTGCCTGGCCAGCGAGGGCCCCCGCCGCGCGGCCAGCTCCGCGCCGATCCGCTCGGCCCCGCGCAGCACGCGCAGCACGTTGCCCCCGGCCAGCAGCCCGCAGTCGCCCTCGCTCCAGCCCCGGGACACCAGCTCGGCGAAGAGCGCGGGATAGCAGGACACGTCGGTCAGCCCGTCGGGCAGGTCGGTGCAGCCGTCGTAGTCGCCGCCCAGCCCGATGCCCGTCACGCCCGCGACCTCACGGGCGTGCTCCACGTGGTCGGCGACCTGGGCCAGCGTGGCGCGCGGGCGCGGCGTGCGCCGCTGGAACTCCGCCGCCGGCTCCTCGGCCGCCGCCCGGTCGGCCGGGTCCACGCCCTGCTCGCGCACGTACGCGTCGAGCTCCAGCCCCCACTCCCTGCACTGCTCGGACACGAAGGCGGACACGAACGTCACCATGCACACGCCACCGTTGCCCGGCAGGCGGGCCAGCACGGCGTCCGGGACGTTGCGCGGATGGTCCACGAGGGCGCGGCACGACGAATGGCTGAAGATCACCGGCGCCTCGCTCACGTCGAGCGCGTCCCGCATCGTCTCCGGCGACACGTGGGACAGGTCCACGAGCATGCCCAGCCGGTTCATCTCGCGGACGACCTCGCGCCCGAACGAGGTCAGCCCGTGGGCCGCCGGGGCGTCGGTGGCGGAATCGGCCCACGGCACGTTGTCGTTGTGCGTCAGGGTGAGGTAGCGGACGCCCAGCGCGTACAGCATGCGCAGCGCGCCGAGCGAGCAGGCGATCGAGTGGCCGCCCTCGGCGCCCATGAGGCAGGCGATGCGCCCCCGCTCCCGCGCCGCCGCGACGTCGTCGGCCCCGAAGGCGAGTGCCAGGTCGGCGGGGTAGGCGGCGGCCATCTGCCGGACGAAGTCGATCTGCTCCAGGGTGGCGGCGAGCGCCTCCGGCCCGGACAGCGAGGACGGGACGTAGACCGACCAGAACTGGGCGCCCACCCGCCCGGCGCGCAGCCGGGTCAGGTCGGTGTGCGTGGCTCCGGCGGTGTCGCGCAGGTTGAGCCGGGCGAGGTCGTATCCGCAGGTGACGCGGGCCGCCCAGGGCAGGTCGTTGTGGCCGTCGACGATCGGGGCTGCGCGCAGGATCGTCTCCACCCGGTCGGCTACGCCGTCGATGCTCACGAGTTCCCCTTCCGGCGGGCCGAGGCTCCGGCGCGAACCGGAGTCGGAGCGATGCAAGCGTACAAGTCACCTCAATCAAGCATCTATCCGTCAATTGCGTCAATCGCGCACATGTATCGGCCGACACCCCTGCCGGACGCCGCCGTTCACTCCGCCGTTCACTCCTCCGTCAGGACGGTCGGGTCGACCAGGCCCCGCAGGCGGTCGTTCGCCTGTTCGAGGGCGAGGAGCGTGTTCTCGCGCTGCTCCGCGCTCACCCCGCCCAGCGTCTCCTCGGCCAGCTCCGCCCACGCGCGCTCGATCCCCGGGATCAGCGCGTGGCCCGCCTCCGTGACGACGATGCGCACCTGGCGGCGGTCGCTCGGGACCGGCTCGCGGCGGAACCAGCCGCCGCCCTCCAGGCGGGCCAGGCTGCGGGTGGCGGTGGGCGGCTCGATGCCCAGCCGGGCGGCCAGTTCCGACACCGTGATCCCCTCCCGCTCCTGGGCCAGCAGCCACAGCATGACGTCCTGCCCCGGATGCAGCCCCAGCGCCGCCAGCTTGCGGGCCTTGGCGGCGCGGTAGAGCTTGCTCATCTTGTTCAGCGCCCGGTTGACGCGGATCGCCTCGCTTGTGTCCACCTGACCATCCTATAGATATATAGTCGGCTAATAAGTAGTCGGCTAACTATTTGGGAGGTCTCATGGACCTGGGACTCGATGGGCGCGTGGTGCTGGTCACCGGGGCGTCGGGCGACATCGGCCGGGCGGTCGCGACGGCGTTCGCGCGGGAGGGCGCGCTGGTCGCCGCGGGGTGGCACCGCTCGGAGGAGCGCGTACGCGACCTCCTCGGCGCGATCACCCGCGCGGGCGGCAAGGGCGTCGCGGTGCGGATCGACCAGCGCGACCCGGCGTCGGTCCTGGCCGCGGTGGGCGAGGTCGAGCGGGAGCTGGGCCCCGTCGCCGTCCTGGTGGCCAACGCGGTCGCCTGGCCCGAGAGAGGGCCGGAGACGTGGGAGGGGCTCAACGACGGCTTCACCGCGAACGTGACCGGCACGCTGATGCTGGCCGACGCCGTGCTGCCCGGCATGCGCGGCGCCGGGTGGGGGCGGCTGGTGCTGGTCTCGTCCGACGTGGTGGACCAGCCGATGGCCGCGGGCGTGGTCTACCCGGCGGCCAAGGGTGCGCTGGAGACGGCCGCGAAGGTGCTCGCCGTCAGGGAGGCGGCCCACGGCGTGCTCACCAACGTCGTACGGCCCGGCTTCACGCTCACCGACCGCGCGCTGTCGGCGCCCTGGCTCGGGCAGCAGGCCGTCGACTCCGAGAGCGCCAAGACACCGACGGGCCGCATCTGCACGCCGGACGACGTGGCCTCGGCCGCCGTCTACCTCGGCTCGGCGGCCAACGGGCACGTCAACGGCGAGGTGCTGTCCGTGGCCGGCGGCCGCCACCTGACCCGCTGACCGACTTACACAGGAGGGCGCGGGGGCCCGACCGTGCCGTTGAGCGTGTGGGTGCAGGGCAGCAGCACCTGGCGCTCGTAGTCGCCCGCCGGGTCGGTGATGAGGGAGGTCAGCAGGTCGACCGCGCGCCGGCCCATGGCGTTGCGGGGGATGCGCAGCGTGGCGACCTGGTCGAGGCCCGACTCGCCCGAGGGGTCGTCCACGAGCAGCACCAGCGACAGGTCGCCGGGGATCTCCAGGCCGCGCAGCCTGGCCATGGCGACCAGGACCCGGACCAGGCTGACCGCCTCGACGAGGATGGCGGTGGCCCCCTCGCGCACGGTCCGGTCGAGCCACTGCGCGGTCAGGTCGTCGGGACGGGTGAAGACGGGCTCGGGCACCGCCAGGCCGAAGCGTTCGAGGGCGGCGCGGAAGCCCTCCCAGCGGTCGGTCTGCGGCTCGTCCCGCTTGGCCTCGCCGACGTAGGCGAAGGTGCGGTGTCCCAGCGCCACCAGGTCGTCGAGGATGCGGCCGGTCGCCGCGCGGTAGTCGCCGCCGACGTAGCAGATCTCCGTGCCGGGGACCTCGCGGTGGCCGATGTAGACGAACGGGTGGCGGTCGGCGGCCAGCCGGGCCAGGTCCTCCCTGTGGGTGTGGTGGCCGAGCAGCAGGCTGCCGTTGGCCTGGCGCAGCCCGTTCGTGGAGCCGCGGTAGATGCGGCGCACGCCGTCGTCGTTGGGTGCCGCGGTGAACAGCACGAGGTTGCAGCCCTCGATCCCGGCCTGCTCCTCGATGCCCTGCAGGAACTCGAAGTAGTAATCGCCCGCGCTGGTCGGGAAGATCGGCTCGAACGTGTGCACGCCGAGCAGCGGCGGCGCGTGCCGGCCGCCGGACGCCAGGCGCTGCTGGCCCGCGGAGACGTATTTGAGCTGTCTGGCCGCCCTGAGCACCTTGCGCTGCGTCTCGGCCGAGATGCGGCCGAGGTCGCCCGAGCCGGTCAGCACCATCGAGACCGTCGACTGGGACACTCCCGCCTCCCGTGCGATGTCCGCCTGACTCGGCCCTCTCCCCCTTGATCGCGACATGCCCCGATTTTGCATTAGCAATCGCCCGGCTGTCCAGTGCTGATATTTGCACAAGAATCAGCTATTGACATGTCCATTTAGCCCAGGCTTAACATGTGCGCAACCTGACGGGCTGGCGCACAGAAAGCTAATACATTAGCAATGACTGAGCTGAAGGTTGACCTGCTGGTGGTGGGCGGCGGACTGGGTGGGGTGGCGGCCGCGCTGACGGCCGCCCGTCTGGGCCACCACGTGGTGCTCACGGAGGAGACGGACTGGCTGGGCGGACAGCTCACGGCGCAGGCCGTGCCCTCCGACGAGCATCCGTGGATCGAGACCCCGCACGTCTCGGCCGGATACCGGGAATTGCGCAACCGCATCCGCGACTACTACCGGCGCAACTACCCGTTGCTTCCCGAGGTGGCGGCGCAGGAGGTGCTCAACCCCGGCCTGGGCAACGTGAGCAAGCTGTGCGTGGAGCCGCGGGTGGCGCTGGCCGCCCTCGAAGAGCTGCTCATGCCGTACGTCTCCGCGGGCCGGATCACCGTGCTGCTCGAGCACGTCCCCGTGGGGGCGGAGACCGAGGGCGACCGGGTGACCTCCGTGACGCTGCGCGGCACGCGTACCGGAGAGCCGACCACGGTCGTGGCGCCCCTGGTGGCCGACGCCACCGAGCTGGGCGACCTGCTGGAGCTGACCGGAGCCGAGCACGTGATCGGCGCCGAGTCCCGGGACGAGACCGGCGAGCCGTACGCGGCCCCGGTGGCCGACCCCACCGACCAGCAGGCGATCACCTGGTGCTTCCCGCTGGAGTACCGGCCGGGGGAGGAGCACGTCATCGACAAGCCCGCCTCCTACGACCACTGGAAGACCCACGTCGACTCCTTCTGGCCTGGCCCCCAGCTCTCCTGGGAGAAGATCGACATCCACACCATGAAGGGCAGGGTCAACCGGATCTTCGAGGGCGACACGGACGCCGTGAGCCTGGCCGACCTGTGGCACTTCCGCCGGATCAGGGCCCGCACCCAGTTCGACCGCGCGCTCGTCGACACCGACATCACGCTGGTGAACTGGCCGAACATCGACTACTGGGAGGCGCCGCTGCTCGGCCTGGGCGCCGACCGCGACAAGGCGCTGCAGCGGTGCAAGGAGCTGTCGCTGTCGTACCTGCACTGGATGCAGACCGAGGCGCCGCGCCACGACGGGGGCCACGGCTACCCGGGGCTGCGGCTGCGCCCCGACCTCACGGGCACGGCCGACGGCCTGGCGAAGTCCGCCTACATCCGCGAGTCGCGCCGCATCAGGGCCCGCTTCACCGTGGTGGAGCAGCACATCGCGGTCGTGGACCGGCCCGAGGGCGCGGGCGCGGAACGGTTCGCCGACTCGGTGGGCGTCGGCCACTACAACATCGACCTGCACCCGAGCACGGCCGGCATCAACTACGTCAACCTCGAGGTCTACCCGTTCCAGATCCCGCTGGGCGCGCTCGTCCCGGTCCGCCTGCGCAACCTGCTGCCCGCCTGCAAGAACATCGGCACCACCCACATCACCAACGGCAGCTACCGGCTGCACCCCGTCGAGTGGAGCATCGGCGAGGCCGTCGGCGCGCTGTCGTCCCTCTGCCTGAGCCGGGGCAGCGAGCCGCACGCCGTGGCCGACTCCGCCGAGCTGACCGAGGACCTGCAGCGCCTGCTCACCGGCACCATCGGCGCCCCGGTGGCCTGGCCGGACGACGTCGCCGTGCTGCGACCCTCGCAGGCGCGCAAGAACGCCACCCCCACCTACGTCCTGCCCGAGCGGCGCGGGTGAGGCGGCCATGGAGCACGACGTCATCATCTACGGCGCCACGCTCGCCGGCATCATGGCCGCGCTGCGCCTGCGCCTGCGCGGCCTGTCCAGCCTGATCCTGGAGCCGACCGGGCACGTGGGCGGCATCGTGGCCGGCGGGCTGGTCAAGAGCGACCCGCCGAACGTCATCGAGGCCCTGGCCGGACTGACCCGCGACCGCTTCTTCGCCGGCATCGGCCGCGAGTACGGCACGGACGAGCCGCGCTACCGCTTCGAGCCGAAGGTCGCCGAGCGGGTCGCCCGGCGGCTGCTGGCAGAGGCGGGGGCCGAGGTGCTGACCGGCACCCGCGTCCACGGCCCCGCCGACGTCGAGACCCGGGGCCGCCGGATCCAGGCGGTGCTCGGCCGGCGGGCACGCTTCTTCATCGACGCCTCCTACGAGGGCGACCTGATGGCCGCCGCCGGCGTGCCGTACACCTACGGGCGCGAGCCCCGGGCCCGCTACGACGAGCCGTTCGCCGGCGTGCTCCCGCACCGGGCGCTGCGCCGCAGCGAGTTCTCGCCCAACCGCGGCTACCCGGTCGGCCCGCCGCCCACCGAGCGGCCGGGGGAGGGCGACGCCAAGACGCAGGCGTACAACTTCCGCGGCGTGCTGTCCAAGGCGGCCGACCGGCTGCCCTTCCCCCGCCAGGAAGGGTACGACCCGCGCCTGTACGACCTGCTCGGCCAGCTCGTCCGGCGGCGCGGCCTCGGCGGCCTGTCGGACATCGTCACCCACACGGCGCTGCTGCCGCCCGGCGACAAGTACCAGACCAACCAGGCGCTGTTCATCGGGTTCGACCTGCCGGGCGCGTCGTGGGACTACCCCGACGGCACCTGGGCGCGGCGGGAGGAGGTCATCGCCGAGCACGTCCGCTGGCACCAGGGCCTGCTGTACTACCTGGCGAACGACCCGTCGCTGCCGGAGTCGTTCCGCGCCGACACGCGCGCCTTCGGGCTGCCCGCCGACGAGTTCGCCGACAGCCCGTACGGCGCCGGCTTCCCGCACGCCCTCTACATCCGCGAGGCCCGCCGCATGGTCGGACAGCACGTCCTCACCCAGCACGACCTGCGCGCCCCCGGCAACACCACGCCGACCCCGGTCTGCTGCTGGAAGTACGGCATCGACTGCCACATCGTCCAGCTCTACCCCGAGGGCCAGGACACGATCGCGGGGGAGGGGCCGCCCAGCGGCACCGAGTACAACGAGCCGGCCGACCTCTACCAGATCCCCGCCGAGTGCCTCTTCCCCGCGCGCGGCGGGATCGAGAACGTCGCCGTGCCCGTCTGCTTCTCCGCCAGCCACGTCGCGTACCTGTCGGCCCGCATGGAGCCCAACTACGGCATGCTCGGCGAGGCCGCGGGCGAACTGGCGGCTCAAGCGCTGCGTACCGGGCAGGCGGTGCAGGACTACCGCCATCCCGACCTGGCCGCGGCCCTGCGGGAGCACGGCAGCGTGCTGTCCCTGCCCGAGCTGGAGGTTCCGACATGATCCCCGATCCGCCGTTCCAGCCGGGGCCGCTCGACGCGGCCGCCGGCGGGCGGCCGCACCGGGTCGAGCTGCCGCTGCAGGTCGGGCAGGCCCGCGAGCGGTGGTCGCTGCGGCTGGCGTTCACGGCCGGGCACGGCCCCTGCCCCGACCTGGAGATCGAGATCGACGGCCGCCATCGCGGGCTCGTCCACCCCGAGGTACGCCGCGACGACCGCACCGACGTCTACCGGCACGGCCCCATCGCGGGCGAGGTGACGATGGAGGTGCCGATCCCCGGGGGGATGCTGCCGCCGGGCGAGCACGTACTGGCGATCACCACGACGCTCGACCGCGAGGCCGCCACCGGCCCCGTGACGATCCCCGGCGGGCAGCCGCACCGGCACCGCGAGCAGTTCGGGCACCACTTCGGCAGCGGCATCACCTGGCGCTCGATCGAGCTGACGCCGGCCACATCGCCGCCGCCCCCTCCCGCGCTCAAGGCCACGCCGCTCTACCTGCGCGACGGCCGCGAACTCGTCGAGCTGACCGTGCCCGCCCCCGCCCGCCGCGCGCAGGTCCGGCTGTCCGGCCGCACGCACGCCTTCGACCTGCCGGAACGCGACCTCGGCCAGGTGCGCGTCCGCTTCCCGGTCGACGAGGCGCGCGGCCCGGCCGAGGTGCGGGTGGACGGCGGCCCGCCCGTGACGTTCGCCCTCACCCCCGCCCGCAGGTGGACGCTGCACCTCATTCCGCACGTGCACCTCGACGTGGGCTACACCGACGGCCAGGGCAAGGTGCTGGAGCTGCACAGCCGCAACCTCGACCGGGCGCTGGCGGCGCTGGAGCGCGACCCCGGCTTCGCGTTCTCGGTGGACGGCTCGCTCATCCTGGCCCAGTACCTGGCTACCCGGTCGGAGAAGAACGCCGGCCGGGTGCTCAGGGCCCTGCGCGAGGGCCGGATCGCGGTCAACGCCTTCCACAGCCTGTTCCTGTCCGGCGTGGCCTCGCTGGAGGAGATCTACCGGGCCGCCTACCTGGCGGCGCGGCTGCGCGACGAGCACGGCGTGCCCGTCACGTACGCCAACCTCACCGACGTGCCCTCCTACAGCGCGGCCGTGCCGTCCATCCTGGCCGCGCTCGGCGTCGAGGGCTTCGTCGGCATCGAGAACCACCACCGTGGCGGCAACGCGGACAGCGACCTGCAACACCTGCTCAGCCCGGTCATGTGGGAGGGCGTGGACGGCTCGCGCGTGCTCACCCACTTCTCCGACACCTACTCCCAGCTCCGCTTCATGGTGGGCGACCCGCAGACGATCGAGGGCGGCGCCCACTCCCTGTGCCGCCTGCTGGCCCGCTACGAACGCCCCGACTACCTGCCCCACGACCTGGCGATCATCGGCACCCACGCCGACAACGAGGACCTCGCCGACGGCGACGCCGGCTTCGCCGCCCGCTGGAACGCCGTCTACGCCCACCCCCGGATCGTCGTCTCCACGATGGCCGGCTACCTGGACGCGGTCCGTCCGCTGGCCGACCGGCTGCCGGTGTGGCGGGGCGACGGCGGCAGCTACTGGGAGGACGGCGTCGGCACCGGCGCCACGGTGGTGGCCGAGCACCGGCGGGCCCAGAGCGCGCTGCCCGCCGCCGAGGGCCTGGCCGCCCTGGTGACCCGGGCCGAAGCGGGCTACCGGCCCAACCGGGAGGCCCTCGACGCCGCCTGGGAGGGCGCGCTGTTCGGCGCCGAGCACACCTGGACCTGGTCGCACGCGCTCGCCCACCCGCACGGCGAGCAGGTCGGCGACCAGCTCGACTGGAAGCGGCACCAGGTGCACACCGCCCTGCGGACCGCCGTGGACGAGGGCCGCAGGGCCATGAGCCAGCTCGGCGAGCTGGTCACCACGCAGGGGCCGACCCTGCTCGTGCACAACCCGCTGAGCTGGGCCAGGGACGTGGAGGTCGAGTTCGAGTCGGCCGGGCCGCCGCCGCTGCCCGCCGAGGTGCCCGCCGAGGTGCTGGCCGACTGCGCCGGGTTGCGCCGCTACCGGATGACCGTGGCCGGCGTCCCCGGCTTCGGCTACCGGACGATCCCGCTCGCCGCCCCGGCCCCGCTCGCGCCGGGCGAGGAGGACGGCCGCGGCGCGGCCCCCGGCGAGCGGGCGCAGGACTGGCGGCCGGTGCCGCCGCGGCTCGTGACCCCGCGGTGGGAGGCCGAGCTGGATCCCGCGACCGGCGCCGTGCTCGGGCTGACCTGCCGGGCCGACGGCCGCCGGCTGCTCGACGGGCCGCTCGGCCAGGTGCTCTACGTGCGCGACGGCCCCTCCACCAGTGTCGTGCCCGCGCACAGCGGCGACCCGCACCACCACCCGCCCGTCCCGCGCACCTCGCTCGACGGCCGCCGCCCCCACGCCGACCCGCCGGACCTCGACGTCTTCCCGGCCGACATGCGCCCGGTCGGGCTGCGCAGGACGTACGACGGCTGGCGGCTGCGCTCGGTCGGCAGCGCCCCCAGCGTCCCGTACGTCGAGGTGGACGTGCTGCTCAGGGACGACGACGACCGCGTCGACGTGACCGTCCGCCTGGAGAAGGAGCGCGAACCGGCCAAGGAGGCGCTGTACGTGGCCTTCCCGTTCGCCGCCGAGCAGCCCCGCTTCCGCTACGACCGCCAGCAGGGCTGGATCGACCCCGCCGCCGACCACGCCCCCGGCGCCTGCCAGGAGTGGTTCACCACGCAGTACGGCGTCGTCGTCGGCTCACCCGCCGGGGCCGTGGCGTGGACCTCGGCCGACGCGCCGCTGTTCACCGCGGGCGACATCGTGCGCGGCGCCTGGCCGGAACGCTTCGCCCCGCCCACGGGCGCGCTCTACTCCTGGGTCATGAACAACTACTGGCCCACCAACACCCCGCCCGAGCAGGACGGCACGCTCACCCTGCGCTACGCCTTCCGCCCGCTGCCCGCCTTCGACCCGGTGGCCGCCGGACGGCTGGGCCGGGAGGTCAGGGCGGCGCCCATGGTGTCGGAGGTGAGCAGGCTCGACAAGTTCGACACCGAGCCGCGCCGCCTCGCCGCCCCCTCCGGCCGCCTGCTCGACCTCGGACTGCCGGACTGGGTCGCCGCGACCGTGGCCGAGCCGCGCGACCGCGACGGCCTGCTCGTCCGCCTCCAGGACCTGTCGGGCCGAGGCGGCGAGGTACGTCCGCGCCACCCGGGCCGGATCGTCGTGTGCCGGGCCGACGAGAGCGAGCTGCGCGAACTCGACGGCGCCCTGCTGATCGAGCCCTGGCACGTGGTCACCCTCAAACTCCGATAGCCCCACTGCCCTCCAACGTCGACCCCAACGTCGACCCCGACGACGACCCCCCAACGACGAAAGGAAAGGCCATGTCTGACGCGCGTCACAGCAGGCGCCAGTTCCTCCAGCTCACCGGGAGCACCGCGCTGCTGGCCGCCTCGGGCGGCCTGCTGACGGCGTGCGGCCCGTCCTCGCCCCCGGCGAGCCCGCAGGGGAGCACACGCAAGGCGGTCCTGCCCGCGTACCTCCCCTCGACCGTCGTCAAACCCGACGTGCCCGCCACCGCCGACGGCGTGCTGGCCGCCTACCACGGCTATCCCGCGAACCCCGTCACCGCCTTCACCGGCAAGCCCGGCGAAGGGCTGGGCGAGGTCAAGGTGCTGACCAACATGTTCGACCCGGTGCCGCCCGGCGCCGACGTCAACCGTTACTGGCAGGAGCTGAACACCCGCCTCGGCGCGACCCTGAACATCACGATGGCGCCCGCCGCCGACTACGTGAGCAAACTGTCCACCGTCATCGCCAGCGGCGACCTGCCCGACGTCCTCATGCTCTCGGCGAGCCTGGCCCACCGCTCCCAGATCCTCACCCGCCTGTGCGCCGACCTCAGCGAGCTGCTCTCCGGCGACGCGGTCAGGAACTACCCGTTCCTGGCCGGCATCCCGCGCGACTCCTGGCTGGCCACCGCCTACCAGGGCGGCGTGTACGCGATCCCCGTGCCCCGCGCCATCGTCGGCACGATCATGTTCGCCCGCTCCGACCTCATCGCGGAACGCTCGCTGAACGGCGAGCCTAAGAGCTACGACGACTTCCTGGCCCTGGCCAAGGGCCTGAGCGACCCGGCGAGGAACCGGTGGGCCTTCGGCGGCCCCAAGGGCGTCATCACGTTCGTGGGCACCATGCTCGGCGTGCCCAACACGTGGCGCGTGGAGGGCGGCAGGTTCACCTCCGAGCACGAGACGCAGGAGCGCAAGGAGGCCATCGCCAAGACCGCCGAGCTGGTCAAGGCCGGTGTGTTCCACCCCGACGCCGTCGGCGGCAAGCTCAACCTGCGCGACCTGTTCGGCAACGGCACCGTCGCGCTCAACGCCGACGGCTACGCCGCCTGGGACATCCTGGCCGACACCTACCGGGTCGACGTCGGCGCGATCGTCTCGCCCGGCCCCGCGCGGGCGGGCCAGGCGCACTTCGCCATCACCGCGTTCAAGAAGACCGACCGCGACCGCCTGGCCAAGCTGCTGCGCGTCTGCGACTGGCTGTCCGCGCCGCTCGGCACGAGCGAGTACATGTTCCGCAAGTTCGGCGTCGAGGGCGAGCACTACACGATGAAGGACGGCGCTCCCCAGCCGACCAGCCTCGGCGACGCCGAGGTCAAACTGCCCCTGGAGTACGTCGCCGACGCCCCGCACGTGCTCGGCCCCGGCCCCAGGGAACGGGTGGACGCCCAGCGCGCCTACCAGGAACGGGTGGTGCCCTCCATCGTGCGCAACCCCGCCGCCGCCCTCTACTCCGAGACCGCCGTCAACAGGGGCGGCACCCTCATCAAGATGATCGACCAGGCCGAGCTGGACATCGTCTCCGGCCGCAAGCCCGTCAGCCACTGGGACGAGGTCGTCAAGCAGTGGCGTGCCCAGGGCGGCGACCAGATCCGCCGCGAGTACGAGACCGCGCCGGCCCAGGGCGACTGATCGATGGCGCTCGACGTGAAAGCCCCGCCGGCCCGCCCGGCCGCCCCCGCGCGGCGCACCAGGCCGCGCACCTCGCGCCTGCGCAGGGACGGGCTGCTGCTCCTGCTCGGCGTGCCCGGCCTGCTCGTGATCGTGCTGTTCCACTACGTGCCGATGCTCGGCAACGTGATCGCGTTCAAGGACTACCAGCCCTTCCTCGGCATCCGGGAGGCGCCGTGGGTCGGCCTGCGGAACTTCCTGGTGCTCTTCAACGGTGACCCGCTCTTCCTCAACGCGCTGGTCAACACGCTCGTCATCTCGCTCGTGCAGATCGTCTTCGTCTTCCCCGTGCCGATCGCGCTGGCGTTGCTGCTCAACTCCCTCGCGGGGGAGCGGGTCAAGCGGCTGGCCCAGTCGATCCTGTACCTGCCGCACTTCATGTCGTGGGTGGTCGTCGTCGCGATCTTCCAGCACATGCTGGGCAACGCGGGGCTGCTGAACACGTTCCTGCGCGGGCACGACCTGGCCACGCTGCCGCTCATGGGCAACCCCGACCTGTTCCTCGCCCTCATCACCTCGCAGGTGATCTGGAAGGACGCCGGCTGGGGCACGATCATCTTCCTGGCCGCGCTGTCCCGGGTCGACCCCGAGCTGTACGAGGCCAGCGCCATGGACGGCGCCTCCAAGACCCGCCAGCTCTGGCACGTGACGCTGCCCGCCATCCGCGGCGTGATTGTGCTGATGCTCATACTCAAGCTCGGCGACGTGCTGACCGTCGGCTTCGAGCAGATCATCCTGCAGCAGGCCATGGTCGGCGCCGACGTGTCAGAGGTGCTGGACACCTACGTCTTCACCTACGGCGTGGTCGGCGGCAACTGGGGCGTGGCCGCCGCCGTCGGCCTGGTCAAGGGCCTGGTCGGGCTGGTGCTCGTGGTCGGCGCCAACAAGGTCGCGCACCTGCTGGGCGAGAGAGGGCTCTACACCAAATGATCGTTCGTGCCGTCAAGGGCGTGGTCGTGGCCGCCTGCTGCGCTCTGGTGATCCTGCCGTTCCTGGCGGTCATCTCCACCAGCCTGGCCGACCAGACGCAGGTCACCGCCACCGGCGGCTACGTGCTGTGGCCCGAGCGCCCCAGCCTCGACGCCTACCGGGCCATCCTGGCGGGCGGGGTGGTCACCCGGGCGCTGCTCGTGTCCGTCGGCGTGACCGTCGCCGGGACGCTGCTCTCCCTGACCTGCATCACGCTGCTGGCGTACTCGCTGAGCCGGCCGGGCTCGCTGCTGCACCGGCCGATCCTGCTGACCGTGCTGTTCACGCTGCTGTTCGCGCCCGGCATGATCCCGATGTACCTGACGATCAAGCAGCTCGGGCTGCTCGACTCCTACTGGTCGCTCATCCTGCCCGGACTGGCCGGCGGGTTCCAGATCATCATCATGCGGGCGTTCTTCCAGGAGATCCCCGACGAGCTGATCGACGCGGCCCGCATCGACGGGGCTGGCGAGCTGCGCATCCTGCTGCGGGTCGTGCTGCCGCTGTCGAAGGCGGTCGTGGCCGTCGTCGGGCTGTTCAGCGCGGTGGCGTACTGGAACGCGTTCTTCAACGCCATGCTCTACCTCAACGACACCGAGAAGTGGCCGCTGCAACTGGTCCTGCGGACGTACGTGGTCGACAACAGCTCGCTCGGCGTCGACGCGGCCGACCTGTCGGGCGGTTTCCTGCCCCCTGCCCAGTCCATGCAGATGGCGATCCTGGTGCTGAGCCTGGTCCCCATCGCGATCGTCTACCCGTTCCTCCAGAAGCACTTCTCCAAGGGAATCCTCATCGGCGCGGTGAAAGGCTGACACATGAAGATCAACGAGGACCGCCGTCGTATCCTGTCGGCGTTAGGCGCGGGCGGCGCCGCCCTGGCGCTGACCGCCACGCCCGCGCAGGCCGCCGCCAGGCGCGCCGACGTCCGCGTGATCGCGGGCGTCACCGACCTGCGCGAAACCCCCGGACAGCCCGGCGAGCAGGTGTACCTGCTCGGCTACCACCAGGCCGAGCCCGGAGTGACCCCCACGCCAGGACGCGGCGGCGGCGACCTCTACTGGGACGAGAACAGCACCGAGGCCGACGACGCCGGCACCGTCTTCGCCGTCGCCGGCGTGGCCACCGGCCGGTGGAAGCGTCCCGTCGCCGCCACCGTGGACCTGGCCTGGTTCGGCTGGCGCGGAACCGGCGCCGACGACGACACCCCGCGCCTGCAGGGCGCGGTGGACGCCCTGCCCACGGGCGGCACCATCGAGATCGGCCCCGGCAAGGTGCTGCTCAAGAAGACGATCTCCGTCAAGCGGGTGCCCGTCACCTTCGCCGGCGCCGGCCACACCGACAGCCTCGACACCGGCACGCAGATCCTCCTCGACACCGGCACGGCCGACGGGTTCCTGCTGACCGGCGTACACGGGGGCGGCTTCCGCGACCTGCAGATCCGCGGCCTGGGCCTGGGCGGCGGGGCCATGATCCGCACCGAGCGGGCCGGGCCGGGCACGGCCGACGGCAACTACATGCTCGCCTTCTCCAACGCCCGCTTCCGCGACGGCCACAACGGGCTCGTGCTGCGGGCCTGCAACACCGTACGGTTCCAGAACTGCGTCTGGAACACCTTCACCGGCGACCAGGTCATCCTGCTCAACGGCGTCGCCGACGACCAGCGCGCCGACCCCGTCGAATTCGTGCAGTGCGGCATCGCCGCCGGCTCCGGCAACAAGGTCACCGACAACGTCGTCATCGACGGGCTCGGCGGGTCGATCAAGTTCATCGCGACCGCCATCCTGTTCGGCCGGCACGGGCTCTGGATGCGCAACACCACCGGCAGCAAGGCCCTGCCGAAGTTCGTCTACTTCGAGGGCGGCGGCTTCGAGAACGGCCACGGCGTCCCGGTGCTGCTGGAGGCGGGCGCGCAGGCCCAGTTCGCCAACACCTACATCTCCGCCGACGGCGAGTACGACAACGTCCGGGTCGGCCCCGAGTTCACCGGCGGGGTCACGTTCACCGGCTGCGTCATCCGCGGCGCCGGCCGCAACGGCATCGACGTCGACGCCGCCCGCACCACCGTGACCGGCTGCCTCATCGGCAACAACGGCCGGATGGCGCACGCCGACTTCGCCCGGCAGATCGGCACCGTGGCCGACAACGGCTCGGGCGGCGTCCGGGTCACGACCTCCGGCCCGCACGGCTGGGAGAGCGACGACCGGGTCACCCTCACCGGCGTCCCCGGTCTGGACGGCCCTTGGACGATCATCGTGATCGGGGAGGCCGCCTTCGACCTCAAGGGTGCCAGGTTCGGCGGCGGCCACTCCGGCGGGACGGTCTACCGGCACGGCGCGGGGATCAACCTCCGTGCGCGGGCCACCCGTGTCGTGGTGACCGGCAACGCCATCGGCGGCTTCGTCGGCGACGGCACCAACCGCCAGGACTACGCCATCGTCAGCGCCTCGCCCGACGTGCTCATCAGCGCCAACGACCTCAACGGCAACCACGCGGGCCCGTACGCGCTGACCGGCACACAGACCGCGCAGACCCGCGTCATCGGCAACAAGGGCGTGCAGCAGATCGACGGCTGGCTGACCGCCCGCATCGACGGCGCCGTCGCCGACGGCCTGCACGACCTGTCCAACCTCCTGTACGCCGACGGCCAACGGCTGCGCATCATCCGCGTGTCCAGGAAACTGGGCACCGGGACCTGCGCGGTCCGCCTGGACGCCAACGGCGACAGCGCCGGGGGCGCGGCGACCGGGGCGACCACCTCGTTCCAGGCCACCGCCCTGACCTCGCCGTACGTGGTGGACGGCGCCTCGGCCGCCAAACGCCTCCAACTCCGCGTACTGGACAGCGCGGGTGCCAGCGAACTGGAGGTGCAGTTCGCCTACCAGGTAATCTCCTGACCCCCACCGGCCCCGCCCACCTCACGGCGGGGCCGCCTTCCCACCTCCACGCGAAACCGGTCAGGAGGGACGACGACCTCGTGAGTCATTGAGGCCGACGGACCACATCAAGATCATCCACCGGAGTCTGTGGTTGTCCACTCCTGTTGCCGTCAGGTGTGGACGTCAACACCGGTTCGGCTGCGTGCCGGTCAGCGCGTACGGGCCCGCGTGGTTGCCGTTGAGGTCGTTGGCGCTGATGAGCACGTCGGGTGAGGCGCTGACGATGGCGTAGTCCTGGCGGTTGGTGCCGTCGCCGACGAAGCCGCCGATGGCGTTGCCGGTCACCACGACACGGGTGGCCCGCGCACGGAGGTTGATCCCGGCGCCGTGCCGGTAGGCCGTGCCGCCGGAGTGGGCGCCGGCGAACCGGGCGCCCTTGAGGTCGAAGGCGTTCGCCCCGATCACGGTGATCGTCCAGGGGCCGTCCAGGCCGGGGACGCCGGTGAGGGTGACGCGGTCGTCGCTCTCCCAGCCGTGCGGGCCGGAGGTGGTGACCCGGACGCGCACGCGTCGGGGCGGCCTGCCGTCCGGTCGGTACCAGCACCGCCCGCGCGTGAAGAATGCCGAGGCGACAGTGGCCAAGCGGAGGGAAGGGTGGCCGGACAGGGGACCGAGACCATCGTGGTCCCGATCGAGGGACCTCCCGGGGGCAGGCGGGAGCCGTACACTGAACACCATGAGCAGAACCCAGCATGTGCCCTACGTTCTGGAGCAGGACGAGGACGGGGTCTGGTGCGCCAGTGCGCAACTGCGGCCCGGTGTGGGCGCGGTGGGCGACGGCCTCACTGCCGAGGCTGCGGTTGCCGACCTGCGTGAAGCGCTGATCGCGCTGATCGAGGAAGTGGGCGTGTCTCCCGAGGTGGCCGTGACGGTGGATGTCGCCTGATGCCACCCGTTCCCTCCGTCCCAGGAGGCCAGGTAGTCCGCGCTCTGGAGAAGGCCGGATTCACTCTCGCTCGGGTCCGGGGCAGTCACCACATCTTGCGTCATGATGACGGGCGCGTGGTCAGCGTGCCGGTGCACTCTGGACAGGACCTCCCCAAGGGCACCCTACGCAACATCTTGGCCCTGACCCGTATCACCGTGGACGAGCTGGACGACCTGCTGTAGACCGCGCAGACCCGCGTCATCGGCAACAAGGGCGTGCAGCAGATCGACGGCTGGCTGACCGCCCGCATCGACGGCGCCGTCGCCGACGGCCTGCACGACCTGTCCAACCTCCTGTACGCCGACGGCCAACGGCTGCGCATCATCCGCGTGTCCAGGAAACTGGGCACCGGGACCTGCGCGGTCCGCCTGGACGCCAACGGCGACAGCGCCGGGGGCGCGGCGACCGGGGCGACCACCTCGTTCCAGGCCACCGCCCTGACCTCGCCGTACGTGGTGGACGGCGCCTCGGCCGCCAAACGCCTCCAACTCCGCGTACTGGAGAGCACGGGGGCCAGCGAACTGGAGGTGCAGTTCGCCTACCAGGTAATCTCCTGACCCCCACCGGCCCCGCCCACCTCACGGCGGGGCCGCCTTCCCACCTCCACGCGAAACCGGTCAGCAGGACGACCACCTCGTGAGTCACTGAGGTCAACCGACCTCACCAAGATCACGAATGATCGAGACTAGTCCGAAACCACGGTGACGCCCGCATCGGAGAACATCTCCAGGATGAAATCGACATACGTGACGGGGCCAGACTCCAGATCAACGGCTCTGGAAAGGTGCTGCCGGGCGACGGCGAAATCCGACCAGCGCACCGTCGGTGGCGAGCCGTCCAGACGAGGCAGATGTCTCAGGCAATCGAAAAACCCATAGATGCTCCCTCCGAAATAGCCTCCAGGTCCGTGCACAGCCTCGCCGATAGCGCAGAAAAAGCTGGCCAAGTCCTTGATTCCCCGGCCGTCCAGCACGATCTCTCGGCCGATGGGACGCGTCGAGATCCTGCTGATCATTGCGGCTTCGACCCAGCCTTCCCGTTGCCCGACGGGGATGTCCCACCACAAATTCTTCTCCACCGGCGGGGCCACCCGCCACGCCTCCCATACAGGCTTGGCCCCGGTATGTGGCAGCCAGACGACATTCGCGCCCACCTGTGCCAAGCACGCGTCGGACGAAGCAGGCACGATCTCTACATTCCAGAGATCGTACTCACCAATACCGTCCCCTTCTTTGTTCACGATTTCAAGGACAACGTCGCCTTTGAGGGCCAGCTTCTCGCCGGAACGCCACTCGCGCGCAGGTGCCCTCAACCCGCGAACGGCGAGGGACAACCGAGGACTCGGTGGTTCATCCGGACACTCGTAATCCTCGTAGGCAGAGCGGGTTCCGACGAAGAAGCCGTCCACGTCGGAGAATTCCAGTATGCGCTCCGACTTGCGGTCGATGCGGAGCATATACTTGATCTCCGTCATCTTTGACGCCTCCCCAAAATTTTACTCGAAATATTCCTTCTTGCACATTTCCTTGGGAAAGGTTTCTATTCTTCTATAGTGGGTGTTCGTGTATCCGTAGTCGCCGTAATTGTTCGGTCCGAGAATTCGGTGCCGTATGTGGCTGCAGACGGCGGCCGGGACCTATGTGCAGATCAACGGCGGGGCCGTCTTCCACTTCCGCGCGAGACCGGTCGGCAGGACGACCACCTCGTGAGTCACTGAGGTCAACCGACCTCACCAAGATCACGAATGATCGAGACTAGTCCGAAACCACGGTGACGCCCGCATCGGAGAACATCTCCAGGATGAAATCGACATACGTGACGGGGCCAGACTCCAGATCAACGGTTCTGGAAAGGTGCTGCCGGGCGACGGCGAAATCCGACCAGCGCACCGTCGGTGGCGAGCCGTCCAGACGAGGCAGATGTCTCAGGCAATCGAAAAACCCATAGATGCTCCCTCCGAAATAGCCTCCAGGTCCGTGCACGGCCTCGCCGATAGCGCAGAAAAAGCTGGCCAAGTCCTTGATTCCCCGGCCGTCCAGCACGATCTCTCGGCCGATGGGACGCGTCGAGATCCTGCTGATCATTGCGGCTTCGACCCAGCCTTCCCGTTGCCCGACGGGGATGTCCCACCACAAATTCTTCTCCACCGGCGGGGCCACCCGCCACGCCTCCCATACGGGCTTGGCCCCGGCATGCGCCAGTGAGGTGATATTCGCGGTCACCTGCGCTGAGAAATCGTCAGGCGAGGCCAACATGATCTCTACATTCCAGAGATAGTAACCGCCGATGCTGTCCCCTTCTTTGTTCACGACATCAAGAAAGACGCCGCCCTTGGGAGTCAGCTTCTCACCGGAATTCCACTCACGCCCAGACGACCTCAATCCGCTAACGGCAAAATATAGTCGATATCTCGATTCATCCGGATCCTCGTAATTCTCGTAGGCGGAGCGAGTTTTGACGAAGAAATCGTCCATGTCGGAGAACTCAAGGATGCGCTCCGAGCCGCGGTGCATACGGAGCGCATACTTGACCTCTGCCATCCTCGACACCTTTCAAAAGTGCTTCCCGTGAAATATTCCATCTTGCGCATTTCCTGTGAGAAGGAGTCAATGTTACGACGGTGATTCTTCATGTATTCGTAGTCGCGGTTATTGCTCGGTTTGAGAATCCGATAGCTGTCCGGTTTTCTCTCATTACCTCTGCTTGGAACCTCTCATTCGAGTGAGTTAGGGAAATTATCCGACTCGCCGGACCAGCCTTTCTGCTCGGTGCTGAATCCGTGCTTCAAGCGCATCGTTGCCCGCCCGTTGAGGGTATTACCGAGTATCTTATCGTTAATAGTCACCGGCGAGGACACGATAGATGTGGCTCACGTCGACGGTCAGGTTTGTGCACGCGTTGACGGCCGTCCGCCGTTCCATCACGCTGATCTGCACAGAGGTCCCGGGCTGCCGTCTGCAACCACATGCCAGCCCGCAGTTCGCCCGCCCGTACCCAACACGTCCTCGGCGTCCCCGGATCATCGTCCACCTCGGTGGTGACCCGAGCGAGATCCTTGACGCCCTCGCTCGTGATCACCGAGACGGCCGGTCTGGCCTCGGTGCGGTCGGTGGCCGGGACCTCCTCGCCCGCTTTGATCTGCTCGATCGGCTTGCGAGAGCCGTCCGCCATCCACGCCAGGGTGCCGGGGATGAAACTCTTCGGCGGCGCACACCTCTCCGTCATGCCCGAGTTCGGGGGTATTCGCCGATCTCCTCCGCCACGTCCTTGTCGCAGGAGGTCAGGCTGTAGCAGAGGACATTGTCCGTGCTGTCGACGTTGCCGAAATCTACGCCGAACCCGCCGAGATTCGCGATGGAGAACTTGTCGACGAATGGCTCGATTTCTTCGAGCCTGGTTTGGCTCATCTTTGCTGCTCCTCGGCGGCCTGGTGGTCTTCCTAGGCGTCGGGTTCTTGGCGTAAGCGCGCCGCGGGGCCGTCTTCGGCTTGAAGTCTCGGCTCGGGTGATCGGAGCGTGCGCCTGTCTCGTGGCGATCGGACCGTTGTCGATGCGTGGTGTGCCAGTTCCCGGGGCGGCGAGGGTTTGTTGCGTCCGTTGGCGTGAGCACCCGCTGGTGCGGAAACCTGCAAGAGCAGCCGTGGAGAGCTCCCCGGTAGGAAGCAGGGGGCCTTACCGCAGGGTCTGTCCCCTGGTGATCTGTTCTGGATAGGAGTATTTCACCCGGAGGGTCAGCTTCGGCTTGCGGTCGGGGCTGCCCGCGTGGATGAGCAGCGCCGAGAAGAAGTCGAGGCCGTCGGTGGTCTGCCCGACCTCGACGCACCCGTGGCTGTACCCCTTGCGCGAGTCGTGCAGCCAGAACCCGGACCTGCCGTACGTCTTGCCCCGCAGCGCCGTGAGGCGCACCCGGAACGTGCCCCACTCGGGGAAGACGGGGCCGTTGCCGCCGATCGGCAGGTATTGGATGCCCTCCTCGTGGTTGGAGGCGGCGTGGTCGCCGCGTTTGTTCGCCGCCTCCACCGAGTTCTGCTTGGGATCGACATGGGTGAAGAACGAGTAGAGCCCCTCGGGCAGCGGGCCCTGGTTGTAGCCCGACTGCATCAGGACGATCTGCGACCCCATCAGCCCCGACGTGGCGTGGAACAGCAGCGGGCCCTTCGCCCGCAGCGCCGACGGCACGGACCTGCGCCACAGCAGGAACTTCCCGGTGTAGACGAGGTCCGCCTCCATGTCGGGCTCCAGCCGGACGTCGAGGTCGATCCGCCCGAGCCGTACGAGAGCCCCCGTACGCGGCATGTAGATCGCCTCGATGCGCCCGGACCCCGGTGCCTTGCCCGTGATCTGCCACCTGCGGTAGGGGTGGGGCGGCACGTAGGAGACCTTCGTCTCGTCGGCGAACACCAGCGTGCGATCGTGGTCGAACAGCGCAGAGTGCACGACGTCGTCGGGCCCCTCGCCGCGCCACAGGATCGACTGAGCCTCCTCGCCGACGGCGAGCGTCAGCCGCGACAGCCGCACCTCCGGGCTCCGTTCAAAGCAAAAATAGCTCACGCGCCCGCTCTCCTCAGGCGATGGAGGTGAGATTGGAGGTGACGGCGATGTCGGTGCCGGACGACGGCGTGTACTCGTGCCACTCGGCGACCAGCGCGCCCTTCTCGCCCGGCTGGAGCACCGGAACGGGCGCCTGCGAGCCCTCGTGGGCGAAGTCGAGCCGGGCCACCGTGATGTGCGTCGAGTCGGGGACCGCCACGACGAGCTGCCGTTCCTGGACCCGGCGCTCGTCGTAGGCGTCGATGACGACCGGCAGCCCGACCACGAAGCCCGCGCTGCCGGCGACCCTGATGTTCACCGGCCTCGCGCTCGGCTCGACATCCACGCGGAACGTCGTGTACACGGAGTCCTGCAGGTGCACCGCCGCCCGCCCGGGGTTGGCCGGGGGGATGCCCGGATAGTTGCGGTCGTCGTAGGCGGCGATCTCCTTCGCGATCGTCAGGTACGGCTCCGGCACCCCCGCCCCGATCGAGCCGCCCTCGGCGAAGCGCATCCAGCGCTCCTCCCAGCCCTTGCGCACGGTGAGCACGATCCGCGCGCTGCCCGCGCGCAGGAACGCCTGCCGGTTGGGGTCGGGGTGGCGGAGCTGCCGGATGAACGGCCAGCTCGGCGGCACGTCCCAGAAGTAGGAGTAGAGGAACGTCACCACGTTCTCCCACTCGATGGCCTGGTTGATGAAGCGGATGAGGTCTTCGTGGCGGCGCAGGGTGGTCCACTGCTCGGGCAGCAGGCCGAGGCTCGAACCGTCGAAGCCGATGCCGTGCTCGACGTCGACCCCGGCCGCGACGAACGCCTTGAGGACCTCGTCCGGCATGAAGTCGAAGTCGGGCCCGAGGACGAACCGCAGGACGCACTTCATGATCTCGTCGCTCTCCTCGCGCCGCAGGGTGAGCGTGTCGACGCCGGTCAGCCGGTCCTCGATGGCGGCGATGCGGCCGACGATGTCCTCCTGCTGGGCGAAGTAGCGGGTCTGCGCGGCGTTGTAGAGGGCGTTCCAGACCTCGACGCGCCACTGCTCGATGGCCGCGGACGTGTGCTCCAGGTGCACCACGAGGCCGACGTAGACGTCCTCGGAGTGGTGGAAGAAGAACGTGACCTTCTGCCGCCCGGTGAAACCCTGCAGGAAGGGCAGCACGCCGCCGGGCGCCAGGACGCGGTGGTCGCGGATGATCAGCGCGTTGCTCAGCTCTCGCCACTGCGGCTCGTTGTGGGCGCCGATGACGTCGAAGTTCATCTTGTCGTCCTCGTCGTCCTTGCCGATCTGGGCGTTGAGCCGCACCTCCTTGATGCGGGTGCCGCCGGGGACCTCGAACTCCAGGTCGAGGAACCACCAACCGCCGCTCGTGCCCACGTGGGCGCTCGGCGTCAGCGGCGTCGGCTCCTCCGGGTAGGGGCGCACCGTGACGCCGTGGCGTTCGGCCAGCCAGAGGTATTTCGGCTTGCGCTCCGCCACGGGCGTGGTCGGGCCCGCGGGGTTGCCGTCCTTGTCGACGATCTCGATGGTCACGTCGGAGGGCTTGACCGTGAACTCGAAGGGCCGCTGCATCGCGTGGAGCCGGTCGAGTTCGGCGTACGCGCGCCGCATCGCCGCCCCCGGCTCGGGCACCACCAGGTCGTACGTCAGGCGCAGCCCGTAGCGGTAGAGCCGGACCCGCCACTTGCGCATGAGGCTGAAGTAGTCGATCCGGATGGGGTCCTTCTGGGTGTTCTTCAGTATGCGCGTCGAGGTCTCGGACGCTCCGGTGACCGTCGTGGTGGAGATGGTCACCTTGTGCTCGCGCCGCGAGCGCGACGACGCCTTCTGGGTGGTGGCCCGCGCGTGCTTGATGCTCTCGGTGGCGGACTCGGACTCGGAGTCCTGCGCCGTGAAGCTGGAGGTGCTGGAGCCGGAGATGATCGGGATGCCGCCCTGGACCGTTCCGGTGATGTTGAACTGGTTGGAGTGCTGGCTCTGCGAGGACGTCGACTGCGCCAGGTCGGTGTTGTCGGTGACGCCGGTCTCGCTGACCTCTTCCAGCTCGTCGGTGACGATCGTGGTGAACTCTTTCGTGGTGACCGACCACTCCTTGTGCGTGACCGCGGTCTCCTCGCCGGGGGCCAGAGGGATGGTCGCGACCAGTTCGCCGCGCTGGATGCCGATCGGCACCATCTCGATGCGTTCGAGGTTGAGCATGCCGATGGGCGGCGTGCCGGTGTAGAGGGCCAGGCCGCGCAGCGCGACGACGCCCGCGTTGAGCGCCTGGACGGCCCGCGCCACGTCGGCGGTCTCGTCCGCGGTGCGGGCTTCCGCGGCGGCGCGCGCCATCTCCGCGGCGCGCGCCGCCTCGGCCCCGCGCAGCCGCTCGGTCCGCACCTCGACGAGGGCCTCGGCGAAACGCGCCAGCTCGGACGCCGGGATCCGCGCGACCGCCACCGCATCGGGCCGCCCGAGCGCCACGATCCCACCCTCGAACGCCCTGAGCACATCGATCGTCGCCCCTGGGAACTCCGGATCACCGGCCTCGACAGGCTCGCCGGAGTCGCTCGGCAAGCCGGAATTGCTCGGCTCGCCTGAGTCGCTCGGCTCGCCTGAGTCGCTCGGCTCGCCTGAGTCGCTCGGCTCGCCGGGGCTGTCGGGCTCGGCAGGCCGCCGCAGCCGGTCGAGCACGGCATCCACGTCGCCGGGAGCCAGCTCCAACTGCCGGAGCGCGCCCAGCTTGACGATGCCGCCACCCCCGTCGCCGCTGGGCACGGAGACCTGCACAGGAACGAGAGTGCCTTTGAGTATTTCTCGCGCAGAATTGTCGAGCACCGGCTGCGTCACTGAATTTCCCCCTTATATCCCATTTGGCCGGAGTGGCAACGCGTAAATCGCGAAGCGGATGCCCATCGTAAGTCTGCCGAAGCCCAATGACCAGCGATTTTTTCTTTGCTCGCAGCTCCTCTGCGGGTGGCGTTTTGAGGTGATCGAGAAGGGTGGATCGGGCGATTGCGGATTCTGTGAATGGGGCAGATCGTGCGCTTCGCTCTTATGGGAATCGGTTGCGTTGGGGTGTGACGCCTTTGTGGAGAAATGCGAATTTATCGGTGTCGTGCGGACGCCGATCAGGTGGCTCCGGACCTCCCCGACCCGAGGAACTGGTGGGTCCCGATCGCGCTGTCCGTGCCAGGGACGGGTGCTCTCTGCCGTAGTCCTGTAGCCGCCGTGTAGTGGCCGTGTGGCGGGCGGGCGGATGCTGATCGCGAGTCACCCGGCATTTAGCCAGGCGGAACCTCACACCGTGGAGGACATCACCATGTCTCACACCCGCACTCACACCCCACGCGGCAAGCTCGCTCTGCTGCGCAGGCCCGCGCAGGCCCTGGCCGTGCTGGCCGGCGTCATGGCCGCCGCCGTCGTCGCCACCGGCACGCCCGCCAACGCCGCCTCGTGGCACCCGTACCAGGTCTACAAGGAGTACTACACGTGCGCGTCCGTCGGGGCGTACGCGGTCAACGCGGGCAAGGCGCAGAAGTGGAAGTGTGACTGGGACAGCCCCGGCTACCTCCTGTCCCTCTACTACTGACCGGCCTCGCCGCTGGCCTGGGTCTGGTACTGGCCAGGTCTGGCTGACCGGGCCCGGTACCGATCCGGGCGGTGCTCAGGCGACGGAGGAGGCGGCGGGCGGCGGGTGGCGGTGGGGTGGCCGCCCGCCGCCCGCCGTCTCCTCCTGCGAGGTCGAACCGTCCGGCGCGACCTCGTTGTGACGAGCCTGGACGGCGTCAGGGGTCAGGGTTCCGAGGTCCGGGCTCCGGGCCGCAGGCTTCGGGTTCCGAGGTCCGGGTTCCGGGCTCCGGGCTCTGGGCTCCGAGGTCCGAGGTCCGGGGTCCAGGGTCCGGGGGCCGGATTCTGGGCTCGTTGTCGGGGTGGTTGGGTGTTCGGCCGCTCAGAAGTCGGCGAGCAGGATCGCTGGGTTCTCCACGCAGTCGGCCACGTGGCGCAGGAACCCACCGGCCACGCCCCCGTCGCAGACCCGGTGGTCGAAGGTGAGGGAGAGCTGCGTGATCTTGCGGGCCGTGACGGCGCCGCCGGTCACCCAGGGCCGGTCGATGACGCGGCCGACGCCGAGCAGCGCCGCCTCGGGGTGGTTGATGATGGGGGTGGACCCGTCCACGCCGAAGACCCCGTAGTTGTTGAGCGTGAACGTCCCTCCGGTCAGGGACTCCGGGGGCAGCTTGCCCGAGCGGGCCAGGCCGGTGAGCCGGGCCAGCTCCGTGGCGAGCCGGGCGGTGGTCATCAGGTGGGCGTCCCTGATCACCGGTACGACGAGGCCGCGGTCGGTCTGCGCGGCGAAGCCGAGGTTGACGTGCCCGTACCGGACGATCTCGGAGCGGGCGGTGTCGACCGTGGAGTTCAGCTCGGGGAAGCGCCGCAGGCCGTCCACGCAGATGCGGGCCAGCAGGGCGAGCAGGCCGATGCCGAGATCGGGGCGGGCCTGCCGCAGCGCCGCGCGCGCTTCGAGCAGCGCGGTGGCGTCGGCGTCCACCCAGGTCGTGGCGTCGGGGATCTCGCTGCGGCTGCGACTCATCTTCTCGGCCACCGCGCGCCGCAGCCCGCGCAGCGGAATGCGTTCCACCCCGGGTGGGGTGAGGGGATGTGCGGGCGCCGCCTCGGGCTCCGTCCGGGAAGACGCGCGTGCCGCCTCGGGGTCCGTCCGGGAACGCGCGCGTGCCGCCTCGGTCGTCGCGCGGGAATGCGTAAGAGCCGCGTCGGTCGTCGCGTGGGAATGCGCGCGTGCCGCGTCGGTCGTCGCGTGGGTATGGGCGTGGGGTGTCTCGGGCGTCGGGTGTTCGCGGGCCGTTTCGGACGCGGTGTCGGCGATGGCCTCCTCGACGTCTCGGCGCAGGATCATTCCGTGCGGCCCGCTGGGGCGGACGGTGGCGAGGTCGAGTTCGTGCTCGCGGGCGATCCTGCGGACCAGCGGGGAGATCACCAGCGGCGCCTGCCCCTCCTCCGGCACGGTGACCGGTGGCTGAGGTCCGGCAGGAGACCGGGGCCCCGGGGCCCGGGGGTGGGGGATCGGGCCGGCGGCGGGGGCGGCTGGGGTGATGGGGGCAGTTGAGGTGGCGGGGGCGGGTGGGATGATGGGGGCAATTGGGGCGATGGGGGCGGAGGGGGCAGTTGGGGCGGTGGCACGGCGGCGTCGGCGGCGGCCCGTCGCGTGGCCGGTGCCGTAGCCGATCAGGACGTTGCCGGAGCCAGCCCGCTCCTCCTCCCGATAACGCGCCGCCGCCGGATCGTCGGCCCCCGCCCCGGACCCGGCAGTGCCGACCTCGATGAGCGCGGCGCCCACCGACAGGACCGCGCCCGTCGGGGCGTGCAGCGCCAGTACGGTCCCCGCGTACGGCACCGGCACCTCCACCGCCGCCTTGGCGGTCTCCACCTCCACCACGATCTGGTCGACCTCGACCGTGTCGCCCACGGACACCTTCCAGTCGACGATCTCGGCCTCGGTCAGCCCCTCCCCGAGGTCGGGCAGGTGGAACACCCGCGCCGTGGCCGTGCCGGTCATGACGCCTCCCGGGCCAGGTGCAGGACGTCGGGCTCGTCGCCGAGCTGCAGCCGGTCGACCGCGTCGAGCACGCGGTCGACGTCCGGCAGGTGCGAGTGCTCGAGTTTCGGCGGGGGGTAGGGGATGTCGAAGCCCGTGACGCGCAGCACGGGCGCGGCCAGCGAGTGGAAGCAGCGCTCCTGGACGCGGGCCGCGATCTCGGCGCCCACCCCCGCGAACCCCTGCGCCTCCTGGACCACCACGCACCGGCCGGTCCTGCGTACCGAGGACACCACGGTCTCGTCGTCGAACGGGACGATGGTGCGCAGGTCCACCACCTCCAGCGAGACGCCCTCGAGGGCCGCCGCCTCGGCCGCCTGCAGCGCGACGGACACGCCCGGCCCGTACGCGACGAGCGTCGCGTCGCGCCCCCGCCGCCGGATCGCCGCCCGGCCGAAGCCGGCGGCGTGCCGTTTGCCGAGCGCGGTCTCGTCCTTGGCCCAGTACAGCCGCTTGGGCTCCATGAAGACGACCGGGTCGGGGTCGGCGACGGCGTCGCGCAGCAGCCAGTACGCGTCGTCCGGCGTCGCGGGCGTCACCACCTTCAGCCCCGGCGTGTGGGCGTAGTACGCCTCGCTGGAGTCGCAGTGGTGCTCGACCCCGCCGATACCCCCGGCGTACGGGATGCGGATCACCATCGGCAGTGACAGCCGCCCGCGGGTGCGGTTGCGCGTCTTGGCGACGTGCGAGGCGATCTGCTCGAAGGCCGGGTAGGCGAAGGCGTCGAACTGCATCTCCACCACCGGACGGAACCCGCCCATCGCCATGCCCACGGCCAGCCCCACGATCCCCGACTCGGCCAGCGGCGTGTCGAAGCACCGCTCCTCGCCGAACTCCTTGGTCAGCCCGTCGGTGATGCGGAAGACGCCGCCGAGCGGGCCCACGTCCTCGCCGAAGACGAGTACGCGTTCGTCCTCGCGCAGCGCGTCCCGCAGTGCGAGGTTCAGCGCCTGGGCCATCGAGATCACGGTCATGTCAGCCCTCCGCCGCGTTCAGCTCGGACGCCAGCAGCGCGCGCTGCTCGCGCAACTGCGGCGTGGGCTCGGCGAAGACGTGGTCGAACAGCTCCAGCGGGTCGGTGCGCGGGTCGGCGTTCATCCGGTCGCGCAGCCCGGCGGCCAGTTCCTCGGCGGCCCGGTGCGCGGCGGCGACGCCGTCGGCGTCCAGCAGTCCGCGCCCGCGCAGGTAGGTCTCCAGCCGGGCGATCGGGTCGGCCGCCTCCCACCGCTCGACCTCCTCGCTGTCCCGGTAGCGGGTGGCGTCGTCGGCGTTGGTGTGCGGGTCCATCCGGTACGTGTGCGCCTCCACCAGGAACGGCCCGCCGCCCTCCCGCGCGTGCCGTACGGCGGCGGTCAGCACGGACAGCACCGCGACCAGGTCGTTGCCGTCCACCTGCTCGGACCGCACACCGTACCCGACCCCCTTGTACGCCAGTGCGGGGGCGGCGCTCTGCCGGGCCAGCGGCACCGAGATCGCGTACTTGTTGTTCTGGACGAAGAACACGACGGGGGAGCGCAGGACGGCGGCGTAGTTGAGCGCCTCGTGGAAGTCGCCCTCGCTGGTGCCGCCGTCGCCGATGAAGGCCATCACGACCGCGTCCTCGCCCTTGCGGCGCAGCGCCTCGGCCATGCCCACCGCGTGGACGGTCTGGGTGGCCAGCGGCGTGCACTGGGGCGCGACGCGCGTGGCCACGGGGTCGTAGCCGCAGTGCCAGTCGCCGCGCAGCAGGGTGAGCACCTCGACCGGGTCGAGGCCGCGGGCGACCAGGGCCACGCAGTCGCGGTACGTCGGGAACAGCCAGTCGTCCTCGCGCAGCGCGAGCACCCCGGCGACCTGGCAGGCGTCCTGTCCCCGGCTGGAGGGGTAGACGGCGAGCCTGCCCTGTTTGGTCAGCGCGGTCGCCTGGCGGTCGAAGCGGCGGCCCACGACCATCCGGCGGTAGCCCTCCAGCAGGTGGCCGTCCGGCGGCGCGGGGTAGGCGGGGGGCGGGTCGACGGGGGTGCCGTCCTCGGCGACGAAGCGTACCGGGACGGGCGCGGGGAGAAGGCCGTCGACCACTTGAGCAAGGGACATGGCGACGCTCGCTTTCGCTGGACGTTTGACAAGGCAAGCGTCCGCCTCGCTGCCCATTTGCTCAAGACATTGGGTACAAAGGGCGACAAATGGCCATATTCGACCTCAAAGCGGGCCAAATGTAGATCCGTGGGAGCGTCGGTGAGGATCGGGCCGGACGTTCTGCCGCGTTCAGACCTTGCCCCACCCGGCGCCTCGACCCCGGGCCTCGTCGAAGACCAGCCACGTACGGGTGCCGCGCACGCCCGGGATGTCCTGGATGCGCTCCAGGACCACCTGTCGCAGCGCCGCGTTGTCCGGCGTCCTGACCAGCGCCAGCACGTCGTAGTCGCCGCCGACCATGGCGAAGTGCTCGACGTAGGTGATGTCCTTGAGCCTGGCCGAGACCTGACGCCAGGAGTTCTGCTCGATGGTGAGCGAGACGTACGCGCTGGTGCCCAGCCCGGCCTTGTGCGGCGCGAGCTGGGCCGAGAAACCGGTGATCACCCCGTCGTCCATGAGCCGGGTGAGCCGGGCGTAGGCGCTGGCGCGCGAGATGTGGACGCGCTCGGCCAGGGTCCGCACCGACATCCGGCCGTCGCGCAGCAACTCGGCGATGATCGCGCGGTCGACCTCGTCGAGGCGGGCGGCGGAGGGCTCCGGCCAGCCCTCCCCTCCTGCCGCGGACGTCACCCGTCCGCCGCCGGCCAGGTCTTGGCCACCAGGGTGAGCACGTCGTAGGTGGCGACAGGGGTGCCGTCCTGGTTGGTGACGACGGCGTCCCAGCGCACCTCCCCGTAGTCGGCGCCGCTGCGCGGCGTGATCTGCTTGACGGTGAGCGTCACCGCGATGGCGTCCCCCGCCTTCACGGGGGTGAGGAAACGCAGGGAGTCGACGCCGAAGTTCGCCAGGACCGGGCCGGGCGCCGGGTCGACGAAGAGCCCGGCGGCCAGCGACACCACGAGATAGCCGTGCGCCACGATGCCGCCGAACAGCGGGTTGCGGGCGGCGGCCTCGGGATCGGTGTGGGCGTAGAAGGTGTCGCCGGTGAACTCGGCGAAGTGGTCGATGTCGGCGAGCGAGACCGTCCGGGGCGCGGACGCGATCGTGTCGCCGATCCGCAGCTCCGCCAGGGACTTGCGGAACGGGTGCACGCCGGACTCGTCGCGCGCCGCGCCGGTCGTCCAGTGGCGGGTGACCGCGGTGAGCAGGTCGGGGGAGGACTGGACGGCGGTGCGCTGCATGTGCCGCAGCACGCCCCGGATCCCGCCCAGTTCCTCGCCGCCACCGGCCCGTCCCGGCCCGCCGTGCACGAGCACGGGCAGGGGAGAGCCGTGCCCCGTGGACTCCTTGGCGTCGTCGCGGTCCAGCACGAGGACCCGGCCGTGCCACGGCGCGAGCCCGAGCACGACCGCCCGCGCGACCTCGGGGTCGTGGGTGGCGACGGAGGCGACCAGGCTGCCCCGGCCCCGGGCGGCCAGCTCGACCGCCTCGTCGAGGCCGTCGTAGGCGAGCACGGTGCTCACCGGGCCGAACGGCTCCACGTCGTGCGGCGCGGCGGCCCCCCGCCGGGCGCGCAGCAGGAGCGGGGTCATGAACGCGCCGTGCACCGGGTCCGCGTCGAGCAGGGTCGCGCCCCCCAGGGTGCCCGCCGGGCCGCCCGCGACGACCTCGGCGCTCGCGGTCAGCGCCTCGACGGCCTTGCGCACCTCGTCGCGCTGGCCGAGGCTGGCCAGGGCGCCCATGCGGACGTCCGGGTTGCGCGGGTCGCCGACGGTCACCTTCGCCAGGCGCGCGGCCAGCGCCTCGACCACCGACTCCGCCACCGGTCCCGGCACGAGCACGCGGCGGATGGCGGTGCACTTCTGCCCGGCCTTGACCGTCATCTCGGTCACGACGCCCTTGACGAACAGGTCGAACTCCGGATCGTCCGGCCGCACGTCGGGGCCGAGGATCGAACAGTTGAGCGAGTCGGCCTCCACGCCGAGCTGCACGCCGCCGTCGAGCACGTTCGGGTGGCGGCGCAGGATGCCCGCGGTGTGCGCCGAGCCGGTGAAGGCCACGGAATCCTGGACCGTCAGCGCGTCGAGCAGCCCGCCGGCGCCGCCCGCGAGGAGCTGGAGCGTGCCCTCGGGCAGGATCCCCGACCCGATGATCAGCCGGACCGCCGCCTCGGTGAGGTAGGCGGTCTGGCTCGCGGGCTTGACGATCGAGGGCAGCCCCGCCAGGAACGCCGGGGCGAGCTTCTCCAGCATGCCCCAGACGGGGAAGTTGAAGGCGTTGATCTGGACGGCGACGCCGGGCCGGGAGGCGTACAGGTGGCGGGCGACGAAGGTGCCGCCCTTGCCCAGCCGCTCCAGGCCGCCGTCCAGCACGATCGTGTCGTTCGGCAGCTCGCGCACGCCCCTGCTCGCGTAGCTGAACAGGGTGCCGATGCCGCCGTCCACGTCGATCGCCGTGTCGCGGGCGGTGGCGCCGGTGCGCACCGACAGGGCGTACAGCTCGTCCTTGTGCTCGTTCAGGTGCTTGGCCAGCGCCTTGAGCAGCGCGGCCCGCTCGTGGAAGGTCAGCGACCGCAGCGCGGGGCCGCCCGTCTCGCGGGCGTGCCGGACCATCGCGGGGACGTCGAGGCCCCGGCTGGAGATCCGCGCGACCTCCTCGCCGGTGGCGGCGTCGAGCAGTGGCTCTCCCTCGTCGGCCGCCCGGAACCAGCGTCCGGCGGCGTAGCTCTCCAGCAGCGTGCTCACCCTGTCTCCTCTCCGCGGGGCGACCCCGTTGCGCGGACGCCGTACCATGTGCGACCTTATTACTGACCGAGCGATAAGTAAATGAGCCCGATGTCCCGGAGGAAAGATGACGACCACTCCGGCCCGGCCGGACCAGGAGGGACGGCTGCAGGCCGCGTTCGACGCCACGATCGCGCGCCACGACCGCATCGAGCCCCGGGACTGGATGCCGGACCCCTACCGCAGGACCCTCGTCCGCCAGATCGCCCAGCACGCGCACTCCGAGATCATCGGCATGCAGCCCGAGGGCAACTGGATCGGCCGCGCCCCGTCGCTGCGCCGCAAGGCGATCCTGCTGGCCAAGGTGCAGGACGAGGCCGGGCACGGACTCTATTTGTACGCCGCCTGCGAGACCCTGGGCGTCTCCCGCGCCGAGCTGACCGAACTCTTGCTCACCGGCCGGCAGAAATACTCCTCGATCTTCAACTACCCCACGCTCTCCTACGCCGACGTCGGCACGATCGGCTGGCTCGTGGACGGCGCCGCGATCTGCAACCAGGTGCCGCTCTGCCGCACCTCCTACGGCCCGTACGGCCGCGCCATGATCCGGATCTGCAAGGAGGAGTCGTTCCACCAGCGGCAGGGCTACGAGCTGCTCATGACCATGATGCGCGGCACGAGCGAGCAGCGCGCCATGGTCCAGGAGTCGGTGGACCGGTTCTGGTGGCCCTCGCTGATGATGTTCGGCCCGCCGGACACCCGGTCGCCCAACAGCGAACGGTCGATGGCGTGGGGCATCAAGCGCAACTCCAACGACGAGCTGCGGCAGAAGTTCGTGGACATGACCGTCCCGCAGGCCGAGGCCCTCGGCGTCACGCTGCCCGACCCCGCCCTGCGCTGGAACGAGGAGCGCGGCCACCACGACTTCGGCGAGCCCGACTGGGCCGAGCTGGCCGCCGTGATCCGCGGGGACGGGCCGTGCAACGCCCAGCGGCTGGCCCACCGCCGCGCCGCCCACGAGGAGGGCGCCTGGGTGCGCGAGGCGGCGACGGCGTTCGCGGAGCGCTCGGCCCACGACCGGGCCGCGGCCGCGGCCCCCGCCACGACCGGGGAGGGCGGGCGATGAGCGCCGACCGGCGGGAGTGGCCGCTCTACGAGGTGTTCGTACGCGGCAAACGCGGGCTCAACCACGTGCACGTCGGCTCCCTGCACGCCCCCGACGACACGATGGCCGTACGGCACGCCCGCGACGTCTACACCCGGCGCAACGAGGGCGTGAGCATCTGGGTCGTACGGGCCGACGCCATCACCGCCTCCAGCCCCGACGAGAAGGACCCCCTGTTCGCGCCCAGCGGCGACAAGGTCTACCGGCACCCGACGTTCTACGAGATCCCCGGCGACGTGCCGCACATCTGAGGCACCCCGATCGGAAGCAGAGCACGATGAGCGACGAACACGGCAGCATCTTCGACGGCCTGATCGGCGGCGACTCCTCCCAGTGGGCCTTCGGCACCGACTTCGAGGACCCCCTGGCCGGGATCGACGCCACGACCCCGGCCGGCGTGGACGGGGCCGAGCTGGCCGCGTACTGCCTCATGCTCGGCGACGACGCCCTCGTCATGGCGCAGCGCCTGGCGGAGTGGTGCAGCAGGGCGCCCGATCTCGAAGAGGACATCGCGCTCGCGAACATGGCGCTCGACCTGCTCGGGCAGGCCCGCCTGCTGCTGGCGCGGGCCGCCGCCGCAGACCCCTCCGTCGTGCCCGGCCTGCCCGCGGGCTCGCCGGTGCCCGCCGAGGACGCGCTGGCCTTCTTCCGCGACGCCGGGCGCTTTCGCAACGTACGGCTGGTGGAGGTGGCCAACGGCGACTTCGCGCACGTGGTGGTCCGGCTGCTGCTGTTCTCCGCGGCGCGGCTGGCGCTGCTGGAGCGGCTGCGGACGAGCGGCGACGGCGTGCTCGCGGCGGTGGCGGCCAAGGGGGTCAAGGAGATCGCCTACCACCGCGACTGGGCGGGACGCTGGTTCCTCACCCTGGCGCGGGGCACCGAGGAGTCGCGCCGCAGGCTGGTCGCCGCGCTCGACGCGCTGTGGCCGTACCAGGCGGAGCTGGTCTCCTCGCACCCGCTCGAACGGTCGCTCGCGCGGGCCGGTGCCGGCGTGGACCCCGAGTCCGTCCGCGACGAGGTGGACGCCGTCCTCGCCCAGGTGCTCGCGGTGAGCGGCGTGGACCGTCCCGAGCACGCGCCGCTGGCCGGGGTCGGCGGCCGGACGGGCCGCGACGGCCTGCACACCGAGGCACTCAGCCTGCTGCTCGCCGAGATGCAGGTGGTCGCCCGCGCACACCCGAGCGGGCGCTGGTGACCGCCCCCTCCCCGGGCGCGTCCGGGCCGTCGCCGGGCGGTGCGCCCGGCGCCCGTACGCGGGAGCGCGCCGCCGAGGTCGCCCGCCAGGTACGCGACCCCGAGATGCCGATGCTGACCCTGGCGGACCTGGGCGTGCTGCGCGACCTCGAGGTGGCACGGGACGCGAGCGGCGCCGAGGTCGTCATCGCCTCCATCACCCCCACCTACACCGGCTGCCCGGCCCTCGCGACCATGCGCGACGACCTCGTCCACCGGCTGAACGCGGCCGGCTTCCCGCACGTCGAGGTGCGGATCGTCCTCGACCCGCCATGGTCCAGCGACTGGATCTCGGAACGGGGCCGCGACGCCCTGCGCGCGGCCGGTCTGTCGGTCCCGGGCCCGGCGCCCCGGCGGACCGGCCCGGTGCGCCTCTCGCTCGGCCCCGTCCGGCGGCGCCTGGCCTGCCCCCGCTGCGGGTCGGCCGCCGCCCGGCTGGTCTCGGAGTTCGGCGCCACCGCCTGCAAGGCCCTCTACACCTGCACCGACTGCCTCGAACCTTTCGAGCACGTCAAGGAGATCTGACATGACCGCGCTCGCGCCCGGCACCGCGCCCGCCAGGACCGCCTTCCACCCGCTGACGGTCACCGCGGTGGACCGCCTGTGCGAGGACGCCGCCGCGATCACGTTCGCCGTCCCCGAGGAGCTGCGGGACGCGTTCGCCTTCCGGGCCGGCCAGTCGCTCACCCTGCGCCGCGTCATCGACGGCCGCGAGCACCGCCGCTCCTACTCCATCTGCGCCCCGGCCGGCGCCGCGCCCAGGATCGGCGTCCGCGAGATCCCCGGCGGGCTGTTCTCCTCCTGGCTCGTCCGCGAGGTGACCCCCGGCACGCGCGTCGAGGCACAGGCCCCCGGCGGCTCCTGGCGGGCGGACCCGGCCCTGGGCGAGCGCCACCTGTGCGTGGCCGCCGGATCGGGCATCACCCCGATGCTCTCCGTCGCCGCCACGGTGCTCACCCACCCCGGCGCCCAGGTGTCACTCCTGTACGGCAACCGCACCAGCCGCACCGTCATGTTCACCGAGGAGCTGGGCGACCTGAAGAACCGCTACGGCCCCCGCCTCCAGGTGGTCCACACGCTCTCCCGCGAACCGCGCGACGTCGAGCTGCTCTCGGGACGGCTCGACGGCGACCGGCTGCGCCGCCTGCTCACCAGCCTGGTGCCGGTCGAGGTGTTCGACCACGTCTGGCTGTGCGGCCCGCTGGAGATGGTCCAGGACGCGCGTACGGTGCTCGCCGGGCTCGGCGTCCCCGCCGGCCGCGTGCACGTCGAGCTGTTCTACGTCGACGAGCCCCCGCCCAGGCCGCGCCGGGCCGAGGAGGGCGTCCTGACCGGCGCGACGACCGAGCTGACGACCGTGCTCGACGGCGTACGCGCGACCGCGCCCGTCTCCCGGGAGTCGACGATCCTCGACGGCGCCCAGGCCACCCGCTCCGACCTGCCGTTCGCCTGCAAGGGCGGCGTCTGCGGGACGTGCCGTGCCCTCGTCCGCGCGGGCGAGGTCGACATGCGGCGCAACTACGCGCTCGAACCGGCCGAGGTGGCCGCCGGGTTCGTGCTGACCTGCCAGACGTTCCCGGACGGCGACGGCGTCACCGTCGACTACGACGCCTGAACCCCTTTCCCGACCCAGAGGAGCCCCGCGTGACCCAAGCCTTCGTGATCACCGGCGTGCGGACGCCGGGCGTCGTCCCGCCAGGGGACGCCTCGCCCGGGGAGCGCCCATGAGCGCCGGGGCGAGCCTGGTCGTCGAGGAGGGCGCCGACCGGGTCGTGTGGCGGCTCAACCGTCCCGAGGTCCGCAACGCGATCGACCGGGAGCTGGTCGACGCCCTCCACGCCGCCTGCGCCGCCGCCGAGGAGGAGCCGAGGATCGTCCTGATCGCCGGTGAGGGCACCACCTTCGCCGCCGGGGCCGACATCGCCCAGCTCCGCGAGCGCGGCAGGGACGACGCGCTGCGCGGCATCAACTCCAAGATCTTCGACCGGATCCACCGGCTGCCCATGCCGACCGTGGCCCTGCTCGACGGGTACGCGCTCGGCGGCGGGGCCGAACTCGCCTACGCCTGCGACTTCCGGATCGGCACCCCGCGCACCCGCATCGGCAACCCGGAGACCGGCCTGGGCATCCTCGCCGCCGCCGGCGCGGCCTGGCGGCTCGCCGAGCTGGTGGGGGAGCCGCTGGCCAAGGAGATCCTGCTCGCGGGCCGCGTGCTCGACGCCGCGGAGGCGCACGCCGTACGGCTGCTCAACGAGGTCGTGGAGCCCGCGGAGCTGACGGCCGCCGGGCACCGGCTCGCCGACCGCGTGGCCGCGCAGGCGCCCCTGGCCACCCGGCTCATGAAGGCCGTCTTCCACGCCCCGCGGCAGGCCCACCCGTTCGTGGACGACCTGGCGCAGGCGGTGCTGTTCGAGACCGAGGAGAAGCACGCGCGGATGACGGCGTTCCTGGAGCGCCGCCGCGGGGAAGGACGTACGCGATGAACGGTGACCTCCCGCGCACGGTGGGGATCTACGGCGGCGGACGGATGGGGGCCGGGATCGCGCACGCGTTCCTCGTCGCGGGCGGCCACGTGGTGATCGTCGAGAGCACCGCCGAGACGGCCGCCGCAGCCGCGGCCCGAGTGGGCGACACCCTGGCCAAGGCCCACGCCAGGGGCGCGCTCGGCGAGCCGGTCGAGCGGGCGCTGGCCCGGCTGCGCACGACGGCCGACCCCGGCGGGCTGGCGGGCTGCGAGCTGGTCGTCGAGGCCGTGCCCGAGGACGCGGCGCTCAAGGCCGAGGTGCTGGCCGTCGCCGAGCGGCGGGCGCCGTCGGCCGTGCTCGCCTCCAACACCAGCAGCCTGTCCCTCGACGGGCTCGCGGCCGCACTGAAGTCGCCGGAACGCTTTCTCGGGCTGCACTTCTTCAACCCCGTCCCGGTGAGCGACCTCGTCGAGATCGTCGCCGCGCCGCGAACGGACCCGGGGCTCGTGACGAGGGCCCAGGGATGGGTGGCGGCGCTCGGCAAGACGCCCATCACCGTGATCGACTCGCCCGGGTTCGCCAGCAGCAGGCTCGGGGTCTGCCTGGCGCTGGAGGCGATGAGGATGCTGGAGGAGGGGGTCGCGAGCGCGGCCGACATCGACACGGCGATGACCCTCGGCTACCGCCACCCGACCGGGCCGCTGCGCACGACCGACCTCGTGGGCCTCGACGTGCGGCTCGCCATCGCCGAGCACCTGGCGCGCGAGCTGGGCCCGCGCTTCGAGCCGCCGCGCGTCCTGCGCGACCTGGTCGCGGCCGGGCACCTGGGCCGCAAGACCGGCCAGGGCTTCTACACCTGGTGAGCCTCGTGGCGGGCCAGGCCGTCGAAGGCGATGGCGGTGATCGCGTCGGCGACCACCGCGTGATCGTAGGCCCCGTCCGGCCGGTACCACTCCACCAGCGAGTTCACCATCCCGAACAGCAACCGGCTCACCAGCGCCGGTGGCACGTTGTCGCGCAGCGAGCCCTCCGCGACGGCGTCCGCGACGAGCGCGGCCAGGCGGTCGTCGAGCCAGCGCCGCCGCTCCAGCGCGGCCAGCTCGACCTCGCTGTTGCCGCGCACCCGCAGCAGGAGCGTGACGGACGGCTGGTGCGCCACGAGCACCTCGACACTGCGCCGCACCACCTCGCGCAGGCGCTGGTAGGCGCTGACCCCGTCGCGCTCGCCGGACGCCTCGGTCACGACGGACGTCAGCTCGTCGAGGGCGTCGGCCAGCGCCTCGCCGAGCAACTGCTCCTTGCTCGTGACGTGGTGGTAGATGGCCGGCTTGGTCAGCCCCAGCTCCCTGGCCAGGTCGCCCATGCTCGTGGCGTCGTAGCCCCTGCGGTTGAACAGCTCGATCGCGGTACGCAGGATCGCCGGCTGGTCGTAGCCGGGACGGCCACGCCGGCGGCGCGGGGCCGGTTCGGCGGGTCCGATCGTCGTCACCTTTGCAGCATCTCACGCGCCGGCTGCCGCCTTGACCAGGGCGCCGAAGGGCGACCAGGAGCGCGGGGACGGCGGCCGTCGCCGCCGTCCTGTGGTCAGCCCGCGGCGCAGGAGACCGTCGGCCAGGTGTGGTTGCCGTTGTGCTGGATCGTCACGCCCCAGTTGTCGCCGTTGCCGTTGGGCCGGGCGGTCAGCACCTGGGCGCTGGGGTAGGAGGCGCTGACGTTCCAGGTGGCCAGGATCTTCGCCGGGGACGGCACGTTCATCGTCACGGTCCAGTCGCTGGAGCCGCTGACCGAGACGTTGAGGTTGTACCGGTCGCTCCACTGCTGGCCGGCGGAGAGCGTGGCGGTGCACCCGCCGCCACCCCCGCCACCGCCGCCGGGGGAGCCGCCCACGGTGATGTTCGAGCTGCCGCTGCTCTGGTATCCCTCGGTCGCGAGGATCATGTAGTCGTGGCCGCCGAGGCTCATGCCGTAGCGGGCCCAGGCGTCGAAGTGGTTGCCCGAGGTGATGGTCCCGCCGGTCCTCTTCTGCTGCCGGACGCTCCAGTACTGGTTGAACGTCCTGGTGCCCTCGATGGAGGGGGCGTTGTAGCGCGTCGTCTGGTAGACGTCGTACGTGCCGCCGTCGCTGGTGACGGTGCCCTTGTAGGTCCCGGTGGGCCGGTAGGTGCCCCAGTTGTCGACGACGTAGTACTCGACGAGCGGGTTCCTCGTCCACCCGTAGAGCGTCAGGTACGCGTTGCCGGACGGGTTGAAGCTGCCCGAATAGCTCACCGTCCTGCGTCCGCCGGGGTTCCAGCCCTTCCCCGCGACGAAGTTGCCGGTGTTGCGCCACGAGGTGCTGTAGTTGCCGCCGGAGCCGAGCTCCATGGAGACCGAGCCTGGGCTGTCGGTCCAGAACGAGTAGAAGTACCCGTTGTTCGTGCCGGTCTGGTTGGAGGTGACGGGGGCGGCGTGGGCGATGCCGGGCGTCGTCGCCAGGGCCACGACGAAGGCCGCGGCGACGACGCGGACACGGCCGAGCAGCGTCCTGGCGCGGTTGCGGGGGCGGGCGGTGGCGTCGGTCATGTGCGTGCCTCCTTCTCGTGAAGGCTGGCAGGATCCGAAACTATCGGTGTAGTTGCGAAAGTATCGGATCGTCCCGACGGGTTGTCAACGATCGGGGAAACGTCCCTGAAACCTGGCAGGTGGGGCGGGCGGTGGCGGTGAACGTTTCTCGGCGGTGCCAGCGGGTTCCTCTGGGTAAGGAAGTGCCGCCGCGTGAACGACAGCGGCACAGGCCAGAATCGTCGGGCTCCAGCCCGGCGAGCGTCAATCTCGCCAGGGCGAGCCGAGGATCGTGTCGACGAAGTCGCCACGGCGGAAGCCGGGCACGTACCGCTCCAGGACGTCGGCCTTGACGTTGCCGAACGTGGTCTCCGGCTTGGGCGCTATGCCCTCGGTGAACGCCGCCAGGATCGCCTCCTTGAAACCCGGCCGCGGGTGCAGGGCGATGATCTCGTCCCGCTGGGCGTCGGTGAGGTCGTCGTAGCCGATGCCGAGCACGTCGTACTCGACGCCCGCCGTGACCAGGGCGATCTCCGGCTCCATGAACTCCGGGATGCCCGGGGTGGTGTGCAGGGCGATGGCCGTCCAGACCCGCCGGATGCTGTCCTCGGGCACGCCTCGCGCCCGCAGGAAACGGCGGGCCTCGTTCGCGCCGTCCACCTCGAAGCGCTTGCCGCTGTCGCGGTGCTCCGCGTTCAGGCCCAGGTCGTGGAACATGGCGCCGATGTAGAGCAGTTCGGGGTCGAAGCTCAGGTCGCGCGTACGGCCCCGCAGGGCGCCGAAGAAGTAGACGCGGCGCGAATGGTGGTAGATCAGGTCACTCGTGTTGTCGCGGACGAACGCCGTGGCCTCCTTGGCCAGTTCGGTGTCCGGCACGGACTCGTCGATCGCCATGCGGTGCCCCCTCGGTCGGCCCTCTCCCCGTGACCTGCGGATACCCGGGAAGACAGCGCGCGAACGCAGGGCGCCCCGGGGAGGTGCCGCGGCCCGCACGCGATGGTGGACAGCGTGCGGGCCGGGGGTCGTGAGTCCTCAGCAGGTGAGGTTGCCTCCGGGGGTCACCCCGAGGATCCCGGTGAAGCGCTGGTAGGCGTTGACCCGGCTCTGCACCTGGGCGGGGTTGCCGCCGTTGCATTCCAGGCTGCCGTTGATGCTGCGGATGGTCTCGCCGAAGCCGCGGCCGTTGACCATCGCGTTGTGGGCCGTCATGGTGCCGGGGCCGTTCTGGGTCATCCAGTACCACAGGGCGGTCTTCCAGGCCACGGCCGCGTCCTGCTGCACCAGCCACGGGTTGGTCAGCAGCGGCAGGCCGAGCGCGTCCCCGGCCGCCTTGTAGTTGAAGTTCCAGCTCAACTGGATCGGGCCGCGGCCGTAGTAGGCGGCCTGTCCGGCCGGGCATCCGTACGACTGGCTCGCGTCGCAGTAGTGCGGGTAGTTGGCGGTGTTCTGCTCGACGATGTGGACGAGCCCGCCGGTCTCGTGGTTGACGTTCGCCAGGAAGGCGGCGGCCTCCTGCTTCCTGACCGTGTCGCTGCCGGTCTTGGCGAAGGCGGGGTAGGCGCTCATCGCCGTGGTCAGGCCGCTGTAGGTGTAGAAGGAGTTCCGGCTCGGGAACATCTGGTTGAACTGGGCCTCGCTGACCACGAAGCCGGACGGGTCAGGCGGGTCGGTGGGGCCGCCCGAGCAGGTGTACGGGTCCCAGTACCAGTGGCTGATCACCGGGTCGTAACCGGGGTTCTCGTTGACGGCGATGTAGTGGTTGCCGTCGGTGTAGCGGACGATGCTGCCCACGGCGTACCACTGCCCGGCCACCCAGTTCGGGTAGGAGCACGCCGTGCCCCCGCCGCTGCCGCCGGTGCAGGTCCCCTGGTCGGCCCAGACGTCGGCGCCGCCAGGCGTCTCGTTCTGGGTCCACCACTTGGCGGACCAGTTGCGCCCGTTGTGCGACACGACCGCGCCGCCGGTGTAGACGGAGGAAGCGCTCCAGGCGGTGGCGCAGGCGGCGGCGTTCGCCGTGGCCGGCAGAAGCACCGCGAGCACCCCGGCGGCCAGTAACAACGCGGCCAGCGGGGCCAGGAATCTTCGCACGTGATCACTCCCTCGAAGCCTAGAATACATAAGAAAGTTTCCTAAGGATTAACGGATGAGCTGCCGCCGCGCAAGGCCCAAAGTCAGAGTTCCGCACCGTGCCGATCGGCAGGGTGCGATCGCTCGTGCACGGGGTCCAGAAAAATCTTGAAAAGAATCCGCGGGCGCGTGTCGAAATCCCGCCGCCTCGTTCGCGGTGTCCCCGGCGGGCCGGACGGACCGGCCCCCGAGGAAACGAGGCAGACGACCATGACCCGGCAGCTCATTCCCGTCCCCGCCCGCGCCGATTCCCTGCGGCGCCTGCTGCTCGGCTGCGGCGTCGCGGCCGGCCCTCTGTACGTGACCGTCGCGCTGGCCCAGGCGCTCACCCGGGAGGGCTTCGACCTGACCCGCCACGCCTGGAGCCTGCTGGCCAACGGCGAGCTGGGCTGGATCCAGACCGCCAACTTCGCCGTCACCGGCCTGGCCACCGTCGCCGCGGCCGTGGGCCTGCGCCGCGCCCTGACGCCCGGACGCGGGGTCCGCTGGGCGCCGATCCTCGTCGGCGCGTTCGGCGTCAGTATGATCGGCGCCGCCCTCTTCCCCGCCGACCCCGCGATGGGCTTCCCTGCGGGAACGCAGGAAGGCCCCGGCGTCGTCACGCTGCCGGGCATCCTGCACCTGGCCGTCGGCGGTGCCGGGTCCCTGTTCCTGCGCCGCGCCGCCGCGCTCTCGGTCTGACGGCCGGGTCCCGGTCACGGGTGATGTGCCCGTGCGAGGAGACGCAGAGGGCTTGGGGAGGGCGCGGCGGGGGAATGGCATGACGGGGCCGGCCGACGCGACAGGAGGCTGCATCGTGGACACCGCCATGTCGGTGGTCGAGGCCGGGCGCATGTTCGCCGCGCCCGCCGCGTACACCGACGAGACCCGCCTGCACGAAGGGCTCGCGCGGTTGCGCCGTGAGTCGCCCGTCCACCGGGTGGAGGTTGCCGGGTACACCCCGTTCTGGGCGCTCACCCGGCACGCCGACGTCCTCGCCGTCGAACGCGACCACGACCTGTGGCTCAGCGCCCCGCGCCCCAGGCTGAGAACGGCGGACCTCGACGCCGCGATGGAGGCCCGCCGGGCGCGCGGCGCCGGGTTCACGACCATCGTCCACATGGACGGTCCCGAGCACCGCGCGCTGCGCGCGGTCGCGGCCGACTGGTTCCGCCCCAGGGCCATGCGGGCCATGGAGGCCCGGGTGCGCGAGCTGGCCCGCCGCCACGTCGACCGGATGGCCGAGCACGACGGCGCCTGCGACTTCGCCCGACAGGTCGCCGCGCACTACCCCCTCTACGTCATCCTCAGCCTCCTCGGCCTGCCCGAGTCGGACTTCCCGCGCATGCTGCTCCTCACCCAGGAGCTGTTCGGGCAGCACGACGAGGACACCGGGCGCGGCGGGAGCCCTCAGGGCCACACCTCCGTGCTGGAGGACCTCTTCGCCTACTTCCACGACCTGACGGCCCGGCGCAGGGCCAGGCCGACCGGCGACCTCGCCTCGGCGATCGCCAACGCCCGCGTCGACGGCCGGCTCCTGGACGACGAACTCGCCATCTCCTACTACGTCCTCATCGCCACGGCCGGGCACGACACCACCAGCTCCACCATCGCGGGCGGCCTGGAGGCGCTCATCCGGCACCCGGCCGAGCTGCGGCGGCTGCGGGACGACCCCGCCCTGCTGCCCCTCGCCGTCGAGGAGATGATCCGGTGGGTGAGCCCGGTGAAGGAGTTCATGCGCACCGCCTCGGCCGACGCGCTGGTGGGCGGCGTGCGCATCGGGAAGGGGGAGTCGGTGCTGCTGTCGTACCCGTCGGCGAACCGGGACGAGGACGTCTTCGCCGACCCCTCCCGCTTCGACGCCGGCCGCGAGCCGAACCGGCACCTGGGCTTCGGCGCCGGCGTGCACCACTGCCTGGGCGCGGTGCTCGCCCGTACGGAGATCCGCGCGCTCTTCGCCGAACTCGTTCCCCGGCTGTCGAGCGTCGACCTCGACGGCGAGCCCGCGTGGACCGCCACGACGTTCGTGGGCGGGCTCAAGCGCCTGCCCATCCGCTACACCCTGAGCGGGCGTTCCTGATCCGGGACCTGGCCACGGGCCGTCGGGCGCGGCCCGCCGAAGCGCGTCAGACCGTCTTGATCGCCCCGCCGTCCATGACGTAGTCGGCGCCGTTGACGCTGCGCGCGTGCGTTGAGGCCAGCCACGTCACCAGGGCGGCGACCTCCTCCGCCGTCACGAGCCGGCCGGTGGTCATCCCGGTGCTCGACGGCAGGCCCGCCAGGAGTTGCTCGTGCTCCAGGCCGAGCGAGGCGGCCAGCGCGGCGCCGTACCCGCCGGGGGACTCCCACAGCGAGGTACGGGTCGCGCCGGGCGAGATCGTGTTCACCCGCACCCCCTGCGGCCCGAACTCCTCGGCGAGCGCCTTGCCGAACGCGGTCAGCGCCGCCTTTGCCGTCGTGTACGTGACCGGCCCGGCGTGCGGCAGGCGTGCGCCGTTGGACGAGATGTTGACCACCGTGCCCCGGGTTCGCAGCAGGCTCGGCAGGGCGGCCCGGGTGGCGCGTACGGCGCTGAGGAAGTTCAGCTCGTAGTCGCGGGCCCAGTGCTCGTCGGCGAAGCCGAGGAAGCCGCCGACGTGGTTGTCGCCGACGTCGCCGCCGCCCACGTTGTTGACCAGCAGGTCGATCTCGCCCAGCTCGGCCAGCGCCCACCCGATCAGCTCGCCGGGACCGCCGGGCCTGGACAGGTCCGCCGTCAGCGCCGTCGCGCCGGTCTCCTTCAGCTCGGGCGTGATCGTCCGGGCGCCGGCCACGACCCGCATGCCCTCGCTCGCCAGCGCCTGGGTGATGGCCAGCCCGATGCCCCTGCTGGCGCCGGTCACCACGGCGGTCTTCCCGGTCAGCCCCATGTCCATGGAATGATCCCTTTCCTCGAAGTGCATCTTCGCTGATGCTGAAACCATAGAAGATGCGACAACAGTGATGCAACTATTGGATGAGCGGTGACGATGGCGTACCATCCCAGGCGTGAGTGAGACGACGCGCGCCCTGAGGTCCGATGCCGAGCGGACGGTGCGGACGATCCTGGAGGCGGCCGAGCGGGTGCTCGGCAAGAACCCGGCGGCGAGCATGGAGCAGATCGCCGAGGCCGCGGGGGTCGCGCGCACCACAGTCCATCGCCGCTTCGCCTCGCGCGACGCCCTGGTGGCCGCGCTGGCGTCGTGGGCCACCCACCGGTTCGCCGAGGCCGTCGACGCCGCCCACCCCGAGTCCACGCCGCCGCTCGTCGCGCTCTACCAGGTCACCGCCAACGTGCTGCGCGTCAAGATCGACTTCGGTTACGCCATGGGCCAGGCGATGGCCGACGCCGAGACGGCCGAAGTCCACGCGGACGTGCTGGAGCGCTGTGAGCGGCTCTTCGCGCGGGCCAAGGAGGCGGGGGCGTTGCGCGCGGACGTCGACCCCGCCTGGGCCAGGCGGGTCTACTACGCGCTGATCCACGACGCGGCGCAGGTCCGCGACGGCGACCCCGACGTCCTGGCGGCCCGCCTGGTGGACACCCTGCTGCGCGGCGTGGGCACCGGCCAGGGCCTGGGCTGACCCCCGGCGAGCGGCCGGAAGACGCGCTTACTCCCGGCCACCCGCCGGGCGCGGCTGCCCGGTGGGTCCGGTCACCCGGCGGGTCCGGCCGCCCGCCAGGGGCCGGTGCGTCGGCCTACGTAGCGGGCCTGGGCACGGGTTGGCACCGTGAGAACGACAGGTGGTCGGCGTCCGCGACGGGCTCGCCCGGCGGCACGACCTGCACACGCGCGGAGGCGATGTCGAAGTACAGCCCCACCAGCTTCAGCCGCCCGGCCCTGACCTGCTCATCGACCTTGCCGTACGTCCGCAGGTTCTCGAGCTGCTGCCGGACGTTGAGCCGGCAGAGGGCGTCGAGCGCGCCGTCGTCGCGTGCCCCGTCGAGCCTGGACAGGCTGGCCCCGCCGTGGCGCAGCCAGCGCCGCAACTGGGGCAGCTCCGCCGTGGTCGCCGGATCCCGGAGCAGCGCGGCCATCGCGCCGCAGGAGGAGTGACCGCACACCGTGATGGTGTGCACGTTCAGTACGCGGGTGGCGTACTCGATGGCGGCGGCCACCGAGTCGTCGCCCGGGTCCGAGCCCGCGCGCGGCACCAGGTTGCCGATGTTGCGCACCGTGAACAGGTCACCCGGGCCGCTGGAGGTGATCAGGCTGGGCATGATGCGGGAGTCGGCGCACGTGATGAACAGGTGCGAGGGCTCCTGCCCGGCGGCCAGTTCGGTGAAGATGGGCCGCACGAGCGGCGCCGTACGCCGGTGGAACTCGTCGGCGCCCAGGATGAGCTGGCATTCGACGGCCGTGTCAGGGCGGCGGTGGGTCCAGGGCAGCCACCAGCGTCCGGCGGGCTTGGGCGGGCTCTTCGCCGGGAACATGCGCGTGCCGCTGGCGGCCATCGCGTACCACTCGTCGTGCAGTTCGTCGATGGTGACGGTGCCGCCCAGGCGTTCGTGGTCGAGCCGCCAGGAGTGGATGGCCTCGAAGGCGGCGTAGTCCATGAAGTCGATGTTCAGGTCGAGGTCCACGGCGGCGCTCGCCGGGATCGCCCGCAGCTCCTGGGTCAGCCGGGGCACGCCGAGGAACGTGAGTGAGCCCGAGACCGTCGCGTGCACGCGCCCGTTCCGTTCCTCGCGCTTGTCGACCGTCACCCGCGTCAGCCGCCGCAACGCCAGCAGCGCGGCCAGCGCCAGCCCGGCCAGGACGCCCTCGGCCAGCCCCACCAGGATGACGCCCCCCAGGGTCACCAGGTAGACGGGCACCTCGTTGTGGCCGTGCACCTTCCTGACGTGGCCCAGGCTGATCGTCCTGAGGCCGATGAAGACCAGCAGGGCCGCCAGCGCCTCCATCGGGATCAGCTTGATCGTCCAGCCCAGGCAGAGCGCGAACAGCAGGACCCAGACGCCGTGCAGGATGGCCGACCAGTGGCTGCGGGCTCCCGCCCGGACGTTGGTGGTGCTGCGGACGATCACCCCGGCCACCGGGAGCCCGCCCAGGACGCCGCTGACCATGTTCGCCACGCCCTGCCCGGACAGCTCGCGGTCGAGGTCGGAACGTCGGCCGGTGTGCGTGCCGTCCGTGGCCACGCAGCACAGCAGCGACTCGGCCCCGGCCAGCAGCGCCACCAGCAGCACCGCGCCGGCGACGTTGTGCCAGTCGTCGGCCGGCAGCGCCGGCGGCGCCCACCCGAGGATCGCGCCGGACAGGTCGATGCGGGTGACGTTCCAGTTGAACAGCCAGGCCGTCCCGGCGGCCACGAGCAGCGCGGCCAGCGGCGCGGGGACCGACCGGACGGGCTTGGGCAGCCGGTCCCAGACCAGCAGCACCGTGACGGTGAGCACGCCCACCATGACCTTGTGGCCGTGCATGTCCATGATCTGGCCGGGCAACTGCGTCAGGTTCGCCCAGGCCGAGTGCTGAGGGCTGCCGCCCAGCACGACGTGGAGCTGGGCGAGCGCGATGATGATGCCGACGCCCGCGAGCATGCCGTGCACGACGGCGGGCGAGACGGCCAGCGCGGCCCTGGCCGCCTTGAACGCGCCGAGCAGCACCTGCACCGCGCCAGCCAGCACGGTGATCAGGCAGGTGGCCTGCCAGCCGTAGGTGTGCACCAGACCGGCGATCACCAGGGTCAGGCTCGCGGTCGGCCCGCTCACCTGGACGGGCGAGCCGCCCAGTGCGCCCGCGACGATGCCGCCCACCGCGGCGGCGATGAGCCCGGCCACCAGCGGCGCTCCCGAGGCCAGCGCGACGCCCAGCGACAGGGGCACCGCGACCAGGAAAACCACCAGTGAGGCGGGTAGATCGTATCTGAGAGTGCGCATTAGGCGACTCTCCGTAGTTATCTCCATGCGGCACACCTTAGTGCCCCAGGGAAACCGCCCTCCGGCGTCAGAAGGCCCGTCCGGCACGGGCACCCGCCGCGTCCCGTGGGCGAGCCGGGCGTCGGCGAGGGGTCATCGCAGGTCAGGAGGGTGGTCGCCGGTCAGCTCCGCTGGGTGCGGGCGAGCAGGGCGGCGAACCCGTCGAGATGGCGGGCCAGGCTGTACGCGAACAGCCCGTCCAGGTCGGTCGCCGTGCCCTCGGGAACCGTGGCCAGCAGCGGGAACCGTCCGTCGGCGAGGAGGTCGTCGGCCCGCTGCCGCCGCGCCAGCCACCATCGGTCGAGCGGCACCCCGGTCTCCTGCTCCGCCTCGACCTCGGCCGCCATCGACAGGGCCATCGCCACCACCAGCGTGTGCAGGGTCAGGGCCTCTTGGAGACGGGTCTCCATGGGCAGGCCGAGCCCGTCGAGCGCGCGCAGGGTCCACTCGGTGTGGGCCATCATGTTGGGCACGAGCAACGGGCGGGTCAGGGAGACGGCCCTGGGCAGCCACAGGTGCCGGCGGCACAGCTCCCACTGGCGGCGGGCGATCCATTCGAGCTGGGCGCGCCAGCCCTCCGGGCCGGGCGTGGGCAGCTCCACCTCGCCGAAGGCTGCGTCGGTCATCTGGGTGACCAGCTCGTCCTTGTTGGCCACGTGCCGGTACAACGACATCGGGCCGACGCCCAGCTCGGCCGCGAGCCGCCGCATGGACACCGCGTCGAGCCCCTCGACGTCGGCGATCGCCATGGCCGCGCGCGGCACCTGCTCCCGGCTCAGCGCCTGCCTGGGCGGCTCGGCCGCCCGGCGCTCCTGCGCGGGCCGTGGAGCGCCGGTGCCGACCGCAGCCCCAGTGCTGACCGCCGCCCCAGCGCTGGCCGTCGTCCCTGGCTCGACCGCCGCTCCTGAGCGGACCACTGTTCCCGCGCCGACCTTCGCCTCGACCAGCCCTTCGTCCCGCAGGGCCGCCATCACCTTGGTCGCGGTCGCGACCGCGACGCCCCATCGCTGGGCGATCTGCCGGACGGAGTACATGCGCTCGCCGGGACGCAGCTCGCCGGTCAGGATCCGGGCCCTGATCTCCGCGACGATCCGCAGGTAGGGCGGATCGGGCCGCCGCGCCGATGACGACATGAAACTCACCTCTGATGTACTAGTTCACTTGACATCGTACTAGTGCACTTTAGCAGGGCAATTGAGGCTTTCTAACTCCGACTTCAGTGCTCTTTCAATACGCTGTACGCATGACATCAAATACACCGTACGCAATGGACTCCGGCGACCGGCGCGCGCCGACCCTGGTGTTCGTGCACGGCACCAACTCGTCGTCGTACTCCTGGACGGACCTGATCGGCGAACTCACGCTGCGCGGACACCGGAGCGTCGCCGTCGACCTGCCGGGACACGGCGCCGAAGCGTTCTTCCCGCGGGCGTACCAGGCGCCGCAGGACCTCGAGGCGCTGGCCGTCGAGCCGTCGGCGCTGGCCGGTTACACCCTCGACGACTACACCAAGCGCGTCGTGGACGTGGTGCGCCGCGCCAGTGACCACGGCCCCGTGATCCTGGTCGGCGCCAGCCAGGGCGGCCTCACCGTGAGCAGGGTCGGCAACGCCGTCCCCGAACTGCTCGACCGGGTCGTGTACGTCTCGGCGTACTGCTGCGTGGACCTGCCCAACCTGACCGCCTACCTCGCCACCGAGGAGAACCGCGACAGCCTGGTCGGCCTGGTGACCGGGGCGGCGGTCGGCGACCCGACCGCCCTGGGCGTGGTCCGGGTCAACTGGCGCTCGGCCGACCCGGCGGTGATCGCCGGCATCAGGGAGTGCCTGGCCGGCGGCTTCACCGACGAGGAGATGACGCGGCTGCTCAACCTACTCGAACCGGACGAGCCCATCGCCGTCCCCCTGGCCGAGGCCCGGGGCGAGGCGCACACCTGGGGCCGGATCCCGCGGACGTACGTGCGCTTCACGCTCGACCGGCTGATCCCCCCGGCGCTGCAGGACCGGTTCATCAGCGAGGCCGACCGCCTGACGCCGGACAACCCGACCGACGTGCGCAGCGTCGCCGCGCCCCACGTCGGGCCCTTCGGCCGCCCCGAGCTGGTGGAGATCTTCAGCGAGCTGGCCGGTCGCTGAGCCGCCGCCGCGCGGCTACGCCGGTGGACCGTCCCCCGGTCCCGCCGCCAGGTCATCCAGGGGCGGGAGGTAGGGGCCGAAGTGGTCGGCGACGAGGTCCGCGACGGCGTCGGCGTCGCGGGACCCGTCCACCTCGATCACCCGGACGCCGAGGCGGCGCGCGGAACGGACGGCGTCGTCGGCGACGAGGCGGTCCCGTTCGAGCCGGTTGCGCTGGGCCCTGACCGGGTCGCTCACCTCGTGATGGAACGTGGCGGCCCGGGGCAGGGAGCCCACCTGCCACGCGCGGAACGCCTCGGTGGGCACCATGACGACCATCCGCCGGGGCGATCCGGCGATCGGCGCCACGAACTCGGGACGCAGCCCCCAGCCCTCGGCCAGGACAGGGCGTCCGGAGACCAGGGCGCGCAGGTCGTCCAGGGCCCATTCGAACCGGACCGGGAACCCGGCCAGCGTCTGCGCGGCCATCGCCGCCGGAGTGGTGTGCACCCAGACGTCCTCCGGGTCGGGATCGGCGGGTGACTGGCCGAGCGCCAGGCGGCGGGCGATCCGGCGGTCGTTGTGGGCGCGGATGTCGTGGTAGTCGTAGTGGTAGGCGGTCAGCCCGTACCGGGCGGCCAGCAGCCGGGCCACGGTGCTCTTGCCCGCCCACTGGCCGCCGCCGATCCACAGGGCCCGGCCGAGCGTGCCGAAGGGGTCCCATACCTGGCTGTCGTCGGGAGGGCTGGTCACGCGTCGTCTCCTCGCGGGCGTCTCGGGGCTCCTGCCAGGTGATCACATCGCGGACCCGCACGACAAGACCACCCCTCCGGGGATCGGGACGGTGTCAACGGAGCGTCAGGATTCCTGGGTCGCGCGTGGAGATTGTGTAGCTTTTGCGAGATATGTCCGGATGCGGGGCTAGCGTGCGCTGGATGGCCTTCTCGGGAGGGAAGCACATGTCAGAGCCCACGATGCCCACCATGCCCACGCCCGCCGTGCCCGCCGTGCCCGCCGTGCCCACGGTGCGCACGATCGTTCGTGACGACGACCAGACCCGCGAGGCGAACGGCGGGCCGGGCGTACTCCGGCGGGAGCCCGCCGGGTCCCGCACCCCGTTCGCCGCGGAGCCCTGGTCGGCCACCACCCGCTTCCAGCCGGTCGCCTGCACCGGCGGGGTGCCCCTGATGGACATCGCCGAACGGCACGGCACCCCCGTGTACGTGGTGGACGAGACCGACGTGCGCGCCCGCTGCCGCGCCTTCCGCACGGCGCTGCCGGACGCCGACATCGTCTACGCGGCCAAGGCGTTCCTGTGCCGCGCCATGGCCACCTGGATCCGCCAGGAGGGCCTCGGCCTCGACGTCTGCTCCGGCGGCGAACTGGCCATCGCCCGCTCCGTCGGCTTCCCCGCCGAACGGATCGTCTTCCACGGCAACGCCAAGACCCCGCGCGAACTGCTCGACGCGGTCGAGTACGGAGTCGGCCGCATCGTCGTCGACAACCTCGCCGAGATCCCCCGGCTGGCGGGCCTGATCCCGCCGGGGCGGCGGCAGAAGGTGCTGCTGCGGGTCGTCCCGGACATCGAGGCGGGCGCGCACGCGTCGATCCGTACCGGCGGGGAGGGGCAGAAGTTCGGCCTGTCCCTCGCCACGGGGGACGCCGCCGCGGCCGTCGTCCGGGTGCTTCGGCAACCTGAGCTGCACCTGGTGGGCCTGCACTGCCACCTCGGCTCCCAGATCCTCGCCGCCGAGCCGTACGAGCGGGCGGTCCGGGTCATGGTCGAGCAGCTCGCCCGGATCCGGGACACGTACGGGATCGTGCTGCCCGAGCTGGACCTGGGCGGCGGTCATGGCATCGCCTACCTGCCCGACGGGCACGGTCTCACCCCGGACGAGTTCGCGGTGACCGTGGTGAAGGCGGTGCGGGAGCGGTGCGCGGCGCTGGACCTGCCTGAGCCACGGCTGACGGTCGAGCCAGGCCGGTCGATCAGCGGCCCCGCCGGGCTCACGCTGTACCGGGTCATCGCGGTCAAGCGCACCCTCTCCCGTACGCTCGTCGCGGTGGACGGCGGGATGAGCGACAACCCGCGCCCCTCCCTGTACGGCGCCCGCTACACCGCCCGCCTGATCGGCCGCCGGTCCGCCATGCCCGTCCGCCGGACGACGCTGGTGGGCCACCACTGCGAGGCGGGCGACGTGATCGCCGATGGCGTGCCGCTGCCCGCCGACATCCGGGCGGGCGACGTCGTCGCGGTGCCCGCCACCGGCGCCTACCACCACTCGATGGCCTCCACCTACAACCTCACCGGCCGCCCGCCGGTCGTCGCGGTCGCCGGCGGGGCGGCCCGGGTCGTGGTCCGCCGCGAGGAGATCGACGACCTGCTCCGCAGGGACGTGGGGCTGTGATCCCGGCCGGGGTGTCAGCGGGCGGGGGGTCAGCGCAGGCGGGCCAGCCAGCGGCCGTGCGCGCTCCAGTGCTCTGACTCGGTGAACCCGCAGGCCAGCGCCACCCGTTCGAGGTCGCTCGCCGAGACCGTCGCCCAGGCGAACCATTCCCCGGTGAGCGGCCCCCTGCGCAGCCGGAGCCGGTCGACCCGGCTGCGGATCCCCGGCGGCGCGACCTCGGCCAGGATCGTCCCGCCCGGCCGCAGCAGTTGCCTGACCCTGTGCAGCAGCGCCTCGGGGTTGCCGCCGATGCCGATGTTGCCGTCGGCGAGCAGGGCCGTCGCCCACCGGCCGCTGCCGGGGACGTCCTCGAAGACGTCCCGGAGCAGGGCGAACCCCCCGGCCCGACGGGTCAGGGCGACGGCGCGCGGAGTGACGTCGATGCCCAGCGAACGGACTCCGCGCCGGGTCAGCGCCGCCGTGAGCCGTCCGGGGCCGGAGCCGATGTCCAGCGTGGGGCTGGTGCAGCGGCTCAGCAGTTCCTCGTCGCCGTCGATCGGCTCGAACCAGCGGGCGGTCTCCAGCGTGACCCGGGCGCCGTGTACGTACTCCAGTTCGGCGGCCTCTCCCGCGAGGGCGTCGGCGTACAGCTTGCCGATCATCGGTCCAGCTCCCGCAGCGTGGCGGCGAAGCGGGAGGCGGGCGCCTGGGCGGCCACGGTGCGGGCGTCGGCCGCGGTGTCGACGTCGGTCAGCTCGGGCAGGTGGTGAACGGCCAGCCCGGCGCGTTCGAGCCGGTCGAGCTGGAGCTTGCCGGTCTCCGGATGCGACATGGGCACCCCCAGCAGCAGCCCGGGGTCCGGCCGCCGCAGGCCGAGCAGCCAGAAGCCGCCGTCGGCGGCCGGGCCGTACACCGCGTCGTGCCGCTCCAGCGCCTTCCCCGCCTCGCCCAGCAGCGCCGGGGTGACCTGCGGGGTGTCCATGCCGATCAGCACGACGGGGTCCGGCCGCAGCCGGTGCGCGTCGGTGAAGGCCGCCGCGAGGCGCTCGTCCAGGCTCGCGCCGCGCTGCGGGATGACCACGAAACCCGCGGGCAGCCAGCGGCCCGGCAGCCCGTCCAGGGCGAGCACCCGCTGGGTGGCCGGGGTCGCGGCGACGGCGCGTACGGTGTCGCGCAGCGCGGCCTCGGCCAGGGCGGCGGCCTCGGCCGGGGCGTACGGCGGGGTCAGCCGGGTCTTGACCCTGCCCGGTACCGGTTCCTTGGCGATGATCACGATCTGCGGCGCGGGGCCGGAAGGGTGCTGGCTCAGCGTGCTCAGTCCTTACGAGATGCGGGCGGCCGGTCGACCCGGCGGGCGGGATTCGGGTGCGCGGTGGCGCCGTCGTACGGCCCAGCCGATCAGCACGGCCAGCGCGGCGGCGGCGTAGAAGGGGGTTCCTGGACTCGCGGGGGCGGACGGGCCCGCGATGTACGCGACCGCGCCCGCCAGGGCCACGCCGAGCCACTCCCACCGTCCGTCCATGGCGGCCAGCGCGACGACCAGGAGCGCGTACCAGGAGTAGCCGGGGGTGAACAGCAGCAGGAGCGAGCCGCTGACCAGCAGCGCACCCCGCCAGGGCCGGTCGGGGTCGCCGTGGCGCAGGACGAGGAGCACGACCAGGCCGAGCAGCGCGATCGCGGCGTAGGGCGCCCACGAGTCCGGGACGAGCAGCCGCAGCACCGCGTACCGGTTGCCGCCATCGGGCCCGTCGTAGCGCTCCTCCTTCACGTAGCCCGGCAGGTACCCCAGCACCGAGGCCCCGGAGGCCAGCACGTACGGCAGGTACGACACCGCCACCACGAGCGCGGCGGGCAGCACGGTGCCGAGCACGCGCCGCCAGGCCACCCCGCGGGACAGCACTCCGGACAGGGCGCCGGGGAGCGCCGTCGCGGGCAGCAGCTTGGCCGCCACCGCCGCGCCGAGCAGCCCCCCGCGCACCGCATGACCGGCCGAACCCGGAGCGGCCCGGGTCCGGGCAGCCTGCGCCTCGGCGGCGCGGGCGAAGGTGGCGCGGGCGAAGGTGGCGCGGGCGAAGGTGGCGCGGGCGAAGGCGGCGCGGGCGAAGGTGGCGGGGGCGAAGGTGGCGGGGGCGAAGGCGGCTCGGATGTAGGAGGTTCGGGCGTAGACGGCGCGCGCGGCGGGGCCGAAGGCCAGCACCACCAGCAGGACGCCGAGCATGTCGACGTGCGCGTTGTTCACCGCCTCGACCGGCACCGCGGGACACCACGCCCAGTACGCCGCCCGCCGCGCCCCCGCCGTCCGCCACAGCGCCACCAGCGCCAGCACGGCCATCACCCAGCCGCCGACCTGGAGGGCCTTGTGCCGCGAGCCCTCCGGCGACAGCCAGTGGACCAGCAGGAAGTACCCCTGGGCGACCGGCGGGTAGATCGTCGGCTCGGCGGGACGGTTGATCCGCGTGCAGCCCCCGCCGGGCAGCGCCGCCAGGCCGGGGGTGTCACAACGGGGCGGGAAGAGCCAGTCGTCGCGCAACGGCACGAGCGCCGCGCCTGACGGCGGATGGTCGTAGGGGGAGATGCCCGCGGCCTGCACCCGGCCGTCCCACGCGTACCGGAAGGAGTCGGTGCTGCTGCTGGGCGGGGCCGTCAGCCCGGTCGCGGCCAGCGCGATCCCCCCGGCGAGGACGAGCGGGCCGAGCCGCCGTTCCCGCACCCGCCGGGCCAGCCAGAGTGCCGCCGCGAACAGCGTCCAGGCCAGCAGGTACCAGTGCAGGCCGGGCGGCCCGGCGGCGATCCTCAGCAGGACGGCGGCCAGGGCGGCGAGGGCTGCGCCGACGGCTAGCGGGCTACGGCTCACAGGCGGCAGCCTGGCATCTCGCGGGCTCGTACGAGGCGGCGACAGCCGCTCCCGTTCGTCCTCTGTAAGAACCCTTACGAACCCCTAACGTGCTCTCGGTCCTGGGCTGACGCGGCCCGGCGCGGGCTACCGTCGGCGGCGTGAGAGTGATGGTCACCGGCTCGGCCGGTTTCATCGGCGGCCACGTGGCGCGGGCCCTGACCGCGGCCGGTCACGACGTCGTCGGCCTGGACCTGCGCGACGGCCTGGACGTCCGCGACGCGGGAACGCTGGACACGCTGCTGCCGGGCGTCGACGCCGTCGTGCACCAGGCGGCCAAGGTGGGCCTCGGCGTGGACGTCTCCGACCTGCCCGCCTACGCCTCGGCCAACGTGTACGGCACGGCCGTCCTGCTGGCCGCCATGGCCAGGCACGCGATCGGGCGGCTGGTGCTGGCGTCCTCGATGGTGGTCTACGGCGAGGGACGGTACGAGTGCGCCGCGCACGGCCCCGTCAGGCCGGGCCCCCGGGCCGTCCACGACCTGGAGCGCGGCCGGTTCGACCCGGTCTGCCCGCGCTGCGGCGAGCCGGTGCGCTGCGCGGTGATCGGCGAGGACGCGCCGCCCGATCCGCGCAACGCGTACGCCACCACCAAGCTCGCGCAGGAGCACCTGGCCGCCAACTGGGCCAGGGAGACCGGCGCGAGCGCCGCGGCCCTGAGGTACCACAACGTCTACGGCCCGCGCATGCCCCGCGACACCCCCTACGCCGGGGTAGCGGCGATCTTCCGCTCCGAGCTGGCGGCGGGCCGCGCGCCGAGGGTGTTCGAGGACGGCCGCCAGCTCCGCGACTTCGTCCACGTGCGCGACGTGGCCAGGGCGAACCTCGCCGCCGTGGCCGCGCCCGCCCGGCCGGGCGAGCTGCGCGCCTGGAACATCGCCTCCGGCGCCCCGCACACCGTGGGCGAGCTGGCCCGCGCGCTGGCCGCCGGACGGGGCGGTCCCGCCCCGCGGGTCACCGGGGACTACCGGCTGGGCGACGTCCGCCACATCGTCGCCTCGCCCGAGCGGGCCGGGGCCGAGCTGGGCTTCCGCGCCGAGATCGGCTTCGAGGCGGGGATGAGGGAGTTCGCCCGGTCATGACGATCGACGTGATCCTGCCCTGTCTGAACGAGGAGGCCGCGCTCGGCTGGGTGCTCGCGCGCATGCCGGACGGCTACCGGCCCGTCGTGGTCGACAACGGCTCCACCGACCGTTCCGCGCGGATCGCCCGCGACTGCGGGGCGGAGGTGGTCCACGAGCCGGTGCGCGGGTTCGGGGCCGCCTGCCACGCCGGGCTGCTGGCCTCCTCGGCCGAGCTGGTCTGCTTCATGGACGCCGACGCCTCGCTCGACCCGATCCAGATGCCCCGGGTGAGCGCCGCCGTGCTCGACGGGCGCGCCGACCTGGTACTCGGGCGGCGCGTGCCGCGCACCCCCGGGGCCTGGCCCGCGCACGCCCGGCTGGGCAACGCCGTGCTCGCCGCGAGCCTGCGCCGCCGTACGGGTGCGCCGCTGCACGACCTGGGCCCCATGCGGGCGGCCAGGCGCTCGGCCCTGCTGGACCTCGGGCTGACCGACCGCCGCTTCGGCTACCCGCTGGAGATGGTGCTGCGCGCGGCGGCCGCCGGCTGGCGGATCGACGAGGTGAGGGTGGACTACCTGGCCCGCAAGGGGCGCTCCAAGGTGACCGGAACCGTACGCGGGACGCTGCGCGCCGCCGCCGACATCCGGCGCGTCCTGGCCGACCGCCCCGAGTGACCGCCTCGGCGGTGTGGCGTCGGGTGCTCCGGCTGGGCCGGGCCCGAGCGCCTCGCCGAGGCGGCACGCGGCGGGGGACGTCCGGCGCTAGGCCCCGGTCATGGCGTGTACTCGTAGGCTCCGGCCTCGATGCCCGTGGTGCCGACGGCCACGCCGTCCAGGTCCATCTCGTTGTACCTGGTGACGCCCAGCCCGATCGCCGGGCTGCCGCTCAGCAGGCGCAGCGGCCTGGCCGGGTCGAACCGGGGGTCCTGGTGCACGTTGGCGGTGCCGGCCGCCATCTGGTAGCGGCCGCCGTAGAAGACGTTGTGGTCGACGGCGGTGAAGGTCGGGTCGGCGTAGGCGGTCTTGAGCGCGGCGACCACGACGTTCTGGGTGAGCGTGAGGTGCTGGTTGGTGCAGCTCGCGTCGCAGACGACGCCCTCGGCCTCGGGGTGGGGCAGGTTCATGGAGTTGTTGCGGAACAGGGTGCCGAAGACGGGGCCGTTCACCTCGAGCCGCCCGTCGTCGTGGACCGGGCCGCGGGTGACGAGGCCGGAGCGGGTGCGGGGGCCGTAGATCGCGTTGTACTCGAAGACGTTGCCCGAGGTGCCGTCGGGGTCGTTCGAGGTGCCGTCGGGGTTCCTGCTGGTGCCCAGTTCGGTGAAGGTGTCGTTGTCGATGGCGATGTTGTGGTGGACGCGGTTGCGGGAGCCGAGGAAGATCTCCACGGCCGCGCCGTCGTACCCGTAGTCGTAGCTGAACGCGACCGAGCCGGAGATGGTGTTCCAGGCGATGTTGGAGTCGTCGCCCTGCACCAGGATGGCGAACGCGCCCGAGTCGTCGTTCGGGTGCACGTCGACGGGGGTGAGGGTGCTCATGTGGTTGTTGTCGACGAAGTCGTTGGCCGTGACCGCGGTGTAGCGGGCGCCGGGCTCGATGTAGACGCCGGCGGCGGCGCCGGTGATGAGGTTCTTCTCGATGACGTTGTCGCTGCCGGTGACCTTGATCCCGGCCCAGGAGCAGCGGCCCTGGTCGCGGTTGACGCCGATCTGCAGGTTGTAGACCTCGATGTGGCTTCCGGCGAGGGTCATGCACGCCTCGTCGTCACCCATGATCACGGGGGCCGCGCCGGTGCCGTACGCGTCCACGACGATGGGCGCGGCGGCGGTGCCCGAGCGGGTCACGGACAGGGTGCCCGACCAGGTGCCGCCGCGGGCCAGCAGCAGCTTGGAGCCGGGTTCGAGGGCGGCGGCCGTGGCCTTGGCGAGGGTCTTCCACGCGGTGGCGGTGCTGGTGCCGGCCGCGGAGTCGCTGCCGTTGACGCTGTCGAGGTAGTAGACGGGCGCGGCCGCGGCGTACGCCGTGCCTGTCGCGGGGGTCGCGGATAAGAGCGCCGCCGCGGCGGCGGCGGCGCACGCGGCGGACTTCCAGCTTGCCAATGGAGTTCCAGCCTCCCTGTTCGCAAGATCATTTGGGGTCGCGGCTGACACGGTAGCCCAAGATGGGGAAATGGCGATACTTGTCCACATATGTCCGGACAAGCGGTCGCGCCTGCGATCCCCGGACGTCCTGGGCTCTCCGGGCGGCACGGTCACCGGAAAAGCGGTTGCCACGGCTCGTACCGTCTTGTCCCGTGACCGACATCGACGAGTTGCTCTCGGCCTATGACCAGCAGATGCGGGGAGCGCCGCCCCACCCGCCCACCGGCGTCACCTACGAGCGGGACGGCCCGCTGCTGCGGATCGTCGGCCAGTTCCGCGGCTTCGTCAGCGCCCCGCGCGACGTCGGGCTGCGCGGCGCCGACCTCGACCGGCTGATCACCCGCCAGCGCGACTACTTCGCCGCACGGGGCGAGGCGGTCGAGTGGAAGACCCGCGGGCACGACCTGCCGGCCGACCTGCCCGAGCGCCTGCGCGCCGCGGGTTTCCTCCCGGAGGAGCGGGAGACCGTCCTCCTCGGCCGCGCGGAGGAGATGACCGCGGCCCCGGCCCTCCCGGACGGCGTCACCCTGCGGCAGGTGAGCGCCGACGCCGACCTGCGTCGCATCGCCGCCATGGAGTCGATCGTCTGGGGACAGGACTGGAGCTGGCTCGGCGACGACCTGATCGCCCGCGTCTCGGCGGCCCCCGACGAGATCGCCGTCCTGGTCGCCGAAGCCGGGGAGGGGGTGGTCTCGGCGGCCTGGCTGGTGTTCCGGGAGGGGACCGAGATCGCCAGCCTGTGGGGCGGCTCGACGCTGCCCGGCTGGCGCGGCCGGGGCGTCTACCGCGCGCTGGTCGCCGCCCGCGCCGCGCTCGCCGTCGCCCGTGGCGTCACGTTCCTGCACGTGGACGCGTCCGACGACAGCGCGCCGATCCTGCGGCGGCTGGGCTTCCACGCCGTGACCACCACCACGCCCTACGTGTGGTCACCACCACGGCTGTGACCACCACCACGCCCTACCTGTGGTCACCACCACGGCCGTGACCCGTGCGGGAGGTCCCGCCATGAGCTGTCGCCGAGCCGGAACCGGTTCGGCGACCTGCTCATGGCGGGGTCGCGCGGCGTCAGCCGCCGTTGATCACGAAGCCCGTTCCCGGCTCCCTGACGATGTCGCCGGTGGCCGAGTTCGTGATGGTGACGCCGGTCAGCGTCGCGCTGCCGCGCGCACCGCCGTGGGCCAGGATGCCCGCGCCGTTGTTGGACCTGTCGATGCGGACGTTGGTGATGGCGACGTTCGGCATGTTGCCGCCGCCCGACTTGAACTGGATGCCGTCGTACGTCGAGTCGGAGATCTCGGTGTCGCGGATCGTCACGCCGGGGATGTCCCGGCTCTGCGCGAACAGCGTGATGGCGCCGAACTCCTGCGCCTCACCCCAGAAGACGCCGCCGCAGCGGTGCAGCGCGTTGTTCGCGATCAGCGTCTGTCCGGAGAAGGGCAGCGGGTCGTGGTCGGTGGCCAGCATGATGCCGGGGTAGTTCATGGTGTCGTAGATCAGGTTGTTCTCGATCCTGTTGCCGTAGCCGCCGTAGACGGCGATGCCGTTCGCCCGCCACGGGAGCTGGATGGTGTTGTTGACGAACGCGTTGTCGTGGGCGATGTCCACCGCCTGGTCCTTGACGTACCGGTTGGCCCAGACGGCCAGTGAGTCGTCACCCGTCGTGCGGAAGGTCGAGTTGAACACGCGCGAGTTGCGGGTGCCGTTGGTGAAGTTGATGCCGTCGGCGTAGGTGTTGCGGATGCGCATGCCGCTGAACTGCAGCCCGTCGGCCGGCCCCCACAGGTCGGGGATGTTGTCGTAGTCGCGGCCGACCCAGACCCCGACGTTGGCGTGCTCGATCCAGACGTTGGTGATCTTCGTGTTCTGGCCGAACCGGCCGTTCAGCCCGACGCCGCCCTCGGCGCCGCCCGGGCCGCCGCGGATCCGGCCTGAGCCGAAGATGGCCACGTCGGAGATCTGCACGTTGCTGTCGATGTCGAAGCCGAAGTTGCCCTCGTGCGGGTGGTTGATGCCGCCCGTCGCCAGGTGCGGCTCGGTCAGCGTGTAGAACTGCGAGTGCCACATGCCCGCGCCGCGGATCGTGACGTTGCTGATGCCGACCTGGTTGTACTGGCCGCGGTTCAGCGGGTCGTCGGTGAGGATCTTCTTCTCCTGGCGCCACTGGCCCGGCGGGATCCACACGCAGTCGATGACGCCGTTCTGGTCGTCGGTGACCGCCCGCTGGATGGCGGAGGTGTCGTCGTTGCCGTCGTTGGGCACGGCCCCGTAGTCGGCGATCGAGGTGCACTCGGCCGGCTTGGCGGCCGGCGGCGCCACCTGCTCCAGGTCGATCAGGTCGATGATGTAGAAGGCGGCGGTGTCACCTGCGTCGCGCTGCAGCCGGAACTTGGTGCCCGCCGGATACGAGCGCGACAGCAGCGCGTTCGACTCGTCGAACAGTCTCCGCGCGTCGGCCTGCGGCGTGTTGGTCAGCCCCTCGGGGGAGTCGGTGTTGCCGTACAGCCAACTGTGGCGGGAGGAGAGGGTGAGCTTCTGGACGAACGCGCCGTCGGCGTACAGGCTGATCGTGGCCTCGATACCGCCGCCGCCCGGCGCGTCCGGGATCGAGTTGCGCACCACGATCGAGTTGGCCGGGACGGTCGAGGTGAACTCGACGTACTGGCCGGTACTGTTCAGCCTGACCGACTTCCGGCCCGAGGACTCGGTGGCGAAGTTGGTGTGCCCGAAGGTGCGCAGCGGGTCGGTCTCCAGCAGCGTGCCCTGGTAGGCGGCCGACTCGGCCTCGTACTCGACGTACGGCACCGAGGCGCCGCGGCCGACCGCGATCGTCTGCGACAGCGTGTTGTTGGTCTCGTCGGTCTCGGTGACGGTGCCGGTCGCGTCGGCCGTGGCCGTGGCGGTGGCGCCGCCCGCGGTGGCGGTCCAGCCGCCGCTGACGGCCACGTTCACCGTCGCGCCCGCGGCGATCGCCGCCGTCTGGGTGTCGAGCCTGGTGCCGCCGACGTCCACCCGGGTGACCGTGGTGGCGCCGGTCGAGGTGGTGCCGCGGTTCTTCACGGCCACGGTGAACGTGACGCGGGCGCCGACGGCGGGGTTCGGCGGGGTCGCGGTGAGGCCGAGGACCTCCAGGTCGGGGCCGGGCGTCTCGGCGACCACCAGGGACGTGGGCGCGGTGAAGGAGTTGTTGCCCTCGTTCTGCTCGATGACCTGGTTGTCCTCGTCGACCTTGGCCGAGACCTGGTACGTCCCGGCCCGCCTGGTCCCGATGTCGGCCGACACGGTGGCGGTGGCGCCGGCGGCCAGCGCGCCCACGTTCGCGGTGCCTGCCTTGGCGGCCCCGGCGTAGAAGTTGACCGAGGTCGCGGCGGAGGCCGTGCTGCCGGCGTTCCTGACCGTACCGGTCAGCGTGATCGCGGTCGCCGCGGTCGGCGAGGCGGGCGCCCAGGTGAGGTTCGTGACGGTCAGGTCGGGGTTGGGGGCGGGGGTGCCGAAGATCTGGAATTCGGCGACCTGTCCGCCTGGTGCGCCGGAGTTGGCGGTGAACTGGAGGCGGACGTCGGCGGCGCGGCCGGTGACGGGGATGGTGACGGTGTTGCCGGTGGCGGGGTCGAAGGTGTGGGTGGCCTGGGCGGCGAGGGTGGTGTAGGCGGTGGCGCTCTGTTCGCGGCCGAGGACCTGGAAGGTCTGGGTGCGGCGGCCCCAGATGGGGTCGGGGTTGAGTTTGACGGTGATGGAGGTCAGGTCGGTGTTGGAGCCGAGTTGGACGGTGAGGGTGGCGGGGTAGGCGCCGCTTTCCCAGTAGGTCTGGAGGTTGTTGTCGTTGGCGTTGGCGGCCACGTAGGTGTGGACGTGGGAGGATTCGGTGATCTGTTTGCCGGGGGCGAGGTTGGTGCCGTCGCCTGGGCCGCCTGGGTCGCCTGGGTCGGTGGGGGTGCCCCAGACTTCGAGTTCGGAGAGCTGGCCTGCGGGCCAGCCGGTGTTGGCGGTGATGTGCAGGCGGAGGTGGCGGGTGGTGGGTGGGGTGGTGAAGGTGATGGTGGCGGTGGGGTTGAGTGTGTAGGTGGCGGAGGTGGTGATGGGGGTGAAGGTGGTGCCGTTGGTGCTGCCCTGGACGGTCAGGGTCTGGGTGCGGCTGGGCCAGCCGGTGGGGAGTTTGAGTACGGCTTTGCTGAGGGTGGCCTCGGTGCCGAGGTCGACCTGGATCCATTGGGGGAGGGCGTTGTTGGCCGATTCCCAGTAGGTGGCCTGGTTGCCGTCGGTGATGTTGGCGGGGCGGTAGACGTCGTTGGTGGAGCTGGCGGTGGCGGTCTTGCCGGCGGCGAGGTCGGTGTCGGCGAGGAGGGCTGCCTGTGCGGTGGTGGGGGCGGCGAGGACTCCGATGAGTAAGGTCAGGGCGGCTAACAATGCTCTCATGGGGGGTGGTCATCCTTCGAGTAAGGGGGGATGGCCGAACCATAAGATGTCGAGCAGATAGCCGCAATATTTCGACGATGTTGCGCAAAGAAATAACTCCCGCGCCACCGGCGATCGGGAGCTTCTCCCTGCTTATGGCTTTGAGCTGCGGTTCCGGCCTGTCAGGCCCCCATGCAAGCGCTGACGTCGGATGGGCGCAAGAAGTTGCAATACTTGCGCCACATCGCAGCGGGTCTTGCCGCCTTGTGGCCGGGCCGGACGTCGTCCGGCCCGGGATCAGTGGTCACCGCCTCCTTGCCATGGACATGCCGAGCGCGATCAGTCCGAAGACTGTGATGAGCGCGCCGACGATCACATTGGTGACGATGGTCCGGGTCGTGGCCGCGCCGCCACTGACGAGCCACGGGGCCAGGATGGTCCAGATGCCGATGAGCGGCGCGGTCCAGGCGATGCCGTACGTGCGCCCGAACGCCGAGCTGAAGACCAGCGACAGCAGCGCCACGGCGAGCCCCGTGACCAGGTTGTTGACCGTTAGCGAACCGATGCCGGTGAATCCCACGATCCACGGCGACAGCGCCAGGAACAGCCCGGCCAGCAGGGTGAGCCCTTCCGCTACCTGGACCGCGGGCTTGGCCGCGGCCATCTCGTACTTCTCCCGCATGCTAATGATGTCGGGATGGCTCTCCATTTGGCGGGACATAAGGGGTATCACCTCCCCTTTCGAGGACGGGGGCCATTCTCCCGTCTCCTCGTTCCGCCTACCCGCGGCGAGCGTGTACATTCCCGTGAGCCCCAGGCGGACGACCGTCTTGACCTGGGCCTCACTTGTTCGCCGGGGCCGATCGTCCAACGAGGGGTCCAGGTTCGCCCATGCCGCAGTCTCGATCACCGGCCGCCCCGCGCGCGTGTTTGACGGGGCCGAAGCCGTCCGCTGCGGTTTGATCATCGGAGCCAAAGGGGAGGTCGGCCATGGCCAGGGTCCATCACCGTTACGCGAACGTGCGCGGCAGGCGGCTGTTCTACCGGGAGGCCGGGCCTGCGGACGCGCCCGCGCTCGTGCTCCTGCACGGCTTCCCGGCCAGCTCGTTCATGTTCCGCGAGCTGATCCCGGCGCTGGCCGATCGCTATCACGTCATCGCCCCCGACCACCTGGGGTTCGGGCTGTCCGACGCGCCGCCCGCCGAGGAGTTCGACTACACGTTCGACGCCCTCGCCGACCTGACCGCGGGCCTGCTGGACCGGCTCGGCCTCACCCGCTATGCGCTCTACGTGCAGGACTACGGCGCCCCGATCGGCTGGCGGCTCGCACTCGCCGACCCCGGCGCGATCACGGCCATCATCACCCAGAACGGCAACGGCTACGACGCCGGCTTCGTCCAGAGCTTCTGGACGACCATCTGGGACTACCACCGCGAGCAGAACCCGGAGACCGAGAAGGCCGTCCGGCAGGCGCTCACGCTCGACGCCATCAAGTGGCAGTACCTCACCGGCGTCCCCGACGAGACCCTGGTCAGCCCCGACACCTGGCACCACGACCACGCGCTGGTCTCCCGCCCCGGCAACGACCGCGTCCAGCTCGCCCTGTTCCTGGACTACGCCACCAACCCGCCCCTGTACCAGCGGCTGCACGCCTACCTGCGCGAGCACCAGCCGCCGCTGCTCGCCGTCTGGGGCGAGGGCGACGAGATCTTCGGCCCGGACGGCGCCCGCGCCTTCGGCCAGGACCTGCCCAGCGCGCGGATCCACCTCCTCGAAGGCGGCCACTTCCTGCTGGAGAGCGCCCTCGACGAGGTGACCGAGCTGATCAGGGACTTCCTCGGCGGGCTCGACCCGCGCACCTGACGGGCGGGCCTACAGCGTGAACCGGGCCGTGAAGCCCAGCAGCTCGGCGGCCGCCGTGAGGTCGACGGGCACGGTACGGCCGGGCAGCGGACGGCGCAGCTCGGTCGCCGGATGGTAACGGCGCATCAGCTCCTCCGTCGGCTGGGGCACCAGCGTCTCGGGCGCGGCCACCAGCACGGTACGCGCCCCCGGCCCCGGCACGTCCAGCGCCAGCAGGCACGCCCGAGCCGCGTCCCGCGTCTCCAGGTACGCCCAGAGCCCCCGCGCGTGCAGCCCGGGATCGGCGGCGCACCGGGCGGCGAACTCGCGCAGCCGCTCCCCGAACCCCCCGACGAACGGCAGGCACAACGTCACCACGCCCATCCCGTGCCGCCGCGCCATCGTCTCGGCCGTGAGCCCGTCGACGAGCTTGGACAGCGCGTACGGGTCCTCCGCCTGCGACGGCAGCAGGTGGTCGATCGGCGCGTAGGCGGGATGCAGCTCTCTCGCGGCGAACGCCAGCCCGCCGGCCGCCTGGGACCCCGCCAGGCACACGCGCCGGATCCCCGCCCGCCCCGCCGCTTCGAGCACGGTGAACGTGGACTGCGTGTTGACCGCGAACACCCGTTCGGCCGGCTCCCACTCCGGGGTCGGGATGGCGGCGAGGTGGACCACGGCCCCGGCCCCGTCGAGCGCCGCGCGTACGGCGGCCGGGTCGGTCGCGTCCCCCTCCACGACCAGGTCGGCGGGCAGGTCGCCGGGGTCGTCGAGGACGAGCGCGGCGGCCGGGACCCCGCGCTCGGCCAGCAGGCCGAGGACGGCCCGCCCGATCCGCCCCGCGGCCCCCGTCACCATCACCCGCCGCACACCCACCGACCCCCCTCTCCCCACCGGCCGACCCTGCTCACCTCGTGCTCACCCGGCGCCCTCTGGAGCGTACGCGCGCACCGCGACCAGGTGAGCCGACGGCACGCCGTTCGTCGCCTCGACGACCACGCGCAGCGCGTCCGCCCGCACCGCCGCGGCGAGCGGGTGCACGATGCGCCGCCGCCGGTTGGCACGGGCCTCGGCGACCACCTCCCAGGCCCCGCCCCTGCGCACCTCCACCCGGTAGTCCCGCACCAGCGTGGGCAGCACCTCGAACGGGGTCCGGTGGTGGTGCAGGTTGATCAGGTCCTCGTTGACGTCGTCGTCGGCGATCACCTCGACCCGCCCGATCGTCACCGGCTCCGGCCAGGCCAGCTCCAGCGCGGCCGGCAGCCCGCCGGACACCCACATGTGCGGCCCGGCGTAGGGGCGCTGGTAGCCGTCGAGCGCCTTGGCCGGCGCGAACGCGTCCGTGCCGCCCGTCTCCAGGCAGAACGTACGGCGCAGCAGCCCGGCGTCCGTCCATTCGCGCAGTGGCTGGGGCGCCTCGTCCTGGGGCCGCAGCGGCACCCGGGTGAAGCACAGGACGCCGGGCGTGGGCCGGTCGGCGACGTGCAGGCGGACCAGCGGGTTGGCCCTGACGACGAGGAAGGCGTTGCGCGGCGTGTCAGGCCGCCAGTCCAGGCCCAGGTCCGCCCACTGCTTCTCGCCCGCGGCCAGCGGGAGCACGCTCGTCGTGACCAGCTCGCGCGGCACGTAGTTCTGCCCGAGCACGGGATCGTGCAGCTCGACGGTCAGCGCGGTGTCCGCGTCCGCGTCCAGCAGGAGCCGTACGCCGCCGAGCGCCGGATCGGCGGGCAGCACCAGCCCCGCGTCCGCGTCGAGCGGCCACACCCCGGACGGGGCGTCCACCACCAGCCGGGACAGCGTGCCGGACGCCGTGCCCGACGCCGTGCCCGACGCCGTGGCCGTGGCGGCGCGGGCCAGGTCGGCCGGGTCGTCGAGCGGGAGCCCGACGATGGAGGCGTCCTCGCGCAGCAGGGTGCGCTGCAGCTCGGCCACGGGCAGGTCGCGCGGGCGTGCGCCGCGCTCGACGCAGAGCGCGGCGGCCGTGCCCGCCGCCTGCCCGATCGTCGCGCAGGTGGCCATCACCCGGGTCGAGCCGAACGCCACGTGCGAGGCCGAGATGTTGCGCCCGGCCATGAGCAGGTTGGGCACGTTGACCGAGTAGAGCGAGCGGAAGGGGATGTGGTAGATCCCGTCGGCGTAGCGCTGCCTGGCCCCGGCCTCGGTGGCGTACATGCCCTGCGGCGGGTGCAGGTCGATCGACCAGCCGCCGAAGGCCACCCGGTCCTCGAACGGCGTCTGCCCGAGCACGTCGTGCTGGGTGAGCACGTGGTCGCCGAGGAAACGCCGGTACTCCCGCTTGCCGGGCAGCGCGCCCACCCATTCGAGCGTCATCGTGTCGGCGTCGAACTTGCCGGAGTTCTTGATGTGGTCCCAGATGCCGTGGACCACCGACCACAGCTCGTCCCGGATGCGCTCGTTGTCGTGCACGGTGTCCAGCTCGCCGCCGAACTCGATCCACCAGTACGCGCAGCCGTTGTCCCCTGCCTTGATGATGCGCCGCTCGGGGATGGAGGTCGTGGTGATGTCCTTGGCGAAGCTCGGCGGCACGTAGCGGACGGGCTCGCCCGCGTCCTTGGTGTAGAACAGCAGCGTGCTGCCCAGGGTGATGTCGTCGGGCTCGTCGGGCGCCCACGGCTCGCCGTACTCGGCCCGGCCCTCGCGGCCGATCCGGTGGCGCGCGCCCGCGAGGTGCCCCACCAGGCCGTCGCCGGTGCAGTCCAGGAAGTACGGCGACTCGAACGTGATGAGCCGCTCCGAGCCCATCATCCAGCCCGTGACCGAGGTGATCCCGCCGTCGCCGGCGTCGACGAGGCGGACGTCGGTGTTGAGGAACAACGAGATCCCGGGCTCGGCGCGGACCGTGTCCAGCACCGTGGTGTCCCAGAAGTAGGGGTTGCCCTGCGGGTTGCGGTACTGGTTCTCGACGAGCAGCTCGCCCATGATGCCGCCCTCGCGGGCGTGGTGGTTCTTGCCGTGGCCGGTCGCGCCGCACACCCAGACCCGTACCTCGCTGCTGGAGTTGCCGCCCAGCACGGGCCGGTTGCCGACCAGCGCCACCGTACGCCCGAGGCGGGCGGCGGCGACGGCCGCGCACACCCCGGCCAGCCCGCCGCCCACCACGGTGATGTCATGCTTTACGGTCTCTTGTCTCATTCGCTCAATCCGTAGTAGACGCGGGGCGCTCCGTCCAGGGTCAGCCGCACCTGGCCGTCGCGTACGGGCAGGGTGCGCTCGCGGCCGATGCAGTCGACCTCGCGGACCGTGGCGCCCGTCGCGGGCAGGGTCAGCGGGGTCTTGGTGGGCCAGTGGTCGCTCCACGCCTCCTTGTGCGGGTACCACTGGTCGGCGCCGTGGTCGGCGTTGAGGAGGTAGCCGTCCTTGCGGCTCCAGAGCATCGCGAACCCCTCGAACTGCAGGCCCTTCAGCTCCGGATCGGGAAGGGTCAGCCACCGGACGAACCGCGCCCCCTCCAGGATCCGCGTCGCCGTGGCGTAGGCGAGCAGCGCCGCCTTGACGCCGGTGTCGCGGTTCATCAGCCCGAAGTGGTATTCGGGGTTGGCCGGGTCGGCCTCCTGCGGGTGGTGGATGGTGCTGTCGTGCGGCTGGTACCAGTTCACGCCGTCCACTCCCTCCGACACCGCCAGGGCCAGGGTGAGCAGCACGTTCTCGGCGGCCTGCCGGTGGTTGTCGTTCCACCACCGGTTCGGCCTGGTGCACGCGTACGCCTCGGTCAGCCACAGCTCCTTGCCGCCGCCCTGCTCGTCCACGATCCTGCGGGCCTCCCTCAGCGCGCCGAGGAAGTTCCAGTACGTGCCGTTCTCGCCCTGCTGCCACTCACCGGGCGGCGGCGCGTAGTCGGGGGTGAAGTTGCCGCGCCCGGGGTGGATGGCGAAGGCGTCGATCAGGTCCCAGCCGCCCGCCTCGATGAACTTCGCGGTCCACACGGTGTCCATGCCGCCCAGGCCGCAGTTCATCAGCTTGATGCCGGAGTCCTTGAGCCGGTCGTGGATGGGCTTGAGACCGTCGCGGATGTACTCGGGCACCCGCTGGCCCTGCATCCACGGGTTGTTCAGCTCGTTGGCGACCTCGAAGTACCGGGCTCCGGACGCCCGCGCGACGGCGGCCCGGTCGTCGGCCCAGGCGGCGACCTGCGCGGGTGTGCCGTTGAAGATGACGCCGCCGAGCTGCACGTTGTGCGGGATGCCGAGCGCGTCCAGCTCGGCGGGGGACAGGCCGGGCGCGCCGTCGTAGGCGATGCGCACCGACTTCACGCCGATCCGGCGCAGCAGCGCGCCGACCGACGCCTTGTCCGGCACCAGCATCCAGGTGTAGTTGGCGATGCCGAACCGGCCCTCGGCCTGGTAGGTGTGCGGTCTCAGGGTGGCCATGGTGGTCCTGGCGAACGCCTCGTCGGCGTCCGAGACGGCCTTGACCTCGGCGAAGACGATGCCCTGCGGCTCGCCCCCGACCGCGAACGTCTCGTCCCAGACCTCCCCGGCGGCCAGCGTCCTGTTCAGCGTGCCGTGGCCGGCCTTCTTGCCGTCGAAGTCGCGGGCGCACCAGGTGAGCCGTACCGTGCGCGCGGCGGCGGAGCCGTTGACGACCTGCGCCCTGAGCCGCAGGTCCGCGCCCGGGTCGTGGAGGCCGAACGGCTGGTCGCACCAGGCGTCCACGCTCAGCGGCGCCGCGGTGGCCAGGCCGTTGGCCGCGGCCGGGCGCATCTCGCCCAGCACCAGCTCGGCCTCGGTCACGTTCGCGGCGGTGCCGGGGGCGTGGATCCAGGTGGCGTTGGTGAAGCCGGGCGTGGTCTTGTCCAGCCGGAAGAACGCGCGGGTCCCGGCCCAGGTCTCCTGGTAGAGCGCGCCCGCGTTCACCTCGTACGGCACGCCACCGCGGGCGTCGCGCGTCCACCGGGTGACTGGTACGTACCGCTCCGGTGCCGACGGGTTCAGCACGGTCCTGGCGAACATGAACCCCGACGGCGTCAGGGTGGCGCTGCCGCCCACCTCCCAGCGCAGGTGCGCCCGGCGGGCGGAGACGGTGAACAGGCCGCGGACCGTGACCTGCTGGGCGGACGCCGACATCGTGTAGTCGACCTGGATGGCGGGCCTGCCGTCCACGGTCACCAGCGAGGGCGTGCCGCCGAACGTGCGCTGCTGCCCGAGCACGCTGTCCTTGATCATGAAGTGGCTGAGCCGGACCCGGTCGGCGTCGTCGCGGACGAGGATCGAGCCGTCCGCCTCCGCCACCAGCGTGATGCCGTCGGCCTGGATGGAGATGGCATTGGCAACGGCTTCCGGGGTGGTGCCGGTGACGAGCGTGGCGCCGGCGGCGACAGGGAGGGCCTGGATGAGAGTACGGCGGGAGATTTCAGCCATTGGGGGGTGCCTTTCGTGAAATGTCAGCCCTTGATGCCGGTGAATCCGAGCCCGGCCACGATGTGCTTCTGGAAGACCAGGAACACCAGCACCGGCGGCGCGAGCGCCATCGCCATGGCGGCGATCAGCTCGTCCTGCGGTGCCTGCTCGGCCAGGTTGGCCAGGGCGACGCTGATGGGCTGCTTCTCGGGGTCGGTGATGGCCACCAGCGGCCAGATGAAGTCCTTCCAGCTGTGCATGACGGCCAGCAGACTGATCACGGCCAGGATCGGCCGGCTCATCGGCAGCACGATCCGGGTCAGGAGCTGCCACGTGGACGCCCCGTCGACCCTGGCCGCGGCGAACAGCTCGGGCGGCAGCGCGTCGAAGAAGCGCTTGGCCAGCAGCACGTTGAACGCGTAGGCCCCGGACGGCAGCCAGATCGACCAGTACGAGTCGACCAGCCCGAGATCGATGACCGTCAGGAACAGGCTGGTCATCGAGACCGTGTAGGGGACGAACATCGTGGCCAGGATCGCGCCGTACACGTAGCGGCCGAACCGGGGCCGCAGCACCGACAGCGCGAAGCCCGCGGTGACCGCCACGACGAGCTGCACCGCCCACGAGCCGCCCACCACCTGGAGGGTGTTGAGCAGGTAGTGCCCGATGCCGAGGTCGGCCCAGGCCGTGGCGAAGTTCTCCGGACGCGGGTCCGCCGGCCACAGGTCGAGCGGCCTGGAGATGAGGTCCGTGCTGGGCGACATGGCACCCTTGACCGTCATGTAGATCGGGCCGAGCCCGATGAGCACCAGGAGGACGAGCGTGAGCGCCTGGACGCTGCGCAACCCGGCCCGGATCGCCGGGCGGCGCTCCTCGACGTGCGAGATCAGGCTCATGAGGCGCTCCAGCTCCGGGTGGCCCGCAGGTAGACGGCCGACAGCAGGCCCAGGACGATCGCCAGCAGGAACGACAGCGCCGCCGCCTGGCCGTACGCGCCGTCCTGGAACGCGTACCGGAAGATCAGCAGGAGCACGGTGAGCGTGGCGTTCTCCGGGCCCCCGCCGGTGAAGACGTACGGCTCGGTGAAGACCTGCATGGTGCTGATGAGCTGCATGAGCAGCAGCAGGCCGATCACCGGGCGCAGTTGCGGCAGCGTGATGTGCCACACGCGGGTCCAGATGGAGGCGCCGTCCATCTGCGCGGCCTCGTACAGCTCCGACGGGACGCCGACGATCGCGGCCAGGTAGATCAGCACCGCGCCGCCCATGCCCGCCCAGGTGGACTGCAGGACCAGGCTGACCATCGCGGTCCCGGGCGAGTCCAGCCACGGGTACGGGCCGAGCCCGACGAGGCCGAACAGCCCGTTGAACAGGCCGTGCCCCGGGTCGTAGAACCACTTCCACAGCAGGATCGCCACCACCGGCGGCACCACCACGGGCAGGTAGACCAGGAACCGGTACACCCCCGCGCCCCGCCGCACCGTGGCCAGCACGACGGCCAGCACCAGCGGCGCGGGGAAGCCGATGAGCAGCGCCAGCCCGACGAACAGCAGCGTGTTGCCGATGGCCGTGCCCAGCAGCGGGTCGGCGAACAGCGCGCGGAAGTTGTCCAGGCCCACCCACGTGGCGGGATCGACCAGGTTCGTCTCCTGGAAGCTGATCAGCAGCCCGCGCAGGATCGGCCACCACGAGAACACCCCGAACACCACGAGCGCCGGGACGAGGAACAGCAGCGCGGTCAGCGCGTTGCGCCCGAGTCGGCCCTTCCCTGCGGCGGGCGCCGCTCCGGCGGCGGGGAGGGGGACGGCCACGCCGGTACGGGCCGTCCCCGTGCGGCCGGCACTCACTGCCGGGCCGCCGCGAGCTTGGCGTTGACGTCCGTCTCGGCCTTGGCCAGCAGGTCGTCCACGGACGCCGCCCGGTTCGTGAGCACCGCCTGGACCACGGTGTCCAGCACCGCGTACACCTGCTGGGCCTGTACGGCGGGCTCGGGGCGCAGGGTGAGCGACGGGGTGCCCTCCAGCCACGGCCGGAAGTGCTCCAGCTTCACGTTCACGTACGGCAGGACCGCCTCGTCGATCTTGGCCTGCTGTCCGGCGTCGAACATGGGCAGCGTCGGCACGCCCACCGCCGACTTCGGATCGGCGGCCAGCTCCTTGGCTCTGGAGGCGGCCGCGGCGGGGTCGTACTGGGGCTCGGCGTAGGCGAACAGCAGCCACTTCACCGCGGCGGCGACCTTGTCCGCCGGCGCCGACTTGGGCACCAGGTACACGTCACCGCCGGTCAGCGTCGCGTTCCCGCCGGCCTGGGGGAGCGGGCCGATGCCGAAGGCGTCGGTGTCCTCCATCCCGTACGTCATCTTGGCCAGCCGGTAGGTGCCCGGAGTGCCCATGTACATGCCGATCTCGCCGGCGGCGAACCGCTTGATCACGTCGTTCTGGTCGTTGAGCTGGGCGTCGCCCATGGAGTCGTCCGTCCAGCGCATCTCCTTGAGCAGGCCGAGCGCCTTCCTGACCGGGTCGGAGTTGAAGGCGGCCACGGGCTTGCCGCCCTCCTCGCGCTGGATCTCGCCGCCGTGGGTGTAGGCGAGCATGGTGAGCTGCCAGCCGCCCTGGTTGTTCTTGGACTCGTGGACGAACCCCGCCTTGCCGGTCTTGACGGAGATGGCCTTGGCCGCCGCCCTGACCTCGTCCCACGTCTTCGGCGGCCGGTCGGGGTCCAGCCCGGCCTTGGCGAACAGGTCCCGGTTGTAGACCAGGCCCTGGGCGAAGGGGGCCTGCGGCACCCCGTACACCTCCCCGGCGGCGTCGCTCAGCGGGAGCAGGACCTGCGGGTTGAACTCCTTGTAGTGCGCCCACCCGGACAGCTCCTTGGTGAGCGGCTGGACCTGCTTGCGGGCGATGAGGCCCTGCGGCTCGGTCAGCGGGACCTTGATCACGTCCTCGACCCGGCCGCCCGCCAGTTTCGCCGAGAACGTCAGCGGGTCGAACACCGTGGTCGAGCCCTGCACCTTGATCCCGGGATTGCGCCGCTCGAACTCCGCCACCATCTTCCTGAACTGATCCAGCCCCGGCTTGTCCGTGGCGGGAGGCATGCCCTGGACCCGGATCACGACGGCCTCCGGCTCGCCGGACGTGGGGGATCCGCATCCGGCCAGCGCCGGGGCGAGGAGTGCGCAGCCGAGCAGGCCCGCGGTCAGCTTCATGGTGACTCCCATGGGGGGAAGGAGGGCAGGTCGAGATGGCGGTAGGGCGCGGGCCGTACCGGGAGTGGGCGTTCGGGAAGAGGGCGGGAGGAGGGAGAGGGCTCAGCCGGGGGCGGGGCCCGTGGAGGCCCGGGGGATCAGGCGTGAGCCGATCCCGGCGACCCGCCCCTCGCCCCTGCCCGCGATCGTGTCGATGAGCAGGTCGGCGGCGGCGGTGGCGACCTCGTCGGCCGAGATCCTGATCGTGGTGAGCGAAGGGGTCGAGGTGGCGGCGAGCAGCGTGTCGTCTATGCCGATCACGCTCACCCGGTCGGGCACGCCCACGCCGAGCTTGGCGAACTGGTGCAGCACGCCGAGCGCCACGAGGTCGTTGTGCGCGAGCACCGCCGTCGCCTCGCCCGCCGCGACCAGCGTGGCCGCGTGCAGGCCGGTCTCGAAGCGGGGGTCGTACGGGCCCAGCTCGGTCAGCGAGAGGTCGTGGGCCTCGAACACCTCCCTGATGGACTTGCCGCGCCCGTGCTCGCCGTGCTCGGCGTTGACGAAGACGCAGCGGGTGTGCCCGTACGCCTTGAGGTGCTCGGCGGCCTGCGCGATGCCCTGCTCGAGCGAGATGCGCAGCTCCGCCATGCCCTCGACGTGCCGGTTGACCAGGACGGTCGGCATCTCGGCGCCCAGTTCGCGCAGCCGTTCCCCCGGCAGCGTCGAGGCCCACAGGATCAGGCCGTCGACCTGCTTGGAGACCGCGGCGATGGTCTCCAGCTCGTCGTACTCGCGTTCGTCGGTGTCGGCGGCGAGCACCGTGTAGCCCAGCCGCCGGGCGCGGGCCTGCATGGCCTTGAAGATCGGCGGGAAGAACGGGTTCGCGATGTCGGGGATGATCAGCCCGAGCGAGCCCGTCCGGCCGCCGCGCAGCGAGCGGGCGGCGGGGTTGGGGGAGTAGCCCAGCGCGGCCGCGGCCTCGCGGACCCGCTGCAGGGTCTGCGGCTGCACCTGGTCGGGCGCGGTGAACGCGCGGGAGACGGTGGAGACGGAGACGCCCGCCGCGCTCGCCACCTGCTTGATCGTTACCGCCACCGTCGGTCCTCCTGTGTCGTTGGTACGGAGGATCGTTGCAAACGTTCCCGGAATACGTCAAGAGTGTTTCGTGCAGGAAAAATCCGGATCTATCCAGGATGACCGGGCTCTGCCATGATGCGTTTCTGAGTGTTTGCGGGATCGTTTTCATGAAAAGGAGTCAGATGAAGATCACCGGTTGGGAGCTGCTCACCCTGCCCGATCACGGCGACAGCATGATGCTGCTGGCCATCGACACCGACGAAGGGCTGTACGGTCTCGGCGAGGTCGGCATCAGATCGAGGCAGAAGGCCGTGGCCGGCGGCATCGAGCACCTCGGCGAGCTGCTGGTCGGCGAGGATCCCACCAGGATCGAGCACCTGTGGCAGGTGATGTTCCGGCGCGGCTTCTTCCCCGCCGACCGGTTCCTGTCGGCCGCGATCGCCGCCGTGGACGTGGCGCTGTGGGACCTGCGCGGCAAGGCCCTCGGCGTGCCCCTGTACGAGCTGTTCGGCGGGCGGGTGCGCGATCACGTACCGGCCTACACCCATCTGGGCGACGACTACCACGACGTCGAGGCGTTTCTCGACCGGGCGCGCGGCCTGGTCGCCGACGGCTGGCGGCACCTGCGCTTCGCGGTGCCGCACGCGCCGGACGGGGTGCTCGACCAGCGGGCCTCGATGCGGGCCGGGATCGAGCTGTTCCACCGGATGAGGGCGGCGGTGGGGGAGGAGGTGGAGCTGATCCTCGACGTGCACACCCGGCTCGACCCGCCGGAGGCGGTCACGCTGTGCCGGGAGATCGAGGCGGCGCGGCCGTACTTCGTGGAGGACCCGCTGCGCAGCGAGGGCCTGGACGCCTACCGCATGCTCAGGGCGCGTACCGGGGTGCCGCTGGCGGCGGGGGAGCAGTTCGGCTCGAAGTGGGAGTTCCAGCGCCTGGTGGAGCCGGACCTGATCGACTACGCCCGCGTGGACGTCGGCGTGGCGGCCGGGCTCACCGAGGCCAGGAAGATCGCGGCGATGTGCGAGACCCACTACGTCAAGCTCGCCACCCACAACCCCCTCGGCCCGGTGACCGCGGCCTCCTCGCTCCACCTCAACCTCGCGACCCCGAACGCCGCCGTCCAGGAACACCAGACCCAGCCGGAGCCCGCGATCGACGCGCTGTTCACCACCCGGCCCGTCATCCGGGCGGGCCGGGTGGAGGTCTCCGACCTGCCCGGCCTCGGCGTGGACCTCGACCGGGCCGCCGCCAGGCGCTACCAGGCCGTCGCCGCCGAGCGCCCCCACCTGCGCACCCCGGACGGCGCCTTCACCAACTGGTGACCGGCGCGGCCACGCCCGGCCGCGCCGCCACGCCCGGCCGCGCCGACGCGGACGGCCGCGCACCCGCGCGTCCGCCCAGGGACGCGCGGCCCGAGCCGTGGCGGAACGGCACGGCGCACGGCGTCAGGCGGGTTGCCCCGCCGCCGCCGTGCGCACCGCCATCCGCCGCTCGAACCACAGCGAGGTGAACGGCGGCACCCCGCACGCCAGGCCGAGCAGCACCGCGCCCCGGCTCCAGCCCGCCTCCCTGGCCGAGAGCAGCACCCCGGCCACGTAGAGCACGAACAGCGCCCCGTGGATCGGCCCGAACACCTTCACCCCCAGCTCGCCGGTCTCGGTCACGTACTTGAAGAACATGCCGACCAGCAACCCCGCCCACGAACACGCCTCGGCCACCGCCACGACCCGGAACCAGCGCAGCACACTCCACCCCTTCGCTCGACCGCAGCCCACACTCTACAGGCTGTAGAGCACGGGCCGGGCCGACCGCCGGGTGGCGGGAAAGCCTGACGGGTCAGACCTCCTCGACGCTGCTCGGCTCACGCCGGGACAGGTCGATCCCCAGCTCTTCCGCGGCGCGGAAGACGTCCTCGTCGGTGTCGCGCATCTCGATGGACGTGCCATCGGTGGAGAGCACCTCGACGTTGAGGCACAGCGACTGCATCTCCTTGATGAGCACCTTGAAGGACTCGGGGATGCCCGGCTCTGGGATGTTCTCGCCCTTGACGATGGCCTCGTAGACCTTGACCCGGCCGAGGACGTCGTCGGACTTGATGGTGAGCAGCTCCTGCAGCGCGTAGGCGGCGCCGTACGCCTCCAGCGCCCACACCTCCATCTCGCCGAAGCGCTGGCCACCGAACTGGGCCTTACCGCCGAGCGGCTGCTGGGTGATCATGGAGTAGGGGCCGGTCGAGCGAGCGTGGATCTTGTCGTCGACCAGGTGCAGCAGCTTGAGAATGTAGATGTAGCCGACCGCGATCGGATACGGGAACGGCTCACCGCTGCGCCCGTCGAAGAGCCGGGCCTTGCCGGTGTGCTGCACGAGCCGATCCCCGTCGCGGTTGGCGACGGTGTTGCCGAGCAGGCCGATGATCTCCTGTTCGTGGGCGCCGTCGAAGACCGGGGTGGCCATGTTGGTGCGCGGGGCGACCTTCTCGAAGCCCTTGTCGCGCAGCCGCCCGGCCCACGCCTCCTCGATGCCGGAGATGTCCCAGCCACGGGCGGCGATCCACCCCAGATGGGTCTCCAGCACCTGGCCGACGTTCATCCGGCCGGGCACGCCCAGCGGGTTGAGGATGATGTCGACCGGCGTGCCGTCCTCCAGGAACGGCATGTCCTCCACCGGCAGGATCTTGGAGATGACGCCCTTGTTGCCGTGCCGACCGGCCAGCTTGTCACCGTCGGTGATCTTACGCTTCTGCGCCACGTACACGCGCACCAGCTCGTTGACGCCCGGCGGCAGCTCGTCGCCCTCCTCGCGGCTGAACACGCGCACCGCGATGACCTTGCCCTGCTCGCCGTGCGGCACCTTCAGCGAGGTGTCACGCACCTCACGGGCCTTCTCCCCGAAGATCGCGCGCAGCAGCCGCTCCTCCGGCGTCAGCTCGGTCTCACCCTTCGGCGTGACCTTGCCGACCAGGATGTCACCCGGCACCACCTCGGCCCCGATGCGGATGATCCCCCGCTCGTCGAGATCGGCCAGGACCTCCTCCGACACGTTGGGGATGTCGCGGGTGATCTCCTCGGGACCCAGCTTGGTGTCACGGGCGTCGACCTCGTGCTCCTCGATGTGGATCGAGGACAGGACGTCGTCCTGCACCAGCCGTTGCGAGATGATGACCGCGTCCTCGTAGTTGTGGCCCTCCCACGGCATGAACGCCACCAGGAGGTTCTTGCCCAGCGCCATCTCACCCTTGTCGGTGCACGGCCCGTCGGCGATCACCTGGTTGACCTCGACCCGGTCGCCCTCGGCCACGATGGGCTTCTGGTTGAACGACGTGCCCTGGTTGGAGCGCCGGAACTTGGCCACGCGATACGTCGTCCTGGTGCCGTCGTCGTTCATCACCGTGACGTAGTCGGCGGAGACCTCCTCCACCACACCGGCCTTCTCGGCGCTGATGACGTCGCCGGCGTCGGTCGCGGCACGGTATTCCATGCCGGTGCCGACCAGCGGCGCCTCGCTCCTGAGCAGCGGCACCGACTGACGCATCATGTTCGCGCCCATCAGGGCCCGGTTGGCGTCGTCGTGCTCGAGGAACGGGATCATCGCGGTGGCCACCGACACCATCTGGCGCGGCGACACGTCGATGTAGTCGACCTCCTCGGCACGGGCCAGCTCGGTCTCGCCACCCTTGGTGCGCACCAGCACGCGCGGCTCGGCGAACGACCCGTCGGCGTTGAGCGCCGTGTTGGCCTGCGCCTTGACGTACCGGTCCTCCTCGTCGGCGGTCAGGTAGTCGATCTGGTCGGTGACCTTGCCGTCGACCACCTTGCGATAGGGGGTCTCGATGAAGCCGAAGGGGTTGAGCCGCCCGTAGGAGGCCAGCGAGCCGATCAGGCCGATGTTGGGACCCTCGGGAGTCTCGATCGGGCACATCCGGCCGTAGTGCGACGGGTGCACGTCACGGACCTCGAAGCCCGCCCGCTCACGCGACAGACCACCGGGACCCAGCGCGTTGAGCCGCCGCTTGTGGGTCAGCCCCGCCAGCGGGTTGATCTGGTCCATGAACTGCGACAACTGCGAGGTGCCGAAGAACTCCTTGATCGAGGCCACCACCGGGCGGATGTTGATCAGGGTCTGCGGCGTGATCGCCTCGACGTCCTGCGTGGTCATCCGCTCGCGCACGACCCGCTCCATGCGGGCCAGACCCAGGCGGACCTGGTTCTGGATCAGCTCGCCCACGTTGCGCACGCGCCGGTTGCCGAAGTGGTCGATGTCGTCGACCTCGATGGGCAGGTCGGCGGAGTCTTCGCCGGCGTGCAGCCGCACCAGGTATTCGACGATGGAGACGATGTCGTCCTCGGTCAGGACGGTGACGTTGATGTCGGTGTCGGACCCGAGCTTCTTGTTGATCTTGTAGCGGCCGACCTTGGCGAGGTCGTAACGCTTGGGGTTGAAGTAGAGGTTCTCCAGCAGGGTCTGCGCCGACTCCTTGGTCGGCGGCTCACCGGGCCGCAGCTTGCGGTAGATGTCGAGCAGGGCGTCGTCCTGGCCGGCCGTGTGGTCCTTCTCCAGGGTCGCCCGCATCGACTCGTACTGGCCGAAGCGCTCGATGATCTGCTCGCTGGTCCAGCCCAGCGCCTTGAGCAGCACCGTGACGGCCTGCTTGCGCTTGCGGTCGATGCGCACGCCGACGCTGTCGCGCTTGTCGATCTCGAACTCGAGCCAGGCACCCCGCGACGGGATGACCTTGCAGCCGTAGAGGTCTTTGTCGGACGTCTTGTCGACACTGCGGTCGAAATAGACGCCCGAAGAGCGGATGAGCTGGGAGACCACGACCCGCTCGGTGCCGTTGATGACGAAGGTGCCCTTCGGCGTCATGAGCGGGAAGTCCCCCATGAACACCGTCTGGCTCTTGATCTCACCGGTGGTGTTGTTGATGAACTCCGCCGTCACGAACATCGGGGCGGAGAAGGTCATGTCCTTCTCTTTGCACTCGTCCACGGAGTACTTCGGCGGCTCGAACCGGTGATCACGGAACGACAAGGACATGGTCCCCGAGAAGTCCTCGATGGGACTGATCTCTTCGAAGATCTCTTCGAGGCCCGACTGGGTCGGGACGTCCTTGCGCCCGGCCTGGCGAGCCGCCTCTACCCGGGCCTTCCACCTCTCGTTTCCGAGCAGCCAGTCGAACGACTCGGTCTGCAGGGCGAGAAGGTCAGGAACTTCGAGAGGCTCCTGGACGCGCGAAAAAGAGACGCGACGGGGACCAGCGGGTACGGCGGAGGCGTTGCGCGAGGCTGCCAACAGATGTCCTTCCGAGGCTCGCAGCGGACTGACGAACACGCACGCCGGACAACCTCGCAACACGAGCGGAACGGGTCGTCACCAAGGCAGCGTGGACACGAGAGTACTCGCTCAAATGCGATTTGTCCACGCTAACGCCGACCCCACGATCTCGGTCGTAGCACCATGATGACGTACGCCACCCCGCCTTGTCAATCCGCCTCATCGGGCTCTCAGGAGCAACCCGTCGGAGGTCGGGCGGCCGAGGTCTGATGATCGTCTTCGGGACGGTTACAGTCCCTTCCGTGTCCACCAACAGAAAGCCCCGCGTCACCATCGACCACGTGGCGCGCGCGGTGGGGGTCTCTCGCCAGACGGTGTCCCGGGCGATCAACGACAAGGCGGAGATCGACCCCGGGACCCGGCAGCGCATCCTCGACGCGGCCCGCGCGATGGGCTATCGCCCCAGCCGGTTCGCCCGCGGGCTGGTGCGCCAGCAGCTCACCACCGTCGGCCTCGTCATCGCCGACGTGCTCAACCCGTTCTTCCCCGAGGTCACGGCGGGCGTGCTGGAGGCGGCCGAACGCCGGGGCTGGCAGGTCGTGGTCTACACGACCAACAGCGACCGCCGCAAAGAGCTCGAGGTCGTGGACCTGCTGATCGACCAGGTCGACGTCGGGGTGGCGTTCCTGCTCCACCAGGACGCGATCGTCAAGGCCGCGGGAGCGGGCCTGCCGTTCATCCTGCTCGACAAGGGCGACCGGGCGCCGGCGGTGCCGGGCGTGCGCATCGACTTCGAGTCCGGCGTACGGCAAGGGCTGGAGCACCTCCTCGACCGCGGCCACCGCAGGATCGCGATGATCGACGACGTGACGCACCTTTCGGCGGTGGGGCCCGATCCGCGCCGGGAGGTGTACCTGGAGGTCGTGGCCGAGCGCGGCCTGCCGGTCGACGCCGGGTGGATCCAGCCCGCGCACAACTCCGTCGAGGGCGGGGCCGAGGCGATGGGACGGCTGCTGGCGGCGCGGCCCGACGTGACCGCGGTGTTCGCCTACAACGACGTGATCGCGATCGGGGCGCAGCGCCGCGCCGCCGAGCTGGGCCTGCGGATCCCGCGTGACTGCGCGTTCCTCGGCTTCGACGGCCTGACCGTCGGGGAACTGGTGGAGCCGCCGCTGACCACCCTGCACATCGACAAGCGGCGGCTCGGGGAGATCGCCGTCGAACAGGCGGCGCTGCTGCTCGGCGGGCCTGAAGAACGCGTCGCCGAGGACGCCGTGATCCGCCCGGAACTCGTCGTGCGCGGCTCCACGTGACCTGACGACGCGCGGTGGGCGGCACGGGGCGCACGACGGCGTGGCCCTCGACGCCGTGGCCATCGCCCGCCTCGTGGACGTCGTCATGCGCGCCTCGCACGGCGTGCCAGGCGCCACGACGGCGTGGGCGCTGCGGGAGCTGGCTCTCCGGCCCCGCCACCTGGAGCGGGTCCGCGCCGAGCGGGACGCCGTACGGGCGGCGGCGCGCGGCGACCACGTCACCCCCGCGGACCTGCCCTTCACCAGCGCCTTCGTCAACGAGCTGCTGCGCGCCCACCCGCCGACCTGGCTCATGGGGCGGTGGGTGCACCGGGACACCACCCTGGCCGGGTACGACCTGCGGCGCGGCCAGCAGGTGATGGCCAGCGCCTACCACGTGCACCGGGACCTGCGGTGGTGGCACGACCGCGGCGAGTTCCGGCCGGAGCGCTGGCTCGAGGGGGAGCGCCCGTACGAGGGGCGCGCGTACTTCCCGTTCGGCGCGGGGCCGCGCGTCTGCTTCGGCAACCAGCTCGGCCTGGTGCAGCTCACCCTCGCCATCGCCTGGCCGGCCGACCGGTACGACATCGAGGTGCCCAACGCCGCCGAGGCGTCTCCCGCGGCGCGGGAACTGCTCGTGCCCCGAGGGCTCAAGGCGCGGTTCCTGCCGCGCGCGCGGGCGGGCTGACGGTCCGCCGCGCGCGCCGCCTGTCTGGGGAGTAGTCGCGATGACGGCTCTGACCTGGCCTTTCGCCTCCCCTAGGGAGAACCCCTTAGTCGTGGGGCAGTACACGCGCGGCCCGGCGTACGCGGGAAGACGCAGGCCGGGTGTCTCCGTGGGCCTGACGCCCGCCGCTGCCGATTTCGTCAGTCTGAACCCAGACGGAATCGACATCGACAGGGAGTACGCCATGACCACCGCCGTCCAGAACCTGATCTCCAAGCTGGGAGCCTGGCTGTCCCGGCACAGCATCGACGTCCTGCGCGTCAGCCTCGGCCTGGTCTTCGTGGCCTTCGGCACGCTCAAGTTCTTCCCGGGAGTGAGCCCGGCGGAGGCGCTGTCGGTGGCCACGCTGGAGAAGTTGTCGCTGGGCCTGCTGTCCGGCTACGCGGCCCAGTTCGTGATCGCCGGGATGGAGGTCTTCATCGGCCTCACGCTGATGACCGGCAGGCTGCTGAAGACCGGGCTCGTCGTGCTGGCCGGGGCGCTGGCCGGGTTCTTCGCGCCGTACGTGCTGTTCTTCACCGACCTCTTCCCTGGGGCGCCGACCCTGGAGGCGCAGTACATCTTCAAGGACATCGTGCTGGCTGCCGCGGCCATGGTGGTCGCCGCCCGCGCCCTCGGCGCCCGGCTGGTCCCGGCCGGGGGTCAGCAGTCCCCGGCGGGCACCGTGACTCCGGCCGCGTGGTCGCGGACCAGGTCGTGGAACCGGTAGCGGGCGGGCACGGGCTCCTGCACGAGATGGACGTCCAGCAACTGGTCCAGCAGCCGCCGCGCCCGCGCCACGGTCGTGTCCTGGACCGCGGCGGCCTCGTCGAGTCCGAACTCGGCCCCGGCGCGCGCACCCAGCAGCCGGTACGCCCGCCGCAGCTCCCCGGGAAGCCGCCGGTACGACAGGTCGAGGGCGGCGGTGACGCTGTGCCGCCCGGCCGTCAGCTCGCCCGCCCGGTCGTCCCGCAGCCGGTCCAGCAGGTGCCGCACGCTCCAGGCGGGCCGCGTCTGGAGCCGGACGGCGGCGATGCGGAGGGCGAGCGGGAGGCGTCCGCACCGCTCCACGGTCTCGGTCAGGACGTCCGCCGTCGCCTCCCCGGCCCGTTCCGGCCCGGCCATGCGGGTGAACAGGGCGATCGCCTCCGCCGGCGGCGGGACGTCCAGGGACAGGGCGCGGGTGTCGTCCAGGCCGATCAGGCGGCGCCTGCCGGTGACGATGAGCCGGCAGCCCGGTCCCGCGGGCAGGAGCGGACGCACCTGGTCGGCGTCGGAGGCGTCGTCCAGCACGATCAGGACCCGGCGGTCGGACACCACGCCGCGGTAGAGCGCGGCGCGGTCCTCCAGGTCGCCGGGGATGCGCCGGTCGGGGACGTCGAGGGCGAGCAGCAGGCGGGCCAGCGCGTCGCCTGGCTCGACGGGCGCCGCGCCGGTGTGGCCGTGCAGGTCCAGGAAGAGCTGCCCGCCGGGGAAGCGGGGCGCGAGCCGGTGGGCGGCGTGCACGGCCAGCGCCGTCTTGCCGACCCCGGCCATGCCGTCGACGGTGGTGACCGCGGCCGTGTTCGGGTGCTCGTGCCGTTCGAGGGCCGTCAGCTCGCGTCCCCGGCCGACGAACGCCGCCACGTCCGCCGGCAGTTGCCGCGGCACGCTGACGGCGGCGCGCGGCGACCCGGCCGCCACCGGATCACGCCCCTCGTCGGGGACCGGCAGGCCGCGGGCGGTGGCGGCCAGCATCGCGCGCTCCTCGTCGTCCAGGCCCAGCGCCTGGGCCAGCAGCACGATCGACGTGGCGCGCGGCTGCTGGAGCTCGTTGCTCTCCAGACGGCGCACGGTCCGCACGTTGAGGTCGGCCCGCTCGGCCAGTTGCTCCTGCGTCAGCATCGCCCGTTCCCGCCACCCGCGCAGCAACGTCCCCAACGTCGCCGGGCGGGGGACGGCGGCCGCGCGCTCCACGGTCACCGCGCGGCTCCGGCGCGGGCCGCCGCCGGTGTTGTGAGTCTGGTGCTCATGCTCGATCGACACCCCCGTCTCTGATCGCCGGCCCCCGGCCGGTGAGATCCCGGCTCCATCGAAGACATGTTCGGGCCGTCCCACCACCGCTCGGACGAAAGCGCACGGAATTGGACGGATCCGGAGACGGCGGGGTACGGCCGGGGCGGGAGGCTTCCCGTCCCCCCGAAGTCGTTTGATCGACATCGCCGCGATTGGCCAGAATGAGGGCCATGGGTGTGGGTGACGAGGGCGGCCACCGCCCGCCGCCGGCGGGCCAGGTCCCGCAGTCCGCCCGCGAGGTGTGCCCCTACCAGGGGCTGGTGCCGTTCGAGACCGACAAGAGCGAGTTCTTCTTCGGGCGCGCGCGGGCGACGCGCAACCTCCTCGACCGCCTGGCGCCGCGCCTGGCCGAGCACGGGTCCATCCTGCTGGTCTCGGGCGCCTCAGGGGTCGGCAAGTCGTCGCTACTGCGGGCGGGGCTCGTGCCGGCGCTGGCGGAGGGGATGCTGCCGGTCGCCGGGTCCCGGCGGTGGCCGCGCGTGCTCATCACACCGACCTCGACGCCGTTACGGGCGCTGGCCGAAGGGTGGGCGCGGGCGTTCGGCGGCCGGGCCGAGGCGGTGTACGAGCACCTGCGCGACGATCCCGGTCGCCCGCCGCCAGGGACGCCGCCAGGGATGCCCGCGGGGACGCCCGCGACGGACGCGCGGCTCGTGCTCGTGGTCGACCAGTTCGAGGAGCTGTTCGTCCTGGTGACCGACGAGGGGGAGCGCCAGGCGTTCGTGACGGCCCTGCACGCCCTGGCCGAGGGACCGGCGCGGGCCGCCGTGATCATCGGCGTGCGCGCCGACTACTGGGACCGCTGCGCGGCCTACCCGCAGTTCGCCGAGGCCATCCAGGACGGCCAGGTCATCGTGGAGCCGATGGCGGAGGCGGATCTGCGGCTGGCCATCACCGGCCCCGCCGCCGCGGTCGGCCTCGAACTCGAACCCGGCCTGGTGGAGACCATCCTCGACGAGCTGCGCGCCGATCGGCCCGCCCGCGGCCGCTTCGAGACCGCCGCGCTGCCGCTCCTCTCACAGGCCCTGCGCAACACCTGGGAGCGACGGGTGGAGGGGCGGCTCACCGTGCGCGGCTACGAGGAGTCCGGCCGGGTCCGCGACTCCGTCCGGCGCACCGCCGACGAGGTGCTCGGGCGGTTGACCCCCGAGGACCGCAAGGCCACGTTCCGGATCTTCCGGCGCATGACGCTGATCACCTCGGGCGGGCGGGTGGCGCGGCGCAGGGCGGGGCTGGCCGAGTTGCACGCCGCCGCGTCGGCGCACTCGGCGCAGCGGCGGGACCGGGTGGCGGAGCTGCTGTCCGCGTTCGCCGGTCAGCGCCTGCTCACCCTGCACGAGGACACCGCCGAGATCGCCCACGACGCGCTGCTGACCGCCTGGCCGACCCTGCGCCAATGGCTCGAACCCGACTTCACCGCCCAGGGGGTGTACGACCGGCTCGTCGAGGACGCCGCCGAATGGGCCGAGAACCATCGTGACGCCGCGTTCCTCTACCGGGGCGCGAGGCTGCTGGCGGTCGACGACAGCCGCCCCCGCTGGGAACGCGACCCCGACAGCTTCCCGCCGCCAGGACCCACCGTGGACGGCTTCGTCGCGGCCTCGGCGCGAGCGGCCCGCAGGGCGGGCCGCCGCCGCCGTCTCGTCCAGGCAGGGCTCGCGACGCTGTCGGCGCTTGCCCTCCTCGCGGCGGGCGCCGCGGTGAACGCGGCGAACGAAGCCGGCCGTCAGCGCAGCACGGCGGTCTCGCGCCAGCTCGCGGCGCAGAGCGAGGTCACCGGCGACACCGGTCTTTCGTCGATGCTGGCCGTGGCCGCGTGGCAGCTCTCCCCAACCGACGAGGCCCGCAACCGCCTGCTCCACGCCGCTACCCGCACCGGCCGGGGCACCCTCACCGGGCACACGAGAGGCGTCACGGCGGTGGCGTTCAGCCCTGACGGCTCGATCATCGCGACGGGAAGCGACGACGGCACCGCACGACTCTGGGACACGGCGTCGCGGCGGCAGCTCGGCGCCGCGATCACCCGCCCGCGCTACGAATGCTCGAGCGTCGAGCTGGCCTTCGCCCCCGACGGCCGGACACTGGCCACCGCGTGCCTCGGCACGGTCTGGTTCTGGGACGTCGCCACCCGTCGTCAGGTGGGCGCCCCGATCGAGATCGAGGGGGTGGTCGGCGCCCTCGCGTACAACCCGGACGGCAGGACGCTCGTGATCGGCGACTACAAAGGCGCCGTCCAGCAGTGGGACGCGACGACGCGTCGCCCGCACGGCGCCCCCATGGGCCGCGCCGCCGAAGGGGCGGACCAGTCCACCAGAATCCACGCGGTCGCGTACAGCAGGGACGGGAAGACCCTGGCCACCGCGAGCGAGGACAAGACCGCGCGGCTCTGGGACACCGCCACCTCCCGCCGGCTGGGCGCCCCCTTCACGGGCCACACCGAGGGCGTCACCTACGTCGCCATCAGCCCCGACGGCACCACGCTCGCGACCGTGAGCTGGGACGGGACCGCCCGGCTGTGGGACGTGGCCACGCGGAAGCAGACGGGCACGCTCAAGAACCAGCAGGGCCACTCCGGTTTCGGCGCGATCGCCTTCAGCCCCGACGGCACTCGGGTGGCCACCGGCGGGAACAGCGGCCAGACCATCCTGTGGGACACGGCCGATCAGGAGCAGGTGCTCGTGCTCCGGGACAACGTCCACCCCGTCGAGCGGGTGGCGTTCAGCCCGGATGGGAAGCTGCTGGCCGCCGCGTCCGGCGACGGCGTGGTGCGGCTGGCCGACCCGCAGATCCATCTGCAGGTCGGGACCTCGATGCCCGCACAGGCCGTCGTCGCGCTGAGCCCCGACGGACGTACCCTGGCCACCGGTGCGCCCGGCGAGAGGAATCCCGCGATCCAGCTCTGGGACGTGGCCACCCAGCGTCCCACCGGCCCGCCGCTGGATCCCGAGGGCGGACACGGCTCCGTCGCCGCGATCGGATTCACCCCCGACGGGCGGACGCTCCTGACGTCCGGCCCGGACGGCCTGCGGCTCTGGGACCTCACGAGCCGCAGGGAGATCGCCCACGACGAGACGCTCGACGGCCTGGCCAGGATCAGCCCCGACGGGAGTCTCGTCGCCGTCAACCAGGACAGCGCCATCGCGTTCTGGGACGTCGCGCGCCGCCGGGAGATCGGGCCGCGCATCCGAGTTCCGGACCACACCGACGTCGTCTCGGGGATCGCGTTCAGCCCTGACGGCACGACTCTGGCGACCGCTGGCTTCGACAGCAGGGTGCGGTTCTTCGACGTGGCCGCCCGTCGCCAGATCGAGGGGCCGGTGCCCGCGTCCGGTGGTGGGTTCGTCAATGACCTGGCCTTCAGCCCCGACGGCCGGAGGCTGGCCTACACCGCGGACGACGCCTCCGTCCGGTTCTGGGACGTGGCGCGCCGTCGCGCGGTCGGCGTCGCGCTGATCGTCAACGGCACGCTCAGCGCGCTCGCGTTCAGTCCCGACGGACAGGTGCTCGCCACCGGCTCCGTCGACGACGACGTGCGACTGTGGGACCTGCGGACCCACCGGCCGCTCGGTGGCCCGATGACCGGCCACACCCGCGGTGTGACCGCCGTCGCCTACAGCCGGGACGGGAAGTCCCTGGCCACGGTGTCGGGGGACGGAACCGCGCGGTTGTGGAACGTCGGCGCGCCCGCCGACCTGGTTGCCGCCGCGTGCGCCAACGCGGGCCGTTCCCTCACCCGGGACGAATGGGAGAACTACGTGCGGCTGGAGGAGTACCGGCCGACGTGTCCGTGACCCTGGCCCCCACGACGGAGAGAGCGAGCATGTTCCTGCGAGGTTTCCGGCGGCGAACGGGCAGGCCGGCCCCGGAGCTGGCCGCGCTGTTCCGCTCGATCGTGGCCGAGAGCCGGTCGGTGCACCCGATCGCGGCCGATTTCCTCGAGCACTTCATGGACGGGGGCGGCACGTCGCGGACGATGTCGGTGCGCTGGCTGCGCTCGTTCAAGGTGATCAAGAAGGCCGAGCGCCGCAACCGGCGCCGCTTCGAGCGGCAGCTCACGCGGGCGGCGCGGCTGCTGGACGAGGGCGCCTCCACCTGGCTGAAGGACCACTGGGACGCGCGGATCAACGCGTTCATCGGCACCGAGCTGTTCTACGTGAGCAGGATGAGCCTGCTGCGCTCGGAGGGCTCGTTCGTGCTGACCCGGGGCGGGGCCGAGGTGCGGGTGTCCGGCACGGTCCGCCACCACTGGTTCGACCCCTACGACTGGGACCGCGGCCGATGGGTCTACATCCCGCGGCACGGGTTCGTGCCCATCGCGGTCGGCCGGGACCTGGTCGAGTCCGACGAGGCGCGCAACTTCCTGATGGAGTCACGTCATGTCCAGACGCTGGCGGGCACCTGCCGCGACGGCCGATGGCCCCGGTGGGGGAGGTCGAGGTTCGAGTGGTCGCTGGTGAGGAAGGGGCGGTGATGGCCGGGGAGCGTCCGGCGCCGCCCGATCCCGCCGAGGCCGCGAGCGCCGCGGAGTTCGTCGGGTCGCTGGTGCGGCTCAGGCGGTGGGCGGGCGAGCCGTCGCTGAGCAGGCTGCGGGCGCTCGGCGGTCAGACGGTGTCCACCGACGGGGCGGCCGTCGACGCGCTGCCCAAGAGCACGACCTCACATGTCCTGCGGCAGACCGACCGGCTGCCGCGATGGGATTTCGTCCGCGCCTTCGTCACCGCCTGCCTGCGGTTCTGTGACTACCCGGGCGAGCTGATCCCCGGTGAGCTCGAACGCTGGCGGGTGGCCAGGACCGCCCTCGCCGGTCAGGCCGCCCCCGCGCCGCCGCCGGTCGCCGCCGAGCCGGTCGCGGGGGCGGGTGGCCGTCCCGCGACGGATTCCGCCGTCGAGCTGCTGGCGCGGCGGGTGGCCAGGGAGGAGGACCGGGCGCGCAAGGGGCTGCTCGGCGGCTACAGCGTCGCGCCGGTCTCCTTCGGGCCGGACGCATTTGGCGAGCCTGCGGACGACCTGCACACGGTCGGCGGGTTCTTCACCGGCCTGCCGTCGCAGCGCCTGCTGGTCGTGGGCGAGTCGGGGGCGGGCAAGACGGTGCTCGCCATCGAGCTGGTCCTGCAACTCCTGGAGCCCTTCCTGACCACGGGCGAGCACCCGCCGACGGTGCCCGTACGGCTGAACGCCGCCCGCTGGACCCTGCGGACCCCGTTCGAGCCCTGGCTGGCCCGGCAGCTCGAACACGACTTCGGGCTCGCGGCCAAGGACGCGGAACGGCTGGTACGCGACCGCCGGGTGCTCCCGGTGCTGGACGGGCTGGACGAGCTGGATCCCGAACCGTCCGCCGGGCCGCCCCGCCGCGCCATCGGCCTGCTGACCGAGCTGAACCGCTACAGCGACCTGTCCGGACGGCGGCCCGGCGCGGTGGTCGTGATCTGCCGGGCCGACCGCCACGCCGAGCTGTCCGGCGCCCGCGTCGGCCTCGACCACGCCACCCGGGTCCACCTGCACGACCTGACCCTCGAACAGATCGACGACTACCTGCACACCCGCTGGCCCGACGGCCACCCCTGCGACGTGCACCGCGACGGCATCCGCGCGGCGCTGTCCGGCGCGCTGCCCGGCCCCTCGACCTCGGGGACGGCCGTCCGCATCGCCCTGGCCACCCCGTGGCGGCTGCTGCTGACCGTGACGGCCGTGGAGTCCGGCGCCGACCCGGCCGACCTGCTGCGCGCCGACCCGCACCCCGACCCGCGGGTGGCCGCCGCGCGGATCGCCCGCAGGCTGCTTGGCGCGTACGTCCCCGCGGCCACGAAACTCACCCCGCGCACCGCGAACGGCACCCCGTACCGGCCGGAACAGGTGCGGTCCTGGCTGGTGAACCTGGCCTCCCACCTGCGCTGGCAGGCCGCCTACAGCGCAGGCAAGTACCGGTCGCCGCCAGGGCTGACGCCGATCGACCTCGTCCCGCACCTGTTGTGGCCGATCGGCGGGAGCGGCCGGGTCCGGGCGCTGCACAGCCTGTGCTGTGTGCTCTTCGCGGTCGTCGCCATGCTGGCGTTCTGGGTGGGTTCGGCCGTCGACGGCCCCGGTGACCTGCGTGGCTGGCCCGACGCGGGGCAGGGGCTCACGCTGGCGCTCATGGCGGGCTGGGTGGCCATCGCCACCGGCCTGTCGCTGTCGCCGTGGCCGTCCGCCGCCGGTGGGCGCGGCGACGTCCCGCGCAGGCGGCGCGTGATCGGCGGCCTGCTCGGGGCTCTGGCAGGCGGTCCCGTGGGGGCGCTCTGCGGCCTGGCCGGGCTCGCGCTGACCGGGGGCAGGGTCTTCGGGCCCGTCTTCGCCGTGGCCGCGGGCGCGACCGGGGGAGCGGTGCTCGGGGCGGTCATCGGCCTGACCGCGGCCGCGCGGCACGGGGCCGAGCGTATGACCGTCGCCGAGGCGGTCCGCGCCGAGCCGGTCACGCTGCTGGGCTTCGGACTGTGCGGCGCGCTCACGGGGCTGCCGCCGTTGCGCCTCGCGGGGGCGGGTCCCGTGTCCCTGGCCGCGGAGGTCGTGGGGGCCTTCGCCCTGGCCTTCGCGCTCGGGGTGGCCTTCAAGATCGCGACGGGTGGCTGGAGCAAGGACACGGAACTGGCCCATCCGCGAGAGGCCCTGCACCGCAACCCCATGATCGGAGTGGCCTTCGGCCTCACCGGCGGCGTCGCCGCCTTCCTCGTCTTCGTGATGAACCAGGACGTCGTCGCGTCGCTGGTGTGCGCGCTCGTCGGCGGTGTGACGTTCGGCCTGGCCTTCGGCGCGATCGCCTGGTCCCGTACCATGATCGGGCTGGTCGTCGCGGCCGCGCGCGGCCTGCTCCCGCTGCGGCTGTGGACGTTCCTCGACTGGGCCTGCGAGGCGCGGCTGCTGCGTGTCAGCGGCGCCACCTACCAGTTCAGGCACCGCGAGCTCCAGGACTTCCTCACCCCGTCCGAGGGCGAGTGAGGCCGTCCCCGGGCAGACGGGAGCGGCCGCCGCCATGGAGGCGACGGCCGCGTGAGCCCATCCCTGGTCAGGCCGTGGGCCGGCCCAGGCCGCGCAACTGGTCGGGAGTCAGCGCGGAGACGTTCTGGTCGATGGGGACGTCGGTGTACTGGTGGATGGTCCAGGACTTCCAGTCGGCGGGCGGGGCGAGCACGCCCTTGTCCCGGCTGTAGTGGGCGACCCAGAGCGGATACTGCTCGAGGCCCTTGCCGTAGGTGTCGGCGAAGTTCCAGCCGCTGTAGAACATCGGGGTGACCCCGGTCTTGGCCTTCACGTACGACAGCCACGTCTTGGCCCAGGCGTTGACCTCGGCGACGGACTTGCCGTCGGTCGTCTCCAGGTCCAGGACCAGCAGGTCGCCGTGCTTGGCGGGCTGGGAGTTCACCACCGACAGGAAGTGGTCGGCCTCGGCGATGGGGTCCTGGGCGGGGTGGCCGTAGTGGTACGCGCCGCGCACGATGCCCTTTTGGCCCAGATCACGCCAGTGCCTGGCGAACGAGGCGTCGCGGAAGTCCGTGCCCTCGGTGGCCTTGATGATGCCGAACTGGGCGGAACTGGTGGCCCAGTTGTAGAGGGGCTCGTAGTTGGAGATGTCCAGGCCGTAGGTGAGCGCGCCGGCCTCCTCGCCGGTGCTCTGCCGGCTCTCCTGCTGGGAGGCGTGGGCTGGGCCGTGGTCGTTGGCCGAGGCGAGCGCCGCGCCGGCCACGCCCGTGATGGCGGTGGTCGCTGCCAGGATCGCGCCGCCGACGGCCAGGGCGAAGTGCTCGGCGGGGCGTTTCTTCTTGGTGATCGCGGCAAGCCAGGGCTTGAGCATGAGCGGATTGACTCCTTGCTTCCATGCCGCCTACCGGGTTAGCTGACGGGTTCGGGACTGGAAGTGCCCTACGGGCTCGGCCTGGGCCGGCGTCCGATTCACCCCAGAAGGTGGGTCCCCGGTTCCGCGGGTGGCGGATTCGGCGGCCGCGCGTCGTCATCGGGCGGGGGCCCTGGACGGCGTACGGTCCGGTCAACGGTGCGGTAACGACTCGATGAGCTGGGGGTCAACGGGTGCACCGCAGCCACAAAGTACAGATTTTCCTAAACAGGCCGCAAGTGGGGCAAAACATTCCATAGCGCCCAGAGACGAGAAAACCCCTGCCAATACGTGGATTCGAGGCCGGGTAAAGTTTCCCGCTCGCGCAAGCGCAACCCCTCTGAGGAGCAAAGTTCCCCGCCTTTTCGCCCGTGGCGCGGCAGGCGGGCCGGCGGCCCCGGGGCCGTCTGCGGTTGCCGGGAATACCATAGGGGGGTATGGTGTTGTGCCGGCGGCAGAGGAAAGAGGTGGACATGGCCGGATACAGCCATAACAAGCAGGATCACGCGCTGCGCCTGCGCCGCGTCGAGGGGCAGATCCGCGGCCTGCAGCGCATGGTCGACGAGGACAAATACTGCATCGACATCCTCACCCAGGTGTCGGCGGCGACGAGCGCGCTGAAGTCGTTCTCCCTGTCGCTGCTGGAGGAGCACCTGGCCCACTGCGTCGCCGAGGCCGCCCAGAAGGGCGGGCCGGAGGCGGAGGTCAAGGTCAAGGAAGCCACCGACGCCATCGCCAGACTCGTACGTTCCTGACCGGACCGGATTGAAGGAGAGATCGTTATGAGCACCACCGCCACCTACACCGTCAAGGGCATGACCTGTGGCCACTGCGTGAGTTCGGTCAAGGAGGAGGTCGGCGAGGTGGCCGGGGTCACCCAGGTGGAGGTCGACCTGGCGACCGGGCTGCTGACCGTGGACAGTGACGGCCCCATCGACCCGGCGAAGATCTTCGCCGCGGTGGAGGAGGCCGGTTATGAGGTGGCGAACCGGTGAACACCGCTACCAAGCTGGGCTCGTACGTGCTGGGGCTGGCCGTCGTCTTCGGCGGCGCCCTGGGGGTGGGCAACGCGGTGGGCCCGATAGGGGCTCCCGCGTCCATGACAGAGGACCACACCTCCATGACGGGCGCCGCGCCGGCGCCCGCCGCGAGCCCGAGCGCGAGCGAGGGGCACGGGGAGCACGCCACCACCCAACAGGCAACAAACGATACCCCCGGGGGGCTCCAAGTGTCAGAGAACGGCTACACCCTCAACCCGATCACCACGACGATCAAGCCCGGCGAGCCGGCCGACTTCCGCTTCACCGTGAGCGGCCCCGACGGCCGGCCGGTCACCGGCTACCAGGTCGAGCACGACAAGAAGCTGCACTTCATCGTCGTGTCGCGAGACCTGCAGCGGTTCCTGCACCTGCACCCCGAGATGACGCCGGACGGCGTCTGGTCGGTCGGGCTGACGCTGCCGGAGGCCGGGCCGTACCGGGCCTTCGCCGACTTCACGCCCACCGGCGGCAGCGCCCTGACGCTGGGCGCCGACCTGGTCGTGGCGGGCGACTACCGGCCCGAGGCGCTGCCGGGACAGACCCGTACGTCGACCGTCGACGACTACACCGTCACCCTCGACGGCGACCTGACCCCCGGACAGTCGAGCAGGCTCACCCTCAAGGTGAGCAAGGACGGCAAGCCGGTCACCGACCTGCAGCCCTACCTCGGCGCCTACGGCCACCTGGTGGCCCTGCGCGCCGGCGACCTGGCCTACCTGCACGTCCACCCCGACGGCGCGCCCGGCGACGGAAAGACGAAGGCCGGCCCCGAGGTCGTCTTCTACGCCGAGGTGCCCAGCACCGGCGACTACCGGCTGTTCCTGGACTTCCAGCACGACGGAGAGGTCCGTACGGCGAGCTTCACCCTCGGAGCGGGCGAACGCCCGCAGGCGCCCTCGCCCGCGTCGAGCGGGCACGCCGACGACGGCCATGGCCACTGAACGGGCCCCAGAACGGCCAATGAGCGAGAGAAAGGAGAAGGTGATGTCCCAGGTCACCGATGACCGGCAGAACGCGGTCGAGCTCTCGATCGGCGGCATGACCTGCGCCTCGTGCGCCAACCGCATCGAGCGCAAGCTCAACAAGATGGACGGCGTCACCGCCACGGTCAACTACGCCACGGAGAAGGCGAAGGTCACCTTCCCCGAAGGTGTCGACCCGGCGCAGCTCGTGGCCGAGGTGGAGAAGGCCGGTTACACGGCCGCGCTGCCCGCCCCGCCCCAGCCCGAGGCGGCCGGGCGCGAACCGGCGGACGAGCTCCAGCCCCTGCGCAACCGGCTCATCACCTCGGTGGTGCTGGCGGTGCCGGTGATCGCGATGGCGATGATCCCGCCGTTGCAGTTCACCAACTGGCAGTGGCTGTCGCTGGTGCTGGCCGCGCCCGTGGTGGTCTACGCCGGGTGGCCGTTCCACAAGGCCGCCTGGACCAACCTGCGGCACGGCGCGGCCACGATGGACACGCTCATCTCCATCGGCACGCTCGCCGCGCTCGGCTGGTCGCTGTGGGCGCTGTTCTTCGGGACGGCGGGCGTGCCGGGCATGACGCATCCGTTCGCGTTCACGATCGAGCGCACCGACGGCTCCGGCAACATCTACCTGGAGGCCGCGGCGGGCGTCACGGCGTTCATCCTGGCCGGGCGCTACTTCGAGGCCCGTTCCAAGCGCCGCGCCGGCGCCGCCCTGCGGGCCCTGCTGGAGCTGGGCGCCAAGGACGTGGAGCTGGCCGACGGACGGCGCGTGCCGGTCGAACGGCTCAAGGCGGGCGACCGGTTCGTGGTCCGGCCGGGCGAGAAGATCGCCACCGACGGCGTGGTCGAAGAGGGCTCCTCGGCCGTGGACGCCTCGATGCTGACCGGCGAGTCCGTGCCGGTCGAGGTCGGGGTGGGCGACGCCGTCACCGGCGCGACCGTGAACGCGGGCGGCCGACTGGTCGTCCGCGCCACCCGGGTCGGCGCCGACACGCAGCTCGCCCAGATGGCCAGGCTCGTGGAGGACGCGCAGACCGGCAAGGCCCAGGTGCAGCGGCTCGCCGACCGCATCTCGGGCGTCTTCGTACCGATCGTGATCGCGCTGGCGCTCGGCACGCTGGGCTTCTGGCTCGGCACCGGCGGCGGGGCGGGCGCGGCCTTCACCGCGGCGGTCGCGGTGCTGATCATCGCCTGCCCGTGCGCTCTCGGCCTGGCCACCCCGACCGCGCTGCTGGTCGGCACCGGCCGGGGCGCCCAGCTCGGCATCCTGATCAAGGGGCCGGAGGTGCTCGAGTCCACCCGCAGGATCGACACGATCGTGCTGGACAAGACCGGTACGGTCACCGCGGGCAAGATGACGCTGACGGCCGTCCACCTGGCCGAGGGCGAGCGGGAGGAGGAGGTGCTGCGCCTGGCCGGAGCGCTGGAACACGCCTCCGAGCACCCGATCGCCCAGGCCGTGGCCAAGGCCGCCGCCGCCCGCGTCGGCACGCTGCCCGCGCCGGAGGACTTCGCCAACGTCGAAGGGCTCGGCGTGCAGGGCATCGTGGACGGGCACGCGGTGCTGGTCGGCCGCCCGCAACTGCTGGCCGAGTGGTCCCAGCACCTGCCGGACGACCTCTCGGCTGCCCTGGCCGACGAGCAGGCCAAGGGCCGCACCGCGGTCGCGGTCGGCTGGGACGGCCAGGCCCGCGCCGTGCTCGTCGTGGCCGACGTGGTCAAGCCGACCAGCGGGGAGGCCATCGTCCGGCTCCGCGCCCTCGGTCTCACGCCGGTGCTGCTGACCGGAGACAACGAGGCCGTGGCCAGGACGGTGGCGGCCGAGGTGGGCATCGACGAGGTGATCGCCGAGGTGCTGCCCGCCGAGAAGGTCGACGTGGTCAAGCGGCTGCAGTCCGAGGGCAAGGTCGTGGCCATGGTGGGCGACGGGGTCAACGACGCCGCCGCGCTCGCCCAGGCCGACCTGGGGCTGGCCATGGGCACCGGCACCGACGCCGCCATCGAGGCGAGCGACCTCACCCTCGTACGGGGCGACCTGAGGGTGGCGGCCGACGCGATCCGGCTGTCGCGCCGTACGCTGGCGACGATCAAGGGGAACCTGTTCTGGGCGTTCGCGTACAACGTGGCCGCCCTGCCGCTGGCCGCGATGGGGCTGCTCAACCCGATGATCGCGGGTGCGGCGATGGCGTTCTCCAGCGTCTTCGTGGTCAGCAACAGCCTGCGGCTGCGCCGCTTCAGGTAAGGATCGACGTGACGGCTCCGCGCTCGCCGGCGCGGAGCCGTCGTGTCGTTCGAGCCACCCCGGAGGCCGATCGGGTCAGTCCTGCTGCGGGGCGGGCACGGCGCGGCGGCGCGCGGCGAGGGCCAGGAGCGGCCCGACCGCCAGGAGCACGGCGAGCACGCCGAACCCGTACGCGAGCGTCGAGGCCGTGGCGACGGCGGCGACCAGGAGCGGGCCCCCGACGTCGCCGAGTTCGCGGCCGAGTTCGGCCGAGCCCATGGTCTGGCCGAGCCGGTCGGGCGGGGTCGAGGCGGCGAGGGCGGCGAAGCCCAGCGGGGTGATCAGCCCGGTCCCCGCACCGATCAGGGCTGCGCTCGCGAGGATGCCGCCCGGGCCGGGCAGCACGGCACAGCCCAGCCCGGCCGCGGTGACCGCGAGGCCGCAGCGCAGGCCCGCCCTGAGGGTGAGGCGACCGGCGTCGAGTGCCCGCCCCGCGTACGGCTGGACGACGGCGGCGGTGGCGGCCAGCACGGACACCGCCGCTCCCGTGGCCACCGTGCCGAGCCCGGCGGCGGCACCCGACACCGGCAGGAAACCGACGCCGACCGACAGCGCCGCGGTGGCGGCGGCCAGGGCGGCCGTGGGGGCGAGGAAGGCGCGGGACGTCAGCCGCCTGGCCAGGTCGACGACGGTCTGCCGGGCCTTGGGCAGCGGCGCGACGGCGGGCACGACCAGCGCGGCCCACCCGGCGACGGCCACGGCCAGCACCGCCATGACCGCGAACAGCAGCCGCAGCCCTCCCGCCCACGCCAGCACCCCGCCCAGGAGGGGGCCGAGGGTGTAGCCGAGGGACTTGTGAAAGCCGTAGCTCCCGAACGCCCGGCCGTGCCTGGCCGCCGGATTGAGCCGGGCGACCAGCGTGGCGGCCGACGGGGAGAACGCCGAGGCGGCGGCGCCCTGGCCCAGCCGGGCGGCCCACAGCCAGCCGGGGCTGTCCGCGATCGCGTACAGGGCCGAGGCGGCGGCGAACGCCACCAGGCCGCCGAGCAGGACGGGCCTGGCGCCGACCCGGTCGGCCAGACTGCCGAACAGCGGCTTGAGCAGCACCTCCGCGCCGTCGTACAGGGCGAGCAGCCCGCCCAGGACCAGCAGCGAGGTGACCGCGTCGCCGGAGAAGGCGCCGAGGTTGGCGGCGATGGCGTGGGAGCCGAACGCGGTGGTGAACCCGGCGGCGTAAAGCGGCCACATCGCCCGCCCACGCCCCACGCCGGACGTCATGCGCCCTCTCCCGCCCCGTCCACCGCCCGCCCCTCCTCCCCGGCGGACGCCGTCGGCCGCCCTCCAGCGGTGGACGCCGTGCGTCCTGCCCCCGCGCTGCCGTGCGGGGCGGTTCCCGTCCTGCCGTGCGGGGTGGCTCCCGTGCCGCCGTGCAGGGTGGCGAAGACGCGGTCGGCGTAGTCCTCGCACACGGACGCGCACTGCCTGAGCCGCTCGCCCGCCTGTGCGGCCTCGGGGGCGCCGAACACGTCGCGGGCCGTCAGGTCGCGATGCCAGCGCCGCAGGCGTTCGAGGCTCTGCTCTTCCTCCTCCAGCTCGGCCAGCGTGAACTTGGCGTTGCGGATCTCCTTGGCGATCTCCGCCTCGAACTTGGCGCAGTCGGCCAGGAACTCGGCCCAGTCCTCCGAGCGCGCGGCGGTGAACAGCGCTTCGAGACGCGCGGCGTCATCGGGCTCGCGCCCGGACGCGCGCAGCGTCATCATCTGGCCCTCGGCCTGCTCGGTCAGCTCGGCCGCCCGGCGTACGCGGTCGGCGAAGGCGGGCACCTCCGGCACCGCCCACACGCCCGGTCCGAGCGAGAGCGCCCCGACCTTGCGCAACTCCCGCCAGACCGCGACCCGGTGCTTCGAGGGGGAGGCGGGCAGCTTGAGCACGAGGATGAGCCAGGCGAGCCCGGGATCTCCATCTGTCACACCGCCGAATGTATCAGCGGTTACATCACCCGATGGAACAGCCGGTAGCCGGGCCGCCGTTGCCGCGTTTCGTGGCGAGGAGCCGGAGCGGGCGTCGGCCATGGGCTTGACTTCACGTCGGCATGAAGTCGCATGGTGGCGTGCATGCCTGATCACACGGAACTCATCAAGCGGCTCGACCTCGCCGACGCCGTCCCGGCCGCCGTCGCGTTGCGCGCCCGTTCGTACGAACTGCTTGGGCTCCGCCCGGGAGACCGCGCCGTGGACGTGGGCTGCGGCGCGGGCCGGGCGGTGGCCGAGCTGTCCGGCAGGAAGATCGCGGCAGTCGGCGTGGACGTCAGCGAGGAGATGATCGCGGTCGCCCGGGAACGCACGCCCGACGCCGACCTCAGGATCGGCGACGCCGGCGACCTCCCGCTGCCCGACGGCGAGATGGCCGGTTACCGCGCCGACAAGGTCTACCACGAGCTGTCCGACCCCGCTCGGGCGCTGGCCGAGGCCCGGCGGGTGCTGGCCCCGGACGGCCGGATCGTCCTCGTCGGTCAGGACTGGGACACCATCGTCATCGACTCCGACCGCCCCGGCCTCACGCGGACGATCGTACGGGCCCGCGCCGACCTGGTCACCGCTCCGCGCGCCGCCCGCGGCTACCGCAACCTGCTGCTGGATGCCGGTTTCCGCGAGGTGGAGGTCGAGGTGCACGTGGGCGTCCACACCGGCCGGACGATGCTCGGACTGCTCACCGGCCTGGCCGAGGCGGTTCGGGCGGCAGGCGTCATCACCCGCGAGGAGTGCGAGGAATGGACGGCCGAGCAGACACAGCGAGCCGAACGCGACCGGCTGTTCCTCGCCCTCCCCCTCTTCCTCGCCGCCGCCACCCGGGGCGAGGGATAGCCCGCGGCGGGGCCCGCCCGTGGGGTGGGGAGTGGGGGCCGCGGGGGATCAGGGGCCCGTCGTGGGACGGCCGATCGGGGGAGAATGGGCGGCGTGCATGATGAGCCGACCGAGCGCGCCACGGGCCTGCGGGCCTTCCGCCGTTTCACCTGGTGGAGTCTCACCGTGACCATCGCCGTCTTCACCGTCCTCTTCGTCCGGGAGTGGGCCCTCGACCCACGCCTGGCGGGATGGGCCGGGGCGCTCGGCGGGGTCGCGCTCGTGGTGCTGCTCGCGACGGCCGTGGTGCTGGTCAACCGGAGGCTCACGCGCGAGCCCGGGCCCGCGCGGGTTGCCGGGTTGCCGGTCGTGTGGCTGGGGGCCGGTGGCGTGGCGGCTGCCGCGCTGGCGGCGATCGCGTTGAGCCTGCGTGACTACGAGATGTGGGCGCTGGGCCCGGCGGTGATGGTGTCGATCACGGCGACGTTCCTGCCGACGGTGTGGCGGCGGGTGTTCGTCGTCGCGGGCGCGGGCGCCGCCGCCGCGCTCGGGGTGAGTGTCAGCCTGCTGGCAGGCGACGGGCGCTGGCCGGTCGCCGCCGCGTTCCCCGCCGGGCTGATCGCGTTCGTCGCCTGGATGACGCTGGGCATGCTCTGGGCCTGGGACGTCGCCGACCGGCTGGACACCGCGCGGGGCCTGGCCGCCGAACTCGCGGTCAAGGACGAACGGCTCAGGTTCGCCGCCGACCTGCACGACATCCAGGGCCACAACCTGCAGGTCATCGCGCTCAAGAGCGAGTTGGCAGCGCGGCTGGCCGAAGCCGACCCGGCACGGGCCGCGGCCGAGATGCGGGAGGTCCAACGGCTGTCCACCGACGCGCTGCGCGAGACCCGCGCCGTGGTCCAGGGATACCGGCGCACGACGCTCGACCGCGAGTTGGGCAACGCGGCCCGGGTCCTGGCCGCGGCCGACATCGGCACGACACTGGAGAGCGACGCCGACGCGGACGTACTGCCCGAGCCGGGCCGCCACCTGCTCGGCCTGGTGGTACGCGAGGCGACCACCAACGTCCTGCGGCACAGCCGGGCGCGGCACGCCCACGTGCTGTACCGGGTCGAGGACGGGCACGCCCACCTGCGCGTCGGCAACGACGGCGTGGCGCCGCCCGGCCACGGGCCGCCCTCGGGGGAGACCGGCACCGGGCTGCGCACCCTGGCCCAACGGCTGGAGCAGGCGGGCGGAACCCTGCGGTGGCGGCACGACGACGACCGGTTCGAGGTGACGGCCTCCCTCCCAGTGGACGCCTCCGCTCCTACAACGACGCCCGACCCCGACCCCGACCCCGACCCCGACTCGGACCGCGGCTCCGACCTCCGCTCCGACCCCGACCCCGACCTCGGCCCTCGGCTTGGGTTCGGGGCCGTGTCTGGGGCGGCTTTCAGGGGTGGTGGGCGATGATCCGGCTGCTCATCGCCGACGACGAGGACCTGCTCAGGGGAGCCCTGGCCGCGCTGCTGTCCCTGGAGGACGGCATGGCCGTGGTCGCCGAGGCGGCCACCTCCACCGACGCCGTGCGGCTGACCCGCGAGCACCGGCCCGACATCGCCGTACTGGACCTGGAGATGCCACCGGCCGACGGCCTGCGGGCGGCGGAGGAGATCCGCGCCGAGTTGCCGACCAAGCTGATCCTCGTCACCCGCCACGCCCGCCCCGCAGTGCTGCGCCGCGCTCTTGCCGCGGGAGTGAGCGGGTTCGTGCCCAAGACCACCCCCGCCGGCAAGCTGGCGGAGATCATCCGTCACGTCGCCGCCGGTCGGCGCTATGTGGACCCCGACATCGCCGCCTCCGCGCTGACGGAGGACGACTGCCCGCTCACCGGGCGCGAACTCGAGGTCCTGCGCGCCTCGCGGAGCGGCGCCCCGATCAGCGAGATCGCCGCACAGGTCCATCTCGCCCCAGGCACGGTGCGCAACTACCTGTCGTCGGCCATGGCCAAGCTGGGCGTCTCCTCCCGCCACGCCGCCGCCCACCGCGCGTGGGAGGAGGGCTGGATCTGACGCGAGCCGGGGGACGTGCGCGCCTGATCAGGCGTGTGACAGATGTCATGAGATCGGGTGACATCCCCACGTCCGTGGCTGTGGTTCGGCACTACTCGCGCCGTCCCGCCTCCTCCAAGGTGGGCTCATGGATACCCCCACCCCGTACAGGAGGAGCTTCCCATGAGCAAGCCCACCACCCAGCGCGTGAGCTGGGCCCGCCGGCTGGTGCGGCGCTGGCCGACGGCGCTGGCGCTGGCGGCGGCCGCGACCTTCGGCGGAGGCGCGTCGGCCGAGGACGTCATCGGCTTCGCCCACATCCTCGTGCTCCTGCCGCTGCTGTACCTCGTCATGGCCAAGCTGCGGCGGCGCGAGGCGACCTGGCCGGGGCTGGTGATCGGGTTCGTCGCCGTCATGGGGCTGCGGATCCTGGACGTGATCCCGGCCGCCGCCGTCTTCACCGCCGTCGCGCTGGTCGTGCTGGTCTGGGCCGGGGTGGACGGGCAACTCCGCGAGGACGGCACGTTCAGGATCCAGGCGCTGGGCCTGCTCGTCTTCGGCGGGCTCGCCCTGGCCGGCCTGGTCGTCGATCCCGAGCCGGCCCGTTACCTGGTGGCCGCGGGCTGGTTCTTCCACGGCGTCTGGGACTTCGCGCACCTGAAGAAGGACCAGGTCGTCGCCCGCTCGTTCGCCGAGTGGTGCGGCGTCCTGGACATCGTGGTCGCCGTCGTACTCGTCTTCGAGCTGTGACGCCCTCGGCGAGGGGCCGGGATCAGGGGCGGAGCAGGGCGCGTACCCGGTCGATGGTCGCGCCGGCGCGCTCCAGGTTCTCCTGGAGCGTGGGGGTGACGTCGCGCAGCCGGTTCGCGATGAGGTCCCGGTCGGCGAGGAGCGCGCGGGTGGCGCCGAGGAACGCCTCGGACCTCTCGCGCTCCCCGGCCTCGGCCCGTTCCCTGGCCTGCCGGATCACGCCGACGATGGCCTCCGCCAGCCGTGCGGAGTCCATCCGCATGGCCCGGGGGTCGAGCCGCAGCTCCCGGACGCCCGCCGCGCCGCTGTACTCGACGCTCACCAGGCCGTCTCTCGACTCGGCGCGCACCGGCTCGTCCGCGTCGGGCGGTGGGCAGAGGCGGTCGAAGAAGCGGTCGGCGTCGGCCGCCAGCCGTTCGGGGTCGAGGCCGAGCGCGTGCCCCAGGTCCGAACCCAGGTTCATGTCCACGTCCGTGTCACTCCCAGGGGAAGGCGTAGGTGCCGTCGGCGGCCTGCTCCGGCACGTGTCGTCCGGTGATCGTCTGGCTGCCGGTCATGACGTCGTTGACGGCCTTGGCGCCCGCGACCTGCGGGACGCCCTGCGGCAGCACCGCTCCGCCGCGCGGACGGCGTCCGCTGAGGCCATGGGCCGTCAGGTCGCGTTCGACCCGGTTGGCCGTGCCCCAGACCAGCAGCGGGCCCTGGGCGAAGGTCGCGGCGGCGAGGTCGTTCAGGCCGCTGCGGTCGCCACGGGCGGCCTCGACGCCGACGTCCACGGCGACGACCGCGGTCAGCGCGGCGGCGCAGCCGTGCAGCAGGGCGTCGAGCAGCCGTTCCACCCCCTGGTAGCCCGCGTAGAGCGTGGTCAGGCTCCGCGTGGCCAGGACCCGGGCACTGGCCAGGGTGAGCGGGGTGACGGCCGCGCCCAGCACCCACACCGCGATGGCGGCCATCGCCGCCGCGACCAGGAACTGGAACAGGACCATCGCCGCCAGCGCCGCCCCCACCGTGTACAGCGTCAGGGCGGTGACCACGGCACGAAGCTCGATGCCGCGCAGATCGGCCAGGTACGCGTCCATGCGCCGCTGGAAGGCCCGGCCGTCCTCGCTGCGCCAGCTCGTCACCGCCACCTCGGAGACCAGCGCCGCCACGTTCAGCCGGGCCGCCGTGACGTCGTCGCGCACGGTCAGCCAGGCCCCGGCCGCGTCGAAGAACACCTGCGGGTCGTACTGGTGGACGTACATCCTCCCGACGAACGGCCAGCCCGCGGGCACGCCCAGCGCCGACAGCGTCACCCCGGCCCCCGTACCCGTCATCAGGCCCGACCTGGCCAGCTCTGCCAGGTTCACGGCGCTCCGGGGGACGGCGACCGCACGGTGTTCGCGGTTTCCGCGTCCTGCCAGGTGGCGAGGGAGAAGGTCAGGCCGTCCTGGATCCGTACGGTGTCGTCCACGCGGTGGCGCACCTCCGCCATGGTGTACGCCTCGACCTCGTTGTACGCCAGCGCCAGCGAGTAGGTGAACGAGGTGAAGGCGTTCTCCGCCACGGTGAGTGCGACCAGGCCGGGCAGCACGTCGTCGAGCGGCCTGGCCGCCTCGGGCAGCCGCGAACGGATCTCCCTGAGCCGGTCGCGCTCGATCTCCGCCTCGCGCTCGGGGATCCACGGGTCGGGGTTGATGGGCATGGGCCGCTCCGTCAGGTCGGGTGATCTCTCCAGCCTCTCCGGTGGCGGGCGGGGGCGCGTACGTCCTGACGCGACCCCTACGCGAACTCCACGCCCCACCTCACGATCTTGACGCCCGGGAGGAGACGGGCAGGCTGACGACCATGGTCAGGCCGCCCCCTGGCGTCTCCTCGGGCACGAGCGTGCCGCCCATGGCCTCGGTCAGGCCGCGCGCGAGCGCCAGCCCGAGGCCGACGCCGGTGCCGCGGTCGCCGAGCCGCTGGAAGGGCAGGAACACCTGCTCGTACGCCTCACGCGGGATGCCCGGCCCGCGGTCGACGACCCGGATCTCGACCTGGTCCTCGTGCCGGTCGGCGTTGATCAGCACCCGCACGCCGGCGGGGCTGTGGTGGACGGCGTTGGCCATGAGGTTGACCAGCACCCGCTCCAGCAGCACCGGGTCGGCCACGATCTCCGGCAGGTCGATCGCGACGTCGCCCTCGACGCGGTCGCGCAGGGCCCCGAGGTCGTCGATCGCCCGGGGCACGACCTCTTCCAGGACGACGGGCTGGAGGGTCAGGCCGAGGACGCCGGCCTGCAGGCGGCTCATGTCGAGCAGGTTGTCCACCAGGCGCTCCAGCCGGGCGAGCGACTCGTCGGCGGTGGCCAGCAGTTCCTCGCGGTCCCGCGCGGACCAGGTGACGTCCCGGGTGCGCAGGCTCTCGACGGCGGCCTTGGCGGCCGACAGCGGGGTGCGCAGGTCGTGGCTGACGGCGGCGAGCAGCGCGGTGCGCACCCTGTCCGCCTCCGCCAGCGGCTTGGCGCGTTCCGCCTCCTCCTGGAGGCGCTCCTGGCGCAGCGCGACGGCGGCCTCGGCGGCGAACGCCTCCAGGACGCGCTGGTCGCTGGCGTCCAGGAGCCCTCCGCGGGCGGCGAGCACGAGGGTGTCACTGATCGCGACGTCGGTGTCGGCGGTGCCTGGGCTGGTGGCGGGAGCCGTTCCCGAGGAGGCGATGACGCGCCACGCCGCGGGGCGGGACTGGTCCTCGGGGGTGGGCTCGCCGATGCGTTCGAGCAGGGTGACCGAGTCGAGCCCGAACGTCTCGCGCAGCCGTCCGAGGAGGGAGGGCAGGGCCGCCTCGCCGCGCAGCACCTGCCCGGCCAGCGTGGACAGCGCCTCGGCGTCCGCGCTCGCGCGGGCCGCCTCCCTGGTACGCCGGGCCGCCACGTCCACGATCGTGCTCACCGCCGTCGCGACCAGCAGGAACACGATCAACGCGAGCAGGTTCTCCGGGTTGGCGATGGTGAACTGGCCGACGGGCGGGGTGAAGTACCAGTTGAGCAGCAGCGACCCGGCCACGGCCGCGGTGAGCGCGGGCCAGGTGCCGCCGATGAGCGCCACGCCGACGACCAGGCAGAGGAAGAGCAGGATCTCGCTGGGCAGGGCGATCATGTGGCGGATGGCCAGGAGGACGGCGGTCAGCAGCGGCAGGCCCGCCACCGCGACCGCCCAGCCGATGAGTCTGCGCTTGCGGGTGAGCGCGGCCCGGGAGCGTTCCGGCCGCCGCCGTCCCTTCTTGACGTGCTCGTGGGTGACGAGGTGCACGTCGATCGAGCCGGATCTGGCCGTTGTCTCGACTCCGACGCCGCGCGAGATGATCTGGGCGAAGCGGCCGCGGCGGGAGGCGCCGAGGACGAGCTGGGTGGCGTTGACGCCGCGGGCGAAGTCGAGCAGCGCGCGCGGGATGTCGTCGCCGACGACCTGGTGGTAGGTGCCGCCCATGCTCTCCACCAGGGTGCGCTGGCGGGCCAGGCCGGCGGGGTCGCCGACGGGCGGCCCGTCGGTGCCGGTGACGTGGACGGCCAACAGGTCGGCGCCCTTGCTCCGGGCGGCGATGCGGGCGGCGCGGCGGATGAGCGTGTCGCCCTCCGGGCCGCCGGTGAGGGCGACGACCACGCGTTCGCGGGTCTCCCAGGTGGTGGCGATGCCGTGCTCGGCGCGGTAGCGGTCGAGCTGGTCGTCCACCTTGCCGGCGACCCAGAGCAGGGCCAGCTCGCGCAGGGCGGTGAGGTTGCCGACGCGGAAATAGTTCGCCAGCGCGGCGCTGACCTTCTCCGGGGCGTAGATGTTCCCGTGCGCCATCCTGCGCCGCAACGCCTCGGCCGACATGTCCACCAGCTCGATCTGGTCGGCCCGCCTGACCACCTCGTCGGGTACGGTCTCCCGTTGCGGGACGCCGGTGATCTCCTGGACGACGTCGTTGACCGATTCCAGGTGCTGGATGTTGACGGTGGAGATGACGTCGATCCCGGCGTCGAGGATCTCGTCGATGTCCTGCCAGCGCTTGACGTTCTTGGAGCCGGGCACGTTGGTGTGGGCCAGTTCGTCGATCAGCGCCACTTTGGGCGCGCGCCGGATGACGGCCTCGACGTCGAGTTCGGTGAAGGTGGCCCCGCGGTAGACGATGGTCTGGCGGGGGATCAGTTCCATGCCCTCGAGGAGGGCGGCGGTGCGGGGGCGGCCGTGGGTCTCGACGAAGCCCACGGCCACGTCCCGGCCGCGTTCGAGGGCGCGGCGGCCCTCGCCGAGCATCGCGTACGTCTTTCCGACCCCGGGCGCCGCCCCGAGGTAGACCCGCAGGCGGCCCCTCTTCACGACCGGTCCAGCGCCAGGTTCAGTTCGAGCACGTTGACGGCGGGTTCGCCCATGAAGCCGAGCGCCCGGCCCACGGTGTGCTCCTGGACGCGCCGCTCGACCTCGGCCCGGCCGAGGCCGCGCGCCCTGGCCACGCGGGGCGTCTGGAGGTGGGCGTAGGCCACGGAGATGTGCGGGTCGAGGCCGGAGCCGCTGGCGGTGACCGCGTCCGGGGGAACGGCGGGCGTCCCGGCGTCCCCCCGGACCGGCACGGTCCGCCCCGCCGCGTAGTCCTGGCCCGGCCGCGCGCACTCGACCTTCAGCCTCCGGTACTCCGGCACGAAGGGCGTGGCCGGGCACGCCTGGTTGACGCTGACGGCGCGGTCGGGGAAGACCTTCAGCACCGCGCCGACCCCGTCGGCAGTGCAGTACGGCCGGGCGCCGCTGACGCCCTCCAGCTCACCGACCGCCTTCGAGCGGGCGCAGACCTGGGTGAGCAGGGACTTCCTGGCCGGGGTGTCGATGATGTCCTCGGGCCCGAGGTTGCTCGCGCTGGTGGACGTCGTGACGTAGCCGTCGCCGGCCGCCGACGGCCGGGACTGGAAGTAGGCGGCGACGGGGGCGCCGCCGGGGCCGGTGAAGGACTGGCCGATGAGCGAGCTGCCCACGTCCTTCCCGTTCTTCTGGACGATCGAGCCGTTGGCGTGGTCGTTGAACAGCGTCTGGGCCACGCCCGTGACGACCAGCGGGTAGATCACCCCGGTGAGCACCGTCAGCGTGAGCAGCGCGCGGAGCGCCACGAGGTGCTGGCGTACCCAGGTGGGCGTGCGGTTCATTTACGACATCCCCGGAAGGAAGTGGATGATGAGGTCGATGATCTTGATGCCGATGAAGGGGGCGATGATGCCGCCCAGGCCGTAGAGGTAGAGGTTGCGCGACAGCAGCTTGGAGGCGCTGGACGGGCGGTAGCGGACGCCGCGCAGCGACAGGGGGATCAGCGCGACGATGACCAGCGCATTGAAGATCACCGCCGCCAGGACGGCTGATTGTGGGCTGGTCAGGCGCATGACGTTGAGGGCGTCGAGGCCCGGGTAGACGGCGGCGAACATGGCCGGGATGATCGCGAAGTATTTCGCGATGTCGTTGGCGATGGAGAACGTGGTCAGCGCGCCCCTGGTGATGAGGAGCTGCTTGCCGATCTCGACGATCTCGATGAGCTTGGTGGGGTTGGAGTCCAGGTCGACCATGTTCCCGGCCTCCTTGGCGGCGGAGGTGCCGGTGTTCATGGCCACGCCGACATCGGACTGGGCCAGGGCGGGGGCGTCGTTGGTGCCGTCGCCGGTCATCGCGACCAGCCGGCCGCCCTCCTGCTCCTTCCTGATGAGCGCGAGCTTGTCCTCCGGGGTGGCCTCGGCGAGGAAGTCGTCGACCCCGGCCTCGTCCGCGATGGCCTTGGCGGTCAGCGGGTTGTCACCGGTGATCATGACGGTCCTGATGCCCATGCGGCGCATCTCGTCGAAGCGTTCCCGCATGCCCTGCTTGACGACGTCCTTGAGGTGGATGACGCCGAGCACGCGGCCCTGCTCGGCGACGACGAGCGGGGTGCCGCCGGAGGCGGAGATGCCGTCCACCAGATGGCCGACCTCGTCGGTGGGGTGGCCGCCGTGGCGGCGTACCCACTGCATGACGGCGGTGGCGGCGCCCTTGCGGATCTGGCGCTCGCCCAGGTTGACGCCGGACATGCGGGTCTGGGCGGTGAAGGGCACCCACTGGGCGCCCTGGAGGTCGCGCTCGCGCAGGCCGTAGTGCTGTTTGGCGAACACCACGATCGAACGGCCCTCCGGGGTCTCGTCGGCCAGGCTGGAGATCTGCGCGGCCTCGGCCAGCTCCTGCTCGGTGACGCCGTCGACGGGGACGAACTGGCCGGCCTCCCGGTTGCCCAGCGTGATGGTGCCGGTCTTGTCCAGCAGCAGCGTGGACACGTCCCCGGCCGCCTCGACCGCCCGCCCCGACATGGCCAGGACGTTGCGCTGGACGAGCCGGTCCATCCCGGCGATGCCGATGGCCGACAGCAGCGCGCCGATCGTGGTCGGGATCAGGCAGACCAGCAGCGAGACCAGGACGACGCCGGTCACGCCGTCGGCGGTCAGGGCCAGGGAGTCGGGCACGCCGGGATTGATCGACTTGGAGTAGATCGCCAGGGGCTGCATCGTCGCCGTGGCGACCAGGAAGATGATGGTCAGGGCGGCCAGCAGGATGTTGAGCGCGATCTCGTTCGGCGTCTTCTGCCGGTTCGCGCCCTCCACGAGGGCGATCATCCGGTCGATGAAGCTCTCGCCGGGCTTCTGGGTGATCTGGACGATGATCCGGTCGGACAGCACCCTGGTGCCGCCGGTCACGGCGCACCGGTCGCCGCCCGACTCGCGGATCACGGGGGCCGACTCGCCGGTGATCGCCGACTCGTCCACGCTCGCGATGCCCTCGACCACGTCGCCGTCGCCGGGGATGACCTCCCCGGCCTCCACGATCACGTGGTCGCCCTGCCTGAGGTCGGGCGCGCTCACGGACTCCCAGTGGGCGGGGTCGCCGGGGTCGGTGAGGCGGCGGGCCTGGGTCTCGGTCTTCGCCTGGCGCAGGGTGGCGGCCTGCGCCTTGCCCCGGCCCTCGGCCACGGCCTCGGCCAGGTTGGCGAAGACGACGGTCAGCCACAGCCACACCGTGATGGCCCAGGCGAAGAACGACGGGTCGAGCACGGCCAGGACGGTGGTGAAGACCGCGCCGACCTCGACGATGAACATGACGGGGTTACGCCACAGCGTGACCGGGTTGAGCTTCCTCAGCGCGTCCGGCAGCGAGCGGATCAGTTGCCCGGGGTCGAGCAGACCGCCGCCGACCTTCTGCTGTGCGGCCCGCATCGCCTACCGCAGCCCTTCCGCGAGCGGCCCGAGCGCCAGCGCGGGCAGGAACGTGAGGGCGACCAGGATGATCGTCACGCCGACGACCATGCCGACGAACTGCGGCCGGTGGGTCGGCAGCGTGCCCGCGCCGCCGGGGACGGGCGACTGCGCCGCCAGCGAACCGGCCAGCGCCAGCACCAGGACGATCGGCAGGAACCGGCCGAGGGCCATGCACAGGCCGAGCGTGGTGTTGAAGAAGGCGGTGTTCGCACTGATCCCGGCGAAGGCGGAGCCGTTGTTGTTCGAGGCGCTGGTGTAGGCGTAGAGGATCTCCGACAGGCCGTGCGGGCCGGAGTTCAGCATGGCCGCGCGGCCCATCGGCGTCCCCATCGCCAGTGCCGTGCCGATCAGCACCAGCACCGGGGTCACCAGGAAGTACAGCGAGGCCAGCTTGATCTCGCGCGCGCCGATCTTCTTGCCCAGGTATTCGGGCGTGCGGCCGACCATCAGCCCGGCCACGAACACCGTGATCACGGCCAGGATCAGGATGCCGTACAGGCCCGAGCCGGTGCCGCCGGGCGCGACCTCGCCGAGCATCATGTTGAAGATCAGCATGCCGCCGCCGATCGCCGTGTACGAGTCGTGCGCCGAGTCCACCGCGCCCGTGCTCGTGAGGGTCGCGGCCGAGGCGAACAGGGCCGAGTCCGAGGTGCCGAAGCGGACCTCGCGGCCCTCCGCCGACTGCCCGGCCGCCTGCGGGACGGTGCCGTTCGCGCTCGTCTCGGACCAGTTGGTCACGAAGACGCTGAGGAGGGCGATGATCGCCATCACCGTCACGATCGCGTACCCCTGGCGGTGGTCGCCCACCATCCGGCCGAACGTGCGCGGCAGGCAGGCGGCGATCACCGTCAGCAGGAAGATCTCCACCCAGTTCGTCCACGACGTGGGGTTCTCGAAGGGGTGGGCGGAGTTGACGTTGAAGAGGCCGCCGCCGTTCGTGCCCAGGGTCTTGATCGCCTCCTGTGAGGCCACCGCGGCCGGGGTGAACGTCTGCTCGCCGCCGGTCAGCGTCGTCCACGTGCTGTGACCGGCGAACGTCTGGATCGCCCCGCCGGCCACCAGCACCACCGCCGCCACGAACGCGATCGGCAGCAGCACGCGTACGGTGCCGCGGACGAGGTCCGCCCAGAAGTTGCCGATCGTGCCGGACCTGCGCCGGGCGAACCCGCGGACGAGCGCCATGGCCACCGCCAGGCCGACGGCCGCGGAGACGAAGTTCTGCACGGCCAGGCCGGCCGTCTGCACGAGATGGCCCATCGTGGACTCGCCCGAGTACGCCTGCCAGTTCGTGTTGGTCGCGAAGCTGACCGCGGTGTTCCAGGCCAGCGCCGGTTCGACCGGCTTCATCCCCAGGGACAGGAACAGGTGGCTCTGCAGGCGCTGGAGGCCGTACAGGAAGAGGATCGACATGACCGAGAACGCCAGCACGCCCCGCGCGTACCCACTCCACGGCTGCTCGACGCCCGGCCGGACGCCCAGCAACCGGTAGGCCAGCCGCTCGACGGCGGAGTGCCGGGTGCCCGTGTAGACCCGGTAGAGGTAGTCGCCCAGCGGCCGGTAGCAGAGGGCCAGGGCCACCAGCAGCGACCCGATGAACACGATCCCCGCCGCGGTCGCGGACATCAGAACCGCTCCGGGAACAGCAGGGCCACGACCATGAAGACGACCAGGGCCGTGACCACCGCGAGGCCGGTGGCGTTGACGGCGTTCACAGCCGTTCCACTGCCCTGACGACCAGCCCCAGGACCGCGAAGACCGCGACCGTCAGGGCGACGAAGACGACGTCGGCCATCCCCCACTCCTCAATCGGACCATGATGTTGGTCGTTCCCCGGCGAGGGCGGGCTCAAGGTCGGCGCGTCCCGAGCTTTGGGGCGCATTGCCGTTCTTGGCGGAATCCATGCGGGCCCGAGAGCCGGAGATCGGCGAGGTGAGGGCTGGGCTTGAGCGGGGCGACGGTTGTCCCGGGTCCGACGGCGGTGGGCAGGGACCTCCAGGGAACCCTCGATCGTGGCGATCGGCAGGAACCCCCGTCACCCCCCGATCGTTCAGAGGGCGAATGGCTCGGTCCCTTTGAGACGGGGAGATCAACCGTGGTCTTCAAACGGCTGCGCGACGCCTTCGGTGCGGGCGCACCCTCGATAGCCGTCATCCTCAACACCCCACGCACCCAGCCCGGCGGCATGCTGTCCGGCGAGGCCCGGCTGAAGGGCGGCGAGTTCGACGCCGCGCTCGACCGGATCGGCCTGGGCCTGATCACCTTCCCGGGCCCCGCGCTGACCGAGGGCGAGGAGTTCGCCCAGACCCGGATCTCGGGGCCGCTCGTCGTCCGTCAGGGCGAGGAACGGGCCTTCGAGTTCCAGGTCGCGGTCCCGTGGGAGACGCCGATCAGCGAGATCGGCGGCCGGCACCTGCCCGGCATGGCGCTCGGCGTACGCGCCGAGGTGGCCACCACCACGGTCGTCGACCAGGCCGATCCCGACCTGGTCGCCGTCCGGCCGTTGCCGTCCCAGTCGCGGGTCCTGCAGGCGTTCGCGCGGCTCGGCTTCCCCTTCAAGACCGCCGCCCTGCGGACCGGCGGGCCGGATCGCGGGGGCCGGGAGCTGCCCTTCCACCAGCAGATCGAGTTCTTCCCGCCCAGCCACCACACCGGGATCGTGCACGGGGTCGGGCTGGCGTTCGTGCCCAGCCTCGACGGCCTGGACGTGGTGCTGGAGGCGGACCAGCTCGGGGGCCGGCTCTCCCCGTGCGCGGAGCGTTTCCGGCTGACCCACGAGGAGGCGCTGCGTACCGACTGGCCCAGTGTGATCGACCGGTGGCTCGCCGGGCTGGCCCATCACGTCCGCGGCGTCGATCGCGGGCCGGGACGGGACCGGCCGGTCACGTGAGCGGGCCCGGCGACGGGTCCTCCTTTCCGGGCAGGCGGCACGAGGTCATCCCGCCACGCGCATTTTCCGATCGGTGGAAAGGGTTTTGACGCCTTCAGGGCGCGTGGAGAATGCGTCAGGGTCTGTGGCGAAAACGTGAGGATGGCGTAGAAAAACGGCTTCCGCAGGGCTTTAGCCGGTTATATGAAAGGCGTGTGCCCCTGAAAGGAACGGCGGATGCGCGGAAGTCCTGTGGGTGTGCTGCTCCCGGCCGGGTTCGTGTACGCGATCGGCGCGTGTGCCGTCGCCGCGCTGGCCTTCGCCGAGACCGCGGATCGGGTCGTGCTGGTGGCCGCGGAGGTCGGGGTGTTCGGCGCGTGGGCGGGGCACTACCTCGCCGCGCCCGTCACGGGCGTGATGGCCTGGTGCTTCACCACGGGCTTCCTGGTGCACGCGGAGGGCGAGCTGACCTTCGAGGCCGCTGATCTGGAGCGGCTGGTCACGTTCACCGTCGCGGCGCTCGTGGGCTGCGCCTTCGCGCACGTCTTCCGGCCGCGCGGCCCGCGCCGCCCGTCGCGGTCCAGGGCCGCGGCCAGACGGGCCCCCGTCCTGCTGGGACACCTCCACGGGCCCGGCGGCGTCGCACACGAGGAGCCCTGACGGCGGGCCCTGGCGGCGGGTACTGAGCGAACCCGACGGCGTATTTTCCGCGTAGGTATTCGGGACGCGTGCGTCAGGAAGGCGTAGGGATGTGCGCTTGCGGGCCGGTGGCAGGCGCAACATGGGGGTGAAAATCCCCTTTAGGAGTATTCCGTAATGTCCGTTGTCAAGGAACGCGCCACCGCCAAGGAGCCCGCCGATACCGGTGAGCGGCACCGGCTGTCCGTCGTCGGCGGGCTCTCCGCGCTGTCGCTGGACGCCATGGCGTCGGTGGCGTACGGGCCCGAGGCGATCGTCCTGGTCCTGGCCCTGGCCGGTGGCGCGGGGCTCGGGTTCACCATCCCGGTCACGCTCACGATCGCGGCCCTGCTGGCCGTGCTGACCCTCTCCTACCGGCAGGTCATCGCGGCCTTCCCCGAGGGCGGCGGCGCCTACGGGGTGGCCAAGACCTACCTCGGACGGCGGGCCGGTCTGGTGGCCGGGGCCTCGCTGGTCATCGACTACGTGCTCAACGTCGCCGTCTCGGTGGCCGCCGGGGTCGCCGCGCTCACCTCCGCCTTCCCTGAGCTGCTGCCGTACACGGTGTGGTTGTGCCTGGCGGTGCTGGCCCTGGTCACGGCGGTCAACCTGCGCGGGATCGCGCACAGCGCCCGCGCGTTCGTCGTCCCGACCGCGGTGTACGTGGGCGCGATCCTGCTCGTCATCGTGGCCGGGCTGCTGCGCGGCGGGCCCGCCGTGGACGTCACGCACCAGGCGGCGAGCCTGCAGACGGTGGGCGTGCTGTTGCTGCTGAAGGCGTTCGCGAACGGCTGCGCCTCCCTGACCGGCGTGGAGGCCATCGCGAACGCGGTCCCGTCGTTCAGGCGGCCCCGCGTGCGCCGGGCGCAGCGGGCGGAGGTGGCGCTGGGCGGGCTGCTGGCCGTGATGCTGCTGGGCATCGCCGCGCTCATCGAGAAGTTCGCCATCGCCCCGGCGGACGGCGTGACGGTCCTCGCGCAGGTCACCCGGGCGTCGCTGGGGGACGGGCCGCTGTTCTACCTCGTCCAGTTCGCCACCGTGGTGCTGCTGGCGCTGGCCGCCAACACCTCCTTCGGCGGCCTGCCGGTGCTGGCGCAACTGCTGGCCCGCGACAACAACCTGCCGCACTTCTTCGCCCTGCGCGCCGACCGGCAGGTGCACCGCTACGGCATCGGCTTCCTGGCCGTCACCAGCGCCCTGCTGCTCGTCGTGGCCAGGGGCGAGATGAACCTGCTGGTCCCGCTGTTCGCGATCGGGGTGTTCGTCGGGTTCACGCTGTCGCAGGCCGGCATGGTTCGGCACTGGGTGGGGAGCCGCCCCGCCGGGTGGAGATGGCGGGCGGCGCTGAACGGGTTCGGCGCGCTGCTGACGTTCGTGGCCGCGATCGTGGTCACGCTGTCGAAGTTCGGCGAGGGCGGCTGGCTGATCGTGGTGGCGCTGCCGTTGCTGGTCGCGGGCATGGAATGGGTCAACCGCTCCTACGCGCGCATCGGGGCGCGACTGGAGCTGGGCAGGACCCCTGAGCCGCCCCGCCCGCGCCGCTCCCTGGTGGTGGTGCCGGTGCACGCGGTGACGCGGCTGACCAGGGACGTCCTGTCCGCGGCGCTGTCGCTGGGCGACCGGGTGGTGGCCGTGAACGTCACCCACCCCGAGGACGAGCAGCAGGCCAGGGCCTTCGTCGGCGACTGGGAGCGGTGGGCGCCCGAGGTGGAGCTGGTCCAGCTCTTCGACGCGCACCGGCGGCTGGACGAGCCGTTGCTCACGTACCTGGCCCAGGTGCCCGAGCCGCACGTGTTCGTGCTGATCGCCGAGGTCGAGCCCGAGCACGCCTGGCAGCGCCTGCTGCAGAACCAGCGCGGCGCCGTGCTGGCCAGGGCGCTGCGCCGCCGTACGGACGCGGTGGTGTGCCGGATGCGCTTCCGCGTCCGATAAGCCCGCCGTCCCCAAAGCCCGTGTCCCGTGAGCGCGTCCGTCAGGAGAGTTCCGCGGGCAGGCCGTGCGGATCGACCCGCGCGACGATCAGCCCCGGGGTGTTGGACGCCTTCGCGGCGGCGAGCGCCTGGTCGAAGGCCGCCGCCGTGTCCACGGACCGGGCGAACGGCACGCCCAGGCCCGTCGCGAAGGCGACGAAGTCCCACCGGTTCAGCACCACGTACGGCTTCGGCTGCGCGCCGGCGTTGCCGAAGTACCCGGAGTCGATGAGGAACTGCTCGAAGCCGTAGATCCCGTTGTCGATGACGACGACGACCGGGTTGCGCCCGTACCGGACCATCGTGGAGAGCGCCTGCGCGGTCATGTGGAAGCCGCCGTCGCCGCAGACGACCAGCGGACGGCGGCTCGACCCGAACGACGCGCCGACCGCGGCGGCCACGGAGTGCCCGATGGAGGCCCACACGGCGCTGCACAGGAACGCGTCACGGCCCTTGACCGGCAGGTTCGCCGCCGAGGCGACACCGAGGAAGGTGTCGGGGACCACGAGCCACGAGGCGTCCAGCGCGGCGCCGATGCGGTCGAACACCTGACGGTAGGTCAGCGGGCCGGTCGCGGCGGGCGCCGCGGGGTCCACGGCGGCGGGCACCGGCGTGGGCGCCTGCCTGGCGGCCTCGGTGACCATCGCGGTCACGAGCGCGCCCAGCTCCGCGTTCTGCTTGGCGGCGTTCTTGATCTTCACCTTGCCGTCGTACGCGGTGACGATCCGGTTGACGCCGCCGCTCACGAGCGTGGCGTAGCCGCTCGGGAACACGCAGCCGAGCATGAGGATCAGGTCCGCGTTCGCGACCGCGCCGGCGGCGGAGGGCAGGGAGTTCGGCGGCGCGAAGACGCCGACCCAGCCGTTGCCCTGCTCGGGCAGTACCGACTTGGCGAGCAACTGGGCCGACCAGCGGACGCCGAGCTTGGCGATCAGGTCGGCCACCTTGTCAGCCAGCCCGTACCGCTGGATCTCGGTGCCCACGAGAACCAGCGGCGCCGACGCCGCCCGTACGAGCCCGACGATCGTGGCGGCGAGCTGCTGCTCGGTGCCCGCCGCCGGATTGCTGACGGGCAGCGCCCCGGTCGGGGCCGGGCAGGTCGCCGTCCAGATGTCCCGGTTGATCTCGACGTAGACCGGGCGCTTGCGCCTGATCGCGGTGGAGATCGCGTTGTCGACCAGCGCGGGCACGTCGGCGGCTCGCCCGGCGCGGGCCGCGCTCGCGGTGACGAGCTGGTACGCCGCCAGATCCCCGTCCGGCCGGCCGGTCGAGTGCGAGAACAGGACGTCGAAGTCCTTCAGGTTGGCCAGGTTGGCGGCGTTCGGGCCGCCGTTGAGCACCACCACCGGGCTGCGCTCGACGAAGGCTCCGGCGATGGCGTTGACCATGCTCAGCATGCCCACGCCGTTGGCGACCGCGACCGCGCCGAGGCCCTTCGTGCGCGCGTAGCCGTCCGCGGCGTACCCGGCTTCCAGATCGGCCGCGGTCACGACCGCCTTGATGCTGTGGCTGCCGACGGCGTCGAACAGCGGCGCGCAGAAGGCCGCCGGCACGCCGAAGAGCGTGTCGACGCCCTGCTGGCTCAGCCGTTCGAGCACGTAGTCGGCGACGGTGAAGGGCACGGTGACGCTCCAGTGCCGCCCCGCCACGCGGCGGGGCCGGTCGGTCGGTCGGAAACGGTGAGTCGGAACTCGGTCAGTCGGAACTCGGTCAGTCGGAACTCGGTCAGTCGGAGAGGGACAGCCGCGGGTCGACCAGCCGCTCGTTGTCCGGGTGATCGATGTGGAACCTCGGCAGCGGCACGCGCGCGGCCTCGCCGAACGCGGCGGCGATGTGCCGCACCAGGCCGGTGCACACGGTCTTCGATGGGACCTCGTCATCGACGCCCATCTCGGTGGTGCCGCCGATGACGACGTGGTCCGCGCGCGGGAACAGGTAGCCGTTGCGGCCGTAGAGGTAGTGCAGGTTGGGCTGTGGTCGCAACATCGCGAGCTGTCCCTTGATGGCCAGCAGGTTGGAGTCGTTCCACAGGGTCTTCGCGCCGAGCCCGGTGCAGTTGACGATGATCTGCTGGGCCAGCGTGAGCACGTCGGCCTTGTCGGCGAACCGGCGCGTCACGAACGTGACGCCGCGCGCCCTCAGGTCGTGCTCCAGCCGGGCGAGGAAGATCGGCGGCTCGACGAGCAGCGTCTGGTACTTGTGGCCCGGCTGATCGTGGTGGTTCTGGAACGGCAGCCCGGGAAGGTCCTCGCGGGGCGGCAGCAGGCCGGGCACCAGCTCCATGACCGTGTCCAGGCCCGGGGTGCGGCTGATGCTGTAGTTGGGCACCTCGGAGACGCCGTAGCCGTTGCCGATGCTCTGCTTGAACGTCGTGTAGGCCGTCTTGACGATGCCCTTGAGCTCCTGCTCCTTGCCGGCGAACTCCATGATGGAGACCGCCCACTGGCCCCCGGCCCGCCACGACGTGGTGTCGCGCGGCAGGCGGTCGGCGTAGATCGTGACCCTGAGCCCGAGGTCGAGCAGCCGCGTGGCGGCCGTGAGCCCCATGACGCCCGCGCCCAACACCGCGGCCTCCGTCTGGGGCGAGCCGGCCAGGAACGTCCGGACGAGGTCCTTCACCCTGGCCGCGCAGCCCCAGCTCATACTGATGCCGGCGCCGCCGTGCCCGTAGTTGTGCACGACGAACTTGCCGGACGGGCGTTCGGTGTCGAGCCGGTAGGAGCCCTGGCGATACGGCCTCACCCCCGCCAGGCACGCGCCCGGCGCGTCGGGGTCGAAGGCGAAGTCGGGCGTCGGCAGGTCGGTCACTGTGCGCACGCGGCCGTGAGCCATGGTCCATCCCCCCATCGGTGCGCTCCGATGCGCCACCGGCACGGTGGCCACCCCTACGCGTACCCGGGGCCACGCGTGGCCCATGCGCCAGATCCGGCACCTTGACCCTTTTGATGGTGGATGTTTCCGTGGCGGGCGCGGTCACGGGCACGGTCTGCATGGACGCCCGCGGCCGCACGACGGTCCGTTCGGCTCAGCGGCCCGTTCGGCTCAGCGGCCCGTTCGGCTCAGCCGGTCAGGAAGCCGCCCGACGCGTCGATGTCCGTGCCCACCACGGCGGTCGCGTCGTCGGAGGCCAGCCACATCACCACGCGGGCCATCTCCTGCGGCCGGACGATCCGCTTGATCGGATAGTCCTGCGCGATCTGCTCGTACGTCACCCCGAAGGCCCTGGCCGCCCGCTCCAGCATCGGAGTGTCCACCGCGCCAGGGGCCAGGGCGTTGACGCGGATGTTCCGGTCGGCGTACTCCAGCGCGGCCACCTTGGTGAGCGACGCCACCGCGTGCTTGCTCGCGTTGTACGGAGAGATCGTGGCGAAACCGACCTCGGCCGAGATGGACGCGGTGTTGACGATGATCCCGGCGCCTTGGCGGAGCATGTGCGGAATCTCGTACTTCATGGACAGGAACACCCCGGCCGCGTTCGTCCGCCAGACCTGCTCGAAGTCGTCGAGCGTCTGCTCGTGGAGCGGCGCGGCCCGCGGGCTCTCGATGCCCGCGTTGTTGAAGGCGATGTCGATGCGCCCATGGCGGCGTACGCACGCCTCCACCAGCGCCCGTACGTCGCCCTCCTTCGTCACGTCGGCCCGCAGGTACACGGCGTCCCCGCCGAACCCCCTGATCTCCCGCTCGTGACGCCTCCCGAGTTCCTCGCGCCGCCCGCAGAAGAACACCCGCGCGCCCTGCCGGGCCATCTCGTACGCGGTGGCCTGCCCGATGCCCGACGTCGCCCCGGTGATGAGGACCACCTTGCCGGCGAAGCGCCCGCGCGGGTCGGCCCTGCCTTCGGAGGGGGCGGGCGGGTTCTGCGTGTTCGCCAGAACGGGCGCGGCGCCGGCCACGCCCCCGGCTGCCAGCGCCATCGCGCCCGTGGCGCCGGTCGTGAGGATCGCCCGTCTCGACGGCCGCGGCTGTTCGCTCATGAAGTCTCTCCGCTCGGTGTGATGGGATCGATCATCATGGTCGGGCGCGGGCGTTCTCAGGGTCCAATACCTGTGCCCATAACCGTCGGCTATGGCAGGGGCGGTCAGTTCACGCAGTCCTGGGTCTTGAGGCCGAGGGCCAGCTCCACCACCTTGCCCTGGCGGTTGACGCCGAAGTAGTAGTACGCGTCGCGGTTGCCGGGCACGGTGGCGTAGTAACCGCTCACCTGGCTCTTGACGCCCGGGTACGCCCTCTTGACCTGGCCGAGGGTCGAGCCGACGCCGATGCCCGCGGGGGTGCGCACCCGGTCGGGGGCGAAGATGACGGCGACGCCGCGCTTCTTGGAGAGGTAGAGGCTCACCTCGTTCTTGGGGTTCGGGTGGGCCTTGTAGTCCCAGGCGGAGCAGTAGTCGTTCCACTTGAGCACGAGCTTGCCGGTGGCCTTGGCCTGCTTGGCGGTCATCCCCAGCTTGACGCCGCCGTAGCCGAGGGGACCGAAGGTGCCCGGCGCGGTGGCGGCCGCCACCTGGACCTGTGCGGCGGACGCGGCGCCCGCCGGGCTCGCGATCGCGAGTGCCGCTCCGGTGACCACCAGTCCCGCCGCCAGCCGAGTCATCTTCATTCCCGTCACTCCGTTTCTCAGATGGGCGTGATTTACGCCCCTTTCTGTGATGGCGTACGCCGACGGAAAGTTCGCGGCTGTGGGGCGATCTTCACGTACGGAGGCGGTGGGGCGTCAGGTGGGCGGGACCGTGACCACGATCCACGCGGTGAAGCCCGATGTCATCGTCGCTCGTCCTTTCCGGCATGGGAGATCGTTCTCGTCGCGCCCCAGGCTAGGGACGGCGACTACAGATCCACTACAGAGCCGGATACGGAAAGCACCGGACGTCGTGAGCCGCGAGGCGCGACCCCGCGGCCACGTCGCCGCACGGTCGGCCTCCTACGTCAGCCCAGGTCGAGTGCCCTGCTCACCTGGCGCCAGTCGACGAACTTGAAGTTCGTGGGCCAGAGCTAGGGCCTCCGTCAACCGGACATTCCAGACCAGCCAGAATTCAGCGCCTGACC